>NZ_QVMH01000001.1 GCF_010501035.1 Paludibacter sp. 221
TGCTTTTTATCTTTCCTCCGCAGGCCACATGCCTGCGGTGTCCGATACATCGGACTGTTCCATATGAAAATCTGACTTTTCAAGTTAGCATGCTTTTAAAATACATTCATTTTTTATTGAATATAATCTCCAATAAATACTACCTTTGTGTATAAAAATATTAGGACTATGTTAGATTTTTTGAACCAACACCGCAGTATCCGTAAATATACGGATAAAGTAATAGACGCAGGTTTGATGAACCAACTGCTTGAAGCTGCCTGCCGTACTTCCAATACGGGAAATATGCAGGCTTACAGCGTAGTAGTAACTACCGGCGATGAAATAAAACGTCAGCTTGCACCCACACATTTCAACCAGCCTATGGTGGTACAGGCACCTGCCGTGCTTACGTTTTGTGCCGATTTCAACCGCTTTACCAAATGGTGCGGGATGCGTCGGGCTGATGCCGGATATGATAATTTTCAGTCGTTTATGACAACGGCTATTGATGTTTTGCTGGCGTCGCAGACATTTGCCATTGCGGCAGAGGCCGAAGGCTTGGGAATCTGCTACCTTGGCACTACTACTTATAATGCGGGTGAAATTATAGATATTCTGAAACTTCCTAAGTTGGTTGTTCCTATAACCACTATTACAGTGGGTTACCCTGCCGAAATTCCGGAGCAGACCGACCGCCTGCCATTGGATGCGGTAGTGCATTATGAACAATATAAGGATTATACGACTGAGGATATAAATAGCCTGTATGCCGAAAAAGAAAACAGCGCTTTTTATAAAAACTTTGTTGCCGAAAATAATAAGGAAACTCTGGCTCAGGTTTTCACCGATATTCGTTATCCCCGAAAAAACAACGAAGTGTTTTCGGATAAGTTTTTGGAGGTTCTGAAAAAACAGGGCTTTTTATAGAGTCAAGAGCCAAGAATCAAGAACCAAGAATCAAGATAAAAGAAATAAGAAATAAGAAATAAGAATGAGGAAAAAGGTGAAAGGAAAAAGTATAAAGTTACTTGCTTGCTTCTTGCTCCTTATCTCTACTTGTAACTGTTTGTCTCATCGGATTTCTTGGCAAGCCAATGGAACAATCCGCTTTGCGGTGCGAACAAGTTCGAGCGGCAATCCGATGATATTCTAACTGCGGATTTAAAATCCGCAGTTAATAAACCTCTGACTGGCGCAAGTTTAGCGTAGCGTAACTTGTGCCGAAAATAAATGTAGTTTTAAACTACAGAAGAAACATCGACACAAGTCACAGACTTGCGTCAATTATGCTTTTATAGAATCAAGAGTCAAGAATCAAGATAAAAGAAATAAGAAATAAGAATGAGGAAAAAGGTGAAAGGAAAAAGTATAAAGTTACTTACTTGCCTCTTACTCCTTACTCCTTACTTCTTATCTCTAACTCGTAACTCGCAACTGCTTAATTATGATTCGGTTTGCTGATAAAACGACAGAGCCGGAAATTCGCCGGATGTGGGAGGCTTGTTTTGACGATTCTCCTGCGTTTGTGGATTTCTATTTTTCTGAAAAATACAGGAATGAGAATACCCTGCTTTATTCGGAAGGGGGAGCGGCTGTAGCTTCGTTGCAGATGATTCCGTACCAATTCTCTTTTTATGGCGAGGAAGTGTCGTCTCTGTATATTTCGGGAGCCTGTACTTTGCCCGAATGGCGCAACCGTGGTTATATGGGTAAGTTGCTGTCGGAGGCTTTCGGTGCGATGCGCAAAAAACACATCCCTCTTTCTATTCTTATTCCGGCCGAGGATTGGCTTTATGGCTATTATGCTCGGTATGGATATGCCGCTGTTTTCGAAAAAGACGAGGAGTTTATTCCTCTGAAAGAGATAATTTCGGCATCGGGTGGGAATATGGATAAAGCTTATTTACAGTTCGATAGCCTTTTCAGGAACAAGGATTTTTGTGTGCAAAAAACGAAAACCGATTTTACGGCTATTGTGAAAGATGCGGAGCTGGATGGCTTTCCTCCTAAATCTGATTTGTCGGGCATGGCCCGTGTGATTGATGCGGAAAAACTAATTGGCATGTATGCGAAAGGCTACAGGGGTAATCCTTTTTCGTTCGAACTGCAAGACAGCGCAATTCCCGATAACAACGGGGTTTTTCATATAGAAGGCAACGGGCTTATGAAGTTTGATAAAGGTGCACAGTTTGATGAAAAACTAACCGTTCGGCAGCTTTGCCGCTTGCTTTTTGGGTTCCACTTGGAGCAGTTGTCCGGCGATATTGTAACGCATTTCCAGCCCCATTCTCCTTGCATGAACCTGATGTTGGAGTAAATGGTTTTAATGTGTTGATACTGAATTGTTTAGATGTTTGGTATAAAGATTAAAAAAGCAACCATCTGATTGTCAGGTGGTTGCTTTTTACTTTTTTTTAAAATATGTATACCTTTTATAATATTATATTCGGCTCACGTTATTTCCCATATTTAGGAACATCGTCCAAAGCTATTCCGTAAGCATCGGTTATTTTATTGTTGAAGTATATTATTGTATCAGGTACGGCTATGTTGCTGGTTAAGCGTTTGATTTGCTTTATACCCGAACGGTGGGTTGGGTTTTCCTCGAAATATGCTTCTCCCAGATTCTCAGGGGCGGTATATGCCCAGAATACATTGTTCGACGTATTGTCTACCACAATTCCCGTAATGTAGAATAATGGGTTAGCCATTGGCGAATTGTCTATCTGACGTTCGTGTGTGCCATCAATGTTTGCAACCCAAAGCCCCACTTTGTTAGCAGGTGCTGTAACTGAGAAATAAATCTGATTATTAGCCCTGTCTACGGCAAATGCACGGATTGAGTAGTCCGGGAAAAGTACCGGGTCGATTTTTTCTTTTATGTTGCTTTGTTTGAAACGATAGATTCCTTTTCCGGTACCGCCTTTTGCCCAGTAAAATACGCCGTCTCTGTCGTGCAGGTAAACTCCTCCGCTGAATTGTCCTTTAGCTAAGCCGCTCCCAAAGTGCCCTAACGAATCCACACGTGCTACATAGTATGGGGATTTGTATTGGTCGTCGCCCAGCCATTGGAAAGTCTGGTCGGTTTTAGTCCGGTCTATTTTATAAACAAAGTCGCTGTAATCACTCCAATATACATATTTGCTATCTACATATCCATTGTAGAATCCATTGTAAGAGTTTGTTCCCTCGTTTTTGATAATGGTCTTTATCTGGTCGTTTTCAAGGTTCACAATTCGGATGTTTCCATCTCCCACAGTATTGTCCTCTGTTACGTGTGTTCCCGCATCAAAAACAAACAGTTGTTTGTTTGATGTCATTATATTAAAGGCATGCTTCCCCGATGGTATATTGGTTTCAGTAGCCTCTTCGATGCCATTGTCGAATATTCGCTGGCGCAGTATGTTTTGGTTGTTTTTGCGCGCAATGAGCAAGCTGCGTGTCAGGGTGTCGCTTACGGTGAACACGTCTTTCTTTATCTGGTCGATAGTATAAACGGAGTCTCCTATTGTCATACGTAGAGAGACGGTTTCTTCCACACCTCTTTTTGTAAAAAAGACAACCGGCTCTTCCTCGTAAGAGACTTGCATGTTATCTAAAGTGTCGCGCAGGCTTTCACCGCGTGCATTTTCAGAAAAGAACCATTGGTATGTTTTTGTCCGGCCGAAAGGGTTGTACGCCAGAGTACTGTATTTTACACTTTTATAAAAATTTACGTTTTGCGTATTACGTGTAATGTGCGGAATACTGTCGTAAACGTAAAACGATTTTGTCCTTACATAGTTGTTGTTGGAATCTACGCGTAGGGTAATATCATAGTCGCCGGGACGTGTGAATGTTATTTTGGGGCTTTTATGGAGCGAACGGGAAATTGAGCCGGTGTTGAGGTTCTTAAATGTCCATTCAAAATCGTCGCCACCCGATGATAAGTTAGTGAATGCAACTTGCTCTCCTATCTTGGGTTGTGCCGGGTCGTACGAGAAATCGGCTGTAATTTTGTCTTTACAGCTATAAGCAGTTGTTGCAAGTAGGGTAGCTAATATGAAATAGATAATTTTATTTCTCATCTTTTGTTGATAATGTATATTTAATAAAATCAACCGCAAAGATAAACATTTCTATTGGCTGGCAAATCTACCGATAAAACAGTTTTTGTTAATTAATGCGAATGGGGAGTTAAAAGATTTTGAAAAATTGGCGTGAATTGCCTTCTAGGTAAGTGTTTCTGTTTTTAGTCCGGCTGTTCAGGCAGTTGGCGTGTTTTTGTGTTTGTTGTGTCTTTGTCTGAATGTCTTGGATGCCTGAAATACTTTTGTGTAGTAAGTTCCGTTATATATAAATACGCGGGTTTTGAATGGAGGTGAGGCGAGGTCATTCGGTCTTGATATGGGACGAATATTGTTTAGTTTCTTAAAAAACTGTGAAACAAACTTAACGAGATGCAAAAAGTGGGTAAATAACGGTTTTAGAAACATAAAAAAGAATCAAATGTACTTGTAATTCATATTTTTTTTTTAACTTGCGCCCCAATTCGGAGAGGTGCTCGAGTGGTTGAAGAGGCACGCCTGGAAAGCGTGTATGCGGCGTGAAACCGTATCGAGAGTTCGAATCTCTTCCTCTCCGCATAAATTTTATGCTTAATGAAAAGCAATTTTAATGAAAGAATAAATAATAAAAACACAAAAAAATTAGAAACTAAAAAAGCAGAAAAAATGAAAAAGTTATTTGCAATTTTATCAATCGTAGCAATTTGCAGTTATGGAATTCCTGTAAGTGTTTTAGCTCAGGACGTTGCTTCTACAGAGGAATATGCTGAAACTCCGGCAGTAGCTGAAACTGCAGTTACAATAGAAACTACAACGCCTGCCGATATGGAAGAAGGTGGTGGCTTGCACAAAACATTGAAGCAAAAATTTATTGAAGGAGATGCTATATGGATGAGTCCGGTAGCTTTGTGTTTGATATTAGGTTTGTCACTATGTATCGAGCGTATCATTTATTTGAGCCTTTCGTCAACTAACACAAAAAAGCTATTAAACAATATTGATGCAGCTTGGGACAAAGGTGGTGTTAATGCAGCTATGGATGTTTGCCGTAACACACGTGGTCCGGTAGCTTCTATTTTTTACCAAGGTCTTTCACGTTACGACGAAGGTCTTGATGTAGTAGAAAAAACAGTAGCTTCTTATGGTGGTGTTCAGTTAGGTATGCTAGAAAAGAACCTGACATGGATTTCGTTGTTTATTGCTATTGCACCTAGTTTAGGTTTCTTGGGTACTGTGATTGGTATGATTCAGGCTTTCGACAAAATCCAACAAGTGGGTGATATCTCTCCTACAGTTGTTGCAGGTGGTATGAAAGTTGCACTTTTGACAACAGTATTCGGTCTTATTGTAGCGATGATTCTTCAAGTATTCTTCAACTATATCCTTACTTTGGTTGAAGGTTTGACAAATGACATGGAAGATTCTTCTATCTCATTGCTTGATATCATTGTGAAACATTCAAAAAAATAATACCGGATTTATTTTAAAATAAACTTAAGATATGAATGAAAAAATATTAACAAGAATAACCAGTATCATTGCAGTTGTTCTGCTCGCTGTTTCAATTATCCTTGTAGGGATAATGTATTTAGGCCCAAGTGCCGGCGCAATAGAAACTGCTGGTGGCGATACGTACAATGTGCCGGTCGCAACAGACACTTTGATATACTGGTGTTATGCATTGCTCATAGCAACAGCCGCTGTTGCTATAGGATTTGCAATTTATAAGTTTGTAAAGAATATTATTGTAAATCCTAAAAGCGGAATAAAAACAATTGCTACTCTTGCTGTCTTCGCCTTGATATTCATAGTAGCATGGAATGTAGGGTCGCCTGAAAAAATGTCTATTTTTGGTTACGAAGGAAATCAGAACGAAGGCTTTTGGGCACAATTCACCGATATGATTATATATGCATGTTACACATTATTTGCTATTGTTATATTAGCAATCGTTGGTAGCAGAATTTACGTAAAATTAAAATAATACATACGTGTGGATTTTATATATTCACAATATGTAAATAATTAATATGGCAAAGAAAAGAAAAGTTCCAGGATTAAATTCGAGTTCGATGGCCGACATCTCGTTTATCCTTCTTATTTTTTTCCTTGTAACCACAAGTATGGATTCAAACAAGGGGTTGTCGAGAAGGCTTCCGGCTCCACTTCCACCTGATCAACCAATTGAGGATATCGATATTAAAAAGCGTAATATCTTTGTGGTGAAGGTGAACAGTATGAATCAATTGCTTGTACAAGGAGATATATTGGATATCAGAGACCTTAAGGCAAAAGCGAAAGAGTTTATCAAAAACGAGGCTGAAGATCCCAATCTTCCTGAAGTAGTTATGGAAAACATAGAATACCTTGGGGATGTTGCGGTGACAAAAAACCACGTTATATCGTTGCAGAATGATGTGGATACTCAATATCAGACATATATCGACGTTCAGAATGAGCTGATTGCAGCTTATAACGAATTGAGAAATGAATATTCTCAAAACCGTTTCGGACGTTTGTATGACGAGTTGCCTGTCGAATTGCAGAAATCGGTACAAAAGGTTTATCCACAGAAGATATCAGAAGCAGAACCTAAAAATTATGGAGGAAATTAAATTATGGCAAAGATAAGAAAAGACCAGCAAAGGGAAACCCCCGAGATGAGTACATCTTCGTTGCCTGATATCATCTTCATGTTCTTGTTCTTCTTTATGATGATTACCACAATGAAAGAGGTTACTTATAAGGTGCAGATATCTCCGGTTCAGGCAACTGAACTTACAAAACTGGAGAATAAATCATTGGTGCGTTACGTATATATCGGAAAACCTACTCAGGAATGGCAAAAAACCTTTGGTACAGAAACACGTATCCAGTTGGGTGATGCTTTTGCTGATGTAGCTCAATTGGAGGACTATATTGTGACCGAACGTAGCTCGATGAAAGAAGAAGACCAGAACTTGATGACTGTGTCGATAAAAGCAGACAAAGATACCCGTATGGGTGTTGTAACTGATGTGAAACAGGCATTGAGACGGGCTTATGCACTTCGGATTAATTATTCGGCAGTGCAAAAGACCAACCGCTAATTTGAAGTTTGTAATTTTTTTATATTCAGTTATCCACAGGCGAATCCGCTTGTGGATAATTTTTTATGAGAGGTAGGGGGGAAGATTGCTATAGAGAGCAAAGTCTGGTAACCTTCGATTTTTGCAATGGGAGGTTAATTGGTAGCTCACATAGTACACATACGAAAACACATAGAAACACAGTAGAAATTACATATAAGCTATGTGCTACTATCAAGTTATTACCGCCCAAGATAAGGTAATAAGGTTATTATTGTCGGGTTGTGTAAGTTACTAAGGTTATTGTTCGGAAATAAGTTTTTTATCAAGTATCTTATTTTGTTGATAAACCTTAATAACTCCACAATTAAGGGTAAACCTACCTTATTACCTTATTTTGCCTTATAAGCTGTAACCCTACCTCTCGTTATAAACGAGGGGAAGTTTGAATTAGGTAAGATGAAGCTTGATTGTTCTTTGGAGGTGTTTTACAAAGTATGCTTCTGCCTGAAAGTCAGCATACTTTTTTAAAATACATCCCAAATTATTACCGCCCAGGATAAGGCAATAAGGTTATTGTTGTCGGGCGTGTAAGTTACTAAGGTTATTGTTCGGAAATAAGGTTTTTATCAAGTACTTTGTTTTGTTGATAAACCTTAATAACTCCACAATTAAGGGTAAACCTACCTTATTACCTTATTTTNACCTTATTTTGCCTTATAAGCTGTAACCCTTCCTCTCGTTATAAACGAGGGGAAGTTTGAATTAGGTAAGATGAAGCTTGATTGTTCTTTTTATTGAAAATTATCAATTTAAGACTATCTTATAATATTAAAAAGCAGTATTTTTGTATCTCTGTTGCTTGAAATAAAAATACAAAAGAAATACTAATTTATACAACTGTTTATGGCTAAGGAATTTAAATATCAGGAGCCTTTTCCGATGGGGAAAGATAATACGGAGTATTATTTGCTTACAAAGGATTACGTTTCGGTTTCTAATTTTGAAGGAAATGAAATTTTGAAAGTAGAGCCGGAGGGGCTTACCGAACTCTCGCGGGTTGCTATGCGCGATTGTGCATTTCTGCTTCGTCCTGAGCATCAGCGTCAGGTTGCTGCCATACTGGACGACCCCGAAGCGAGTGAAAATGATAAATACGTGGCTCTGACCATGCTTCGCAATGCAGAGATTTCAGCAAAAGGAGTGCTTCCTTTTTGTCAGGACACGGGTACTGCTACCATAATTGCTAAGAAAGGTCAAAATGTATGGACCGGCGGAGGTGATGAAGAAGCGCTTTCGAAAGGAGTGTACGAAACTTATACACAGGAAAATCTACGCTATTCGCAAAATGCCCCGTTGAATATGTATGATGAAGTGAATACGGGAACAAACCTGCCTGCCCAAATCGATATAATGGCGGTAGACGGTAATGAGTATAAATTCCTGTTTATGGCTAAGGGTGGCGGCTCTTCCAACAAGTCGTATCTGTTTCAGGAGACTAAAGCCCTGTTGAATCCTGTGACATTGGAAAAATTCCTGACCGAAAAGATGAAAACGCTGGGTACTGCTGCCTGTCCGCCTTATCATATTGCATTTGTGATAGGGGGTACATCGGCCGATGTTTGTATGAAAACGGTAAAACTGGCTTCGACCAAGTATTATGACACCCTGCCCACTACAGGCAATGAACTTGGGCAAGCATTCCGCGATTTGGAAATGGAGGCTAAGATATTGAAAGCAGCACAGGAATCGGGCTATGGTGCTCAATTCGGAGGAAAGTACTTTGCCCACGATATTCGTATCGTACGTTTGCCGCGTCATGGAGCATCGTGCTTTGTGGGAATGGCTGTGTCGTGCTCGGCCGACCGTAATATTAAAGGTAAAATAAATAAAGACGGAATCTGGGTTGAAAAGCTGGAAGATAATCCGGGAAAATATATCCCCGAATCGCTACGCGAAGCAGGTGAAGGTGATGCTGTAAAAATAGATTTGAACCAACCGATGAAGGATATTCTGGCTGAACTGACTAAGTATCCGGTGGCAACCCGTTTGTCGCTGAACGGAACTATTATAGTGGGGCGCGATATTGCCCATGCTAAATTAAAAGAGTTGCTGGATGCGGGTAAGGATTTGCCGCAATATGTGAAAGACCATCCGATATATTACGCCGGCCCTGCCAAAACGCCTAAAGGCATGCCTTCGGGCTCGTTTGGGCCTACTACTGCCGGAAGAATGGATTCGTATGTCGACCTGTTCCAATCGCATGGCGGAAGCATGGTTATGATTGCAAAAGGAAACCGTAGCCGGCAGGTAACTGATGCTTGTAATAAATACGGCGGTTTCTATTTAGGCTCTATCGGTGGACCTGCTGCAATTCTTGCACAACAGAATATCAAAAAGGTAGAATGTCTTGAGTATCCAGAGCTGGGTATGGAGGCTATCTGGAAAATAGAGGTAGAAGATTTCCCTGCTTTTATATTGGTGGATGACAAGGGAAATGACTTTTTCAAACAAATAAAGCCGTCTTGCGTGTGTTAGAAAAAGGCTTTTGAACGCAAATTACGCTGATTACGCAAATTATTTTGTCTCATAGGATATTAAACTCCGATGAGACAAAGTAATCAGCGTAAATTCTTGGCTCCGCCAAGCGAAGTGTCGAGCGGTGTTTTCTTTATTTTTTAAGCGATTGAACCTTTATTAACCCCATTTCGTTAGATAAACATGTTGATAAACGAAAGAGAAACCCGTAGAGAACGTTTGCTACAGGTGGCAAACGATATGATAACGGCTGCCCGTACTGCGCCTAAAGGCAAGGGCTTCGATATAATTGAGATAGCTGTGGTAACCGACGATACGATTGACGACCTGTCGAAAGCGATGCTGCAATATAGCGAAATAACCGGATTGAAATTTATTACCCGCGACGCGGAGAATATATTGCAGGCGGAAGCCATTGTTCTTATCGGAACGAAAGAGAAGGTACATGGTCTGAATTGCGGCTACTGTGGTTTTGATACTTGTGTGGAGAAACTTCAGCATGCGGATATCCCCTGTGCTCTGAACACGGTAGATGTGGGTATTGCCATAGGCTCGGCATGTGCCGCGGCAACTGATAGGCGTGTAGACAGCCGTGTGATGTTTTCGGTAGGACGTGTAGCTAAGGAGTTGGGTATGATGCCCGGTTGTAGCTCTATATACGGAATCCCGATAAGCTGTTCTTCTAAAAATCCGTTTTTCGACCGCAGGTCGAAAACCCCTCCTGCTGAGGAAAAGTAGCATTTAGGAGATAAATTGAGCCTGTTTTGTAAAACTTTTTTGTTTTTGTTTTGTAAAAACGGAAAATAACCTTATCTTTGCAACCGCAAAACAAAAGTATTGGCTCCGTGGCTCAACTGAATAGAGCATCTGACTACGGATCAGAAGGTTACAGGTTTGAATCCTGTCGGAGTCACTTCAAAATCAGACATTTAGGAGAAATCTTGAATGTCTTTTTTTGTGTGGGAAATGGTGTTTTTTTTGAGGGTTTATGTAAACCAAACTGGGGTCATCGTAAAAATCTGAGGGATTTTGTGTTGTCATTTTTTTTATTCTCAGGCAGATAAACTTTGTATAAATAATGCAAATCCCGTTCGGGAATAAGCTATTTTTTATTTATATTTGCAAGAGTAAAGCATGTTGGCAATGTTATCAAAAAACACAAAAACAAAAAAGAAACTGATTGAAGTGGCGAGGGAGCTTTTTGCGAAGCATGGCAAAAAGAATGTTACGATGAACGATATTGCCGAAGCATCAAAAAAAGGGCGGCGTACTTTATATACCTATTTCAAGAGCAAAGAAGATATATATCGCGCTGTTATTGATAACGAACTGTCTATTATTCTGGATAAGCTCTGCGTTATTTCGGAGCAAAACGCTGAGCCCGAAGAAAAACTTACCAAGCACATAATAACTCACCTGGATGCTGTAAAGGATGCTGTAAGCCGCAATGGCTCGTTGCGTGCCGATTTTTTTCATGATATTTATGAGGTGGAACGTACGCGCCGCAAGATAGATGTGAAGGAAATAGAGCTAATCCGCTGCATATTGGAAGAGGGGGTTGCCAAGCGCGTGTTTAAACGTGTAAATATCGAACTTACGGCTATGATTATTTTTTATTCGCTCAAAGGGCTCGAAGTGCCTTATATCCGCCAGGGGATAAGTACCGAGTTTGAGAAAAACAAGAACAGCATTGTCGAGTTTGTATTCTCCGGCATCCGCAAAAGCCATTGAAAAGACGTTTTTTAGAATTTACTTGGGTAAAAAAAATAGATAGCCGGAATATACCAACTATCTATCTCTATCTGTTTTTTTGATATTATTTTTTCGGGAGAGCTTCTTTTACCACCATAGGACGGCCGTCGTTTTCTTTGCCGTTCAGTTCATTAATAGCCCGTTGGGCTTCAGTCTCGTCGTCAATTTCAGCAAATGCATATCCTTTCGACCTGTGCGATACTTTGTCGACAATTAGTCTTACAGAAGACAAACCTCCATATTCTTCCAATAACTCCCGCAAATCCGATTCTTTGATTCTGTAGCTGAGATTTCCAATGTAAATGTTCATGATAGATAAATTATATGTTTAAATAATGTTTCTGTTAAAACAATTTACCTGTCATTAAAGTTCATTTTATTTACAGTTATGAGTGGGTATCCGAAGTTTGATTTTAGTTTTCTCAATTATTTTATAGCTAAAAAAGCGAGTTATGAAAACGAACATAGATTCTCAATATAATAGCGATAACTTTTATATAATTACAGGCGGGCCGGGTATGGGCAAAACCACTCTGATTGACGCATTGAGGCAAAAAGGTTTTCATTGCGCGGCGGAAGTTGCACGCGAAGTTATAAAGAAGCAAGTTGAAACCGGTGGTGACGCCCTGCCTTGGAAAGACAGGGAACTTTACACCCTTTTGATGCTCGAAGAGTCGGTACGTAGCTATTTGGATACATATAATAGCGCTGACGAAAGGGAGCTGGTCTTTTTCGACAGGGGAATATTAGATGCCATTTGTTATGCCGAAATGATGGGTATGGAGATAACCAAAGAGTGGGAAAATATGGTGGAAACGTACTCCTGTAACCGGAAGGTGTTTTTGCTGCCGCCTTGGAAAGAAATATATCATACGGATGAGGAGCGGAAACAGGATTGGGACGAAGCTATGCTTACCTACGATAAAATAAAAGAGACGTATCTCAGTTATGGTTATCGTATAATAGAGCTTCCGAAAGATAGTGTGGAAAAGAGAGTCGGATTTGTTCTTAATAATTTGTAACTTTACTTATCAGAAAATAATGTTTACTTTTGGCTCTCATAAAATTTCAGAAGTTTATGCGACGGCGGTTATTTTCTTCTCAGAAAAAGATTAAGAACATTAATCTTTGTTTAAGCGGTGGAGGTGCTTTAGGATTTGCCCATATAGGTGTTATTCAGGCATTGGAAGAGCACGGGATATTCCCCAATCGGATATCCGGTACGAGTATGGGGGCTGTAGTGGGCTGTATTTATGCAGCGGGATATTCGCCCAAATATATGTTGCAACTTATCAAGGATGATAAGCTCTATAAGATTAGCCATCTACTTACTTTACATTCTCCTTTCAGAAAACGCGGACTGTCCGACCATACCACTTTGCAGGGGCTTATCCGCGAATTGATACCTCACAACAGTTTCGAAGGATTGCCTAAAAAACTATTTGTTTGTGTATCGGATATGCATGCAGCACAGTATAAAATAATCAGCGAAGGCGGCGAGTTGGATAAGTGGGTAGGCACATCGGCCAGCATACCCGGTGTTTTTGAGCCTATAGTGCACAATGACATACTGTATGTGGATGGGGGAGTGACTAATAATTTGCCCGCCCAGTGTTTTGAGAGCGAATTTAAAAGAACAATAGGCGTTGATGTTATTCCATATACCAAACTGAATGCTCCCGGCGTGATGCGTCCCTACGACATAGCGTTGGCATCCATACGTGCCATGCAGCACATGAACTCACGCGAAGGGCGTGATATCTGTACCTATCTGATAGAGCCGCTTGTGCTCAATAAATTCCATGAATTCAGCTTCGATAATTATCAGGAAATTTATCAGATAGGATATGATGCGGCGATAGCTTATATTAAGGCAAATCAGGATATTTTAGAACTCGCTAAGACATAATATCAATGAAATTGAAGGTGGTCAATAGGATTTAAACATGGTTCGAGGTTATTTTGAATTTTGGAACTCATAGTTTGCCAATTATTGCTGTCCGGTAAACTTTCCTTTGTGCTAAAATTTAGTCTGAACCCCTCGTTTGGGATTTAGCCTTTTTTGATATCCTTTGTAGTTACCACACCAAAAAGTGAAATCAAGGGCAAAAATACATATTTTACCGGACAGCAATAATTACAAATGTAAGGAACTGTCTCAAAAATAAAATAATCAATTTTGCTACTATCAAATTATTACCGTCCAAAACAAGGTAATAAGGTTATTAGCTGAAAATAAGGCTTTTATCAAACATCTTATTCTATTGAAACATCTTAGTAATTGCACAAGTAGGAGTAAACCGTCCTTATTACCTTATTTTACTTTCCGAATTGTAATATACTACAATTGACTTATTCGCTTTTTTGGACANAAACATATAATTTATCTCGATTTTTTTATCAATATCCCCACTTCAGGTAAATTGCTCCCCATGTAAATCCGGCTCCAAAAGCAGTAAGAATGATATTGTCACCTTTCTTAAACTTTTTCTCCATCTCCCACAGCCCGATAGGAATACTTGCTGCCGAAGTGTTGCCGATATGTTCAATATTAATAAGAACTTTATCGTGATCGACTCCTGTACGTTTCTGTACGGCATCGATAATACGGAGGTTGGCCTGATGAGGAATCAACCAACTTATATCGTCACCGGTCAGGTTGTTACGTTCCATTATCTCGGCCGATACTTCGGCCATATCATACACCGCATTTTTGAATACAGCTTGCCCTTCCTGATAAACATAGTGAAGTTTGTTGTCGACTGTTTCGTGCGAAGCCGGCATCATAGAGCCTCCAGCTTTCATATGAAGATGTTTTATCCCGGTACTATCTGTATGAAGTATAGCATCCATCACACCCAATTCTTCATTTGTGGGTTCAACCAAAACCGCAGCTGCACCATCTCCAAAAATAGGAGCAGTAGCACGGTCTTCGTAATTTGTGATTGACGACATTTTTTCGGCACCTATAACAAGGGCTTTTTTAAACCGTCCTGATTCAACAAAAGCCGTAGCACTTGTCAACCCTACAATAAAACCGGAACAAGCTGCCTGTAAATCATAAGCCAGTGCTCCTTTTATGCCAACTCTTTCGCAAACTACTGCTGCAGTAGCCGGAAAGATATAATCAGGGGTCGAAGTAGCACAGATAACAACATCAATTTCTTCCGGCTTCACACCCGTTTTCTCGAATATTTCTTCTACGGCTTTGGCTGCCATATAAGAAGTACCTGTATTTTCTTTCTTCAGTATCCGGCGTTCTTTAATACCAATACGTGTAGTGATCCATTCATCGCTTGTATCCATCATGGTGCTCAACTCATGATTATTCAGAATGTAGTCGGGAAGATAACCTCCTACAGCGGTAATTACAGCATGAACTTTAGACATAACTTTTCGATAGTGGTTAAAATTAAAAAAGAATGAAGCCCGAAGTGTCTTACTCTGGGCTTACACATAATTTTACCAAATTAATATAATTTACGAATTATACTGTAGCAAATTTTTCAATAGCTAATTTACCTCTATAGTAGCCACACTCGCCACATACAGTATGATAAATATGAGTAGCTCCACAATTTGAGCATACTGCTAATGTAGGAAGTTCTGCTTTATAATGAGTTCTTCTTTTTGCAGAACGTTGTTTCGATTGTCTTCTCTTGGGATGTGCCATTTTTATCTAATTTTTTAATTGTTTTATACTTTAAATATCCTATGAGTAATGTTATATGCTTTTTAAAATTATCAGAGAATAAAACTTGTACTATATATATTGTCAATCCTCTGCTATTTCATCTATTCCCATATCATCGTCGTCCAATTCCAATAAGGCATTTTCATCATCATCGTCGTCGCTACTACGGGCAATGTGCTTTTTAAGCTTGCTTATCATCGACTTGTTACATAAGCCGGGCTGGTGCACATGCTTTATCGGTATGTTCAGAATAATAAATTCATACAGGAACCACGCAATGTTTATCGCGCCTTCTAACTCAGGCACAACCACCATTTCGTCCTCTTCCGAAAATGCATTGCCAAACTTCACCAATAAGTTCTCCTTATAAGTGATAGGCTGCTCCATATCGTCCAAGCAGCGGTCGCACGGAATCAGGATAACTCCGTCCAAATCAAACAACAACTCAAAGGTGTTATTTTCCTTTTTCCGTATAGTCACCTTTGCTTTTACATTCCCTTTTTGAACCTCCGGACTGTCTATTTTCTTAAAAAAAACATCGTCAAGGACAAATTCTTTTACCACAGGACTCTCAGGAAGCCCTTTAAGAATGATATTGTATTGTTCAAATTTTGACATTTTACCAGCCATTTTCAAAACCGTGCAAAAGTACGAAAATTAGTTTTAATATGAAAACTTGTTTCGATTTTTATTATTTGTTAATATGAATTTCTTGATAAACAAGCCCTTTCGAGCATTTTTAAGTATATTTCCTCTTCCTTATCAATTGGTAAACAAAACCAAAAACAAGCAACACTACAATTGGTAAAACAATGTTAAGTGTCTGAATAACAGTGCTTTTGCTTTTTATCAACTGCTTATTAAGTAGACCCAATGTCACTGTCCGCGAACGAAGGTTCATCCACCCATCTTCATCAGTAAGATAAAGGACTGAGTTGCAGATAAAGTCCTTATTGCCAAATTGCCGGTTCATATACCGGTCGAACCCTAAAGGTATTATCTCATTCCCGGCAATCTCATTCCTGATAATATCACCATCTGCAACAATAATCTGCTTTGTAGCTACGCTTTGGCTTCTTTGAGGCAACAAATTACCCACCCCCCTCGGTTGCATACGATTGGCAAAGGCTGAAGAAAAAACACCTTCCAACGAAACCGCTACAGGTATATAACCCATATTGAAGTAATCCGGTTCATTTACATCTGCCAAATCATTTAAATCAATAGTTGCAGGAGTTCTCACTACGTGCGTATTGTCCGATGTAGCCAACAGCAGGTTTGCACTTAATCCAGCATTCTCGCCCACAAGTTCCACCGCCGAACAAAAATCGGCCTTAACCTCCGCAATGTTACGTGTAACAGGGTGTGCATACGACGTAAGCAGCAAAGGAGCATAAAACCAAGGCATGGGCTCAAACTGAGGAGATTCCCCCGCAGGAGCTACATTAACAGGGATATTCACACTTTGTACATCTTGCAACAAGACTGGATTAATTCGTACCCCATACCGAAAAAACATGTCATTTAGGTTTAAATCCATCTCGATAGCAGGTGATACTCCAGTAGCAGATAATTCTTCGCGCGCTATCTTCACCCCCTCTACAAGCCACAGCACTTTACCTCCGTTCATTATATATTGGTCGATGATGTACTTATCAGATTCGCTGAATGGAGCTGTAGGTTTAGCTATAATTATAGCCTTGTAAGGATTCAGCACCGAAGCGTCATCTCCCAAGACACCCCTGTCAACCTGAAAATACTTGCTTAATGTTTTGCTTATATCAAATGTATCATCTTCCGAAAGTTCTCCGTGCCCTTCGATAAAAGCTATTTTTCTCACGTCATTCAATATCAACTGGCGGATAGCATCAGTCACTTCAAATTCCAGATTCTCTATTGATATATTTAAGCTCTCTTCGCGCGATACACCATAAACATCTTTAATCAGGTTTACAGGAAGCGTACGGTTATTATAGCTTAACACAATCCAAGGAAAAATAATGCTTTGAACTATTTTACCATCCTTATCTCTCTCGTTGAGCATAGCAGGCGTCAATCCTTTAGCCTGAAGTTCGGCAAATTTCTCTTGACGTTTCCCCACCGATTCGATTAACGAAACATCTTCGTACCGGATTGTGATATTCCTGTTGGCATATATTGCAAGTTCTTCAAGAAGCTCAACTGTGGCATTCCGCAAACGCAAAAAACCGGGATTCAGATTCCCATTTAAATAAACGGTTACCTCCATTGGCTCTGTCACACGCTGCATAAGCAGCTTTGTTTGCGGAGCAATACTATACCTCTTATCCGAAGTCAGGTCGACACGGAAAAAGAAGAAAGATGACACCACTACAAGTATCAAAGTTGCAAATACAGGAATAATATTTTTGTAAATATTCTTCACCAATCAGGGATGAATTAAAAACGCGTTAATTTCAAAAGCAAAGATATGCTTTTTTCAGTAGCCGGAACCAGCATAAATCATTTTTTAATTAAGGAAAAATATTTTTTACGATTTTTGGTATTTAATAAAAAAGTCATATCTTTGCACCGCATTTAGAGCAAAACCACTTTAGGAGAGATGGCAGAGTGGTCGATTGCGGCGGTCTTGAAAACCGTTGAACTGAGAGGTTCCGGGGGTTCGAATCCCTCTCTCTCCGCAAATAAGCAAAGCAAAAACAAGATAATCCCTGTAAATTAGACGTTTACAGGGATTTTTGTTTTTGAGAGAATAGCAGAAAACAGCAATTTGGAGTACTTTTCTCAGACTTATTCGGGGAGGAGCAAGAAAAATAGGAAAAGCTCCCCTATTTATGGTTAACGGGTTGTTTTTCAACATAATGCCGTTCTTTGCGTAGTTCTGTTCCCACTGATATTTCATATATTTCGAACCCAATTAAAAATTGAAATGTATGAAAAGAATGACCTTCAAAATCCTGTTTGTCGTAAAGGCATCACGGGTCGCAAAAGATGGGAAAAGTCCTGTTTATTTGCGTGTTACAGTCAACGGACAACGATGTGAAACATCCATTAGCCTTAGAGTTGACTTCAAAAAGTGGAATACTATCGCTGAAAAGGTAATCGGGGACGATCGGGGAGACCAAGAAATCAATTTCCGTTTAGACACCATCCGCATGCGAATAATGCAAATCTATCGCGAGATGGAATTTGACCGCAAAGAGATTACTGCACATAAGATTATCGACCAGTATTTGGGAAGAAACGACAAGCCAGTAATAATGCTACTCGATGTTTTTCGAGAACACAACGAGCGGTGCCGAAAGCTAATAGGCAAAGATATGGCTCCGGCGACAGTTACCCGTTATGAAACTTCGTTGAAGCATACAGCAAATTTTATCCAATTCAATTTCCACAAAGAAGACATTCCGATTACGGAAGTCAATCACAAATTTATTACGGATTACGAGTTTTATCTAAAAACCGAACGAAACTGCTCTCATAATTCGGCAACCAAGTATCTGAAAAATTTCAAGAAAATTATTCGTATTGCTTTGGCAAACGACTATATTAGCAAAGATCCTTTCGCCAATATTAAGTTCACACTGGATGAGGTGGAACGGGATTTCTTGGAAGACTCCGAAATTCAACGAATTATAGATAAAGAGATAACAATAGAGCGACTGGCACAGGTACGTGATATTTTTGTGTTTTCAATTTTTACCGGCCTCGCCTTTTCGGATTTGAAAGGACTTACAGCCGAACATATCGCCACCGACAATAATGGTGCATTGTGGATTAGGAAAAAGCGACAGAAGACCAATAATATGTGTAATATCCCATTATTGGATGTTCCAAAACAGATACTGGCAAAGTATAAGACCCACCCTGTTTGTGTTCAGAAAGGAACTTTATTACCTGTTCTTTGCAACCAGAAGATGAACGCATATTTAAAAGAATTGGCTGATATATGTGGAATTGCAAAGAAGGTCTCAACACACACCGGTAGGCACAGCTTCGGAACGTCTGTCGCCTTAGCCAATGGAGTTTCAATTGAAAATGTAGCTAAAATGCTGGGGCATTCCGATACAAAGATGACTCGCCATTATGCCAAAGTATTGGATAAAAGCATTATGCGAGATATGGAAGGGATAAATGGTAAATTTTCAATCGGATAAATTATGAAACGAGATGTAATAACCATAGAAAATGGAATTGTATCCGTTCCGGTATCAGCCGAAATCTGGATGACACAACACCAGCTAGCCGATTTGTTCCAATGTTTTGTAAGCAAAATAAATGCAAACATTCGTGCCATTCTGAAAACTAGCGTATTTGATGAAACCAATGTTTGTCGGACTTATTATTACAAGAATGGTGATTTTGTTGAACAATATAGTTTGGAAATGATTGTGGCTCTTTCATTTCGGATTAAGTCGAAGAATACAGAAATCTTTCGGGAGTGGTTAATGAATAAAGTAGTATTTCAAAATGGTCACCAACTGCTCTTAATTAGCAATTCTCGGAGCAATAAGTCAATGCTAAATTGATTTTTCTTATTTTTCGTTCACAAAAGAACAGGAAGAGAATAAAACACCAAACCCAATGCCCTGGCGGGTTTCCTTTGGAAAGGTTTGTCTAATTTATTCTCTTCCTGTACGATAAAAGTTGCCGAAAAAAAGAAAAAATAATATTGTGTTTAGGGTTGATTCCGGAAAGCTTCATGGTATCCGTCGTTAAGCAGTTTTTCTACATCCGATGACCGATACAGTATCTTGCCGCCCAGTTTGATATAGGGAATACGCCCCTCGTTCCTATAATCCTGTAGACTCCTCCGACTCAGCTTTAATTTCTTTGATAGTTCCTCATCCGTATAGAAACTCTCCCCATTCAATGTTGGTTTGCGGGGTGTGAATAATTTCTCTATCGCAGTAGATAGCCGTTCGAGTGAAAGGAAAAATGATTTTACCCTTTCGTTTTCTGATGTAATTAATTGATTGCTCATACCTGTTTTCCTTTGTATTTAGCTTGCTTGCGTTTTTCTTCTACCACTGGAACGATTTTTTCCACGTCTTCCGGTTTGTAATAAGTTTTATGGCTGATTTGGGTATATGCCAGTGTTCCGTTATCCCGTAACGTTTGAAGTGTCCGCTTCGAGATGTTCAAAAGCTGGCATACGTCCTGATTATCCAACCATTCTTTCATATCCCTGTCTCCATGCAAGCGGCATAGATACTCCATCCGGCTTGCAAAATCTTCAAACTTGGAAAGCATTTTTTCGAAAGTTTGTGCTTCAATGTTTATTATTTCCATATCTTTATTTTTTAAGTATTAATTTCAATCGAAGCACAAATATATATACAAAAAATCGGTTAAATAGCAAAGAATCAGGCTGTGGCAGCATTTGTCCGGGGTTGTCCGGGGTTTCGGAGACAAACTCATTTCAGAAATGGAATAATTTTCTCTTAGAAAAGGAAACAGCCCTCGAAAATCAATCCGAAGGCTGCCCCGTTTTACACGAGCCATTACTCCCGTATAAATTTTCGGAACTCCTCATTTTTGATGGAGTCATAAGGAGCGTTCCCTTCTGCCTGTTCAAAAGCCAACAATATACGTTCCTGCGCACGGGGTATCCGTGTTATTATCTGCTCGAAGAGGTCAGTATCACAAAGTTCAAATGCTACATTTAAGGCAGCCTTCTTTTCCTCTCTGTCAACTGTTCTGCCTGATGCCAGACCGCCCAACATCTGAAGTTCCTCAAAAGAAGTCCCATGCCCCCATGTGCCTATTTGTCTTGCTTTTGAAATTGCTGCTACAAAGTTTTTCTCTGTCAATTCTTCGAGTAGCTCTTTACTTACCAGCGAGCGGGCAACCTTTACACGTAGCTCATAAGTACGATTCTCCACATAAAGCGTGGTGTCTTTAAATCTCTTTAATATCGAACCGGTTACTTTTTTATATGCTTTTACCACCTGTCCCCAAGTAGCATCATAGATTCTTTTCAAGAGTCTACGGTGCATATCGCCAAAAGCCCTGCGTAGCGGACCACTCAGAAGCATCCCCGCCCAAAACCACAGGCTAACCAATACATAGAATTTTATAAATACTTTGTTCATTATTCTGTCGGGTTTATATTATTCGTTTGGTAAATGGTATCTATCTCTTCTTTGAACGTATCCAAATGGTTCAGGATAATATTCTCCACATAGCTGCTGATAGTCGCTTTTGATTCATCCATCAGATGAACAATTCGCATTAACCGGCGGTGGGTTGTGGCGGTAATGTACAGCGGCTTCCGGTGTGTGAAATCTATCCGGTTGAAGAACAAACTTTGATAATCTGCCTGCGGTTTGCGCTTTCTCCTCTCTGTTGGTTTTACCGGAGGCTCGGCAACATTAGTCACTAGTTCCTCGATTTCTTCAGTTGGCTCAACAATTTGTCCGGCTATTTTCTTCTTCATCTCTGTCTCCATCACTTCCGAATCCACACTGGCGGACTTTACTTCTTCCGGTGCTGTATTCTCCATAGTCTTTTCCAACGGTACACCCTGATGTACCATTGAGCGGAGTTTATCGAATTTATTTTCTGTTGCCATTATAATTGAGGTTTAAGGTGAATAATCTCCATAATTTCATTAACCAGCAAATCCAAGTTGCTGCCTTTGAGTAAATTCCTATCAGCAGGAAAGATTGTGGATAGAAAAACAGCATCGCTACCCTCGATGGACTGTTCCTTGTCGTAGCGGACGGATTGCGGGATAACTGTCTGCATCAGCGGTAATCCAAATTGGCAGATAAGTTTCTTGTAGTGTTCGAGCCAGTCTTTCTTGATACGTCCATCGACACGATTCCAAAACAGATGGATGGCTTTCAGGTTCAGGTCTTTGTATTCCCCCAACACTTCTTTTACAGGAACAATGAATGAGAGTGTACTCTCCATTGACATCCGAGAGGGAGCCATTGGCACGAAAACATAATCCATCGACATAAAGGTTGAAATTACCCCATCGTTGTTGATGGTTCCCGGCAGGTCGAAAAATACCACATCATAGTCGGCTGGTTCGCTAGCCAAAAACTCACGGGCTTTCAGGATTGCTTCTTCCGGTTTGGAGCATACGATGGGATAGGTCTGTTTACCCAGCGAATCAAACAGGGCAATAGCTTTGGACTGATAGTGCAGGTTGGTTTCCAACTGCCGGATTTCACGTTTACGCATGTCGTAGACACTGCATTGCGGATAGTCGCAATCCATTACGGCAACATTCAGTTCTTTGAAGTAATGCAGATAGCTTGCCACGAGTACTGTAAATGTACTTTTGCCGACACCACCCTTTTGAGTGGAGAAGGCGATAAATAACGGTTCTTTTTTCATCTTGTTTTCAATTTTTAGAATTACACATATTGATATTTGTAAGTTTTTCAAGCTTTATTATTTTATTGTTTTCAAGTTTCCTTGTTTTCAAATTACCAAACCGCCAAGTTTTCATGTTTGATATTTTTCAAGTTTTCAAAATGTAAAACCAACTTGAAAAACTTCTAATCAGAAAAACAGCAGATTTTCCAAGTCTCAAAATTTATCGATAGATTGAAATTTGTATATTATCCTGTCTATAAAAACTGCCAATTTTAAACCTTCCAATCTTTCAGCCGCGAATGTATAACATTCTGTTTGTCAATATACAATGTCGGTTTCTTATGCATTGAAAGGGTGCGTTTTGCGCCAAAGGCTTGCTGTTAAGAAGGCTATTTGAATAATTGCAGGACAAGTATGTTTTTTTATCTCTCAATGGTTTGTCGGAATTTACATTTGGCAAATCGGGGCAATTCGCACCGATTGCTTTCCGGTCAAATAAGCAATATATAGCAGAGTTACACATGTCAATCCGGCTTTGATATTGACCGGATATTATTAATTTTCTTCGTGGTCTGAAATATTAAAATGACAGACCGATGAATGAAGAAAATTATTTTAAGGCGACCTCCAATTTAAGTCGCGTTAGAGAATCCGGGCTTCTACGTTTTATGCCCCGGATAGTGTGTAATAGTTGCCACCGAAGCAAAAAACAAAGAGCCTCACGCCTCTTTATTTTTTTGTCGTCGTCAAAGGAGCAAGGTAATCGCACGGGTAACCCGAAATTCGCCTGTGGCTCTTTCTTGTTCCTCCTGTGCATACCTTGCCCTGCGGGGCTGCGAACTCCTGCACCCGCTCCCGATGGTCGGCTGGTTTGGGTTCGCCTGACAACCTTTCCGCTATTCTCCCGATGGTCGCATGCTAGTCAGGTTGTCTTGCAAGCCTTCATTTCATCTCCCGGTGGTCGCTTTCGTTTTGGCTTGCCCGGCTATCTGAATAGCCAGAAAGATTCCATAACCTTCGAATGTATATGTTATGGAAGATAAGAAAGAGGAGAAGCCCAAACGTGGTCGTCCGGCTAAGGAGAAAGAGAAGTTAAATCGCTCAATCAATCTCAAATTGACAGAGAAAGACTTCGGTTTAATCAAGGAGAAAGCGGAGAAAATAGGGATGAAAGCGACACAATATGCACGGGAAATGGTGCTTAAAGGAGGTGTCAAATCCCGTTTTACATTGGAGGAACTTGACCTTATGCGAAAACTTTCAGGTATAGCAAATAACCTGAACCAGATCGCAAAAAAAGCTAATCAGGCAGGATATATTGCGGAAAGCATTAATATAATGGGAATGATGATCAGAATTAAAAGGATACTGGATGATCGCTAAGAATATCAAGGGAAAGTCATTTAAGGGATGTGTATCATATGTGATGAACGATACTGCCAAGTTGCTTGAAGCTGAAGGTGTATTAGATTCAAGTAAACAGGATATTATCCGCAGTTTTGCCATACAACGTTCCGGCAGAAAGGAAATCAAGCAGCCTGTCGGACACATTCCATTGTCATTTGCTCCCGAAGATAAGGATAGAATGACGAATGATTTTATGGTACAATTAGCTAAGGAATACATGGAAGAAATGGGTATTAAAAACACCCAATATATCATTGCCCGGCATTACAACACCGACAATGAACACATTCATATTGTCTATAACCGAATCGACAATAACCTGAAATTAATATCAGTCAACCACGATTACAAACGGAATATCAAGGTCTGTAAGAAACTAAAAGACAAACATGGATTGACTTATGGCAAGGACAAAGAAAGGGTTAAGCGAGAGAAATTAAGGAATCCGGATAAGGCAAAATATTATATCCATGATGCGATTAAAACCGTTCTGCCGAATTGCAAAACACCTAATGACCTGCGATATAATCTTCAAAAATTCGGGATAGAGCTTGAGTACAAGCACAAACGAACAACATCTGAGATTGAGGGAGTATCATTCCGGTACGGAGATATAGCATTCAAAGGCTCTGAGGTAGATAGAAAATACAGCTTTGGAAATCTGAAAGAGGAGTTCCAGAAAAATCTTTTGGAAGAAAACAAGCAAATAGAAGAAACATACTTGCGACAACAGGTGGAGCAAAGAACTAAACTAGAAACCGATGAAAAAGCTAAACAACAAACCCAAAGCAAGCCGAAACTTCCATCTATTGGTGGTACTGAATTGATGTCTGAGCAATGGCAAATATTAAAAGACGGTGGGCATGTTTATCTTGAAAACATGAATCGTAGCAATGGAGATGGTAAATTCTCCTCCTATGTTTTCCTTAACGACGAAAAGAGCAAAGCCTTTTTTAGCGACAAGAATCCCGATGAGTTTGTCAAATACGGCAAATACGAAATGCGCATACGAGATAAGATACTCATAGAAAATGGCTATGTCACAAAAGCCAAAGTAAAATGGTGGGGCATGGGAAGCTATGCAAACCCTTACTTGTGGAAAGAGAATAAAGTAGATGCCCAATATAAAGAATCGTGGAGTGATCCACGATTGCAGAAAACTCAAAAGGAGGAGCAAAAGCCAAAGCAACCCATCGTTCAGAAGAAAAATAGAGGGCAAAAGAGGTAAATCCAAACAGGGGATGAGAATATTAACAACAAATTTATTAAGTAAAAACAGATAAAAATGACTTCAGTAAAGATAAAATTTAGAAAATCAACTATAAAGAATAAGGAGGGAGTCCTCTATATTCAATTAATTCATAGCCGTGAAACTAAGCTTATTACGACAAGGTTTCGATTGCATTCTTTTGAGTGGGATAATCGTTCATCCACAGTAATAACAAATACCATAGACTCCGAAAGGATGTCTTACTTACAAAACATAAAAGACGGATTGGAATCAGAGGTCAGGCAGATTTATGATTTAATCTCCATACTTGAAAAACGAGGCGACTATACCACTAAGGAACTGGTTGAATACTATGCCAATAACTCTTTTAATGGTTACTTCTTTCCTTTCATAAAATATCAAATCAAGGAGTTGAAATCTGAAAATCGAACTAAAACCGCATCAATATATGAAACTGCAAGGAGAAGTTTTTCCCGCTTCCGGTATGGAGAAGATATTCGAATCGACAAGATAGACAGCTCATTGATGCAACGGTACGAAACTTATCTGAAAAATAATGGGGTCTCACAGAATAGTATTTCTTGCTATATGCGAGCATTGAGAGTTACATACAATCAGGCAGTACAAAAAGGTTTGACAATCTCAAAGAACCCATTTAAAGATGTTTATACAGGCATATACAAAACCTCTAAAAGAGCTGTAAATGAAGATATAATCACCAAGCTAATAAAACTTGACCTTTCAGAATATAGCCACTTACTATTAGCACGGGATCTTTTCACGTTTAGTTTTTACACACGAGGTATGTCCTTTGTCGATATGGCTAATCTCAAGCAAAGCAATCTAAAGAACGGTTATCTCGTCTACTGCCGTAGTAAAACCAAACAAGCCCTGAGTATCAAGGTAGAAAAATGTATTGAAGAAATAATAGACCGATACAAAGAAATTGCTATTGATGACTATATTCTTCCTATATACACTTCTCAAAACCGAGATTATAACAGCCATTTACGAACTTACAACAAACGTCTCAAACGAATTTCGGAACTACTTAATCTGGAAAAGCCGTTGAGTTCATATGTCTCACGGCATTCTTGGGCAACGATAGCCCTACGCAAAGGGATTTCCGTACAAGTCATAAGTGAAGGAATGGGGCATGAAAACGAGAAGACAACCCGAATATACTTAGCTTCTTTGGATCAATCTGTTATAGACGATGCAAATTCCCAGATAATCGCACTATAAATACCGTCTAAAAAAGATACCACCTCTTGTTTAGAGGTGGTACTATACTAAAATTCGCGCACGCGCAAAGATACAAAAGTATTTCTAAAGAGGAAACAGAAAACGTTAAGTTTTTAACATATACCATATATGCACCCGTATTTTTCGATAATATCTCTGTATATCAGCATGTTTATATGAATGTTTGAAAAATATCTTTCCAATAACTTCCTAAGCAAGATAAGAAGCTGATAATGAGCGTCCTCTAAAACGACCTCACAAACCTTTCCTTCTTTGTTTGCAAAATCGTTCGAAAAACTACTTACATATAATAAACCTAACGCTAAAATTGGCTTGTAACCAACATTATACAAGAAATATTATATAGTACCACCTCTAAACAAGAAGTGGTATCAATGAAAAATATAGCAAAGCCACGAAAATAAAATAACATAGGAAAAAGTGAAGATAAAGGGTTCGTCTTCATTTTTTAGTAACAGAACCCAAATGTTAAACAAATAAATAAATAATTATGGGATTTTTTTTAGTAATTCTTATTGGTGTTGGTGCGTTTATCGCATTTAAGTTTTTAAAGGGGAATGATACCCCATATGTAAAAGAACGAATTAAAGGGAGACCTGAGAATCAAAAAAAAGTTATCAGATACTTTTGTAATGATGATGGTTGCTTTTCAAGTAGGATGAAAGATGAAGAGTATGATGGCATGGTAAGATCAGTTTTAAATTCAATGGATTTTAGACAAAAAGCCCTTAATAAAATCGGTTTAGATGAAGATCAAGTAAAAGAAATAGATCCTGTTCATTTTGAGAACTATTTGTTTGGCAAAAAACATTTTGCTCGTTTTGGCAAAGACCATAAATGGCGTAGTTCTGCTTACCAAGTAAGTTGGCTTTTTTTTAGCGATACTCAAGTTTATTTGTATCAATATACATTTAACATGGACGAGGATGGAAAACAAGAGAAGACAGAAGAGTATTTCTATAAAGATATAACTAATTTTTCGGCATCTTCAGACACGGAGGAATCTCCAGTTTACGACCCTAAACAGAAAAAAGAAATACTGAAGAATATAGATTCTTGTCGTTTTGCAATTACAGTACCCGGTGATAAGCTCTGGTGTGCGATGGATCAGAATGATTATACCGAAAGAGCTATCCAAGCCATGAAAGCAAAATTAAGAGAAAAGAAAAATTCATAACGATGTGGATGTTGTAAATATATTCAAATCAAGAAAGATAAAACACACCATCGTTGAAAGAACCCCTAGTGGATCAGAACAAAATGTTGCAAAATCATATTGTTTACATCGCCCTCTTTACAGACCTAAAACTAATATAAAAAAGGTCTTAATCTGGTTGTTTTGGTTTGAAGTAGGAATCATTCTAACCACTTTTGTACTAGGTTTTATTTTGAGATACTTCGGGGCTTCTTTCTCTTCTTTTTTTGGAAGGGATATATTTTATATATATAATCTTATTAGTCTATTATTCCTAATGATATTTCTTAAACGAATACTTATTCTAATAATAGAATTATATCAGCATTATGCTCCTGAAGAAATGCGTAGGAAATGCCTTCTAATGCCAACTTGTTCTGAATACGCATTATTGGCATTGCAGAAGCATGGTGTAATTAAGGGACTATATAAGACCTACATCCGTTTAACAAAAAAATGCAAAGGAGAGACTTATTATATTGATTATCCATAGATTTATTTTTTAGAGAACATGGTGTCCACTACTTTATTGTCAAATAATGAAAGCATCGGTTTAGGAGTTATAGAAATAGTTTCAATTCCTAGCATATCGATATTATCTAATAAATATTCTGATATACAATCCATGTCTATCGAATATAAAAAAGAAATGGGTAATTTGTTGGTGGAGGTTTACCAGTATTATAAAATGCTAAATATCACAAATGGATTACCCAATGATATTTCACTGGAAGTGCTGTGGACAACTCATTCAGTTTCTAACCAGCCATATAAAGCGAATATAAAAATATTCTTATTGGTGCGGTCTATTGGAAATGACAATTATTCTGTTGAAAAAAATATAAACTCTATTTTGGAGATATGTAAAACGACCTTGGATATACAAAAGTATGAGTATAAAACAATTTCTTATGAAGAGTTTGTGCCAATCATCAATAATATTGAAGACCAGTCTATTTGTGCAATAGTAAAAGAAGAAAGAATAGAAAATCTTCAAAATCAGATATTACCAGTTTGCTATTCTTTTGATCAAATACCTAATAGTGAGACAGATTTGAGTAAGATAGTCAACACATTGATTAATTATCCTAATTGTGCAATATCATTTCAATTAATACCAACATCTTATACTCTAAATGAAACGCAAGAGATTGACAGAATGACTCAAATGCTTGATACTCTACACAAAGGTATCGCAGAGCAAGGAGTCGGAAATATAAGCTTCTCTTTAGCTGAAAAACAAGCTCAAATATATAAATATTATACACAAAATAAAGGAAATGCTCTTTTCTATTTTAATATCTTAATTTATGGAGATGTAGATGCCGTATCAAATATATCAACTCGTGTTTATGGACAACTTAATGCATCAACAATAAATAATGCAGGTCTAAAATTCATAAATTTATTACCCAATGAGGTAAATAAGGATGACAATTTCTATCCTCTTCCTTGGGCAATAAATGAATTGCTATTAGGAGCAGAAAGAGAACATCATATATGGGATGGGGGACAAATCTCTGCCAATTATTACAAATTACCCTATATTATCACATTTGAAGAAGCTTCTGAATTTTTCAGACTCCCTTTTGGCAATGATAAAATATCTGCAGGGTTGGTTGTAAACGAATCTAGCAAGAGAGGTAAAACATATACCGATGATATAATAAATTCAGGTGATATAGAAGTCGGAATGCTTAAATCCTCATCAAAAGGTGATAAAATAGGATTTTCTCTAAAAGATCTAGCTAAACATATGTTGATAGTTGGAACACCCGGATCGGGGAAAACAACTTTTTCTGTTAGCTTATTGGATCGTTTATGGAAGCAACACAATATCCCCTTTTTGGTTATTGAGCCTGCAAAGAATGAATATCGGGCTCTAATTCAAAGCATTCCTGATTTGCAGGTGTTCACACCCGGAAAGAATTTCATTTCTCCATTCATATTTAATCCATTTATTCCCCCAAAAAATGTCAAACTAGAAACTTATAAGTCAACATTAAAAACAGCCTTTGCAGCTGCTGTTTCTATGTCTACACCACTTGATAAAATATTTGAAGAAGCAATAAATAATTGTTATTCAGATTTCAGGTGGCTTGATTCTTACACTAGCGACGATAAAGGTGAAATTTTCAATATAACAGATTTCATTAAATGTTTCCAACAAACATTTGATGAAATAGGTTATACAGGAGATGCTAAAAATATTGGCCGTGCAGGTATTGTTCGCTTAAATAGTTTAATAAATCTATTTGATAATTACTTTTCTATTCCTATTGAAGATCTATTACAAAAACCTACGATTATAGAGCTTGCAGCAATTGAAAACAGTGATCAAAAAGCATTGATTATTTCTCTCCTATTGTTATCCATTCTTGCCTATGTCAATGCAAATTATATCGGCGAAGGAGGTTTAAAGAATGTCATTTTATTGGAAGAGGCACATGTCCTTTTGGATGCAGACACTAATGCAGGGCAAGGAGAAGCAAACCCAAGTGCAATCGCACAAGGACTTGTAAAAAGAATGCTTGCCGAAATTCGATCTTATGGTGTTGGGTTAATTGTTGCAGATCAATCGCCACGTAAAGTTTCTGTAGATGTTGTTGCCCTTACGGATATGAAACTAGCTTTTAGGTTGGTTGAGGCAACCGACAAACAAATTCTTGCTGATAGCACCAATATGTCAGATACGCAAGCACAGAGATTAGCCAAGTTAAAACCAGGAGAAGCATTTTTCTTTTTTAATAAGTTAGATGAACCAGAAGAAATTGTTACAGAAGATTATCGATTACAAAATAATATTAGCATTTCATTGTCAGATGAAGGAATAAAATCTTTGTCGACATATTGGAATGATAAGTCGGATAAGCTATGTCCCTATCCAGAATGCCAACATGTGAGTTACTGTTCTACCAAATGTGATTATTCAAGGCGCATTTTGGCAAAAGAAATATCCCGAAGAATATTTGTCCGAAATTTCAAACAAAACGATTCTAATTTCGATCCTGTAAAGAAAGTTTTTGGACAGATATCGAAAATGATTATAGTAGAGCTAAATGATGAACCCTTCAATAAGGAATTACTATTATGTGTAAAAGCACAACTATGGCGGAAAATAAAGTACGGAACAAAAATTCCAGTAAGTGACACTCAGATACAAAAATCTTTAGAAAAATAAACAATGGACGAAGAATATAACGAATCAGAAGACACCTCTGACGTATCGTCGGATATGGACAGTTCCGATATTGAAACCTCGGATAATAGTTTCGAAGATGGGGATATCCCTGAAGATACAGCAACCGAAGATTTTGAATCAGATGACACGTGGGATGACAGTGTCCTTTCTGAAGATACGGACGAAATAGAAGAAGACGATAACTTTGACGAAGAAAACGGAGATGATGCTTCGGACGCTGAAGTTGAAGAAGATTTCGAAAACGATGATTTTGAAGAATCGCCGACGGAAGACGTCGAGGAAGAAGAAATAACTGAAAATACAGAAACAGAAGAAACAGAGTCCGGAGAAGATTCTGAGAATGAAACAGAGGTTCCCGAAGATGATGAATCCATAGTAGATTCGGAGGAAGAAAGTCAAGATGACACCAACAGCCAAAGTGATTTAGAAGAAGATGCTGACTCGGAAGAATCTAAGGAAACCAATGAAGATGAAGAAAATCCGGAGAGTAGGTCATTAAATGATATACTGGAAGATCCGAATGTTGACGACCAAACTAAAGATAAATTATCAGAATTGTCAGGAAGGAAACAAAGCAACGATAGTAACGGTGATGATGGAGAAACTGGAGATACTTCTCCGGAAGAACCTGATGGCGATGACGAAGGCAAAAAGGATTCTTTTATAAAACCCGATGACGACTACCAAAATGAAAGGGGATCACGACCATATTATGAAGAAGAAATTCCCGAAGAAGATGTAATAGAAGAGGAGGAAGAAACTTCTTTCAGCAATGAAAAAGATCACTCCTTGCGACATTTGGAGGAAGATCAGGAAAGGGAAAGAGAAGAAGAAGCAGAAGAGCAAAGGGCTGAAGAAGAATCTGAGAAACAAAGCGTTGAAGAGCAAGAAACTGAAGAACAGCAAAAAATAGAAGAAGAGCAGGAAGAAGAAAATACAAGAAACCAAGAGATCGAACGAATCAACAGGCTGCGAGGCATTTCGTCCGAATCTGACACTCGTAACAAAAGTGATTCAAACAATCAAGATTCAAATTATAATCCTTACTATAACAGAGATAGGCAACGATAGTTATAAATTTAAAATTACAGCAATATGGGACTTTTCAATAAAAATCCGAATGAAGCAGATTACACTGGAGGTAAAAAGCATTGGGCTGATGTCATTAAGAATTCCGGAGCAGGTGAACTTTTGATATGGAAGCAACCCGAAGAAGACTTTAATACCAATTCAACCCTGATCGTCATGCCTGGTGAGGAGGCCATCTTCATTAAGGACGGACGTGTAGAAACAGTTTCGGAAAACGGGAAATATAACTTAAAGACAGACAATTATCCTTTCATAAGCCGTATCAGAAATGCTTTTACTGGAGGAATAAGCGTTTTCAACTGTGTAGTCTATTTCGTCAGGAAAGCACATAGCGCAGAAATAGGTTGGGGCACGCCTGCTCCGATTCAGGTCAGAGATCCTTTATTAGGGATGATGACCAATGTGCAGGCTCATGGTTCATTTAAGATTAAAATAGATAACTCCGTAAAATTCCTGGAAAAACTATTGGGTAACAATGTTTTCTTCGAAACCCAGGAAGGAATGAATAAATATTTTTTCAATCAATTTATTCAACACATTACCGATTCCATTCAAGAAGCAATCGAGAGTTCAGATGAAGAAATCACTCGTACTTTCAAGAAAAAAGCTTTTCTGGCTGAAAATGTTATTTGCCCTATCCTTCAAAAAATCGTCGACAATTACGGGTTGATATTAGAAGAATTCGTAATTTCTACATTGAGATTTGTTGATGATGAATTACGCCAGAATTATGAGATGCGAATTCAACAAATGAATTTAGATGCAAGAGAGAAAGTTATAAATGCTCAAGCTGATAAGTCTGTTTTTGGCGTTTTAGGAGATGACTGGGGGCGCCAACAAGCTGCTAATATCTTGTCTGATGTAGCAAACAATCCAGGAGCAGGAGGTGTTGCTTCCGCTGGAGCTGGGTTAGGTATGGGAATGGCTGCCGGAGGTGTTTTTGGAGGAATGGCTCAGCAAATATTCAATCCAATGCAACAACAGCCAGCACAACAGCAACCTGTTCAACAACCATCAGGACGATTTACGCAGAAAAATGAAAGCCAAAGTGAGAATGCCGCTTCAAGTGATAACCCTGTGGAGAAAATAAAACAATTGAAAGAAATGCTTGATATTGGTGCTATATCACAAGAAGAATTTGATACAAAGAAACAAGAAATACTTAATCGAATGTAAGATTAAAAATATGAAAACAACACTATGGATTATATTAGATGCTATTTTTTTGATAGTGTTTAATGTTTTATTCTTCTTGATTGGAGGAAGTGAACATCCAGCTTCGGTCTGGATTTCCTACGGGTTCATTCACTTTGCATACATAATGCTTTTACTCACACCATTATTTGTTCGCAAAGGGAGTGGGCAGGAAAATTATCGTCGCCCATTATTCGGAATATCCACTTCCTATTTTTTCCTCGAATTGGTAATCGGTGTCACTTTCATATTGATTGTTCCCGACAATTTTAAGTGGGCTTTGGCTATCCAGTTGATTCTGATGGCAGTATATATCATTTTAATGGTTGCCAATATGATAGCCAATGAGCATACTGCCGACAGCATCGAAAAGAGAGAGAATGAATTGAAATATATAAAAAATGCTTCTACTTCGCTAGATTCAATCATGAAGCAGCTTTCCGACAAAGAATTAAGAAGAAAAGTAGAAAAAGTATACGATCTCATTCATAGCAGTCCTACTCAGTCTTCTTATAGTGTATTTCAAATAGAGCAAGATGTTATAAATGAAATAGACAATCTTCAGGACGCTGTAATAAGTGGAGACGCTGATTCAATAACCCGAATTTCGAACAAAATATACAGGCTTGCAGAAAATAGAAACCGACAATTAAAGTTTAATAGTAAATAAATATGGCTCATCAAGTAATCGAATTATCATGCCCCGGCTGTGGGGCGCGTGTAACTACCAATCAAAGTGAATGCATGTATTGCTACAAACCGATTATAATATCAACATTTAATAGTGTATATTCTATGCCGATGCCTGAAGTAAATAAGTATGCAGGAGCGTATCGTAAAGCATTGACGGAAAACCCTGATGATCAAGACTTAAACGCGTCTATTGCGATGTGCTACCTAAAGTTGAAGCTATATGATCAAGCTCTACCTGCTTTCGAAAAAGCAATAGAAGACAATTTTGATAATTCGGAGATCTTTTTTTATGCCGCAGTAAGCTTGTTAAAAGGACAAAAAGCTTTTGTTTCACCTCGTCCGAATATTGATAAAATAATAGAATATTTGAATGCTGCAATAATGATTGAACCTAAAGGTGTATACTACTATTTTTTATCATATATTAAATATGATTATTTCAGTCGAAAATATCTTAACATAACTCCAACATTTGAAGAAACGCTACAATTAGCAAGAGAAAATGGGGTATCTGATTTTGATGTTGAACAACTATTTTTGATACTAAATGTGCAAAAGCCAGAATGTATGTAGTTCATATGTACCCTATTTTGCATTTTAAAAAGCTGATATTTTGTTTTTTTTGAAGAAAACTTTCAATAGCTTTCTCTATTAAGTAATTTTTCCTGTCTTTGTAATCGTAAGTTGTTTTTATGTTGAAATTTTAGAGCCAAAAGGTTCAGAGATGAAACAGCAGAAATTATATCGACCCAGTATGATGTTTATCGAAATAGTAGAAAATGATTTGTAGACGCGAAAGAGATCATCTCCTTGACCAAAATTTGCAAATACAGAAAAATTACTTAACTTTGTGTCAAGCTAATCAACCTGCTCAAAGCGGGGCAAATTGATGAAGTTATCTCGTTACTTATCCGTTACCTATTCTGAATTATAGCCGAGCCAAACGGTTGATTCAGAAATGAATAATCAAAAAGCATAGTTTTGTCTCTAAATCGTTACCTGCTTCAACCATTTCAAAATAGATTATGATTTGTCTGAAATTGACCGTGTGTATATGGGGCATCTTTCTATTCATATGTAATTTTCCGCGGCATAAATGTCAAGTTTATAGTGCGATAAACTTGACATTGTAAAAAATGTTTGTATCTTTGTAGCATGTCATTAGCAAGTGAAATACGAACAAGGATAAATAAATTCCCAGAGGGTAAAACCTTTGGTTACTCCGATTTACTCATTGCTAAAGAAGATTATGTTACAGCTGCAAAGGCATTGGAACGTCTGCAAAAAGAAGGTTTGATAAAAAAGATGTCCAAAGGTATTTTTTATAAGCCACAACAAACTGTTTTTGGAGAACTAAAGCCGGATTATACTGAGATGTTACGTCCTTATCTTTTCGAGAATGGGAGGCGAGTTGCATACGAAACCGGATATTCTCTTTATAACAGACTTAAGTTGACCACACAGGTAGCTTTTCGAATTAAAATTGCTAGCCGTGATAGGCGTATTTCGGTTAATAAAGGTGCATTGAAAATTGATACGGTGAAAAGCTACGTTGATGTGACAGATACCAATTACAAATTGTTGGAGTTGCTCGATGCCCTCAAGGATATAAAACGCATACCCGATGCTTCGACAGACAACAGTATTGTTATTTTAAGTAGTTTAATCAATAAACTGAGTGATAAGCAGATTGCTGAAATGATAAAATATGCTTTGTCATATCCGCCACGAGTAAAAGCCCTACTGGGTGCTATCTTGGAAAATATTAACAATCAAGTAAGTACAAACAAACTAAAACAGAGTCTTAATCCACTTACTAAGTTTGAATTGGGCATAAAGAAGTCTGTCCTACCAACCATTAACAACTGGAACATAGAATGAAACTGCACCTAAAGGGAATAAATTGAAAATAATTGTATTTTATTGTGTTTACCTCAGATAATTACCTTATATTTGCAACAATTACCTGTTATGGGTAATTATGATAAATTAAGGTAATCGTGATGAGTGATGTTCAAAAATATCTGCAAGACATACTTGGCTTATCTGGGACTATAAAGAAAGTGCCGGACATGCTGATTAAGAAACTTCCGTTATACTTGAGCCATACCTATAATTATCGCTTACTCGAATTGGAAGACCATTCTCTTTTGCTTGCAGAAGATGTTGACACAGCACCTAAAACTGTAAGTCAGCTAAAGAAGCAAGTAAAAACGATATATCAATATACAGAATTGCCTGTCGTTTTTGTGTTGAACAATCTAAGTCCACAAATGAGGTATAGGATGGTTAAAGAACGGCTCAATTTTATAGTACCTGAAAACCAAATATATCTGCCTGATTTACTTATTTATCTGAAAGAGAATAAGCCGCAAACCTATTCGTTCCCGGAACAGTTAAGCCCTGCGGCTCAAATGTTATTGCTCTATCATTTACAGGTGGAGCATTTAGAAGAATTCTCATTTAAAGAAATCGCAGAGAAGCTAAATTACTCGCCTAAAACAATAACAAAGATTGTATCAGAACTGAAAGCAAAAAAGTTATGCAAAACCACAGGAACAAAAGAAAAACGAGTTGCTTTTGAGGTTGATAGGAAACTATTATGGCAGATAGCTGAACCTCAAATGCAATCGCCGATTATTAAGTCCTATTTTACAAACGTAAAAGAGAGTCTGGCTTTTTGCAAATCGGGAGATATAGCTTTAGCTCATTACACTTTTTTGACAGATACTAAAAAGGAAATGTATGCCGTCTATAAGAATGAATTTGAAGAGTTAAGGAAAAACGATTTTTGGGAGTATTTAGATGAAACGGAAGGAAATATGCAGGTTGAAGTATGGAAATACAATCCTCGCTTATTAAGTGATAATGGATATATAGATCCTCTATCTTTATATCTGTGTTATCGGGAAGATTCAAATGAGCGTGTGGAAGCTGAATTAAAAGAACTAATAAACAAAGAAAAATGGTAAGAGGATTAGATATATTTCGGGAGTATTTCAAGGGGTATGCAGGCAATTATGTGATTATTGGCGGAACTGCATGCAGTGAACTTATCGAAGATGAAGGCCTGAAACCACGAGCAACAAAGGATATTGATGCGATTCTGATTGTGGAAGCATTAAGTGATGAATTTGTTAAACGATTCTGGGAGTTTATTAGAGCCGGAGAATATGAGTTGTGGCAAACCATATCTGAAAAGACACAATTCTACCGGTTTATTAAACCTAAATCAGAAGGTTTTCCTTTACAAATTGAACTCTTTTCAAGAGTACCAGATCTGATTAAAGTGCCGGAAGGCTCGCATTTGACTCCAATTCCTGTCGGAGAAGATTTATCAAGTCTTTCTGCTATCCTTTTGGATGATGACTATTACCACTATGCAACATCTCATACGGTAGTTTTAGATGATCTAAATTTCGTGGATAAAGATGCCATTGTTGTACTTAAGGCAATAGCATATATTAATAACTCGAAGCGTAAAGCAGGAGGTGAGTCGGTAAGATCGGAGGATATTACAAAACACAAAAACGATATTTTTCGTATTACCTCAACCTTTACCGGAAGTGACAGATATGAAATCCCGGAAGTTATAAAGAATGATTTAAGGACATTTCTTGAAATGATAAAAGAAGATGGTTTGGGAACAACCGGGTTATCCAAAGAATTAGGACTTGGAGCAGAAATTACCATTGATGAGTTTACTACTCAATTAAAGACTGTGTTTGGATTATGAAAATACAGTACGCATCCGACTTACATCTTGAATTTCATGATAATTCAAGGTTTCTAAAGGAATCTCCACTTATTCCGGTAGGTGATATTCTTATCCTTGCGGGTGATATTGGATACCTGAATGATGATAATTACAGCAAGCATCCATTTTGGGATTGGGCTTCGGAGAATTTCAAGCAAGTGATTGTCGCTGTAGGAAACCACGAGTTGTATAAGTATTACGACTTGGCAAAGATGCCACATGGGTTGGTTTGTTCCATTCGAGAGAATGTGAAGTGTTACTATAACGATGTTATCAGCATAGAGGATACCGACATAATTGTTTCAACATTGTGGGCAAAAATACCATTAGAGGAAGCCTATCTAACAGAGCGTGGTGTTACTGATTTTCATCGTATTCTGTTCAATGGAGAAATATTGACTTTTGCCGATTTCAATCGCGAACACGACAACTGTTTTCGTTTTATTCAGGATGAAGTAACAAAAAGCATAGCAAAACATATTATTGTTGTGACCCATCACGTCCCATCATTTCAATTAGCATCTCCTGATTTTGCAGGAAGCAAAATAAACGGAGCATTTACAGTCGAGCTAATAGAATACATTGAATCCAGCCCAATAGAATATTGGATTTATGGACATTCGCATCGTAATATAGACAAACAGATAGGGAATACCTATTGTGTTTCCAATCAGTTGGGCTATGTCTCACATAATGAACATTTAACCTTTGATCCGCAAAAAATGATCATAATAAATGGATGAGAAGCAAATAACAAAAGAATTTTATGAAGATATTCGAAAACTTGTAGAAGAATCGGAAAAAATCTATAGGCTAGCTGAACAAGAGTATGCGCCTATGTACGGGGGTAAAAAAGAAAAATCGAAAAAGCGTTTTTCTTAAAATCATATAATTTATTTGATATATAGCAAGTTACGAGTAAAAAAGCGTAAGAGTAAATTAAAATGAATCATCGAAAAAGGGAATTACATGTCCCTTGATTGTCCGTTGACCAGGTATAAAGGGAGCTTTTACAGCTCCTTTTTTTAATTATGGCGTGGCGAATACCCTAAAACCCCATAAATACAGCATAAACCGCCCCATTTAAGCCCTGTTTTATTACCACATAACTGCTATTTAAACAGCGGTTAACAGCAAGCCACAAAAACCCGTTTTTCCTGTTTTTTACCTTTGGGCGGTCAAATGGGCGGTCAAATGGGCGGTCAAAAGATGGCATTTTCGAGAGCCCACCGACATACATAAAGCCATTAAAACAACGAAAAAGCCACAAAAACAGGCTTAACATACCCCATAAAGCCACAAAAAAGCACTTTGTTTTCAGTATAAATACCTTATTTTCAGTTATTTAATTGAAAAACGACGTTTTTTCTTACCGGATTTATACAATTATTTGTCTTTTGCGTCGCTTAATATGCTTATTAACTGACTCATAAGCTCTTTATCTTTGATATAAACATTAATACATCATAAAGTTAGCGAATGAAACTGGTTTATAATATCTTGCGCAACCTTTCTATCTATAGCAGTTATTGTCATTGATAGACTAAAACTATCTATTATTAGCTTGTTTGAAAATGCACTTCCTAATGATAAAGAAGTTATGTTTTTTAGTGGAAAATCGTGTCTTACAACTGTAAATAGTACTTTAGATGTAAATATAAGACGTTTGTCGGTAAGCGTGAGTACTCCAGGGGTGTTTGTGCTTCCAATATTACAATTTATTGCTATAATAACATTTTCAGTGGGCAATAATGACTCCAGCATAACGCCAATAGATTTTTTACATACTCTTATTGATTTGCCTTTAAAAAGCCCTTGTTTATCTAATTCCTCCTGTGTCATAGTTTTTACACATTTGTGTTATAACGAATTGATAATTTTACTATTGCTAAAGCCCGTATATCAGATTTAAAAATATCTTTAGGGGCATGGTGTGGGTTCTGACTTACTAAACATAAATATTCATCACCTTTGTCGGACTTCTGTACATACTTAAATGTGAGATACTGGTCGCCCTCTACATTTATATCAATTAGGTACATTTCTCCATAATATATACTCTCTATGCTATGTATTGTTTTGTAACAAACAATATCGCCAGCTTTAAGTATTGGGTACATACTATCACCGCGCACAAATATTGCCCCATCGCATTTGGGAGCATTCGGTACGCTGATAAAGTCGACGGGTATTTGATTTACATCAGAGCTGAATAGTGTGGTAAGCCCTGCGCTTGCCTCTAACTCATAAAGTGGTATTTCCTGATGAACCATTCCTGCGCCGTCCGTCTTTAACTTGTAGGGCGTTATCTTTGTTTTAACAAGTTCATTTTCGCCCTTTATCATTTCGCCTTTTCCAGTTAACAGCCACTCGGGATTAATATCGGGTATTTCCGATAATATATTTTCGATAGCATTTGAATTCAGGGGCGTTTTTTTTGCATTTCCTCTAAAGCTGGCTGACGTCATACCAATTTTTAAATAAAATTCTTCTTTCGGTATTCCCTTGTATTCAATGAATTGTATAATTCTTTCTTTTATCATCGCAAATTAATTATCATTTTATTTGGTTTATCGAAAATATATTTTCTATATTTGCATTGCCTTTCACAATGAAAGACGCGATAAAGGTACATAAAACAATTAAAAATAAAAATTATGGTCAGAAAAGAGATTTTAGTCGGCAATGGTCAAAAGTTGAAGCTAAAGAAGCTGTTTAATACCTCGTATCCTACAGTGCGTACTGCATTAGCATTTAAAACAAATACCGCCCTTGCTTACAGGATAAGAGAAGCAGCCCTAAAAATGGGCGGTGTAGTAGTAGAACGTTCGGAAACTCAAAAAGCAATATGAAAGCATTTATCTACTGGCTTTTTGATAAGCTACTGAGCGACCCGCTTAATGAACGTATTTGCCTGGCAATACTTGCTCCAATAGGTGCTTATCTTATCTATTTATTAATCAGATTATCAATAATATAAAATCATGGGGAAATTATCAACTAATACAATAGCAAAAAACTGTACAAATTTAATAGACTGTTGCGACGGATATATAGAAGTGCGTGAGGCTTCAAGATACCGTCGAAGCCTCGGTAAAACTCCTTTTAAATATTATGACACCCGTCGCCGTGCTTTGTGGAGTAAGATAATAGGCTTTGTAAGAATTCAGACCACATTTAACGAAGTCGAAATAAAGAAACTTGAAAAGGTTGATAGTTTCGGTTCGCCATTCAAAGCCAAAATTTCCGAAATAGCAATCAACAAGAATATTGCAAAACATAATGAATCGGTTATTCAACGGGTTCAGGAAAATCGGGCAAGTTGCCGAGAGCGGTGCGAGCATCTTTTAAAAGCCGCTGAGTCTCGCTATAAACAAAACGTTGATATTGAGCCCACAACTCGAAATTTGACTCCTTTAAATAATTCTCGAAGAATTTAACTCGCACCTCCAGTAATTCGATAGATGCCTGTATAGCCTCTATTTGTTGATGCTGTGCTTTAAGAATTTCGATATAATCCATAATTATTGATTTTAAGAATTAGACAGTATAAAGTTAATCAATTATTCCGATAGGCAAGCGCCCGGGTTCGAGCCCCGGGCGGGAACAAAAAAACATTTCAGATTATGCAGTACTTTAATAATATACTTTGCTTTGAGGCTGGTTGGTTGGTTGATAATGAGATATGTACTTTTAGTATATACAAGCATGCCATAGAGCGCAAACAAATACAGGTTGTACGCCGTGCGAGCCGGGGTACTCCGGCACTGGTGGCTTATGATAGTTTGCCCGACCGATTTAAGGCAGCAATAGTGGAAAAAATGGGCGGCGACCCCTATAAAATGGCTAAACAAAACATTTTAGAGGGTTTGATAGAGCACAACACTGAGGCGAGTGTGTTTTTTGAGGGTTACAAGCTAAGCGACGGGCGGTACCTGCCTATAAAAACGCGCCGCGAATACTATGCAAATGCTATTGTTCTGGACGCTATTGGGGTGTTTATCGCTACACAGGTGGTACCACGCAAGGCAAAAGGGCAAAAAACGGGCGGTGCGTGGAAGTACATAAGCGAGGCGGTGCAAAGCCTCGACCGCACGCAGTACCCGCACACCTTGCCCGAAAACTCGGAGTCTCTACAACGCAAATATGACAAATACAAGGCTGAAAGCTACACAGGGCTAATACACGCTAATTTTCTGAAAGGTATAAGAAACGCGGCAAGCATAAACGACAAAGTAAAAGAGAGCCTTGTAATCGAATTGCTTGCCGACCCGCGCAACCTGGATAATGAGCAAGTGGCACGCTTGTATAACCAAATAGCCGAGCCGATGGGCTGGCGTAAGATAACAGGCGCAACGGTGGCAAACTGGCGCGACCGCTACGAAATGGAGATATACGCCGGTAGGCGTGGTTCGGTTGCTTTCTCAAACAAAAAGGCTATGCAGGTGAAGCGCTCAGCTCCCACAAGCCCGCTTTTTTACTGGACGCTCGACGGCTGGGATGTAGAATTGCTCTACCAAAAACACAACGGTAAAACAATAACCTACCATAACCGCCCCACGGTGGTTGTAGTGCTCGACCCTTGTTGTAAATATCCTATAGGCTATGCGGTAGGCACGCACGAAACGCCGGAATTGATAAAAGCGGCTTTGCGCAACGCGGCGCAACATACCGCCCGGCTATTCGGCTCGATGTACCGAGCCCATCAAATACAATCAGACAGATACGCCTACAATACCTTAGAGCCGCTTTATGCAGCTATGGGTAAGCACGTAACGCCAGCCCGTGCAAAGAACGCTAAGGCAAAGGTTATTGAGCCGTATTTTGGGTATATCAATAAAACATACTGCCAAACGCAGCCTAACTGGTCGGGCTTTGGTATTACCTCCGGCAAAGACAAACAGCCAAACAGCGAATTTCTGAATAAATATAAAACGCATTTTCCCGACTTCGCGGGCGTGTGCGAGCAAGTGGAGCTCGTTATCGAAATGGAGCGTCAAAAGAAACGCGACGAATACCTGGAGCTTTGGAGCAAAACCGCTGAGGCTGACAAAATACCATTGTCGTACGAAAGCTATTTGTATCATTTTGGCGAAAGTACAGGCTATAAAAATATGTTGCAGGGCGACGGTATGAATGTTACAATACGGGGTATTAAGCAGCATTTTGATTGTTTCGACCTGAATTTTCGCAAACACGCCTCGGTGCAATGGGCGGTACTGTTTGACCCTGACGACACTACGCGCATACTGGCTATAAATGACGACGGTACACTCCGTTTTATACTGGAGAAAAAGCATGTACAGCCTATGGCGCTGAAAGACCGCCAGGCGGGCGACGGCGAGGCGCTGAGCCGCGTAAACCAGTTTAATTGTGAAATGGTGGAGTATGTAACCGATTTCAGAGCCGATACAGGCGAAACGGTGCGCGACTTCCTACAGGAGCGCGAGAGACAACTAAGCGGCACGCTTGCCCGCCTGATGCTGACTGACAGCCGGGGGCAACACAAAGATAACCGCAATATCGACGCGGGCAGAAAGCCTAAGGTAAGCCCCACCGAGATAATAAACAAAAAAACTGAAAAACAAAAAGTAGAAACGATATACGATTTAATGTAAAACAATAAAAATAAAACACTATGAACGAGCAAATTAAACAACAAATTAAAGAAGCCTTGCAGATGTATTGTAACCGATACAAAAACCCACTGAAACCACAAGAAAAGGGTATAAATAAAGCTGCTAATAGCCTGAGAAATGTGTCGAGTGCGACTATTTCGCAGATACTTAACGGGAATTGGGATTTGATAGCCAACGAGATGTGGCGGCGTGTGGCGGCTCAAATCGGTTTCGCGAACGAGGGCTGGGTATTTGTCGAAACTAGTGTAAGCAACACGCTGTATCATTTACTTGCCGATGCTCAGGCAACCGAGCAAGGCGAAAGCGAAGTACACGCCATTGTAGGGCACGCAGGCTGTGGAAAAACGGCAACGGCTCAGAAATACGCCGCCGAAAATAAAAACGCTTATCACCTGGTTTGCTCCGAGTATTGGAATCGTAAAACTTTTTTGCTGGAACTTATGGAGGCTATGGGCTTGGACTCGTCGGGCTATACGGTTAACGAGATGGTGCGATACATTGTAAAAGAGCTAAAAAGCCAGCAATGCCCGCTTATCATCATGGACGAAGCCGACAAACTGAGCGACCAGGTGCTTTATTTCTTTATCACTATGTACAACCAGTTAGAGGACTATTGCGGGCTTGTGTTGCTGGCTACTGATTTCCTCGAAAAACGCATTAAGCGAGGCGTGCAAAACAAACGAAAGGGTTATAATGAGATTTATAGCCGGATAGGTCGCCGCTTCATTGTTTTGCAGGGTAATACTTACGACGACCAGGCGGCAATATGCCAGGCTAACGGCTTGAATGATTCGCGCTCTATTGAGAAAATAATAGACAATAGCGAATGCGATTTAAGGCGCGTAAAGAAGCTAACCAAGGCAAATATCAAGAAAACAAAGAAAGTGGCTTAAAAACGATTTTAAACAGTAATTAAACAGTGTATAATGAGTGAGGTAACCCCACGGAAAAACAAACGAGCCCTTTCGCCTAACGAGGTGGCGACCTATAAACCCGAGGTATTAGCATTTACGGGCGAATGGCGGGGGGCTATCGGGTTGCCTGAGCTAAAGGGTGCGTGGATAGTTTTCGGCGATTCGGGACACGGAAAAACAAGCTTTGCGCTGAAATTAGGTAAATACTTTGCTCAGTTGGGAAAGCGCACGGCTTACGACTCTATTGAAGAGGGTTTGTCGCTCTCAATGCGCGATGCTTTTCTCCGTACAGGCATGTCGGATGTGTCGGGTAAATTCCTGCTACTGGATAAAGAGCCGATAAGCGAGCTTAAAGAGCGGCTAAAAAAACGCCGTTCGCCCGAGGTTATAATTATCGACTCAGTGCAATATACAAATCTTAAAACAAAAGAATACAAAGAACTTATAGACGATTTTCCTAACAAGCTATTCATTTTTATATCACACGAAAAAAATGGAGAACCCAAAGGCGCACTGGCTCAGGCAATTTATTACGACGCTTTTGTCTGTATCCGGGTTCAGGGCTTTATCGCCAATGTAACAAAAACGCGTTACGGCGGTGCCGGCGAAATAACCATAAGCGAACAAAAAGCACGAGAATACTGGGCAATGGCAAAAAAGAAAGAAAAAGAATAACATTTTTAAAATATGAAAAAAAATTATAAACACGATTTTTATAATAGACTACAAGACTTAAACAAAACAATAGGTTTTGTTCTAGTCGACTTTCTAGAGAAATACGATTTGAAAATCGGCTGTATGTATGAAGTAAAAACAGTAGATGGCAAAAGCTTTTATGGCTTTTTTCGTCATCTTAAAGTCTCTGTTTATCACAATGGTTTAGATGTATGGAGTTGCTTTTATAAAGTAAAAAAAGACGGTACGCCCTCAAAAATTGATGATGGAGCTCACATGTCCAAAATAATAGAAATTACAAAAATCCATTAATATGAAAACAACTAACCCTCATGCCTGGTTTTTTGCCCACCTCAAAACGATAGAGGGCTACGGGCTGGGATATGATGATGTGATAAAAGAGTCTATCATATTGGAGTATTCCAATCATAAAACGGAAAGCTTAAAGGAGCTTTACGAGAAATACCCGCAAGCGTATAAGCGTATGCGTAACGATTTGTCGGTAAAGACAAAAAAGCACGACGGCGAACTCGACAAGGCACGCAAACGACTAATAGCGGCAATTTTTGCCAGCCTGGAGGGCAACGGATATACGCCCGACATGGACTACGTTAAGCGGGTGGCTTGCTGTGCTGCTAAAGTAAAACAGTTCAACAACATAACGTTGCGCTCACTTAAAAATCTCTACAACAAGTTCACACATAAGAATTACAAAGCATTTTTAGACAATTTAATCAATAAAGTAAACTTGAATTAATCATTTAAAAAATAACAAACATGGCAAAAAGAGTAAAAGCAACCATTATGACAAACATTTCGGACGAAAAAATGAATGAGGCATTGACCATTTACGCAAACGCTGACGCGCAAATAGTAAAGATAAACGCCGATTTAGACGTTAAATTTACCAAGTTACGCGACTCAAAGGCTGACGAGCTGGCAAAACTGGAGGCAGAGAAAAGCGAAGCCTTTGAGCTAATAAAGGCTTACGCCCTGGAAAATAAAGAAACGCAATTTTCGAAGAAAAAGAGCCTGGAGCTTACGCATGGGGTTATCGGTTTCCGTATGGGTACTCCCAAAATAAAAACGCTTAAAGGCTATACCCTAAAAGCGGTTGCCAAAATTTTGGAAAAACTAAATCCTGATTACGTACGCAAAACGGTGGAGGTTGATAAAGAAAAACTAATTGCAGACCGAGAAAAAGAGGGTATGGCTGAAACGATGCGAGAATGTGGTATTGAGGTGGTGCAAGACGAGGCTTTTTATATTGAGTTGAAAAAGGAAAATGAATAAGCCTGAATATATTGTCGACCTGTGTAACGGGCTTTGGTGTGTATTCAAAATGGAATATATCGGGTCAAGCAGTTACGGCAATAAAATAAGTAGCTATCATACACGAAAAGAGGCGCAAAACGAAGCCGACAGGCTTAATAAAATAAGCGAATTATAACCATTTAAACAGTATTTAAATAATGAGTAACAAATCAAGTTCAACAGGTGGCGGCATTAGTATTTTGGGCGCTATTTTCATCGTATTTTTAGTATTAAAGCTTGTAGGTGTTTCGGCGGTTGCCGAATGGTCGTGGTGGTGGGTATTTTCTCCTATCTGGTTGCCTTTGGCTTTCTTTTTTATAATTTACCTAATTATAGTTATTGTAAAAATAATCAGAGATTAATAACCTTTTAAGACAATGATTGAAATAAAACAAAGAAACGGAATGTGGGAGGCGTATGTAGATGGTGCGCTATTCCATTACGACGGCGATTTGGAAATGTTGTTATACTTTCTATCTCAAAACGTAGAAAACATTAAAAACGAGTTTTACGAATGACACGAGAACAACAACTTAAAACCCTACAAAGCACAAAGGCGAGCAAAGAGCAATTACGCGAAGCGCTCGCCGCGGCTTTGGGCGTACGGTATGAGCGGGCAAATCGCGAGAAAGTGGTAACGATTTTTACCGAGTGCCGCGACGTGTTCCTGAAAACGTATAAGGCTAATACGGGATTAGATTACTCTTTTGGAGCAAAAGACGGGCGAGCGTTAGCCTGCATTATAGAAAAGATAGGAAACGCCCACGATGGCAACGATACGGAAAGCCTCGTAACCTTTAAGGCGCTTATTGGTAATTTGCCCGAGTGGTACAAACAAAATGCTTTCTCTCTTACTGTAATTAACAACAAGTTTAACGAAATAGTAGCAAGCATACGAAAAAATGGCGAAAAAACAGGAATTACAAACGACTACAAAGCTCGCGTCCTTAAAGACCTTATCTCCTGACGTATTGGGGCGCGAGCTGGTGCATGTACGTACGGTAAGCGACGCCCTGGCAATGGCCGCCGGCGATAGGGATAAATATCCGAGCCTGGCAGTATTGCGCCGCGATTATGGAGCGGAAAAGGTAGAGGCGGTTATCAAACTGCATATTATTGACCTTTGCGAAAACGTAAACCTGAAACGCCCGCTACGCGATAGCCAGGTAGACAACATTGCCCGCGAGGTGGTGGCTACCTATTGCAATCTGACTATTGCCGATGTGCAGGTAGTGTTCCGTAGGGCAAAGAACGGCGAGCTGGGCGAGTTTTACGAAAGTCTGGATATGCCTAAAATAATGAGCTGGTTTCGCACCTATTTTAATGAGCGGTGCGAGCTGGCGGCTGATATGAGCCAAAACAGCCGCGTATGGGATAAGGGCGACAATGTAACACCCGAACGGGCACGCCAACAACTGGATAAACTGGAAAAACAACTTAAAAGAGCTAACAAATGAGTAAAAAAGAAGTGATATTAAGGATAAAGCCTCCAATTACCGGGCTTAGGAGCGACAGCGAAGTATTTAGATATGACGCTTTCAAGTGTCCATCGTGCCAGGGGCGCGGATATTTTACAAAAAATAACGAGTATCACGGCTCGGCGGGCGACGATATAGATATAACGGATTGCCACCGATGTAACGGTACCGGGCGGCTATGTGCCAACATTGTTATACGCTGGATGCCTGACGAAGTAATGGGAGACTTTAACACAAAAAAATAAAAGCCTCGCATTGTCCTGAAACAATTAGAGGCTTTGTAGCTGACTGTTACAAAGATAAACTAAAAAATCGGGACTATGCAAGGAACTATAGAAAAAAGACGCGAAAGCCGCCGTATGAACGTATTGAAACGCGCTGAGATTATACAGAGTATAGTAGCTGAAAATTTTGAACCCGGCAATCAGAGTAAGTCCAGGGCTCAGGCGTACCGTCAGCATATAAACAAACTTTACCCAATGGGTGAGCGGACGTTTTGGCGCTATATGAGTATCAATGTAAAAGAAGAAATGCACGAAGCCCAGAAAGGGCAACTGGCAATTGATTTTAATTAAGCCGAAAGAAAATAAATTTTAACAAAAGCCTTGCAGAAATGCAGGGCTTTTGTATTTTTGGATAAAAATTTAATAGATATGAAAAAGATAATTTTATTAATAACTGTATGTGTCTCATTTTGTATTAACGCACAAAATAGAGATTATCATAATTTAGCTTCAAACTCTGTATTAAATAAACTCTCAAATACCGACTATAAAACAGTCAATGAATTATCAGATAGTTTATTTTCAGTGTTAAGCAAGTCTTATATAAGAGAAAATTACAGCAATAGAGCTAATCATTATATAGTTGCCTTTTATCCTGATGAATTTGAAAGAGGTTCTGATGTCCCTTTTGTATCATTCTCATTTTTTAAACCAACTATTGGAGCAAACAAAGATTTAGGTATTGTTGGTAAAAGAGTGTTTAGAATAAATGAAATAGAGGGTACTTTTTTGGACTTATATGTCTTTTGGGAGTTGTTTTGCAAAGATTTAGGTGTTACGCCTGAGAGTAAAGAAATAATTGTAAATAAGCTACCTAAAAAAAGCGAGGAGCTTTTTTGGCTAAATTCTGATAATACAGATTGTTCAATACAGTTTTATAATAAAAATTATGGAGACTCGCCAAAATGGGTTATTGCTTACAAGGAATATGTTAAGTAATACTTAAACACCGTTTAAACACAGAAAAGCCCCACTAAAATTAGCGGGGCTTTTCTGTTGCTATACTGTTTCAATAGCTGCTTTAATTGTTGGTCGGGCTGGCGTGATGGGGCGCACGGGTACGGTGGTATTATCGGAGAAACCGATGGTGTAAGTTATATCGCGCTGGTACACACCGTCGGCACGCTTTACGCGTTGCATGCTTTGGCGTATGGGTGCGGCGAATCCCACGGGCAAGAAGTCTTGCCCATGTAAGGCTCGGTTTACTTTCTCATATATTGCCCAGCCCTTTTTTGCGTTGTTTTTTTGGCTTTGCGGGGCTGCATTTGAGGTGTTGCTCAGGCGGAGCAAATAAAGCTTAACCACTACCGTTAAAACGCCCCGTTGGGCAAGTTCGCCGTCGTTTGTAAAGGTGGCGTTTTGTATGTCGATAAGCGCACACGGAAATTTTACAAGCGGAAACTTATCGTAGTAATCCAGTTGCCCCCAGTCCTCGTCTATGTATAACAGTTCGGGTACTTGCACCATCAGGCGCGTTTGAAAATCTTGTATTAAATCAGCAATCATATATTGAATATTTTGGTCATAAAGTCGTTTATTGAGCTTGGCAGTACTTCGTCTATATTTTCTTTAACAATTTGCTCCACCTCGGGGGCGTCTCCTATAAACTGGCGCTTTGGCATTTTCACAGTATGAGCCCCTACGCTTGCTTTTTGTGCGTAAGAAGCTTTTTTATTATTCTTACTGAAGCGTCCCTTTTGATTAAAATGTATCACTTGCTTACGCGCAGGCATGTTAATAGTTCCGCCCTCGTTGTGTATTTCGGTATATGGTTTGGACGAAGTAAAAACGATGCTCTCGCCTCTTACCTCCGATTTGATAGAATTACGCATAGCTGAGCTGCGTAGTAATAGCGAGCCGCGCGATACGGGTCGTTTGGTTGGTAGCCAGGGCGCACCGCTAAAAAACGCTTTACGTTCAAAGTTGCGGTCGTAAGCCTCTGTTAAATCAACTCTTACGTTTCTCAAAATTTTATCTATTGCTTTGTTCATATCAAAATAAGTTGTATATTTGTCTCAACATTGGAGAGGCGTCAGTACGCCACTCCCCCAGAAAGGGACAGGCGCTCAGCGTTTGCCCCTTTTTTTATTTTGAGCCTTTAAATACCTTTCGGAGTTTTTCTACCTTGTATTTTTTCACCTCGCCGCTTTTCATTTTTATTATTACGGTTTCGATGGGCTTTGCGCGTCCTTTCTGTAACGCGGCTTTCAAGCCCGCCCATATTTCCTGCATTTTGTACTCATTTTCGAGATAAATATATACCTCCGATACCCCTTGTTTAGATGCTTCTTTGATGGCGTTTTGTACTGCGTTTTTGCCGCTCGGGCTCGTTGGTATTTTAGCATCTGAAAACTTGTTTGTAACCAGGTTGAGCGCATCGGGATTTTTAAGCCCGTGTTTGTTTACTACGCTTAGCAGGCGATATTTCGCCCCGTAATTTTTAGCCAAGTAAGTGTATGCCGTTGTGTTTTTTTCTTGTTCCTGGCTGTTTTGTATCAGGTGTTCGGGTTGTTGTATTTCGCCCCCGCTTTTATACTTCTTGCTTACTATTTTGTCGGGTGTTTCCCGTTTCTCGTTTTGCTCTATTTTTTTTAATACAAGTGCGCTTGCTGCCTTAAAATACGGGTGTGTCTCAGGAAAGATTGTTTTTCTCTTTCCCGGGTTAAAGCGAAACATTTCGCTTGTGTTTTTTCCTCCAGCTCCTATGGTGTACGTTGCTTTATTTCCCAGGTCGGCGGAGTTTTCGCTATTAGACACAGGATAACGCTCTTTTCGCACTTGTACTACATTGCACCTGCATCGCCACCCATTGGGTGGCATAAACTTAGACCAAAACGGGTTGCTCGGTGGTAGGGTTATATTGTGTAGCAGTTGGTGCGAATAACGTACACGGTCGTCGTTTGCCGTACGGTACTGTAAATTATATTCGTCGCCGTCTTTTTCAAAATCCGCCCATTTGCTCGCCATTTGCGCCGACTGGGTAGCAAACAGGTATTCGCTTTCGAGGTATGCGCCGTTATAATCGTTGTGCACTCGGCGGGTGTCTTTAAAGAAGCGCGAAAAGGGCTTTATCTCGCCTTTATCGTCTACAAGCAAATCGCTTATCTCGCGCAGCTCGGCAAATGTTTTACATCCCGAAAAGACATAGACGTTTTGCCTGAGGTGCTGTAGCATAGCCGCGGGTATTTCGTAAGCGATACCCTCCGAAATTGCACCCTGTAAAATGCTGTTTATCTCACCGGTTAATGCCTGTATGTGTTTATTGTCCAGGTCGTCTGCAGTAATGACGGTTTTTTTTTCGGTGTACGCCCAGCGCGCTATTTTGTTAAACGCCTTAAGTAACCTATTATTTTCGGTTGCTGACAATGCGACACGCTCCTTATAGCCTCCACAATCGGGACATGTACAATTATAATACTCAGCAATAGCCCCTCCCATCCTCCCCGCAGGGGAGGGGCTTAGCGAAAATTTAGTTTTTTATCCTCCTTTGTTGGTTCTGATGGTTGTGGTGTGTCGAAACGGTCGCCCTCCACTTCGATGCCGAATTTCTCCTTTATAAATTTGTCCGATACTTTCTTATGCGGCATAACCCGTACCGTCATATCGAAAAGCTTGTCTAAATCCTCGGCGGCTGTAAACTTAAATTTCGAGGTCGTCGCCGGAATCCAGCCGATACGATACAAAGCGGGTATAACAAGACTATTCATATAAATCTCGCACATTCGGCGGTCGGCTTGTACCAGCCGGTCGGCTATTTCCATGCTTACCTTTTCTTTCGACTCGTTGCCGTTCTTTGTGTCTTGCCCTATGATAGCGCCGTTGAATAACATGCTTATCTCGTTTTTGGCGTGTCCGATAAGATTGCTATAAACGTCTCCGTTCGTATTTACTCCCTGGGCAAACTGAAATTCCTCCGTAGAGTCGATAATAAACCACGCCGCCGCGCCTATGTCTCGCATCATTGCCTCGGCGTTATCCAGCATTTGCGGGTCGCGCGTGTCTGTTTTTAGCACACGGGGCGGTATACCGTAAATCTCGCACAGTTCCGACCAGCAACTCTCAGCAAATTTTTTAAACAGCACATAGGGAACGGCTTTGTTTAGCATCCCTAAGTGTCCCGAATTAAATTCCAGCAACCAGCGTTTGTACTCTTTTGCCTGGCGATATTCCAGGTAATTGTCGTACGACGCATCGGGATAGAAACGTCCGAAATCGGGAACTACATTGCGCCGCGGTATTAGTTCTACTTTAGGGCGATTGTCCTCGACCGATAGCTCAACCAGGGAATAGCCAAAATTTTCGCTATCCAGCATATAACCTAACAAATCGGGTATAAAATCGAACTCAGAAAGTATATCGGTCATTTTGGAGTCGATTTTTTTGTCGGCTGTACGCATCTCGAATCCCGCGGCGATGGTTTGTTCTTTTCGGTTATTTATTTGCGACGTTAGGTGCGGGTCGTCCGAAACAATAGTAAAAATATCTTGTAAAAGATATTGCTTTGGGTTATTGGCTGTAAGTGCCAGCTCGCGCGCCCGTTGCAGGTCGGCGATGTCTCGCCGTGTCATGCTTACCGACTTGCGTACAGTCATGGGGGCGTAATTTCCTCTTTTGTCCCGTAAGTTTGCCCCGTTGTTTATTTTAGCCTGGAGTGTTGCCAGGGTGCGAAGTGCTATGTTGTGAAAGTTCATATCTTTTAAGTTTAAAGGAAAAAAGAGAAAGGAAAAAGTACTTTATACTTTTACCTTTTTGCTTTCTACTGTTTTTTTTACTCGTGGTTAAATTTTGGGCGACTACCATAGCGGAAAAGCTTCTTATTTGCGTCGCCGCCCGGGGCGTCGGGGTCTATTGTTGGTAAATCGGGCGTAAGTGTAGGCGCTCCGTTTATCCCTGCTACTTTGCCGAGCCAGTCGATAGCGCGGTCGTACCGTTCCTTTACGTGTTCGTGTATAATATCGACATTTGCCAGGCGGCAAACACGGTAACAGGCTATATCTTTGCAAATCTCCAAAATAAGGGGGTCGCGGTCGTCGCCCACCGCTCCGAAAATTTTAGCAACATCGTAAAGCGGTCGCCCATCTTGCCATTGTTTTTGGTTGCTCGGGTTTAGATAGCTTTTTATTTCGGACACAGCCGATTTTATAGCCATCACGACTATTGTATCGTCGCCCTCGGTTATTTCGCCCATTTGGTAGCTGTACATTACCGAGCGCATTTCGTCAATTTCTACAAACATGCTTTTTTAATTTACGATTTATCTATTTACTATTTATCTGGAAGTTACAGAAGTTACAGAATTTACTAACTTCATTTAACTTCCGTAAATTCTATAAATTCTATTCTCGCTATTCGCTATTTACTGTTTAAAAACGGCGGTTTGCCCGTTGTTGTGTCCTGTATGTTCCCTGGCGTCGCGCCAGGTTTTCGTCTAATACTTTGTATCCGCCCTCTATGCAGTCGGGTGCGTCGATAGCTCCTTTGTAGGTTGGCGAAACAACCCCGAATTGTTCTACAACCGTTTGCATGTGTTGGTTGTCCTTTTCGCGTTCGTTGAATACCAGTAAGCCCAAGCGGTTAGCGGGCTCAAGCGTTCCCTCTATACGGGTAAATTTTTCGGGTTTTTTGCGTGTGTCGGGGCGTATAGGCACGATATAGCCCTTTGTGCGTCCTATCTCCTTAAAAAGCGGTATAAATACTTGCTCGTAAAATGGGTTTTGCAGGCTGTTATTTTCGATGTAGTAATACACTTGCACGCCCTTTGTAAGCTCGTAAATATCGTAAAACCATTGTACAAAGCGGGCGTTAGTGGTTTGCTCGCAAAACACCTTTATAACGTATGTTACGCCGAGCTTGTCGCGCCCCATCAGGGCGACTACTTTGTAAGAATTGTTTTTTACGTCGGCATTGGAGGGGCTTGGGTCGGCATAAACGATTAATTGCTCCAGCTGGCGAAGTGCCGGCACTTTGCCCCAGTTTAATTTTTTAAATACGCGCCCCTCGGTTTGCGGGTTATTGAAATACTCGGTTTGCGCCGCCGCGTACGATATAGTACTGAGTACGCGGTCGATGTCGTCCTCGCTGTTTTTCGCCTCCCATGAGCTCTTGCCGTTTGTGCGAATGTTCACTATATCCACATAGTCGGCTTTTTTCATTAACTCAGTAACACAGCAATACTCAGCTATGATGTTGCCACATACCAGCACCAGCAGCGGCACATTGACCGCCCGCGTAGGTATTAACGCTCCGAAAATCCAATTAACCCGTTTTGTTATTATATCGGGGTTGCGGCAATCCTGGTCGGTGTCTATATCGTCAATCAGGATAACGTCGGGTCGGGCTGCATCGTTCCGCGTTCCGCGCGGGCTTTGGTCTGCACCAACGGCACGGAAAGACGCGCCTTTACGGGTCTTAAATTCGGTATCTTTCCACTTAAATGAACGCTGTACGCCATAATCGTTTATAATACGCTGGTTGCTATCCAGGTTGGCGCGGTAAGGCTCTAAAAGCCGCTTAGCGTTATCCTCGGAGTTAGAGACCATAATAACGTTACGTTTTTTACCAGTGAGTACCAGCATTAAAACGTTTTTCATAGCCTGTGTGGATTTTGCCAGCTCGCGCGCCCAGGCGTCGACTTCGAACCACTCGCCTCGTATGCAACGCTCACGCGCTTCGCCTTTTACCTCGCTCCCGGGGTTTCCCTGTATGCGCTTTGTAGAGCGTATGTGAAACGGGGCGGGCGCGTAAGCGTTGTACATAGGCAAGTAATAGGCAAACCATGCCTCGGGGTCAGCCTCCAGGCGTTTAATGCGGGCTTGCTTTTGGGCGTAAGTTTCGGCTATATCTATTACTGTAGCTCGTTTGAGTGCTTCGCGGTACGTCTCCCAGTTACTAAAAGCTTGTTTGTCTGCTATTTTTGCCATACCTACAATTTAGTTTTGATATACCCGTCGAAAAGGTCGCTTAACTCTTTTGCTTTGTCTACGTCGAAACCTCGCACCCATTCAAGCAAGCCGATAGATACGTCGACAATATCGCGTATGCCCGTTTCGCTTTCCAGTTTCTGAGCGGCGGCGGATAGCTTGTTGAGTACATCAGCCTCTTTGCTGTTTGCGAAGCGTTGCCCTGGGTCTCGTTTGGCGATAATATCGTTTATTTCGTTTATCTGAGCGTAATATCGGGCGAGCTGTTTTTCTTTGGTTATTGTCAGGCTCGCCAGTTCTAAATCCCATTTTTCAGCATTTACCCAGCGTGTAATTGTTTTAGGGTTTACACCCACCAACTCGGCGATTTCTTTTTGCTGATACTGACCTGTAAGAAAGAGCGCTTTCGCGTTCTTTTTTTTTGTGTCCTGTTTTGAAGTTTTACCCATCGTTTACAATATGCCAATATGCTAATGTGCCGATTTGCCAATTATCGGCAAATTATTTTCATGGCACATCAGCACATTAATTAATAGGGCAAAATTGAGGGTTTAAATACTGATAATAAAAAAGTTATGCCATTATAACAGAGCTTTTTTGCAAGCTGTTTCGAGGGCGGTAAGTTTGCGGTGTAATTGAGTAAAACAATGGACGAAAAAGAAAAAAAAGAAACCCCGGAGACCGAGAAAGATTTTACCCTTTCGGATAGTAGCCGGATAAATACAAAGGGTTTTCGTGTAGACCTGGCGGGCGGGCGTTACGAGCGTTTCGACGCAAACCCCGTGATGTTATACGACCATGATACAAAGCATTTGATAGGACGCTGGGAAAACCGCCGCGTCGAAAACGGGGTAATGATGGCTAAGCCTGTATTTAACCTTAAAAATGCTTTTGCGGCAGAAAAAGCACAGGAGGTAAAAGACGAATTTCTGAGGGGTGCGTCTATTGGTCTTATTCCTTATCAAATGGAAAAAATAGGCGACGATTATGTGCTGACAGACTGGGAGTTACTGGAGGCAAGTATTACACCTATACCATCGGATGCGGGAGCGGTACGCCTGTATAACGAAAAGCGCGAGATAATCACTTTTGAGCAATTAAAACTAAGTTTTTTAAATAACAATCAAACAACTAAGACAATGGACGAAAAGGAAACTATCGTACTGACGGCTGTAACCCGTCAAAGCCTCGGTTTGTCTGCAACCCCAACGGCTAAGCAAATAGAGCTCGCCGTACAGGAAAAGGATGACAAGATAGAGGAATTAAACAGCAAAATTAAAACCCTGCAAGCGGCACAGGTCGACGCTTATCTCTCTCAGGCTGTAAAAGACGGCAAAATAACCGAGGCAGAAAAGAGCGAATATGTGAAGCTATCACAAGGCGACAATTTCGACAATGTAAAGGCGATAATCGACGCCAAAAAAACAGAAAGCACCGTATCACTTAAAGATATGGCGGCAAAAACAAACCTAACGGCTGGCGACCGTGCGAGCTGGACTTATCTAAAATGGTCGCAAGACGACCCCGACGGATTGCGTAAGCTACAGCACGAAAACCCGACCGAATTTGACAGGATTCTCCAGGAGTACACCAAAAACAACAAGTAATTAACATTTTAAACATTTAAAATTATGGCATACGTAGTTCATTTATTTTTAGCAGTATTCATTGAGCTTTTTTACCCGGACGACTCGTGGTTAAACGAGTTGGAAGATTACGACCACATGGTCAAGTACGACACTATCAACCTTGCCGAAGTAGGCGCCGACCCCGAAGTATTGGAAAACAACACTACCTATCCGTTAGTGCCTGTAAGCCGCGAGGATAATAAAATCACCGCCCAGCTTTCCACGTTCGACACCAAACCGACACACATAACTAATGTGGAGGATATGAACGTAGACTATAAAAAAACAAAGTCGGTAATGGGTCAACACGTAAACTCATTGCGCACAAAGTGCTCAAAATCGGGGGCTTTCAACTTATCGCCCCAAAGCAATACAGCCGATGCACCCGTTTTGAAAACCACAGGCGCGGCAAATGCAAAGGGTTATAAAGCAATGACTTTTGAGGATATTACAAACTTATCCTTAGCTTTTGACGAAGCCGACATACCACAAGAGGGGCGTGTAATTGTGCTTTGCCCTCAGCATAAAGCTGACTTGAAAAACCAAAATATCAAGCTTTACAAGGCGATGATGAGCGACAAGGAGATAGACGGTTTCAAAATCTATACCCACACGGGTAACCCGACCTACAACCCAGCCACCGGCGAAAAAAATCCATACGGAACGCTTGCGGGCAATCCGAGCTCATTCGCTTTTTACAAAGCGCGAACACTAAGAGCCCGCGGAACTGTAACGGCGGAGGCGGAAAGGCATTTTGCAACTTATCGGGGTAACCTGGTGGGCGCTCAGGTTCGTTTTGTGGCGATGGCATTAGGCAAAAAAGCGGCTGGAGCAATTTACAGCGACACCGCTGCGTAAAAGCCTCCCCAACCCCTCCAAAAGGAGGGGCTAATTTTCTAATCACTAATAGTATTATTATGGCAAATGATAAAAAGACTAATACAAAGGCTAAGGCTGGAGATACAGCGGTACAACCAGGAACAAACCCCAATGCCCAACCGTCGGGAACGCAGGGCGCAACTGATACAAACCCGCAAGAAAATACAAATCAAACAGGGCAAGGCGATAGTCAGCAAGGAGCTGGTAAAGAGAGTGCCCCGCTGGATACTACAAGCAAAAGCAAAACACCTAAAACGCAAGGGAATAAGCCTGCAAGTAATGCAAAAGAGCCAAAGGCAAACGCCGAAAAACGTACCAAAATAGCGAACGATATTTTTACGAAAAACTCGGCTTTAAATGCTGTTTATTTTACCTCTGATTTTTTGCCATTTGGCAATGAAAACGATGCACGTAAGCACGCCGTAACCCTAAAAGACAACACAGTAACTACAATAAGTAGGTAGTGGGTAGATAGTAGCGGATAGCGAGTAGCTTAACTATCCTACCCGCTACTAACAAATAGTAAATTGTAAATGAATAAATTGTAAATAAAACAATGGCAACATTACCTTATGTAAAAATAGATTACGGAAACGGCGCGCTCGGGCAAGCTATCGCCAGCGCTGACAGTTTGCTTTGCCTGGTGGTTGTCGGGGCGGTGGCGGTGGCTGACACTTTCACGCTGGCACAACATTATGCTTTGCGTAAATACGGCGACCTGGAAAATATGGGCATTACGGCTGATAATAACCCCGAAATTGAAAAGCTGGTTAGTGACTTCTACAAAGAGGCTCAGGAGGGTACAAAGGTTTACCTCGTCGGCTATCCCGATACACTGCACATGTCGGATGTGCTGGAAAAAACAAACCCCTACGCCCGCAATGTAATAGAGGCTACAAATGGCGAGATACGGGGGCTTATCGTTACCAAAAAGGCGGGGGCTCAGCCTGATATAGAAAACGGGCTATCGTCGGACGTAGAAGCCTCGAAACTGGCGGCGCAAGAGCTGGGCAACTGGGCTACAGAGGTGCGTTTTGCTCCTATTTTCACGCTGATAGATGGTTTGAATTACCAGGGCGACCCCGAGGCGCTGGAAGATATGACAAAGCAAGGTTATAACCGTGTAGGCGTGGTTATCGGCGCGAGCTCGGCGGGTTCAGCCAATCAAGCTATAGGTTTGATTGCCGGACGTATAGCAGCTTCGTCCGTTCAGCGTAATATCGGACGGGTGCAAGACGGAGCGCTCAATGTGCTCGCGCTGTATGCAGGCGATAAACCTATAGAGCTGGCAGATATTGAAACGCTGGTAAACAAAGGCTATATTACGTTTCGCACGTTTACGGGTGTATCGGGCTACTACATAGCCGGCGACCCGCTGGCAACAAAGCCAACAGACGACTACAACGCGATAACCCGCCGCCGTGTGATTGACAAAGCCTATCGTATTGCCTATGCTGTATTGATAGAGAAATTAATCGACGAGATACCTGTAAACACCAACGGTACAATGATAGAGACCTACGCCCGCGCTTTCGAGCTGGCAGTAGAAAACGCCATTGTTACCAATATGACGGCAAACGGCGAACTATCGACCGACCCGTCGGACTCAACCGACCGCGGCGTAACCTGCAAGATAGACCGTACTATAAATGTGTTGGCTACAAATAGGGTTGGCGCTGAGCTCCGCGTACGTCCACACGGTTACGCCAAATACATAAACGTTTTACTCGGTTTCACAGTAACACAAAATTAAGATTATGGCATTAAGTGATTTATTTTTAATTAATGGACGCGAGTACGAGTGGGCTGATATATGCCTGGTTGTGGGCGGTATCGAAATAAAAGGCTTTCGTAGTATAAATTACAAAGAGAGCCAGGAAAAAGAGCCTTTGCACGCCAAAGGTAATAAGCCGCGAAGCATACAGCGGGGCAATAAAACCTACACGGGTTCACTCCTGTTTACACAGAGCGAAATAATCGCCCTTAAAACAGCGACGGGCACTCGTTCGCTCTTGGATATACAAACCGACATTATTATCGCCTATGTACCCGAGAACTCGGCAAAAATAAGGACTATTTCAATCCTGGGTGCTGAGTTTACCGACATCGAAGAAAAGATGGCACAAGGCGATAAGTTTATGGAGATAGAGTTGCCATATGTGGCGCTTGATACATTCGGAATTTAATTGTAATTAAACAGCATTTAAACAATGGAAGAAAATATTATCAATCCTACGCCCGAGCAGATAGCGGGCTGGAAAAAGCAATACAAAACGGTGCATAAGCTCACCATCGGCGACAAAGTGGCTTATCTGAAAAATCCCGACCGCCGTACCTTGTCGTTGGCAATGACGAAAATAGCTAAAAGCGACATTATCGGAGGCTCGGAGGCAATACTCGAAAACTGCTGGCTGGGTGGCGACGCTGAGATAAAGACCGACGACGAACTGTTTATGGCGGCGGTGGGTAAAGTAGGCGATTTAATCCAGGTTAAAGACGCCGAGCTGGAAAAGCTTTAAGGTTAGCGGAGGTTGACGAAAGGCGCGAGGCTATCCGCATACTCGACGGACAACTGCGCTACTACCTGCATATAGACCCCGACACGCTAACCGACGACGAGTGGGCTATGCACATTAAGACACTGGAATATATACGGAAACAAGAAGCCGAGAAAAAATGAGCAATGTTTTTACATACGTTATTAACCTACGCGACCAAATGTCGGGAACGTTACGCCGCGTTGGCGGTTCGCTGGTAGAGCGGAAGAGAGAAGCCCAGAACTTACGGCGCGAGGTACAACGGCTCAACGCCCAACCTATCAATATAGGCGAAAGGCTGGGCGCGGCTTTCCGAAATATTCCTTTTTCCCAGTACATTTTTAACCCGCTTACAATTGCCGGCATTGTAGGTGGTCGGGCTCTTAAACTGGGCATTGACGAGGAAATGCGCGGCGCGTCGTTTGAGGTTTTGTTTGGCGGGGAGGAAAACGCCCGTAAGATAGTTGATAATATCGACGCTTACGCCCGCAAAACCACTTACGGCAAAGAGGGCTTAAGTGCCGCTGTGCAAACAATGGCGGGCTTTGGTATCGCCCAAGAGCGAATAATGCCAAACCTTAAGGCTATCGGCGAAATAGCAATGGGCGACAAGGGTAAGCTAAACAGCCTGACGCTCGCCTTTTCGCAAATGTCGGCAACGGGGCAACTGATGGGGCAAGACCTCAACCAAATGATAAACGCGGGCTTTAACCCGCTTTTGCAGATGTCGAAAGACACGGGTAAAAGTGTCGGCGTACTGAAAGAGGAAATGGGTAAGGGTAAAATTTCGGCGGAAATGGTCGCCCAGGCTTTCCAAAAAGCCACTCAGGAGGGCGGACAATTTTACGGTATGTCCGAAAAAATGAGCCAAACACTGGGCGGTCAATGGTCGCTGGCAATGGCAAATATCAACGACAAGTTACTGGCTCTTTACGATATTATTCAGCCTTATTTATTACCCGCTATAAAGGCTTTTAACTTGTTGCTTACCGACACGGGGACTTTTATCGACAAGGTAGTAGGCAGGCTCGAAAGGTGGTATAACCAGCATAGGGTTTTAGGCACTGTTATAATAGCCGCAACCGCCGCACTGGTAGCTTATAAAACGGTTACGCTGGCAATAACCATTGCGACGAAAGCATGGGTAATAGCTCAGGGCATTTTAGACGCTGTAATGGCTCTTAACCCCGTAGGGCTGATAATAGCGAGCGTAGTGGCTCTTATTGCCGTTATTGCTTTTCTGATAATTAAAATAGACGGTTGGGGTGAAGCCTGGCAAAATACGATAAACGGCTGTAAGCTTATTTTTCAGCTCTATGTTGAGAGTATCAAGTATTATTTTAATACGATGATAAACGGCTTGATGATAGGCTTGAATAAGATACAGGAGGGCTGGTACAGGTTTAAGGAGGCTTTGGGGCTGGGAGATAGCACGCAGAACAACCAAATGTTAGCCCAGATACAAGCCGACACCGACCGCCGCAAACAGGAAATAACCGACGGGGCGCAAAATATTGTAGACCTGGGGCGCGAAGCAATGGGGGCGTTTAAAAAAGCGGGACAAAGCCTCTCGTGGAATGATACCACGCTTGCCGATGTTACCAACGGTTTGAAATCGAAACTCGGTATTTCGACGGCTGGCGTTCCCGGTATGGAGGGGATGGGCGGTTCGGGCAGTACAGGCACCGGTGGAACTCCCACGGGCGAAAGCGGCACAACGGCTAACAACATAACGACCGGCGGCTCAAAAACAACACATATAACGTTCAATGTAAAAGAAATGGGCAATAATATGACAGTAAACGCCGGTAGTATACGCGAGGGGGCTAAAAAAGCGGGTGACATCGTACTGGAGGAATTATCCAGCGCGCTATTAATGGTAACGGCAAATATGTAGTAATGGCTACGAGTTACAGGTTACAAGTAGGCGGGTAAATGGCAAATGAATAAATGGTAAATAAAAAATGACTCCCTTAAATCCTTTTTTCAGACGTAGCGATGTGATACTGCGTGAAGTGGTGGAGCTGGTAGAGAGCGGACAAAAAGTAACAATGACAATGCCGTTTTCGTTCCAATTGGCAAGCGGAGACTGGTGGCTTTTGCCTTACGAGCCGTTAGTATCAGTAGAGGGCGAAAACGTGATAATAACGCGTAATGTAGCAAAACAGGCAGGGCGCGGCACTATCAAGGAACGCTGGAGTGAGGGTGATATAAAAATAACTATTGAGGGCACATTTGTAAACGCCGACATAAATAAGTATCCAGATACAGAGATACAAAAGCTCCGCCAGGTAATCAGCCAGCGGCGGGCTGTCGGGGTGCAAAACGAGTTGTTGCAGCTTTTAAACGTCAATCAAATAGTAATTAAAGATTACAGCCTCCCATTCAGCAAAGGTGCAAATGTGCAAAATTATAGCCTTTCGTGCCTCAGCGATGACAGTTACAACCTTTTTATTGAAGTGAAATAAAGTGTACGACATTGGTTACGACATACAAATAGGTAAATATCGGCTGGGCTTGCTCCAGTCGGTCGAAATTAATAAGTCGGTCGATTTGCTGGCGCAAACGGCTGTTATCGTTCTGCCCGGTGTTGGTTACAACCAGACGTTAGACCACGAGCAATATATTAAGGCGGGCGACCCCGTAACCATTAAATTTGGTTACGATGATGAGCTGGTGACGGAATTTGAGGGATATGTACGGCGCATTGACACGGACGACGATAGCCTGACGATAAACTGCGAAGATAGTATATACTTAACGCGTAAGGCAATAGCGCCTAAAGAGTTTGTAAATTGTAAAGTGCGAGATGTGGCGGCTTATTGTGCTAAAACCTTGGGCTTTTCGCTGGACTGTACGATAGACACCGAGGGGCACTATTTTGATAAGTTCACCATTAGCCCGAACGATACGGTTTTTAATGTGCTCAGCAAGCTAAAAGAAGCCACAAAGGGGCAAATATATATTACTGGAAACAACCGCCTGAATGTGCACCCGCCATACATACAAAAAGGCGGTGATGTGGTGTACAATTTTGCGATAAACATCGAGGTTTCGAGCCTTAAATACCGTAATGAGAGCGACCGCCTTTTGCTGGTAGTGGCTAACGGCGTGGGGGCTGACGGCAAAAAAATAAAAGCCACGGCGGGCAAAGCCGGAGGCGATGTGGACAAGATAGACGTAAAATTTCCCATATCGCAAAAAGCATTGCAACAACTGGCAAATAACCAGTTAAAATACAAATCGTACACGGGTTACGAGGGTAATGTAACAAGCTGGTTAATTCCTTACGTAGAGCCTACCTGGAGCGCGCGGATAGTGGATAAGGACTACGAGTATAAAGAGGGTGTATATTATGTAATGGCGGTAAAAACGGAACTTAGCGAGTCGGGCGGTGTGCGTACGGTGGAACTGGGTCGTCGGCTGGCAATGAAATAAGAGATATGGATAAACGGGCGCAAATAGTACAATTACTTTCTGACTTGCTGAAAAATGGCAGGGGTAACGCATTTTTTACCGCTCAGGTGGTAAGCGTAGAGGGCGATACTTGTACGGTGATGGTTGACGAGTTGGAGTTAACGGGTGTACGCCTGAAACCAACCACCGACGTAAATAAAATTGCAATAGGCAATGTGGAGACTGGCTGGGAGTTGGTGGAGACTAAGATGACTATAATTCCGGCTATTGACAGTATGGTGTTGGTAGGCTCTTTCTCGGGCGACTTCAATAACTTATTTGTTTTGCAAGCAGACATTGCCGACGAGGTGTACTGTAGAACTGGTGCAATGTCCGTGAGAATGAATAAAGAGGGTATTGTATTTAACGACGGAAAACTGGGGGGGCTGGTAAAACTGGAGGAACTAACGAAGAAAATAAACACACTTGAAAGCGATTTAAACACCCTTAAACAGATTTTTTCGGCATGGGTAACAGCACCGGGCGACGGCGGGGCGGCTTTGAAACTCGCAGCTACTACCTGGGCATTACAAGGGATAACGCAAACGAAAAGCTCAGAGCTTGCAAATGAAAAAGTAAGGCAATGAAAGGAACGGCAATAACACTGAATAGCGAAACGAGCGACCTGGATATAAAAGTAACCCGTAATAGCTCGGGGATGATAACCGGCGGGCTGGTGGTAGATGATGTACAAAAGCAAAATAAGGCTCTTTTGATATATATGCACCCTGGCGAGATAAAAGAACACCCGCAAATAGGCGTAGGTATTGCGTCGATGCTGTTGTCGAGTGAAACGTTGCTTTATAAGCATAAGATGCGCAAGCAACTGGAAGCGGACGGCTTCCAAATAAATCACCTGGAAATAGAGACGACGCCCGAGGGTAAAGTAGATATACAAATTAATGCCAATTATTAACAAATGAATAAATTAAAATTTCAACTCATTATATCTGCCTTATTGATAATTGTAGGGTGTGGTCTTTTAATAGCAGGCTTTTGCGTTCCGCCGGTTGGAAAAATAGATAACTCGGTGCTTATTGCTTTCGGCGAAATACTAACCTTTGTCGGGACGGTTTTCGGCATTGACTACAGTTACAAATCAAAAATACAAAAAAACAAAAATTGCGATGAAGAAAAGTAAATACTTTAAAATAACCGAATTGGTTTGTAAGCATGTTTTCGACCGTTTCGGCGAAAAGGCTTGGATGTTTGTTTCCGATGACTTTATTACAATGCTCGACTTTATCAAGGAATTATTTTCTGATAAAAACGTAATTATAAATAATTGGAACGTAGGCGGTCAGTTTTCGCAACGCGGAATCCGCTGCAACTTATGCAGTTTAGTAAGTTCTAAAAAAGTCGCCTATCTGTCGGCGCACGTTACCGCAAACGGTTTTGATTTTTCTATTCCCGGATTAACTGCCGATGAGGTGCGAAAAACAATTGAGGTAAACGAAAATAAATTACCGTTTCCTATTCGATTGGAAGATGGCGAATCCGCACCAACTTGGTGTCATATCGATTGGCATAAAACTGACGACAATAAAAAAATAACATACTTCAAAGGATGAAAACAATTATTTACACACTCTTAGCATTCGTATTACTCCTTTCGGGTTGCAAAACAACAAAGCAAGCCACTAAGACCGATACGGCTATAAAAGAGTCGGTAATGCTTGATATTTCGGCGGAAACCACAGAAACGAAACAGGACGAAGCGAGAGAGACAGTCGCCCATCAGGAAGCAATCACCGAAAACGTAAGCGAAACAACAACGGTTATAAAACTATCGGAACCAAACGCCGACGGGATACAGCACATTTCGGAAATAGTTGTAAAAGAGCGCAATAAACAGACCGCCAAAGCAGCTACTACGACCGCCGAAACGGAACAAAAAACAGTGTCGGAAAAAGAGGCGACAATAACCGACCGGTCGACCAGCGATACGGATACGGCAAGCACTACCAGCGAGACGACAAAGGAAAAAATAAAGCTACCGGCGTGGTGGTATGTTATTTTGATATCCGGTTGTATTTTGTTTGGGTTTAGCGTTCGACGGCTTGCGAAGTCAAAATCAATAAAGCCTCCCTTTGGGGGAGGTTGGAGGGGCTGATATGATAATCACAGTACAACAAGGGCAAACGCTTTTTGATATTGCCGTGCAGCATTGCGGCGATGCACAGGCGGTTATACCTATCGCTCAGGCAAACGATATTTCGATAACCGGCGAGCTTGTCGCTGGTACTTCTTTAGCGATACCCGAACCACTGAATAAAAGGATAGTAAATTACTATAAAATAAACAACATTGTTCCGGCAACCGCAATAACCGGTACTCCGGGCGATAGTCGGATTTTTGACAGCACATTCGACAATACATTTGAATAAAAAAATAAGGTCTTGAATCTTGGTTCTTGACTCATGGTTCTAAAAATATGGCACGCACGATAGACGAAATAAAACAAACGATTACCGACCTCTTTATAAGTTACGAGGCGGTGCAAAACGCATACAGCCTTACGCCCGGATTGACTTTTGAGCAACAATTCTCAAAGGTAAGCCTCGAAAGCATATTCTTTTACGTCGTTGCCTTTGCCGTATGGACGCTCGAAAGCCTGTTTGATATTTTTCTTTCGTCGGTCGACGAAAGAATACAAAACCAACGGGCGCATACGCTCGGCTGGTATCGCTTGGCGGCTTTAAATTTCCAATTTGGGGGCGTGTGGCGCGATGATATTACCGAATACAATAACGACGCTTTAACAGACGACGAAATAGAAGCGCAACGCATTGTAAAAAAATGCTCGGTAACGAAAGCCGATAGCATCAAACCCACACTTATTGTGAAAGTGGCAAAAGCCGACGGCTCGCCGCTTACCGGCGACGAAAAACAAGCCTTTGACGCATACATGGAAGATGTAGCCGACGCGGGTGTAAACATATCCGCTATATCAGCACCAGCCGACCGCTTAGTTCTCTATATGACTATACGCTACGACGGTATGACACTGGACGCTAACGGTATGAAATTTCTTGACGGCTCACATCCAGTTGCCGATGGCGTTAAACAGCATTTAAACGCATTGGAATGGAACGGTGTATTTTACCCGTCGATGCTGGAGCAATACTTAATGACACAGCAAGGCAATGGTGTACGAGTGGCAACGGTACGGACGGCGTATGCCGGTGTAAATGGTGGTAATCTGAGCGAGATAGCCGATAAATACGAGCCTTACAGTGGCGCGATACATTGCGATACTGATGTAGACCTGTATGTAACATATGAAAAATTTTAAATACTTGTAACTCGTAACCTGTAACTCGTAACTGAATGAGTGTTTTTAAAGTCGATTGGAATAAACTTGTATTGTTGCTTTTGCCTCCGGCATTGCGCAAAGCGCGTATTTACGCCTTTCTTTCGGCGGCTATTGAGCCGTTGAGAGAAACGTATTACCGCTTTGAAAACACGCGCGCGGAAACCGATTTTCTGCTGAAATACAACACCGGCAAGCGCAATGTAGAGATAGCCTTACGCGCTCGCTTTAACGATGATGGTATTTATATCGAAAATGTAAAACCGCGTGAGGATTTAGCATTGCCATTTTATTTAGTCGATTATTTGAAAACGCCAGGGTACGACGACGCTATCGAAAAATCGGTTTTACCCGCTTATCTCCCTTTTCACATCGACCCTGAACGCACCGTTACAGATTTTATTATATATGTGCCCGAAACTACCTATTTAACCGGCGCGCAAGCTATTTACGATTTTGCAAGCTATTTCGTGTCACCCTGTTTTACTTACGAAGTAAAACGCTATTAAACATTAATAATTAACAATTAAACATTAATATGTATGAATTACTTTGATATTCCGGTAGAACAAAATTACCCGGTTAACAAGCGTTTTTTCGACTTTATGCAGTTGACGTGGCAGTCGCAAATAAAAATGCTTACAGCCATGTATGGCAACAACCTGATACTATACGGCGTGGAGCTGGCAGGTAATCAGCGTACCGCCGGAGCGGTGGTAATCAACGGCGAGCTGTTGCCCTTTGCTGCGTCGCCCGACAATGCGAAAATACTGATAGAGCAAACAGTCGAAAACGCGCTTTACAAAACAGGCGAATTACGCCCCTCATTCTACACCCGTACAGCGAAATGCTCGGCAACCGGGACAATCAATTTGGCAGACTTGAAGCGTGTCGTTATCAACATACCGTCGCCCACGGATTGGCAGAACTGCACGCCTGCATCAAACATTACCGTCACACAAACACTGCAAGCGCGTGTTAACGAGCGTGGGAAAGTGGAATTGCGAGGGGAATATATGCGGATTTCGGCGGGTGGGTATTTTGATTTTACACTGCCTGCTGCCTGCAAGCCTGCGAAAAACAGAATGGGGATGATAGTTACAACAGGCACAGGATACGGATATATGCCGCTGTATGTCACTAATGACGGAAAGGCGAGGTGCGATGCTGTGTTTTCGAATGTAAATGTGGTGCTTGATAATTGCGAATTTGAATTATAGAAATTTGGTGGAAAGGTAAAAGTTGAAAGTGTAAAGTACTTTTTCCTTTTCCCTTTAAACTTTAAACTTTAAAAAATGAGTTTAACAGATATAGCCCGTCAATTATGGACGGTAATAAAAAACGAACGTAACGAGAAAAAGAATACCGCCGAGCGCGTTGGGTCGGCTGGTATGGCAATTCTCGACGCATTGGAAAATGCCACACCCTACATCGGAGCAAACGGCAATTGGTGGATAGGCGGGGCAGATACGGGTAAAACATCAAAAGGCGATACGGGGGTAAGCGTGTCGGGCGTACAGGTGGATGCCGTCGGCGACCTGATAATAACATTCTCGGACAATACGCAGCACAACGCCGGATACGTGAAAGGTGAAAAAGGCGATACAGGCTCACAGGGTGCAAAAGGCGATACGGGTAACGACGGAAAATCAGCCTATCAATACGCTATTGACGGCGGTTATACAGGTACAGAGGAGGAATTTTATCAGGCATTAAGCGGTATAATTAATACCACCTATGCCACCACCGAAGCGAATAATTATTTGCCCTTGACACTTGAGAACCCGATATTGCGCGTAAATGTAAATGGTGGTACAGGTACGCTCGCTTTCAACTTTCCATCGGTATTGCCGAAAGAAAACGCATCGTTGCGCATGATAGTGAATAACAGCCGTAGTGCGCTTGTTAACATCGCTATGCCAAATGGTGATATTATTCGGGATGATATTATTTATCACTTAATTAATTGCTCCGATGACAGTACCATTACTGTTGCACCCGCCAAAAGTGTTGAATTTCATTTGGCGTTTGATAAATTAGAAGAGGGAGATTTTGAAATACGAATTGCAAACCTAAGAGAGTTATAAAAATGAGACGGCGTTTTTTTGGAGGTAGTAATTACATCACCTTTACCCATACAGTGACGGCTGAAAATCTAATTGCAGGTTTTTATGTTGTAGGTGCAAAGCAGATAGATTGGGGCGATGGACAAACCACCATCGTAGCTACTTACGCTGCCTCTGTAAACCATGTTTACGATACAACAGGCATTTATAAAGTAACTGTATATGGAAATATAGTTGAGTTTAACAGTGCTTATACTGCCGTACATCGTGCCATATTGAATACGATAGATGTAAGTCACGCTCCTAACTTGATGATTTTGCGCTGTCAGGATAGTAGTTTAACCGAATTGGACATAACAAAAAATACAGCATTACAAATATTGTATTGTTTTAACAACCCTATCGTGTCGTTAGATACAAGTAGAAATATTGCATTAACAGCACTTTATTGTTCGTATTGCAATCTGTCGGCAGTGAATGTGACAAATAATACAGAATTAACAACACTTTATTTACATGGTAACTCGCTTACCTCGTTAGATGTAACGCATAATACGAAACTGCAAGTGTTATATTGCTATGGTTGTTTGATAGGGGGTATTTTAGATGTTAGCCGTTGTGCTGGTTTACGTACTTTCCGTTGCGATATTAATCGAATTGAAAGCCTCATAATGGGTAATCATCCATTTTTGACATCTATAAATTGTTACAGTAACCTAATAGCAGGTACACTTGATTTGCGGGGTTGCCCTGCTTTGCAAACATTGACGTGTCATATCAATCAAATAGCCGAATTATTATTAAATTGCCCTGTCCTGACAATCATAAGTGGACATACTAACCAGTGGGCAACGATAGATTTAAGCAGCTGTGTTAATCTGCTTACTCTGGCTATTTCGTACAACGCAAATTTGACATCACTCGATTTAAGCAATAATACAAAAATCACCAATATAGCAGTAAACAATACTTCTTTGCTGTCAATAAACCTGAGCGAAAATGTAGATTTAATTTATTTAAATGCGGCTAATACGCCTATTGCTTTGCTCGACATAAGCAATAACAGTAAACTGGCATGGGTGAAAACAGGCGGTAAAACCAATACACTTAAAGTAGCATCTATCGCACAATTCAATAACTTTACAAATACCATTTTGTCGTACACCATGCAGGGTATTAATGCAACGCAATACTTGAGCATGTACGATGTTGCGAACGTGGTTGACGTGAACGATAATCCGATAAGTTTTACCGATTTGCTTAATAATCTTGCTTCTTGCATTCAGTCAAATAATCTGTTTGATTATCCGCAATGGCAATGGTTTCACCCTCTAACAGCCAACGAAACAAAAGACTTGTATCGTATGGGCAATATATTTGAAAATCTGCTGTATCGTTCGAAAATAGGCGCGCAATTCAGTTTATCAGAAGGACGTAATGTTGCAGCAATAGTTCAAAATTTCACACACACCCGCTCAGTATATCATAATAGCGAACTAACAGGCGATATGGAGTTAAGTGTGCAAATTATTTGTATGCCGGATGCCGAATTTGTGATTATTCCGTATGTGGCTAATTACAACGGCTACGAATATGGCGACCGATTCCGATTTAAAGGAAACGAAGCACAGGAAGCCGATAAATTCGAGGTGCTGGGTAATGCGCAATACAGCTACGAAATAAACGGCGATGGCAACTATGTAATTACCCTTACAGGCATCAGGATTAACCGTTATTTGCTAAGCACTATAGCAACATATCTGTATGAAAACAAATACCCCGCCGAAAGCAACCCGTACACGAGTAAGGTATTAGCTTTTACGCAAGCGAGTAACGAGTAGATAGTAGCGAGTAGACGCTATCCGCTACTATCTACCCGCTACAAAAAAATAATAATTAAACATTAACAATTAATAATTATGTACTATTACATCCACAATAACAGCATTTTCGCCTTTGCAAAGGCACTGCCCGAGGGGTACAAAACGTCGGATAAATACGAAGACAGATACACCGCCTACGTGCTTTTAAGCGACAAACAAGCCACTTTTTACGAAGCAAATAAAACGGCAACGGTGTACGAGGTGTGGAATATGAAATTGAACGATATACTCGTGCTATCTCCCGCCGACCAGCGGCAAGCGGCATACGCTACACAACCGATTATTGATTGGCAGGGCGAGATGATAACCGTTGACGAAGCTAACAAGCTGTTTTTAGACTATTCGGCTGAGGGTAAGGCGGAAATAATTACCGAACTGCAAGGGCTGATACGAGAAGCGAAAGAAGCGATAAGGGGGCAATATAAGGGGTAAAATATGAAAAATTATAATAGTGCACCGTTGCCGTTTCAGGGGCAAAAAAGATATTTTTTAAAGTCGTTTAAACAGTGTTTAAAGAGTTTTAAAAATATTGCAGTAGTTGTTGACCTATTCGGCGGCTCGGGTTTGCTATCACACGCGGCAAAGGAAGTATTGCCAAATGCGAGGGTGATTTACAATGATTACGACGGATTTAGCACGCGTTTAAACAACGTTGAGCGTACAAATGAGTTATTGTCCTATATAAGAGTCATTCTAAGCGACACGCCTCGCGAAAAACGCATAAACGACACTCATAAAAATGCGGTACTTTCCAGGATTGAGCAAGCCGAGAAAAGCGGCTTTGTCGATTATATTACGTTATCGTCGTCGTTGCTATTCTCTGCAAATTATGTTAATAGTTTCGACGAGCTCAAAGCATCTACTTTGTACAACAATGTAAAGCAAAGCGATTATAACGCGACCAATTATTTAAAAGGCTTAGAGGTTGTAAAATATGATTATTTAGAGTTGTATAATCAATATAAAAATATTCCAGGCGTTTTATTTATTCTCGACCCGCCATATTTGACAACTGATACAAAAACATATCTTTCCAACCAATATTGGAAGCTTGCCGATTTCCTGAACGTTATTAATGTGCTCAACGAAAGTAATTATATCTTTTTTACATCAAATAAAAGCTCTTTAGTTGAGTTATGCGAATGGTTAAAAGAAAACCATAACATCAACAATCCGTTCGAAAATGCAATGCTTAAAACGCAAGAAATACAGATAAACCGAAATACAAAATATATTGATATGATGTTTGTAAAACAAAAAGCCTCGTAAAATTTGGCTTAATTCATAATGTAAAAATAGCGTAAAAACTTGGATTGCACAAGTTTTCACGCTATTTTTTTGAGTTATTTTGTTATTTATTAGACTGTTAGAAAAAATAGTGTTTTTTACGACTTTTCAATTTAAAAAGTCCGATTTTTCATTTTTGCGATTATATATTCAAAGAAAAATAATATTTATATGCGTTCATTCATTCCCTTTGCCATTGTTTTTATTTTATACAGCATATTTGGGGCTTTACCAGCATTCCTTTTTATTGGTGTTGCTGATACTACTTGGGCGAATATCGCATATTTCCTCACTCATTTCTTGTTTATGATAGCTGTTTTTATATGGTATGTAAAAAAAAATGGATACTGGGACTTTTTATTAAAAAAACAAGAAATATTATTATTGGGATTTTCTCTAATCTTAACTGTTGGAACCTTATTTTTATTATACATATTGCAACATTATGAACATGTGTTTAATGCAGAGCTATTTGTTGTTCGCTGGTATCAAGTGGATAGTAGTGCTATTATATTTGATAACATACAAATTAACAATATTGCCAAACCTACGCTTAATATAGGCCCTGTATTAAGAGGGCTTATTTGTGCACCTATTTTTGAAAGCATATTGGTTTTATCTCTTTTTCAAAACAAGATGTATGAAAAGATGCCTCCATATATTGCAATAATAATATCTGCCATTGTTTTTGCACTTATACATCTTAATTTGTCAGATATATTTGGTTTGTTCATATCCGGGCTGTTATTCGGACTTGTATATTATAAATCAAAGAACCTAACAATTCCTATTTTGTGCCATTTTCTTTGGAATTTTGTAGCTACTTTTTTAGTATTTATTCCGACTCAAATAAATGGAGAGTCGCTAATAGCTCTTCTTTTAGTAACTATTGGGTTTGTAGTGTCCTTACTATACATACTTAAGTACAACTGAGTTGAAAACCGAACAGAACAATCAATAAGCTAAATCAAAAACGCATGAAAAATTTAACAAAAAAAATGGATGAACTGGCAAAAGTAATACCAATCATTCGTGAAAATGCACAACGTGGCTTCATTGGAGGTACAGGGTATACTGGAACAGGTACTGTAACTGGCTATGTAGGTACAGGATATTATGATAGCACCGGATATATGGGTACTGGCCACATTGGTGGGAAAACATGATAATTATGTAGAACAAGTTCTGAACAAAGCGGATAAATATAGCTTAGAATACAGGTTGAATACAGTGGAGAAAGATTGTTTTTATTATCCAACTTCGGCACTTCCTCAAAAACCATTCTATATTCGTCATGGACAATACAATTTAACAAATCAAGCTAACATTATTTATCCCCGAAAAGCTATGGAGGGAATTATATTTATAAAAACAGTTTATCCGGTACATATTATAAACGGAGAACAGCCTTTCCATGAAAAATACAATAAGTTAATGGACAAATTTAATTTTTATGAGTCTTTAATTAAAATGTAAAATAATACTCTATGCAAGAAAAAATTCACCCCGAAAATTCTATAAATCAGAAAAGCGAAGAAGTTCAAACCATTATCGACCGTATGCCTACCGAATGGACAAAGTGGGTTGCTTTGTTTGTAGGTTTACTAATCGGATTAGTGTTTTTAATGAGTTTTCTGATAAAGTATCCTGATACGGTAAATGGAGAAATATCAGTAACGGCAAATGTAGCTCCGGTGCGTCTTGTAGCCAATGCTAATGGACGAATGTACCTGGTTCAAAACAACAAAAAGCAACTTCATATTAATGATGTAATTGCATATATCGAAAGTGGAGCTAATTATAAAGATGTTTTATACCTGGACTCTTTATTGAAAAATGCTATGAGTGATAATATATCCAGTGTTGATTTGCCCGAACACCTGATATTAGGGGAAATAGGTTCTAACTACAGTTCGTTTGTACTTGCATGCAAACAATATGGAAGAATTCAAAACTCGGATATATATAAAACAATGCGTAATAACCTGGAGCAACAGATCGTCTCCGACCAAAAGATAATCTCCAATGTTGAAAAAGAATTAGCTCTAAAGGAAGAAATAGTCAAACACTCAAAAGACCAACTGGACAAAGACAGTATTCTTCTCACGATGAAAGGAGTTAGCGAACATGAGTATAGGGAAAAGTATAAAAGTTTTCTTTCATTGCAAGAATCATTTTTAAGCCTGCAAAGTAATCTGCTTATAAAACAATCGGAGATAAACAGGAATAAACTTGAAATACAACGCATCATACTGGAAGAAACAGAGAACAAAGAAAAGGCATATTCCGAACTCGTCACTAATAAAACACAATTAAACAATGCAATAAATAGTTGGAAAGAAAAATACCTGCTATATACGCCTATATCCGGTGAGCTTGAATATCTTGGATTTTGGCGTGAAAACAGTTTTGTGCAAGCAGGCAATGAACTCTTTTCGATTATTCCGGAAAAGAATACAGTAATAGGAGAAGTCATTATCCCTTCGTATGGTTCGGGTAAAGTAGAGATAGGACAAAAAGCAAATGTTAAAATAAGTAATTATCCTTATGACGAATACGGTCTTATCGAAGGAGTGGTGCATTCTATTTCACGGATAACCAATAAAATTAAGACCTCAGAAGGAACAAACGAAGTGTATCTGGTAATAATTTCTTTTCCGAATGGAACAAAAACAAATTTTGGAATGGAACTTCCATTGGATTTTGAGACAAAAGGAACAGTGGAAATTATAACTAAGCCAAAACGCCTGATAGCCCGTTTATTTGACAACCTTAAATCAAAAACTGTAAAATAAATGATACTTAAAAGATTCCCCGTTGAATACCAAATGGACTCGCAGGATTGCGGTCCTGCTTCCCTGAAAATAATCGCAAAACATTTCGGTAAATACTACTCTCTTCAGTACCTGCGTGACCGGTGCGGAATAACCAAAGAAGGTGTTTCGTTGTTGGATATCAGTACGGGAGCCGAAAGCATTGGCCTACGTACATTGGCAATAAAATGTACAGTACAGGATGTAGTGAACAGTATCCCTTTTCCTGCTGTAATTTTTTGGAAAGAAAGCCATTTTATTGTGGTTTATTATGCCGATAAAAAATATATATGGGTGTCAGATCCCGCTAAAGGCAGAGTGAAATATACCCATGAGGAATTCCGTTTGGGGTGGTATCAGGATGGAGAACAACAGGGAGTTTTACTCGCTATAGAGCCTACCGTTGACTTTAAAGACCGGAAAGAAGACCGGAAACAACATAAAAATAGTTTCGGGAGCATTTTAAAATACTTCTATCCTTATAAGAAACAGTTTGTGCTCATATTTGTCATAATGCTGATTGTTACTTTGCTGCAAGCTGTACTTCCATTTATTTCGAAAGCGGTGATTGATGTCGGGATAAAAACCTCGGATGTAAATTTCATCAACATGGTGTTAATCGGGAATATTAGTATATTGCTCAGTGTAATGATCTTTAATGTATTACGGGATTGGCTGCTGTTGCATATAACTTCCCGTGTGAACATTGCCCTCATATCTGATTATTTAGTAAAACTGATGAAACTGCCTGTCAGTTTTTTCGAGAATAAACTTTTTGGAGATATTCTTCAACGTGCAAAAGACCATGAACGTATTAGGGACTTTGTGATGAACAATTCGTTAGCCTTGATATTTTCATCATTAACTTTTGTTGTTTTTGCGATTATACTACTTATATATAACGCTGTAATATTCTACATATTCCTGGCCGGCTCCATTCTGTATGTTGGCTGGGTGCTGTTATTTCTCAAAATCAGGAAAAAGCTGGATTGGGAATATTTTGAATTGTTGTCAAAAGACCAGAGTTATTGGGTCGAAACCATCTCGGCCATGCAAGATATCAAAGTGTATAACTATGAAAAACACCGACGTTGGAAATGGGAAGAAATTCAGGCTAGGCTTTACCATATAAATAAGCGGGTACTGACCGTAACCAATGCACAAAATCTGGGAGCACAATTTATAGATAATATAAAAAATATGGCTATCGTATTTTTTTGTGCGACTGCTGTAATTAATGGGGAGATTACTTTTGGTGTTATGATATCCACTCAGTTTATTATCGGTATGCTGAATGGACCGTTAATACAGTTCATCAACTTTGTTGTATCGGCACAATACGCGAAAATCAGCTTTTTGCGTATGAATGAAATCCGGCAATTGGAAGATGAAGACGAATTATTATCCATAGGTAACAATTCTATACTTCCTGAAGACAGGACTATAACTCTCGAAAACGTGATGTTCCAATATACCCCGAACGGTTCGATGGTTCTTCGGAATATTTACTTACAAATCCCTGAAAAAAAGGTAACAGCTATCGTTGGAGGTAGTGGAAGTGGAAAGTCAACATTACTAAAATTGCTTGTCCGACTTTATAAGCCAAGTTATGGTGATATTAAAATGGGAGGTATGAATGTCAGCGCCGTTAATTTACGCCAATGGCGTAATCTGTGTGGAGTTGTAATGCAAGACGGAAAAATATTCAGCGATACTATTTTGAATAATATCGTGCTTGACGATGAACATATTGATTACGACAAACTAAGAAGAGCTTGTCGTATCGCTCAGATAGAAAATGAAATAAATGAAATGCCTAAAGACTATGAAACAAAAATAGGGGAAACCGGTCGTGGTATAAGTGGTGGTCAGAAGCAACGTTTATTAATTGCGCGTGCCTTATATCGAAATCCAGAATTCCTGTTTCTCGATGAAGCTACCAACTCATTGGATACTATCAATGAACAAAAAATAGTAGAAGCATTAAATGGAGCTTTTAAGCAAAGAACAGTGGTTATTATTGCACACAGGCTGAGTACAATCCGAAATGCAGACCAAATAGTTGTTTTGGATAAAGGTTTTATTGTTGAGGTTGGCACACACAAGCAACTGATGGAGAGTAAGAGGCATTATTATCAATTAGTAAATTCTCAAATGCAATCGTTAGAAGTTGATTGTTGTGACCAATGAATCTTTGACTAGTCCTAAAAAAAACTGTAACGGTTTTTTAGGACTAGCCCAAGTTACATATTGTAACTTTTGAAAATTACAAAGGGACTTTTGGGACAGCCCCATTATCTTATTTTTTATCTTTCTTATATCAAGTGAATATCGAGTTTTTTACATTCTTCGCGCATTTCCTCCGACCAGATACTTGCCTGTATCTCCCCAATATGGGCTTTACGAAGGAAAAACATACACAGGCGCGACTGCCCTATACCTCCTCCGATAGAAAGCGGAAGGCTACCTTCGACCAATCGTTTGTGAAAATACAACTCCAAACGGTCTTGTTTACCTGTAATTTCCAACTGTTTCAGCAAGGCTTCTTTATTCACACGGATACCCATCGACGACACTTCAAACGGTATATTCAGTACCGGATTCCACAACATAATATCGCCATTAAGCCCCGGAAGCCCTTTCTCGCCAGCCGTGGTCCAATCGTCATAATCAGGAGCACGCCCATCGTGCTTGCTGCCATTGCTTAGCGTACTGCCTATACCTATGATGAATACGGCTTTGTGCTTTTTGGTAATTTCATGCTCGCGCTCCTTGGGCGACAAGTCCGGATACATCTGCAATAACTCCTCCGAATGAATGAAAGTAATTTCGGCTGGCAGGCAGGGCTTTATTTCCGGAAAACTTTCGGAAATCAGGTATTCGGTACACAAAAAGGCAGCATAAATACGACGTACAATAGATTTCAGAAAGTCGATATTACGCTCGTCTTCCGACATCACACGCTCCCAGTCCCACTGGTCGACATACAACGAGTGTATATTCCCCAACTCCTCGTCGGCACGTATAGCGTTCATATCGGTATAAATACCATAGCCTTCTTCGATATTATAATCGGCCAGCGTAACACGCTTCCACTTTGCCAGCGAATGTACAACTTCGGCACAAGCATCGCCCATATCTTTGATAGGAAAATTAACGGCGCGTTCCACCCCATTCAAATCATCATTAAGACCAGTACCCCGCAATACAAAAAGAGGTGCAGTAACACGGCGCAAGCGCAATTCGGCCGAGAGGTTAGCCTGAAAAAAATCCTTAATTTTGGTTATCCCCAATTCAGTTTGTTGCAAGTTGATCACGGGTTTATAACCAACAGGTTTTATCAAATAACTCATGGTATATGTTATAAAAAATCATTAATCTATTAAAATCACCGCAAATATAAGCACAATGACAGAGATAAACATAATTTTATATCAAAAATTTACAAACATTTAAACAAAACGAAACATATAGAATCGAGTAGGAGAAAACAAAAGTAGTTTTCTCCTACTTTTGCTTTCGTCCTCTCACACCACCCGGCATACGGTTCCGTACCAAAGCGGTTCCTTACTTACGATACAATTTTACGATAACAATCCATTAAGAATGGGTAATTGGTTCGTCTTAAATTATCATTATTCAATGCTCGATTGAGTATAAAACTGTTGGAGATACGCCAACAACCCTTACGGGTGTTTGCCCACTCCCATGCTTTACGCTTATCAATACCACATCGCATGAGGTTCTTAAAGCGAGTCTTTGTACTTTGAAAGAATATCCAGTGCTTTAGGGTGCATTTTAAATGAGAACAATTTTTTAGTCTTTCTTCGATAAAAGCAAAGTTTATCATTGTCAACAATATTTTCACTTTTAAGATAAGCTATATCCACAATATTAATACCGCAACTAAAATAACTGAATAGAAAAATATCCCTTGCAAAATCGTAATATTGAAAATTCTGTTTTGTTGAATTTTTTGATAAATCCAATTCTATAATTTTCTGAATATCTGATTTTGTAATTGCGCTTTTTGTGGTTTCAATTCTGTATTTACTTACTTTAAAAGCATCAAACGGATATAAGTCTTTGCTTACATACTTATACAGTATTGCTTGATTATAAATAGCTTTTAGACCTCTCAAACGGTTTCCAATAGTGTTTTATGTAACTTTTCTGTCTGCATCCAATTTGCATAATCGGTCAGAAAACTTGCGTCTATTTCAGTAAATTTTATATCCTTATTGTTAGTATATTTAAGCAAGCAATTAAGACAACAACGGTAATATTTTGCATTCTTAATTCTTTCCTGTTTAAATAGTTCTTCAATGTAGGTTTCGAATTGTTGCTTAACGGTTATTGATATTCCTTTTTTTCTTATTTACAGGTTCAATAATATCATCAATCGTAAATGGTTTATCAGATAATTTCAAGGATAAAATTTTCTTTTCAATTTCTTGTTTCTTATCATTAATAACGATTTCAAGATATTCTTTATTAGGACATTCAGGCTTAATTTGATTAGTTTCAAAATCCCATAATTCCACATTAATTTTCTCCTTCAAATAGATGAATTTACACTTCTTATTGTGTCTTATTCGTATGTATATTGGAGCTATATTTTGTTGATTTTTCTTGTCCTTGCGACAGACAACATTAACTAAGATATTTTCATTATTCATATAATCCTGATATTTAATCTGTTAATCAGAATTATGAATTAAAAAGAGGTACCGTATTTGGTGTTGCGAAACACTAAAAACAGGCACTTTTCCACCAAAAACACAGACACAAAAAAAGCAGCTACTATTCGCAACTGCTTGATTTCCAGCGGAGAGAGAGGTCGGTGAACCTTCCCCCTTATATGCCTAAAAGTCAATGCTTTTATTTTTCCAAACTTGTTATCGGTAACGAAATAGGCACAAATTTTATAAGCCTATTTGTCCACCTTTGACCTATGCTCTTCTGCATATATCGTGGGTTCAAAGATACATATAAAATTCATATCTACAAAACATTTAGCCTTCAATGTTTTAGCCTTAGTGCAAGGTGCAAGCATCTATATATAGATAGACTTGCACCTTGCACTAAAAAAATGCAGAAAAATTTGTTTGTTTGAAATAATGTTCGTAATTTTGCGAACAGCAAATAAGGAGATATATTGTGAAGATTAAGAATGACATTGAAGAACAGGAAATGATTGCCCGCTTTGCAAAAGCAATGGGGCATCCTACCCGGATTGCGATACTATTATTTTTAGCATCGCAGGAAAGTTGTTTCTTCGGGGATATTCACGATGAACTTCCGATAGCAAAAGCAACCGTATCCCAGCACTTAAAAGAACTCAAGGATGCGGGCTTAATTCAGGGAGAAATCGAAACCCCGAAAGTGAGGTACTGTATTAATAAAGAGAACTGGGAAGTAGCCCGAAAGCTGTTCGCAGACCTTTTTAATGTATATGCAAAAAAGGATGTATGCTGTTAATCAGCATATATTTTTTCAGATAAACGTTCGTTGTTTGGCGAACTACTATTAATAACAAATAATGATTATATGGAAATTAAAGTATTAGGAACAGGATGTTCAAGGTGTAAAACCTTGCTTACGACAGTTGAACAAGTCGTTTCAGAAATTGGCTTAAATGCAACCATAACAAAGGTGGATGATATTCTGAAAATAATGGAATACAACGTTATGGGATTACCTGCATTGGTGGTAGATGAAAAAGTCTTATCCACCGGAAAGACACTATCAAAAGAAGAAGTAAAAAAATTATTAACCCAGTAAAAAATCATTTTATGAAGAAGGTTCTTTATCTACTATTCGCTGCAACGGTTTTCTTTTCCTGTGGCAATGGGACAAACAAAAAAACAAACACTTCTGCACAAACAGAATCTAACGTTGAAACAAATGAGGTTAGCAATCCTGACCGTATCGAAGTTCTTTATTTTCATGGCGCACAACGCTGTATCACTTGCCGTGCGATTGAAAAGCATACCAAAGAATTGCTGGATAGCTTGTATTCCACAGAAATGGCAAACGGTATTATCGTATATAGAACGATAGATATTTCCCAAAAAGAAAATCAGGATATAGCTGATAAATATGAAGTTACTTGGTCGTCCCTGTTTATTAACAAATGGAATAATGGCAAAGAGAAACCAAACAATATGACCGAATATGCTTTTTCTTATGCCAAAGGGCAGCCGGATACTTTCAAAACCGGAATTAAGGATAAGATAGAGGAACTGAAAAAGTAGTAAGGAATGGAATACCTACAATCACTTTTAGAGAATAGTAACATACCCGTAATAACAGCTTTTCTTTTGGGTATCCTAACAGCTATTAGCCCTTGTCCTTTGGCGACCAATATCACAGCAATAGGCTTCATCAGTAAGGATATTGAGAGCAAACACAGGATATTCGCCAACGGTCTGTTTTATACTTTAGGTAGGGTAATCACATATACGGTCTTGGGCTTTATCCTAATACCCATTTTAAGAGAAGGTGCAAGTATGTATGCTGTTCAAAAAGTAATCAGTAAATACGGCAGTATGCTTATCTCTCCGGCTTTGATTCTTATAGGTTTATTCATGCTTGATGTTATAAAAATCAAGATGCCGAAAGTGAATATAGGCGGTGAAAAAATCAAAACAAAAACCGGATGGGGTGCTTTACTGCTGGGGATTTTGTTTGCTCTCGCATTCTGCCCTACAAGTGGCGTATTCTATTTCGGAATGTTAATACCCTTGTCTGCTGCGGAATCAGGCGGTTATCTTTTGCCTGTGGTATATGCAATAGCAACCGGACTTCCGGTAATAATTGTAGCATGGATTTTAGCTTATAGTGTATCGGGATTAGGAAAGTTCTATAACCGGATACAGGTATTTGAAAAATGGTTTCGCCGTGTCGTGGCAATCATCTTCATAATAGTGGGAGTTTATTACGCAATCATAAATTATTTATAAGGAGAAATAGAAATGAAAACAATCGAAATTTTTGACCCGGCAATGTGTTGCCCTACCGGATTATGTGGGCCTAACATTAACCCCGAATTAATGCGGATAGCTGCTGTTCTTGAAACCCTGAAACGTAATGGGGTTAATGTAGCCCGTCATAATTTGAGGGATGAACCACAATTATTTGTGGATAACAAGGTGGTAAATCTGTATTTACAGGAACATGGTGCGGATGCTTTACCTATCACCCTTGTAGATGGTGAAGTAGTAGTATCAAAGGGATACCCTACAACAGCCCAGCTAAGTGAATGGACTGGAATATCATTGGACTTTATACCCGTAAAATAAAAAAACGAGAAAATGAAAGCATTTAATTTATCAGATATAGGATTAACCAAATACCTGTTTTTCACAGGTAAAGGTGGTGTAGGCAAAACTTCTGTGGCTTGTGCTACTGCTGTAAGTTTAGCAGACAAAGGGAAAAATATACTGCTAATCAGTACCGACCCTGCTTCAAACCTTCAAGATGTGTTCGCACAGGAATTGAACGGTCAGGGTACACCGATAGCAGATGTTCCCGGATTGACGGTTGTAAACCTTGACCCGGAACAGGCAGCAGCCGAATATCGGGAAAGTGTTATTTCTCCATACAGGGGCAAATTACCCGAAAGTGTTATTCAGAATATGGAAGAACAGCTATCAGGGTCATGCACGGTCGAAATAGCTGCTTTTAATGCCTTTTCAGACTTCATTACCGATAAAGGAAAGCAGAATGAATATGACCACATAATCTTTGATACAGCCCCTACCGGACACACGCTGCGGATGCTTCAATTACCATCAGCATGGAGTACGTTTATCAGTGAAAGTACACATGGTGCATCTTGCTTGGGTCAGTTATCAGGACTGGAAGAACGTAAAGAAATATACAAACAAGCCGTTGTTACTTTGTCGGACGGAAACGCTACACGCTTAGTGCTGGTTAGCCGTCCTGAAACATCGGCTTTAAGGGAAGCTGCTCGTTCATCCCACGAACTCTTAACACTCGGTATAAAGAATCAGATATTGGTTATTAACGGAGTATTGCAGCAGGTGGATGAAAAAGATGCGGTTTCAAAAGAAATATATGGCAAACAGCAATCTTCTTTACAGAACATTCCGGCGGAACTGGCGGACTATCCGGCATTTGAAGTTCCATTGCGTTCCTATAACTTGTCGAATATTGCCAATATCCGCAGGTTATTGAATGAAGATAATGTTTCTCCTGTTACTGATTATATGCCGATAACAGGTGAAAATAACATTGACGACCTTATCAATGACCTGTATTCATCAGGGAAACGTGTTATTTTCACTATGGGTAAAGGTGGTGTCGGTAAGACGACTTTAGCCACTAATATCGCACTTGGATTGGTTGCGAAGGGTGCAAAAGTTCACCTGACTACCACTGACCCGGCAAATCACCTGAATTATGAACTTGCCGAAAAAGCTGGACTATCGGTTAGCAGGATTGACGAAGAAGAGGAACTGGAAAAGTATAAAAACGAAGTTCGTAGCAAGGCTGCACCTACCATGAGTGCCGAAGATATGGAGTACATCGAAGAAGATTTGCGTTCTCCATGCACACAGGAAATCGCAGTTTTCAAAGCATTTGCCGAAATCGTAGATAAGGCAGATAACGAAATCGTGGTTATCGACACTGCACCGACCGGACACACACTTCTTTTATTGGATGCTACACAAAGCTATCATAAAGAAGTGGAACGGACACAGGGTATCCCTGATTCGGTTAGCAAACTTTTACCACGTTTGAGAAACCCGAAAGAAACAGAAGTGGTTATCGTTACCCTGCCCGAAGCAACGCCCGTATTTGAAGCGGAAAGGCTGCAAGCGGACTTACAACGTGCCGGGATAAATAACAAGTGGTGGGTGGTAAACTCTTGTCTTTCGCTGGTCTATACAGAAAACCCCTTCTTGCAATCGAAATCACAGGGTGAAATATACTGGATTGAGAAAGTAAAGGAACTGTCAGACGGTAATACTGCCCTTATTGAGTGGAAGAATTTATAAAAACTCTATGGCGGGTTCTATAATCCGCCGTAGTTAAATTTACAGTAATGGAAAAGAAACAAGGAATAGGATTTTTTGAAAAATACCTCACACTATGGGTAGCTATCTGTATCGTGGTGGGTATTGCCATAGGGCAATGGCTTCCTGTCATACCGGAAACATTAAGCAAATTTGAATACGCCAACGTATCCATACCCGTAGCTATATTGATTTGGTTAATGATATTCCCGATGATGCTTAAAGTAGATTTTCAAAGTGTCAAAGATGTGGGTAAACGTCCGAAAGGAATTATCATAACTTGTGTAACCAACTGGTTGATTAAGCCTTTTACCATGTTCGGGATTGCTTATTTATTCTTTTATGTAATATTCAAAGCATTAATTCCGGCGGAACTGGCAGAAGAATACTTGGCTGGTGCTGTCCTGCTCGGTGCTGCCCCATGTACGGCAATGGTTTTCGTATGGAGTTATCTCACCAAAGGTAATGCAGCCTATACACTGGTTCAGGTTGCCGTAAATGATTTAATTCTACTGGTTGCCTTTGTGCCTGTTGTAGCACTTTTGCTGGGTGTAGGCGGCATTGCTATACCTTGGGATACATTGATACTATCCGTAGTCCTTTTCGTGGTAATACCACTTGTAGCGGGAATTATTACCCGTATCACAGTGATTAAAAGAAAAGGGATAGAGTATTTCAATAATGTGTTTGTAAAGAAGTTCAATAACACTACTATCGGCGGGCTTCTGCTTACGTTGGTTATTCTTTTCTCTTTTCAAGGGGAAACAATATTAAACAACCCGTTACACATAGTGCTGATAGCTGTTCCATTGATACTGCAAACCATACTGATATTCTTTGTAGCATACGGATGGGCGAAATGGTGGAAACTGCCCCACGATATTGCTGCCCCTGCCGGGATGATTGGCGCAAGTAATTTCTTTGAATTAGCAGTCGCAGTCGCCATTTCTCTTTTCGGATTGCAATCAGGTGCAGCCTTAGCAACAGTTGTCGGCGTATTGGTGGAAGTTCCGGTCATGCTTATGCTGGTAAGAATTGCCAATAATACCCGGAAGTGGTTTCCAGCATCATAGAAGCCGGACTTAAATTACAAAGCTATAAAAGTGTCTGAAACTGAAATATTTAGTTTTAGACACTTTTTGTTTCATCTTAAAGAAAGATTATGTAAAAAACAGATATACTAACTTAAATAAACCCTATTGCGTATGGAAGAGAATATTAAAGAACATTTCGATGGCAAAATGCAGGATATTTTGGCTGAAATACAAATGGTCGAATCATGCGAAAGTGATATTTTAATCACTTGTCAAAAGATGTTATATTATTTGCAGGACGTTTTGGCTGAACTAAAACAATACGTTCTGTCTTATAAATTCAAAGATAAACCGGAAGAAATAGAGTTCTTCAAAGAATTGAAACCACAGATTCTTTGCCATCTGATATACTACAATAGTTTGATAATATAGAACTTAAATGTCCAAATGGAAGTGAAGATGCCATCAAACAGTATTATGATTCCGAATTAAATCAACTTACTGAATTTTTCGATAGTAATTTGAGTTTTTATCAATATTACCGTACTAATGCGACCTATCTTGATGAAAAATACTTTCTTCGTGGAAAGCCTGATATACATTTGATTATAGATAGTTCATTCTTCGATTCCGACCCACAGTTTTCCACCAGTTACGATTATAAAGTAGCAAAGGTTTTAGCCAACGAATTGCTGAAAATTTACCTCACTAATCGGATAAAAGAATTAACTAATGACGGACTGCGTAAAAAAAGGAGTGGGTCTTGTTGTGAAATGATTTGGACAGGTTCAAAACGGGGGCTTGTTGAACTAATCTATGCTCTTGATGCTTGTGGCGCATTTGATAAGGGCAATGCAGATATAAAAACAATCGCTCGGAATTTTGAAAAAATGTTCAATATTGATTTAGGGGACTTTTATCATATCTATATGGAAATAAAAGGGCGTAAAATAAATAGAACAAGATATTTAGATAATCTCCAAAAGGCTCTTCTTCGGCGGATGGAAGAAGATGATAAACTATAATCCGATACGAGGTACTGGCAATATCGTAGGCGAAACATTTGTGTGTTTCGCTTTTTTTATTGAAAAAAATATCGCCACAGGTGGGCGAAACTGTGGTTTTTGTTCAAACAAAACACTTCATCTTTGCAGCAAATCAATTAGTTACAATTATGGATGTCATAACGATAGAATCGAAAGCATTTAAGGAATTGGAAGCAAAGATTAACGCCATTGCAGATTATATCCTTAACAAACAGGAATCGGAAGATATAAACGAAGATGAAATATGGGTGGATAGTTACGAAGTCTGCACATTCTTAAAAATCAGCGACAAAACATTACAAAGACTTAGAGTATCAGGCACAATCGCCTATTCCAATATTCGGGGTCGATATTTCTACAAAATCGGAGAAATAAAACGGATGCTGGAAGAACGACTGATTAAGAGCAATTCTGAATGTATAAATGATTTAGTAACAAACCACAAGCTATATGTTAAGGAAAGAAGAAATCTTAGAAAGAACAAGTAACGGATTGAATGTTTTTAGATATTATATTACTTGTCAATGGCGTGTAGGACGTAATTTCTTCAACCCATTGTATAAAGACAGCAAGGCTTCATGTAATATTTATTTTGACCGAAAAGCCGGAGTATATAAGCTGAAAGACTTTGGGAATGACGAATATAGTGGGGATTGTTTCTACCTCGTAGGAAAACTGAAAGGTTTGAACTGTAATAATGCTAATGATTTTGTCGAAATACTGAAAACCATTAATCAGGATTTATCGCTTGGATTATCAGAGAATACAGACACCTCCCTACCATATAACCCGAAGGAATCTATACTTGTTATTCCTGAAAAGAAAGCTAAACCATATAGCTTTCAGGAACAAAAAATTTCCCGGAATGAATTAGAATACTGGGAAAAGTTCGGCATCACTCCTGAAATATTGACACAATACAAGGTTTGTTCCATCCGGGAGTTCAAAAGTGAAAATTCAGAAGGAAAACCTTACTCCATAACTTCATCATTGGGAGAACCCATATTTGGTTATAAAAGCAAACGATATATCAAGCTATACCGTCCATTTTCCAAAATGCGATTCTTATATGGGGGTGATATGGGGGAAAATTATAGCTTCGGATTGGAACAGTTACCAGCCAAAGGTGATACAGTCTTTATCACTGGCGGTGAAAAAGATGTTCTTTCCCTCGCAGCGAAGGGATTTCATGCAATATGCTTTAACAGTGAAACCGTCAATATTCCGGTAACTATCATTCATAAACTGTCATTCCGGTTCAAACATATCATTTTACTTTATGATGTAGATAAAACCGGGCTTGAGAGTTCTTCCAAACATGAAAAACAGTTGGCTGAATACGGCGTAAAACGCCTTCTATTACCACTTTCAGGAACAAAAGAAGAGAAAGATATATCCGACTATTTCAGGCTTGGAAATAGCCGTGAATCGTTCCTGAAACTCTTCCTTGATTTTTTAGATACTCTATACAGCGATACTATGACTATGCTGAAATCGTGCGAAATAGATTTTAATAACCCTCCGGCAAAAGCACAGGAAATCATATCTGCCGGGGATGTACCACTGGGAACACAGGGAAATATCCTTTGCATCACAGGTGGTGAAGGTACAGGGAAAAGCAACTATGTTGCTGCGTTGGTTGCCGGGTCAATCAGACCGGAAAATATTTGTATTGATACATTGGGAATCAATGTACACGAAAACAGCCAAAATAAAGCTATCCTGTTGTATGATACAGAACAGTCCGAAGTACAACTGTTTAAGAATGTTTCCAACCTATTAAAGCGGGCAAAACAACCGGAAAAGCCGGAAGAGTTGAAAGCCTTCTGTCTTACCGGGATGTCCCGCAAAGAACGTTTACAGGCTATTGTTCAAAGTATGGATAAGTTTCATTATCAATATGGCGGTATCCAGTTGGTTGTAATAGACGGTATTGCCGATTTGGTACATTCCGCCAATGATGAAGCTGAAAGTTTGCGGGTTGTTGATGAACTCTACCGATTGGCTGGAATATATCAAACCTGTATCGTTTGTGTATTGCACTATGTTCCGAACGGATTAAAACTTCGTGGACACTTGGGGTCAGAACTGCAACGTAAATCGGCTGCCATTCTCTCTATCGAACTGGATAATGAACCGACTGTATCAGTAGTGAAAGCATTGAAGGTACGAGAAGGTAGTCCGTTGGATGTTCCATTAATGCTTTTTTCTTGGGATAAGGAAACCGGGATGCACCTATATCGTGGAGAAAAGCCCCGTGAAGAAAAAGAGAAGCGAAAAGAAAAAGAACTGGTAAGCGTAGCCCGTGAAGTGTTCGACCAGCAAACATTTATCACTTATATAGACCTGTGCGAACAGATACAGCAGATTATGGATGTGAAGGAACGCACGGCGAAAAGTTATATACGCTTTATGCGTGAGAAGGAAATTATTATTAAAGACCCTTCAAATCAGAGTTATTTTATCAAAGGTCATTTTTAATCGGTTATTGTTATGAATATAGATAGAGAAACATTCATCGCTTGGATGGAACGTATAATGGACAGGTTCGATATGACCGAAAAGAAAATCGACCGATTGGCAACCCAGCGTAATTGTTTGGATGGTGAACAGCTTTTGGATAATCAGGATTTGATGTTTCTTTTGAAAGTCAGCCTTCGCACACTCCAGCGTTATCGAAAAAAAGGTATCCTGCCTTATATAAAACTGGATGATGGTCGATGCTATTATAAAGCTACCGATGTACATAAGTTGATTCGGGAGAAACTGTAAAAAATAATAGCTTATATCGCCGACTTTCAGTATCTTTCCTCTAAAAAGGTATTAGTTACTCAGTATTTCATTTTTTGTACTTCGCTCTGTTTTATCGCTTTATCTTGTTGTTGGTTTTGTAAAAGACATACAATTCCCTCCAACAGAAGAATCTGTCAGACAGTTTCC
>NZ_QVMH01000020.1 GCF_010501035.1 Paludibacter sp. 221
TGAACAGAAAACAATCATTCCGACAGACTTTAATTTTGTTCTGTCTTTTTCAATTTTCGTTTTTCATTTTTAGTGCAAAAGCGCAGGTAACAATCGGTGCCGACAAAGCACCCGAAAGTTTTTCACTTTTAGAAGTAACAGGTACTACAGGCGGTTTTCGCTTGCCTCAGCTTACTACCGTTCAGCGTAATGCCTTATCGGTAAATGGTAAGGATTTAGCTAAGGGGCTAACTATTTACAACACTACTACTGATTGTTTCGACGTATGGAATGGTACTACATGGGTATCGCATTGTACAGGTGATTCGGCTCCACAAATTACTACTCAGCCTCGTGCTTTCAACTGGAAAGAAACTGTAGGCGCAGGTACTCTGTTAGGTATAGGTGCTGACGCCGCTACCATAAGCGTAGCAGCTACCGGAATAGCTCCTCTTGCTTACCAATGGTACGAAATCACTGCTAATCAGAATGCTGAGCCTAAGGCTGTGACAGACGGTACAGGAGGCGATTCGGATACTTTCACTCCCAGTTTGACTGCTTCAGGCATGCGCCGTTACTATTGCCAGGTTACCGACGCTAATGGTAATAGTATAAACAGTGATATAGCCGAAGTGGCTGTTGGTTGTGGTGCTAAAAACGTAAGTGGTGGTTGGAGTAAATTTATGTGTTATAATTTGGGCGCTACTGTTACAACTATTGCAGCTCAGAAATCAACATCAAGCGTTGTGTATAGTTTCAGTAGTGGTGTAACTCCCGACGATATGAAGGCTTCTCCTGTTTACGGTGACTTATACCAATGGGGTCGTAAAACTGACGGTCACGAGAAGCGTACAAGTGCTGCAACCACTACATTGTCTACTAACAATGACGCTACACTTCCTGCCGGTATTTCCGGTTCCTTTATTAAAGTTCCTTCTTATCCTTACAACTGGGTTGATGTAACAAAAGCTACTGCCGCCGACCTCAACTGGCGTAACCAAAAAAACGGCACTTACGACCCATGTCCTAGTGGTTGGCGTGTTCCTGCTCAAGGCGAATGGAGCGATATCTTCCGTGGCGGTTCAGCTCCCGGAGCTAAAGCTACTGCCGTAGCTAATACTTGGGAGTGGTATTCTACTGGTGGTACTAATGGTTACGAGATTAAGCCTGATGGCGAAACCACCACTTTATTTTTGCCCGCCGCCGGCTACCGCGAGTGCTCTACTGGCGAGCTCTACCACGTAGGTTCCGGCGGCCGCTACTGGAGTGGTAGCCTTAGCAGTATGTGCTCGCTCAACCTGAACTTCAATGGTAGTAACGTGTACCCTGCGGGTCTGAATTACCGTGCGGACGGCTTAAGTGTACGGTGTATCTCAGAATTATAAGATACTTTTTGGCTTCTTTAAAACTGTACGGTGTTGTAAGAGCATAGATAAAGAGGGATGTCTCAAAAGGAAAAAGAACGCAAATTACCCTTAGAGGTTGTTTAAATTTTCCACAAATACGCTATTATAGTTTTGAATATATCTTTTTCGCAATAAATTATGTCCTTTTTTGTGAAATTTTACCTTTCATTTTACTCATTTAGCCCGCTAAAATCGTAAAATGAAGTCAAAATTTCTCTAAAAAATCACCAAAATTTATCTTGCGAGTAAAATTTAAACAACCTCTTAGTTTGTGTTTAAAATAAAATTAAAGGTTAATTCTTTACTTTTGTTGTAAAAAAGAAAGAATTAACCGATTCTTAAAAGTGGACTATGCAAATGACAAGAGTTAAAACTCTACCTTGCGAAGTTGAAAATAATGATAGACTTTATTTGAAAGTCAACAGGGGTAAAACACAAGTGGGTTATGTTCGGCGAATGAAGTTCTTGGGTTATTCCTTTTATATGAATAAAGGGGAATGCCGCCAGGAAAGCGAGGGAGTGGGGGCGTATTAAAGGTTATTGGCGATTGTCGGGCAGCCCGGTTCCCCAACGTCAGAGGCATTGCTAAAAGCAGATTGTCCCACACTATTGAATTATAGTAAATTGTATTGTAAAAAAGGAACCGCTTGTACGGTGGTGTGAGAGGTCGAAAACAAAAATAGGAGAAAACTATTTTTGTTTTCTCCTACTCGATTTATGTTCTCCTTCAGTTATTTCAGGACGCCAAGTTCTTTCCCTACTTTAGTAAATGCAGCAATACATTTGTCTAAATGTTGTTTTTCGTGTCCTGCCGATATTTGCACACGTATACGGGCTTCTCCTTTAGGCACAACAGGATAATAGAAGCCTGTAACATAAATGCCTTCTTCTTGCAGGCGCGATGCCATATCTTGCGATAGTTTAGCATCGTAAAGCATCACTGCGCAAATAGCCGATTGAGTAGGTTTAATGTCGAATCCGGCTTCTTTCATGCCTTTTACAAAGTATTCTGTATTTGCATGCAGTTTATCTTGCAGTTCGTTAGTCGAGCTCATAATTTCAAACATTTCTATTCCGGCAGCAGCTACCATCGGAGGGATAGAGTTTGAGAACAGGTATGGGCGCGAACGCTGGCGAAGCATGTCGATAATCTCTTTTTTACCGGTAGTAAATCCGCCAATAGCACCGCCGAATGCTTTACCTAAAGTTCCGGTAATGATTTCAACTTTTCCGTGCAGGTTATATTGCTCAGTAACTCCACGGCCTGTTTTTCCTACCACACCGGCTGAGTGAGACTCGTCAATCATCACCATAGCGTTGTATTTTTCGGCCAAAGCATAAATTTTATCCATCGGAGCTACGTTGCCGTCCATAGAGAAAACACCGTCAGTAACAATGAGGCGGAAGCGTTGTGCCTGAGCCTTTTTCAGTTGGTTTTCTAAATCTTCCATATCTGCATTAGCATAGCGGTAGCGCTGTGCTTTGCAAAGGCGCACGCCGTCGATAATAGAAGCATGGTTCAGCGCATCCGAGATAATAGCGTCTTCGTCAGTCAGCAGTGGCTCGAAAACACCGCCATTAGCATCAAAACATGCTGCATAAAGGATAGTATCTTCAGTGCCGAAAAAATCTGCAATAGTTTTTTCCAATTTTTTATGCATATCCTGGGTTCCACAGATGAAACGTACCGACGACATGCCATATCCGCGTTCGTCCATAGCCTTTTTGGCGGCGTTAATCAAACGTTGGTCGTTCGATAGTCCCAGATAATTGTTTGCACAAAAGTTCAATACTTTTTTTCCGCCCGAAACTTCAATTTCAGCTCCCTGAGCAGATGTAATGATACGCTCGTTTTTATACAATCCTGCTTCTTTTATCTCATCCAACTGAGATTGCAAGTGCGATTTAAATTCTTGATACATGATTATTTATATTTGATGTTCTTTTGTGTTATTTGCGATGCAAAATTACTTAAAAAAATCAGAGTACATGAGAAAAAATGTCAAATGTTTTTTCAATCTGTTATAGGAACCTTATGACCTTGTCCGGTGAGCCGAAAAACAAGTGAAAGGAGCGTAAAAATACTCATTGTTTGAGCGTAGCGAGTTTGAGGATTTTAGCTCCTTGAGCGTAAGTTTTTCGTGCGAAGCGGGCATAGTCTTGAAAACACCGTTTAAGCAAGAACAGAACCGAGTTTACTCGGATTATGCCGAGCGTAGGCGCTTCAATGAAATTAGTTTTTGTTCCTTTTGCATCAAGGCAAAAGGAAGTAGGTGGATACCTTAAATAAATAAAATCTTTGATTGCCAGAAAAATACTGATTGTTATTCAGTTCTTTATAATGTACTTAATAAAAAAACAGTGAATGCCGAAATAATCCGATTATTCTTTACCTAATAATTTTAACTGCACTCTTTTTCTTGCAGCATCTATTTCCAGTACACGTACTTTCACATGTTGATGTAGCGAAACTACTTCCGCCGGATTGCTTATGAAGCGGTCGGCCATTTGCGATACGTGGATTAGCCCGTTTTCTTTAATTCCCACATCAACAAAAGCACCAAAATTAGTGATGTTGGTCACGATACCGGGCAGTTCCATGCCAATTTTCAAATCGTCTATTGTTTTTACATTGGAGTCGAACTCAAAAACTTTGATTGTTGTACGTGGGTCTCTTCCCGGTTTTTCAAGCTCCTGTACAATATCGGTCAGGGTAGGGAGGCCGACTTTATCGGTGGTATAATTTTTTAGTTCGATTGACTTCAATAATTCCTTATTTCCGATAAGTTGTTTTACATCGGTTTTTAAATCTTTTGCAATAGTTTCCACTATCTTGTAACTTTCGGGGTGGACAGCCGAATTATCAAGCGGTTGCTCACCATCCGGAATGCGCAGGAATCCGGCGCATTGTTCAAAAGTCTTTGCACCCATTTTCGGCACTTTCATCAGTTGTTTACGGTTGGCAAAGGCGCCGTTCTCGGCACGATAGTCCACAATATTTTGAGCCAATTGAGGCCCAAGCCCGGATATATACGTAAGTAAGTGTTTACTTGCAGTATTTAAGTTTACACCCACTTTATTTACGGCATTCTCTACGGTTTGGTCGAGGGCTTTTTTGAGCATCCCTTGGTCTACGTCGTGTTGGTATTGCCCTACACCGATTGACTTAGGGTCAATCTTTACCAATTCTGCCAAGGGGTCCATCAGCCTGCGCCCTATCGAAACCGCCCCACGTACAGTAACGTCATAATCGGGAAATTCCTCGCGGGCTATTTTTGATGCAGAATAGATAGATGCTCCATTTTCGCTTACTACGAAAACCTGTACCTTGCGGTCGAAGCGTGTATTTTGTATAAACTGTTCGGTTTCGCGTCCGGCTGTACCATTACCTATAGCAATAGCTTCAATATCGTATGCCTCTACCATTTTCTGTACCTTTCGCATAGCCTGTTGGTACTCGTTTTGTGGTGGGTGAGGGTAGATGGTTTCGTTATGCAGCAGGTTGCCTTGTGCATCCATACAAACCACTTTGCACCCTGTACGGAATCCGGGGTCGATACCTAATACACGTTTTTGCCCCAATGGAGGTGCTAATAGTAACTGTCGTAAATTTTCGGCAAACACCCGGATTGCTTCCATATCGGCTTTCTGCTTGCTCGACGATGCAAATTCGGTTTCGATAGATGGTTTCAGCAGACGTTTGTAGCTGTCTTCCAAAGCATCAAAAACCTGTTCGGCCGATTCGTTATCACCTTTTATAAAAATACGCTCCAAGCGTTCGATGCTATGTTCGTCGTCAGGACTGATACCCACACGCAGAAAACCTTCGGACTCGCCCCTGCGCATGGCAAGCAAGCGGTGCGACGAAACGCGCGCGAGTTTTTCACTCATTTCGAAATAATCGCGGTATTTTTGTCCGTCTTCCTCCTTTCCTTTGATAACCTTGGAAGTAATCATCGCTTCGCGTGCGAACACATTGCGTACCGAGTTTCGTGCGGCTTCGCTCTCGTTTATCCATTCGGCAATAATGTCGCGTGCGCCTTTCAGTGCGTCTTCAACGTTCTCAACCGACTCTTTTACAAAACCTAACGCCAATCGCTCTATATCGTCTGAATTTTGTTTCATCAGCATTTTAGCCAAAGGTTCCAATCCTTTTTCACGGGCTATTTCGGCACGTGTGCGGCGTTTAGGTTTATACGGAAGATAAATGTCTTCCAACTCGGTCATGTTCCAACAATTTTCAATTCGGCTCTTTAGTTCGTCAGTTAGTTTGCCTTGTTCTGCGATGGTAGAAAGAACGGTTTCTTTGCGTTTTGCAAGTTCACATAGTTTCTCGTAAAGCTCTTTTGCTTCGGCTAACAGTACTTCGTCCATCCCTCCGGTCATTTCCTTACGGTAACGGCTTATGAATGGGATGGTTGCTCCTTCGTTCAGCAGTTGGATGGCATTGCGTATTTGCTTTTCGGATAATTGCAAACTGTCGGAAATCAGTTTTATAAATTGCTGTGAAATATTGTCGGTAGACATATGGTAATAGGATTTATTTTTTATACAAATTGTTTTCTGAAATATATTGCTTTACTTCCTGTGGTAGCCATTTGTCAGCTTCTTTAGCGTGTATATTATTCCGTATTTCAGTCGACGAAATATCGTAATATGGCGTGTCGAGTAGTTGCATTTGGGGAAATTTGCTTGCTACTTCTATAAAATTATACCCACGTCGCGGATAAACAAGTACAGAGTATTCTGCTAAAATTTCCTCGTAGCTTTTCCATTTGTCGAAAACCAAAGCATTGTCGCTGCCTATCAACAAATAAAAGGCATAACCAGGATATTCGGAAGAAAGCAAGTGTAGTGTATCTATAGTGTACGAGGGCTTCGGCATGCTGAATTCTATATCCGAAACTTTCATGTTTTTATTATGTGCCGTTGCCAGTTTCAGCATCTCAAAACGGTATTTTTCGTCTATCAGGTCCGAATCTTTTTTCAAAGGGTTGTGAGGGGAAACAATAAACCATATTTCGTCGACTAAACGCAGTTTCAGTATGTCATTTGCAAGGTTCAGATGCCCGTAATGAACAGGATTGAAAGAACCAAAATATAATCCTACTTTTATATGGTTGTTTTTTTCTGCCATTTATTATCCTCGAAAAATTAATATCTTTGCCTTTCGGTTTGCATTATTAATGCAATGCAAAGATACGATAAAAAATAATACCTTTTATGAACGAAAAAGTTCAGTCTTATATTCAGGAACATCAATTATTAACATCAGGTAAGCCTGTGTTGGTAACGGTGAGCGGTGGTGCCGATTCGATGGCATTGTTGCATGTCCTTTTATCATTAGGGTACGAGTGTATTGTGGCGCATTGCAACTTCCATTTGCGGGGCGAGGAATCAGACAGGGATGAGAAATTTGTCTGTGATTTTTCGCAGAAGAATGATGTTCCGTTTCATAAAATAGATTTTGATACTGTAGGGTATGCTCAGGAGAAGGGTATATCTATCGAAATGGCTGCCCGTGATTTGCGTTACAGTTGGTTTTACGAATTGGCAGAAAAATTAGATGTACAAGCAATAGCCGTTGCGCATCATGCCGATGATAGTATCGAAACGCTGTTGCTGAATCTGATACGTGGTACGGGTTTGCGTGGTTTACGTGGTATTCCTTCCCGAAACGGAAAGGTGGTACGTCCGCTTCTTGCCTGTTCGAGAGAGGAAATAGAATTGTATTTAGCCGCCAATAATATTGGTTACATAGTAGATTCGACCAATAAACAGAATGACTATAGCCGGAATAAAATAAGAAATATTATTATTCCTGAATTGGAAAGTATTAACCCCGCCGTAAGGCAAACCTTATACGATTCGGTAAGGCGGTTTGAGGATACTTGTACGATTTACGAATCGGCTATAAAAAACATCGCTGAAAAGATAGTAAAGAAAGAGGGAGCGCAAATCAGTATTGATATAAAACAACTTGTTGCTCAACCTGCTTTTCACACTGTTTTGTATGAGATATTATATCCTTATGGCTTTACGCCCGATGCGATAGGGCAAATAAGTAAGTTATTGTATGGCGAATCGGGGAAACGTTTTTTTTCTGAAAAATATATGCTTGTGAAGGATAGGGAAGAACTTCTCCTTTTCCCAAAGCAAAGTGTTGATGATAATATATACCTTATTCCGAAAGGGCAAACGTCAATTAACGAGCCTTTGCAGATGGAGTTTAAAAATCTTGTTCGTACTCCGGATTTTCAGGCTTCAAAACTTCCAAATAAAATTCACTTGGATGCTTCTAAAATACAATACCCTTTGCAGCTCAGGCATTGGCAAGAGGGGGATGTGTTTATACCCTTTGGGATGAAAGGCAAGAAGAAAGTAAGTGACTTTTTTATCGACCTGAAATTTAGTCTGTTGCAAAAAGAGCAATGTTGGATCCTGCTTTCGGGCAATGATATTGTATGGATAGTGGGGTACAGAACGGACAACCGTTTTCGGGTGTCGTCAGATACTAACGAAATTCTGGAAATTGAATTATAGCTGCTTTCCTGGGCAATCACCCTTCTCAGACCTTTTTATCTCCCTTATAATTTAGCGATATTTAAGTTTACAGCTTCTTAAAAAATGCTTTTTCTCTGTCGTTTATACAATCAAAAACATTATCTTTGTCAGTCTTTTTTTTGAAAAAAACGGAGAAAGACGATATTTTCGTTAATTATAAAATAAATAAAACCAAATATAGCATGGGATTTAATGATGTTTTGAGTAAACTTTTTGGAAATAAAGCTCAACGTGATTTGAGAGAAATAGAACCGTATGTAGAAAAGGTAAAAAAAGCTTATTCTGAAATAGAAAAACTGAATAATGATGAGTTGCGCCAACGTACCGAAGACCTGAAAAAACGTATTCAGGATTACGTAGCGCCGGAAAGAGATAAAGTAGCTTCGCTGAAAGCAAGTATTGAGGAAACTGAAATCACTCAGCGTGAAAAGATTTACGATGAAATAGACAAGCTCGAAAAAGAAATAACCGAAAAATTTGAAAAAGTATTGGAAGAAGTGCTTCCGGAGGCTTTTTCAATTATAAAAGATACTGCCCGTCGCCTTACCGAAAATGATGAGATAGTAGTAACAGCTAACGATTTCGACCGTGAACTGGCTATAAAGCATGACTTTGTATATATCGACGGCGATAAAGCGCACTACAAAAGTGAATGGACTGCAGGTGGTAATCTTACCAAATGGGAAATGATACACTATGATGTACAGCTATTTGGTGGGGTGGTATTGCATAAAGGAAAAATTGCCGAGATGGCAACCGGTGAGGGTAAAACACTGGTAGCTACATTGCCTGTGTTCCTTAATGCCCTTACACGCAATGGTGTACATGTGGTAACGGTGAACGATTATCTTGCAAAACGTGACTCGGAATGGATGGGGCCTTTGTATATGTTTCATGGGTTAAGCGTGGATTGTATTGACAGGCATCGCCCCAACTCGGAAGAACGTCGTCAGGCTTACATGGCTGACATTACTTTTGGTACAAATAACGAATTTGGTTTCGACTACTTGCGGGATAATATGGCTACAAGCCCGCTCGACCTTGTTCAGCGCAAACACAATTATGCTATTGTGGATGAGGTGGACTCCGTATTGATTGACGATGCCCGTACTCCGCTGATTATATCAGGGCCGGTGCCGAAAGGTGACGACCAGCTTTTTGAAGACCTTCGCCCGCGTGTGGAAAAATTGGTGAGTGTTCAGAAAAAACTTGCGACAGAATACCTTGCCGAAGCACGTAACCTGATGAAATCCGAAGATGAGAAAAAACGTGAAGAAGGTGCATTAGCATTGTTCCGTTCGTACAAAGGTATGCCTAAGAATAAGGCGCTTATAAAATACCTTAGTGAGCAGGGAGTAAGAGCTGCATTGCTTAAAACAGAAGAGTTCTATATGCAGGAGAACAACCGTAATATGCATATAGCTACCGACCCTCTGTATTTTGTTATCGACGAAAAAAATAATTCTATAGAACTTACCGATAAAGGTATCGACCTGATTACAGAAAGCTCGGAAGACCCTGAATTTTTCGTATTGCCTGACGTGGGGGCTGATATAGCCGAACTGGAAAAAGAAACATCGCTATCGGCAGACGAAAAGCAGGCTAAAAAAGATGATATTATGCAGAATTACGCTGTAAAGTCGGAGCGTGTGCATACTATCAACCAGCTACTCAAGGCATATACACTTTTCGAGAAAGATGTGGAATATGTAGTTCTTGAGAATAAAGTGAAAATTGTAGATGAGCAGACAGGTCGTATTATGGAAGGCCGCCGTTACTCAGATGGTTTGCACCAAGCTATCGAAGCTAAAGAACGTGTTACGGTTGAAGCTGCTACGCAAACTTTTGCTACCATTACACTACAAAACTATTTCCGTATGTATCACAAGCTGTCGGGTATGACAGGTACGGCTGAGACAGAAGCAGGTGAGTTTTGGGACATCTACAAACTGGATGTTGTGGTTATTCCTACCAACCGCGCCATCTCCCGTAATGATATGGAAGACCGCGTTTATAAGACCAAGCGCGAAAAATATACAGCAGTTATCAACGAAATAGTGGAATTGGTAAATGCAGGCCGTCCTGTGCTTGTGGGTACAACTTCGGTAGAGATTTCCGAATTGCTGAGCCGTATGCTTACCATTCAGAAGATAAAACATAATGTGCTGAATGCCAAGCTCCACCAACGTGAGGCGGATATTGTGGCAGAAGCAGGACAGCGCAGTACGGTTACTATAGCTACCAATATGGCTGGTCGTGGTACCGACATCAAGCTGAGCGCAGAAGTAAAAGAAGCGGGTGGTTTGGCTATTATCGGTACGGAAAGGCATGAGAGCCGCCGTGTCGACCGCCAGTTGCGTGGTCGTGCAGGGCGTCAGGGTGACCCGGGTTCTTCGGTGTTTTACGTTTCGCTTGAGGACGATTTGATGCGTCTTTTCGGTTCTGAGCGTATTTCCGGTGTTATGGATAAACTCGGATTCAGCGAGGGTGAGATGATTGAACACTCTATGATTTCAAAATCGATAGAACGTGCTCAGAAAAAAGTGGAAGAAAATAACTTTGGTATTCGTAAACGCCTGCTTGAGTATGACGATGTGATGAACTCGCAACGTGAGGTTGTATATTCAAAACGCCGCCATGCGTTGATGGGCGAGCGTATCGGGGTGGATATTACCAACATGATATATGATACTGCGGAAGCTATTGCCGAAAGTACAAAAGAAACAGAAGATTACGAATACTTACAAGAGGAATTGCTCAAGGTGTTTGCAATGGATACGCCGCTTTCGGCCGATGATTTCCGCTCAACGAAAGCTAAAGACATATCGGAAAAAATAGCCGATGCCGCTATTGAGAATTTCAAACGTAAAATGGATAAACTGGCTACTACGGCAAATCCAGTTATCAAACAAGTGTATGAAACACGTGGAAAGCAGTACGAAAATATTTTGATTCCTATTACTGACGGAAAACGAATGTATAACGTTTCTGTTCGTTTGGAAGACGCTTATAAGACTGAATCGAAAGAAATAGTAAAGGCGTTTGAAAAACAAACTTTGTTGTTCGTAGTGGATGACGAGTGGAAAGAACATTTGCGTCAGTTGGACGAATTGCGTAACTCGGTGCAAAATGCGAGCTATGAACAGAAAGACCCATTGTTGATTTATAAACTGGAATCGTTCGGTCTGTTCAAAAAAATGATGGAATCGATGAACCGCAAGGTTATGTCGATACTGATGCGTGGCCAGATTCCTATGCGTGAGCCGGAACACGTGCGTGAGGCACAGGAAGAACGCCGTCAGGATTACAGCAAATATAAAACGCAAAAAGACGAGGTTGCATCTAACGACCCTACAAGGCAGGATACTCGTGAACAGCAACGCCCTGAGCCTCTGGTTCGTCAGGAAAAGAAAGTGGGACGTAACGACCCTTGCCCATGTGGAAGCGGTAAAAAGTACAAGAACTGTCACGGTGCATAGGGTTAGTAGCTAATAGCGAGTAGTGGTATGAATCGTAAATCGTCTTAGTTCTTAAAATAGTAGATATAAAAAATTATGCTTAATTATATTACATGGAACGTTGACCCTGAAATTTTCAGTATTGGCCCGCTTACCGTTCGGTGGTATGGTTTGCTTTGGGCTGCTGCAATTCTGGTGGCTTGGGAGATTGTAAAAAAGATTTTCAAATACGAAAAGCATCCTGAGGCATGGGCTGATAAATTGTTCATCTATGGAACTATAGGTCTTATCGTGGGAGCACGTTTGGGGCATTGTCTTTTTTACGACCCGGTTTATTACCTTTTGCACCCTTGGGAAATGTTGTATATATGGGAAGGAGGGCTTGCCAGCCATGGAGGTGCTGTAGGCTTGTTGATAGCCATGTATTTCTATAATAAAAAAGTAACCCATAAGGGCTTTGTATGGATGCTCGACAGGTTGGTAATCGGAGTTGCCGTAGGCGGAGCTTTAATCCGTCTGGGAAATCTGATGAACTCCGAAATATATGGTGGCCCTACTACGCTGCCTTGGGGATTCAGGTTTGTAAGAGACCTTATGTGGCATATGCCCATTGAGTTGGGAGGGGCAGGGGAATTGCCATGTCACCCCACGCAGATATATGAAATGTTGTATTGCCTCATTACATTTGCCATTATCTGGTGGATGTATTGGAAAAAGAAATCGTATAAACGACCGGGATTGATATTCGGTGTATTTCTGATAGGTATATTTGGAACCCGTTTTCTGCTTGAGTTCATCAAGTTCAACCAGGTTGATTTTGAAGCTACCATGTTCCTGAATATGGGGCAATGGCTGAGTGTGCCGTTTATTATCTGGGGAATTTACCTGATTATCCGGGCAAGCAGAATGAAGCCCATAGAGGAAGAAAAGAAAAAAGAGGAACACTCTGTTATACGTTCGGCAAGTACGGAAAAAAATGAAAAGGAAAGCGCAGCAAAGAAAAAGACTAAATAATTAATTTTAAGAAATCCTCATATTTTGGAATGTCCGGTAAAAAATCATACCGGGCATTTTTTGTATCTACCCTACAGCAATAATGTTCCAAGCCGTTGCTTACCATGAAAAACTGAACGTTTAGCTTTACATTGTATACAGCTACCTGGTCGAACACTTTCTGTGTAATGGGTACGTTTGGGGCTTTAAACTCAATAATGAGGTTGGGATTTGCATAATTGTTGAACAAAACAGCATCGCAACGTTTCTTCATATTATTCAGGTCAATCTGATGCTCTATAGCAAGTAGCGATGCCGGATAATTCATTTCTTCAATCAGGAAGCGTATAAAATGCTGCCTCACCCATTCTTCGGGAGTAAGCGCTACATAGCGTTTACGTTGCTGGTCGAAAACAAAAAACCGCTCGTTTTGTTTTTTTATTTTAAATTGATATTCCGGAAGATTTAGTTGATACATTTTTTGTAACTTTGAAACTCTGAAGTATATTGCAAAGGTACAAACAAAAGTAGAATATGAGCCTATGAAAACCAAAAAAGAGATTGTTGAAAATTGGCTGCCAAGATATACAAAGCGTCCGTTGAGCGAGTTTGACGATTATATACTGCTCACCAATTTTAATAATTATGTCGAGTTGTTTGCTCAGTGGAATGATGTACCTGTGTTGGGAAAAGACGGGAATATGCCCAATGCCTCCGCCAAAGGTATAACCATGATTAATTTTGGCATGGGAAGCCCCAATGCTGCTGTTATTATGGATATTTTATCAGCTATAAGTCCTAAAGCTGTATTGTTTTTAGGGAAATGCGGCGGGTTGCGCAATAAGAACAAAGTAGGCGATTATATTCTTCCCAGTGCGGCTATACGTGGCGAAGGTACTTCTAATGACTACTTTCCGGCTGAGGTTCCTGCACTTCCGGCATTTAGCTTACAGCGGGCTGTATCCTCCAATATTCGCGACTTTGGCAAAGATTATTGGACAGGAACGGTTTACACTACCAACCGCCGTGTGTGGGAACATGATGATGATTTTAAAAGATACTTGCGTGTGACACGTGCTATGGCTGTGGATATGGAAACTGCAACATTGTTTTCCGTCGGTTTTTACAACAGTATTCCTACCGGAGCTTTATTGCTTGTGTCGGATATGCCTATGCGGATAGATGGTGTGAAAACAATAGAAAGTGATAAGCAAGTAACCGCAAGCTTTGTTGAAGAACACATTAAGATTGGGGTTAAGTCGCTTACCTCGTTGATAAACAACAGCCGGACAATCAAGCATTTGCGATTCGAATAATTTAGCTAAAGAAGTATATATATACCAAGATGCCAAAATGAAAAGAAGGTGTCTCAAAAGTCTTTTTTGAACGCAAATTACGCAGATTACGCAAATTTTATTTTTTAAACTTGCTTTATTTCAACGAAATAAGATTTGCGTAATCTGTGTAATTTGCGTTCTCTTTTTTGAGACACTCTCTTTTCCATATATCTGACCAATCATTTTAGTATTACTCTCTTATTTACTATCCTTGTTCTTCTTTGTCGGCCTGCCTACAATAGCAAGCCCTCCTTCGGCGGTTTCTTTGTACAGGCTTGGTAGGTCTTTTCCTGTCAGTCGCATGGTTTCTACCACTTTATCGAAACTGACAAAATGTTTTCCATCCGAAAGCATTGAGGCGAGGTTTGCATCGAATGCCCTTAGTGCTGCGAACGAGTTTCTCTCGATACATGGGATTTGTACCAACCCGCATACAGGGTCGCACGTGAGCCCCAAATGGTGTTCCAATCCCATTTCGGCGGCATATTCTATCTGGTAAGGAGTACCTCCGTATAGTTGGTTTGCTGCTGCGGCAGCCATAGCACAGGCTGTGCCTACTTCGCCCTGACAGCCTACTTCGGCTCCCGATATAGAAGCATTGTTTTTTACAACATTACCAAAAAGTCCTGCTGTAGCCAATGCCCGAAGTATTGAAATATCCGAAAAGTTGTGGGTGTGTTTCAGGTGATACAGTACGGCTGGTATAATTCCGGCAGAGCCACAGGTAGGTGCGGTAACGACCAATCCTCCCGATGCATTTTGTTCTGATACCGCAAGTGCATAAGCCATGATTTGGCAACGGTTTTTCAAGCTGTCCTTATAGCCACTTGCTTTTACATAATATGAAGCTGCTTTTCTTCTTAAACTAAGCCCTCCGGGGAGTACACCTTCGTTTTCCAGCCCTTCGCGTACCGATTGTTGCATAACCTGCCATACTTCGTTCAGATAGTCCCATATATCGCTCTCCTCATGGTCTTGCACGTATTCCCAGTATGTTTTGCCTTCCTCGTCAATCCATTCGAGTATATCTGATATGGTAGTGTGTGTATAAATATGTTTTTCGGTAATGCGTGAATTTTCGTCAATAATCTTACCGCCGCCTATGCTGTATACAGTCCATTCTTGCAGTAGTTTGCGTCCTTCGTCGAATGCTTCAAACTTCATTCCGTTTGTATGGATTGGTAATACTATCTGTGGAAACCATAATATCTCTACAGGTATGGGGCTCATAGCATCAATGATTGCAACATCCGTAAGGTGACCGCGTCCTGTTGCAGCAAGGCTCCCATACAGGCTTACCTGGTAAGATACGGCTTCGGGTGTACGTTCTTTGAACTGTGTGGCTGCCATACGTGGCGCCATAGTGTGGCTACTCGAAGGGCCATACCCTATGCGAAATATAGATTTAATAGATTCCATAAAAATGTTGCAATATATTGCCTTAAGTGTTTGATGAAAATTAATGTCGTATTTTAGAAACAGTTTTGAATTCTACGAATTATAAATTAAAGTCTTTAATAATTGGGAGATGTTTTGAAAAGTATGCTGACTTGAAAAGTCAGCATACTTTGTAAAACACATCCAATAATTGTTTGTAAACTTAAAAAAAACAGAATTTTGTAGTTTTTAAGTTGTTGATTTTCAGATATTTAAAAAAATAATCCTGTGATTTTGTAATCATTTGGTTTTCATTAAGATACAAAAAATTAATGGACTGTTATTTTAAGAAACAACGGAAAATAAATAATAAAAACATGTAGACCTTTTGTAACATATATCCCTTTTTGGCTACCTGCAAGAGGGCTTGAAAAAGGAAGTGGTTAATATGGGCTTATAGAGATTCCGGTGTTCTTAATTCTTGACTCCTCCTTACTCCAAACTCTTTTTATACTCCGATGGAGTCATTCCGTATATTTTCTTAAAACATTTGCTGAAATACCGTGAATCGCTCATTCCCACCATATAAGTAATTTCTGATATATTATGTTCGCCGGCTTGCAAAAGCTGTGCCGCCCTTTTTATCCTTATCTCCCTGATAAACTCAATGGGCGAAAGCCCTGTCAGCCCTTTCAGCTTATTGAAAAACACGGTTCTTCCCAGTCCTATTTCAGAAACAACATCGTCTACAGTTAGTTCACTGTTGTCCATATTTCGCTCCATAATATCGAGTAGCTTAGCAAGGAATATCTCATCCTGCGACGTAATTTCTACTTTGGCAGGCTCCAGTTCCAACAGGTTTTTCCTGTAGGTTTCCTGTAAGCGTCTGCGCTGCTCAAGTATATTCTCTACCCGTGCTTCGAGATATACAGGACTGAAAGGCTTGGTAATATAATCCTCAGCACCATACTTCATTGCCTCCAAACGGCTTTCTATGGCTGATTTTGCCGTTAATAATATAATAGGTATATGGCTTGTACGGGCGTCATTCTTCATTTTCTCAGTAAACTGCAAGCCATCCATATTCGGCATCATCAGGTCGGATATAACCAGGTCGGGGATGATTTCCTGTGCCATTTTCCAGCCTTCTTCGCCATCTGAGGCTGATTGTACCCGATAGTCTTTTTTCAGGACATTGGTGAGGAAATTTCTCATTTCATCATTATCTTCCACTACTAACAGCAGGGGAGCATCTTTGGATAATACAAGGTGTTCGATATCCAGGCTACCCTGATGTGTTTCCTGGTTATCATTCTCACTTTCCAGCTTATCTTCTACCACGTAATCTACGTCATTCCCAAAATGCTCTTTGCCGCCACGGAAAGTTACTGTAAAAGTAGTGCCTTTGTTAAGCTCGCTTTCCACCTCAATCACCCCTTTGTGCAAGTCCACTAGTTCCTTTACCAGATTAAGCCCGATGCCGGTTCCTTTTTGGCTGCTGAGGCTTTGAATTTCGTTGGCCGAAGTAAAGCGTTCGAACAGAAATAGCCGCTTCTCGCGTGCAATGCCTACTCCTTCGTCTACAACTTTTACTTGTACATCGCCATTAGGGTTAATGGTAGAAATCCGTACTTCTATTGTTTTCCCTGCTGGGGTATATTTAAAGGCATTGGAAAGCAAGTTGTAAATAATCATGTCTGTTTTATCCCTGTCTATCCACAAAACTGTACCGGGTGATTCGTTGACAAAATTAAACCGTATGTTTTTCTCTAATGCTTCTTTCGTAAAATTGGAGCAAATTTCTTTAATCAATAAATCGATGCGTGTAGGTTGTATTTTTAAACGCATTTTCTTATTCTGTATTTTTCTGAAATCCAATATCTGGTTAATGAGCCGCAGCATCCTGTCGCCGTTTTTTTGTACTACTACTAATTGTTCTTTGACGGATTCGGATGTTTTTTCGTTTTTCAGTATATTCTCTACCGGCCCAAGAATCAGGCTTAGAGGTGTGCGCAATTCATGGGATATATTAGTGAAAAAACGGAGTTTTATATCGGTTACTTTTTGTTCGATTACCACATCGTTTTTCAGTCGTGAATACATCCTTGTCATGTAGAAAACGATGTATAGGGCAAGTGCAAAAAGGATGAAGTATATAAAATATGCAATAGGAGTTTCCCAGAACGATGGGAGTATTTTTACTTTCAGCACACGTTCGTTGTCTACCCACACCCCTTCATTGTTTGTCGATTTTACCTTGAAGTGGTATGTTCCTTTCGGAATGTTGGTATAAGTTGCTTTTCGCTGGCTTTGCACGTAGTTCCAGCCGTTTTCAAATCCTTCGAGCATGAAGGCATAGCTTATTTTTTCCGGATTGGTGTACTCCAGTGCGGCATATTCGATACTGAAAACCGATTGCTTGCGTGCCAGCTTTATTTCTTCGGTGTGTCCAATGCTTTGCTTCAGCGGAGAATTTTTTTCGCCTATCTTCACATCGTTGTTAAATAACTGAAAGCGGGTAAACTGAACAGAAGGTACGTCGTTGCTCAGTTCTATCATGTCGGGGCGGAATGTGTAATATCCCATATTACACCCGAAAAACATGTTCCCGTCTTTGGAATAAAACCCTGCGGCTTCGGAGAAATATCCTTGCTCGTTACCGCTGAATAAATTAAATTTCTGAAAGAAATTTGTTTTGGGGTTAAAGCGCGATAGCCCGCTTTCGGAACTCAGCCAGAGATTACCTTTACGGTCTTCCTGTATGCACAGCACAATGTCGCTATACATTCCATCGTCGCTGGTATAGTGTTCGAAAACAGCGGTTGAGTTTTCGTCGGCTTTTTTCAGCAGTTTGGAGAGCCCTCCTCCGAATGTGCCTATCCAAAGCTCTCCCGTACTGCTTTTGTGGAGATAATGTACGTCATTATTGCTTAGGCTGGTTTCTACGTTTGGCAGCTTTTCGATATAGAACTCTCTGGAGTGTCCTATATTCATGTAGTTGTCTATTTGCAAAAGCCCGTTTGCAGTAGCCACCCAAAGCGTGTTTCCGTCCTGAAGCAAATGCCTTACTTTTTCGCAGGTATTGATGGGGTAGGAGGTCAGCAGGTTTTTGTAGCTGATGAACGAAACCTGTCCTCCAATTTCGGATACAATGTTTATTCCCCCTCCAAATGTGCCTATTATAATATTGCCGAGGTTATCTTCTATTATGCTATATATGTTGTCGTTGGTCAGGCTGTTGTTGTCGAGCGGATTGTTGGTAAACCGTTTTAGTTTGTAACGTGGTTTTTCAGCATTTGTATAGTCAGGTGTTAGTTTTAATAATCCTCCGCCTTTTGTTCCTATCCAAATGTTTTTGCGGCTGTCCTCGAACATGCAATAGGCTAAATCATCTGTTTTTGCACCCGAATTTAAGGCTCCATTTGCCGATAATACTCCTAATTCATTAAGCGTACTGTTGAAAAAACGGATAGTACCGTCTTTGGTAGCTATTATGATATTGCCGTCCGAGGTTTGCAGAAATGAGCGTATCTCATTCGATGTTAATGTGTTTTCCTTCTTGTTTGGTTTGCCCAAATAAAACTGCGAAGGTAAAATGCTTATTTTATCCAATCCCTTATTGTATGTGCTTAACCATATATTGCCGTTGCGGTCTACATACATAGAGTGGATTATGTTGGAAAAATGGCGGTTTACGCCCTCCGGCTCATTATAAAAGTACTCTAACTCATCTTTATCGCGGTTGTATAATGAGAATCCTCCTCCCTGCGGGTTTATCCATAGGCGTTTTTTTATATCTTCGAAAACGATGAAATTGGGTAACAGCGACCGTTCGTTTACATTGTCCACTTTGGGCTGAAAGTATTTTACCGATTTATCGCTTGGTTTATAACGGAATACTCCTGTTTGCTCCGATTCGAACCATGCTATGTTGTGCGAATCAATCTGTACCGACATGAAATTGTCGGATGTTATTGCTTTGGTGTTGCTGCTGTTGATGTTTATAAGTTTGTCATCAGTTACAGAGTATGTGTAAAATCCGTTTCCGTAGGTAGTAAATATGATATTTTCGTTATCTATCGCTTTAATGTCAGATACTCTTGTGCCGTTTTGGAGAGCGATGGCTTTAAATTTGTTCTCATCTTTCGAGAACAGCCATACATTTCCATTACCGTCGCCAAGCCATATCGATTCTTTTGTTTCGTCTATCGAATAAAAGCCGCTTTTAGAGTTATTGCCGTTTGGCTTGTGCTTTTTTATCTGGTTCGAGTTGATATTGACGCTTTGTATTCCTTGTGTTGTACCAATCCATATATTTTGGTTTGTATCTTCGAATATGAAGTTTACATGATTATCGTCTATTGCATTGGCCGAGAGAACAGAGTACTCTATTACTTTTAAATCAAAGGTTTTAGGGTCGGTAACTATTCTTAAAGCACCTATTTCGTTTGTTGCAATCCATATATCTCCGGTGGATGTTTCTGCAATCCTTTTAGACCGCTCTACACCATATCGAAAACGGTTTGTTTGATAAGGGAGGCTATAAAACTGTTCGGTTTTGGGGTCGAAACGGTGAAATTTACCGTCGTAGGTCTGAATCCAGATAAAGCCGTAATTGTCTTCATGTATATAGTCAATCCGGTTTGTTTGGATATTGCTATGGTCGCCCGGCCGTGATTTATAAATAGTAAATTCGTATCCGTCAAATTTATTCAGTCCGTCCCATGTGCCAAACCACATGAACCCTTTGCTATCCTGCATGATAGCCATTACGGTGTTTTGCGACAGGCCGTCGTCGATAGAGTAATGCTGAAAAACAGCTTGTTCCTCAGCTTGTAACGATGCGAAACCCCCAAATAGAAATATAAAAGCAATGTATTTTTTAAGTATGGTATTTATCATAATGGGTATTTATTTGTCAACACATTAAAACAGTATAACCTTTAAATGATATTTTTATTATATTCCATTTTGTAAAGCTATAGCGTACAGTGTCGGTGAGAAATAACAACCGACAAAAATAGCGAAAAACAATGAAAATATTTAATGAAATAAAGATACAGTTTTTTTATTATTTATTCGTACTGTTCTCAAAAAGAACTTGTTCTGGAAATGAAACACTTAGATTGGTAGTTACTTGTTTTTAACCATATAAATACTTATTTTTGCAGGTATAAAATTAAATTGAAATCCTTATGTCTATTCCCAAAGGAACTGTTGAATTTAATGTCCCTGAGCCTACTTTGCGCCGTTTACCTTGGTATCTGGCTTTTGCACAGTTGGTACAAAGGGAAGGTGAGCAGTATCTGTCTTCCACACAAATAGCTAAAAATATAGCTGTCGATCCGTCGATGGTTGCCAAAGATTTGTCGTATGTAAATATATCGGGGCGTACCCGCGTAGGATACGAGGTAAACGAGCTTGTACGGGTATTGGAACGATTTTTGGGCTTTACCAATTCGCATAAAGCATTTTTGTTTGGAGTTGGGCGTTTGGGGGGAGCTTTGCTGCACGACAATGGGTTGCAACAGTTCGGATTGGAAATTGTGGCCGGATTCGACGTTAAGTACGAACTGGCAGGCAGTAGTATCAATCGTATTCCGGTGCATCATCTGAATCGTTTTCCGGAATTAAGAAAACAAACCGGAGTAGATATCGGTATATTGACCGTGCCGGTGGAGAAAGCGCAATCGGTGTGCGATATGATGATTGAGGGGGGGATAAAAGCTGTATGGAATTTTACACCTTTCCGTATACGTGTTCCTGAAAATGTGGTAGTGCAAAATACATCGATATATGCTCATTTGGCAGTGATGTTCAACAGGCTGAATGCTATTAATGAAGTGGAACGGATTAATGGGAAGAAACATAAATGAAAATAATAGCGATAGGTCAGAATTATGCAGAGCATAATAAGGAATTGAACAGTACTAACCCTACCGAGCCTGTAGTGTTTATGAAGCCTGACTCGGCATTGCTCAAAAGCAATAAACCCTTTTTTATCCCGGATTTCACCCAAGAGCTGCATTACGAAACCGAGTTGATAGTTAAAATCAACCGCTTAGGTAAGAATATCGCTCCACGGTTTGCACACCGCTATTATTCGGAGATAGGGCTTGGCATTGATTTTACGGCACGCGATTTGCAACGGAAACTTCGAGCCGAAGGCAAGCCTTGGGAAGTATGCAAGGCTTTTGACGGTTCGGCGGTAGTAGGAGATTTTCTGCCCGCTGATAAATTTCCCGATATTCAGAACCTGCAATTTTATTTGGATATAAACGGAAAAACTGTTCAGCAAGGCAATACTGCCGATATGATTTTTCCTGTCGACGAGCTTATAGCTTATATAAGTAAGTTTTTTACACTTAAAATAGGCGATTTGATTTTTACAGGAACGCCTGCCGGAGTTGGCACAGTGAGTATAAACGATAGGCTCGAAGGATACCTAATGGGTAATAAAATGTTTAGTTTTTTGATAAAATAGATTACGTATTTATATTGTTGTTGCAGCTTCTGTTGTTTTGCTGAAAGTGATGGTGTAGGGCGATAATAAAGTTGTAGTAATTTCGTTATACAGATATTGTTTCAGAAAGAATCCCATATATGAGAAATAAATTATACTTACTCTCTTTTTTTATAACATCGGTAACTTTTCTTATGGCGCAGCCGCCCACTACTGTCCCCGTTCAGCTCCACTGGCGTGGAATAGAGCGTTGGTATGCAGATTCGTCGTATGTAGAAACGCTTACTTTTGATAATGCGGTACATTCTGTCGATAATAACCTTCCTTATTTCCATTACGAAGAGATGACCGACCCTTCGTTCACGTATACTGCCGAGATAAAGAACGCGAATTATATTCCGGTAAGCGAAGAAGAATCGCTGTTTCTGAGTAATATAGAACTTCCGGCAGAGCCCGGGTTAGATGTTACAACGTCTAATTACCGGAGTAGTGAATCGTTGCATATTAACTTTTTACCATTTGTAATCAGGGATAATAAACCTTATAAGCTAAATGCTTTCGATTTAGTTATTCAGAAGAGTGTTAAATCACGGAGTTTAGTCCGTGCGTCTACTATACATAGCTATGCCAATGAGTCGGTGCTGTCGCAAGGGCGGTTTGTCAAAATACGTGTGAAAGACAGCGGAGTATATCGAATTTCGCATGCTAAATTGCGTGAAAACGGTTTAGAACCTTCCAATGTCCGTGTGTTTGGTTATGGAGGCGGTGTGCTGGAGGAAGATTTTACAAAGGCCAAACACGACGATTTGCCTCAGGTAGCTGTGCACGACACAGGCGATGCCATTATTTTTTATGCTCAGGGAGTGAATAAATGGTCGTACAATGCGGCTAATGAGATTTTCACACATAAGACAAATCCTTATTCTACATATGGTTATTATTTTATTACATCGGATAACGTACAGGATAAGAAAAGGATTGAGGAAAAGCCTGCCGTGCAGCCCGAAGGAAACACGGTTTGTGATATAACAGAATTTGTTGATTATAAACTGTACGAGGTGGAAAAAGAAAACCTGTTGAAATCGGGGAGGGAGTTTTTTGGAGAAAAATTCACTTCGCCGCAATCATCTGTAGATATAACATTTACGTTTCCTAACGTAATAAAAAGCACAGATGCGGTAAGGGTTAATATTAACTTGGCTGCAACTTCGCAAAGTGCCAGTATTTTTGACCTGTCATTAAATGGGGTGAAAAAAACGGTTACTGTACCCGCCTTAGGTGGTAGCGATAACTATTTGCTGGTAAGCAATACGACCAAAATTGTTCCGTACGAGCCTTCGCAGGATATACTGAATTTTAAATTAGCACTGACCACCTCTACTACGGCTTATCTTAATTACATGGAAGTAAATGCACGCCGAAGCCTTATCATGTCAGGCTCGGCTATGCAGTTTAATAATATGGATAATATCGGTAGTAAATCGTACAACCGTTACCATCTGACGGCAAACAGTTCAATTATTCATATCTGGGATATAACCAACCCCGTAAATACCGGGCGTATGAGTACCGACCGCAACGGGAATGCTTTAACCTTTGTGGACAATGCTTCGAGCGTAAAATCGTACATGGCGGTTGATTTGAATGCTTCCGAATCTTTGCCCGAAGTGGAATTTGTAGGAGATGTTGCTACACAGAATATACATGGCATGGAACCCGTTGATATGCTTATTATTACCCATCCGATGTTTGTGGCTCAGGCCAATAAACTTGCACAGGCACATTATGATAAAGATGGACTTAGGGTAGGTGTGGTAACAACAGAGCAGGTTTACAACGAGTTTTCATCAGGTACTCCGGATGTCGGCGCATATCGCTGGGCGGCTAAAATGTTTTATGATAAGCCTGAAAATGAAGATGATAAGCTGAAGTATTTATTGCTGTTCGGCAAGGGAACTTATGACAATAGGGGAATTATGTCTAATTCCGGAAATAATTTGGTTCTGACATATCAGTCGGCTAATTCATATAGCGAAACAAATTCTTATGTGTCTGACGACTATTTTGGTTTTATGGACGATAAAGAAGGGGTCAATATACATGATAGTGCCCATAAGTTGGATATTGGTATAGGACGTTTCCCTGTCAGTACCGAAGCCGAGGCCGAGAATGTGGTAAGCAAAACCATTGCTTATATGGAAAACAAAAATAAAGGAGGATGGAAAAACCAGCTTTGTTTTATTGGCGATGACGGGGGAACCGGCAATGACGGTATGGGACATATGGAAGATGCTGACGTTATAGCTAAAGTGGTGGGAGCTGCCAATCCGGCCTATCAGGTGAATAAAATATACTTGGATGCTTATCAGCAGGAAACAAATGCCAGTGGCGAAAGGTATCCTGCTGCGAAGACTCGTTTTCACAATTTAGTTCGTTCAGGGTTGTTCTTAGTTACTTTTATGGGGCATGGAAGTGCCGGTAACTGGACTAACGAACAGATACTTACGCTGGGTGATATAAATTCTTTTTCGAATAAGAATTTAGGTGTTTGGGCTGCCGGTACTTGCAACTTTTCCCGTTTTGATAAAGACGGTATATCCGGAGGCGAGGCGTTGCTTCTGAATCCTATCGGCGGAGGTATTGGTTCGTTTTCTGCTGCCCGTACCGTTTTCCAGAATTATAACCGTACTGTAGTCAAGAATTTTTGTGAGTATCTGTTTGAAGATATCGACGGAGTACCTCCTCGTATGGGTGATGTGGTAGTTAAAGCAAAAAACAAATCGGAATCGCACGCAAATAAACTTTCGTATATGTACTTTGGCGATCCGGCTCTTAGGCTTAATTATCCTGAGCCATATAAAGTGGTAACAACGCAGATAAACGAGAAACAAGTCGTCCCAACCCATACTGATACTTTACGTGCCTTGTCGGTTGCCACTATAAAAGGAATGGTGACGGACGTTTCGGGTAATTTGAATGAGGATTTTAATGGAAACCTGCAAGTGCTAGTTTTCGATAAAGAGCAAAATATAAAATCGCTGGATAATCATAAAGAAAACTTATCAATAACTTATAAAGAACGACCGAATACTATATTTACAGGGAAAGCAAAAGTGGTTGACGGAAAGTTTGAGTTTACCTTTATGTTACCAAAGGACATTCGTTACAACTATGGAACCGGAAGGCTTAATTTTTACGCATGGGATGATGATAATGAATACGAGGGGCAAGGCTATTGCGAAGATTTTATCATAGGCGGAAGCATTGATAATCCTATTGCCGATAATGAAGGTCCTGAAATTGTTATGTACTTGAACCACTCAGGATTCATATCGGGCGAGAAGGTGAATGAAACTCCTGTATTTACGGCATATTTGCAGGATAATAACGGTATCAATATAGCCGGCTCCAGCCCCGGACATGATATAATGCTTTCTATCGACCAAGACCCTAAGTACTGGTTTACGCTGAACGAATATTACGAGGCGGAAGAAGGAAGTTATCAGCGTGGAATGGTTAAATTTCAGTTGCCTGAGATATCCGAAGGAAAGCATATCCTGACTTTCAGGGTTTGGGACTTGCTGAACAATCCATCTGAGAGAATATTGGAGTTTGAGGTCGTAAAGGCTTTGACTCCCGATTTGTTTTCGGTTACTACGTACCCTAATCCTGCAACATCTATAGCCTATATTAAGGTAAACCACGACAGAGGCGATGAAATAATAAACGTGAATGTAGATGTTTATGATTTGTCGGGAAAGAGAATCTGGACTTTCAACGATTATGTAATTGATAACACAATACAGTGGGATCTTATGCAAGGGAATGGGCAGAAGGTATCGGCTGGTATGTATATTTACAGGGTAAGCGTAGAAACAAACGATAAGAAAATATCAACAAAGTCAAATAAAATTATAGTGACGGAATAATAAAATATGAAATAATCAGTTAGTTATTACGTCGGATTTTATAAATTTACGCACTTTAAAAAAAATAAAAAATAAAAAACATAAATAATTACGAATGAAAAAAACGATTTTGACCTTATTTTGTGTTGCTTCAGTTTTATCGTCGGCAGTATATGCTGATTCTGAATTGCCTGAAGATAATAACTTAAATCCTTTGTACACAGGTGTACCTTCATTATCCATTGCACCGGATGCACGTTCGGGTAGTATGGGCGATACCGGGGCAGCTACTACACCGGATATATACTCTCAGTATTGGAATCCGGCCAAATATGCTTTTATGGAGAGTGCAGTTGGCTTTGGCTTTTCGTATACCCCTTGGTTGAGGTCTTTGGTCGAAGATATTAATTTGGGCTATGTGGCCGGTTATTGGAAATTTGACGATTATCAGGCAGTAAGTGCTTCATTCCGTTTTTTCTCGATGGGTAAGGTTACATTACGCACAGCGGCCGACGGACCTATACACGATGCACATCCTAACGAATTTGCAGTAGATGTGGCTTACTCCCGTATGCTTTCTGAAAAATTCTCGGCTTCGGTAGCATTCCGTTATATACGTGCCGACTTGGGAGTGGGTGGTTTCGGAACAGGTGGTGAAACCGAAATGTATCCTGCAGATGCTTTTGCTGCCGATGTATCAGCTTACTATCGTACCCCAATCACAATGGCAACAGGTGATGCTATCTTAGCATTTGGTGCTAACATTTCCAATATGGGTAACAAAATAAGCTACGATGATATAACATACAATTATCTGCCTACCAACCTTAAAATCGGAGGTTCTTTCGATATTCCGTTCGATAGTTACAACCGTCTTTCAGTTAATGCCGATGTGAACAAACTGTTGGTTATTTCCCGCGGAGGTAAATATGGCGATGAATTTGGTGAAGTATCTCCTCTTTCAGGTATTTTCAGGTCGTTTGCCGATTCTTCGTTTGGCGAGGAAATGAAAGAGATAACATGGTCGGTTGGTTTGGAGTATTCGTACAACAAGCAATTCTTTGCGCGTGTAGGTTATTTCAACGAACATAAAGATAAAGGAGGGCGTAAGTACTTCAATGCAGGTGTCGGTTTTAAATTGAATATATTCCAACTGGATGCGGGATATGTGCTTGCTACTACACCGCTTAACCCTCTTGACCAAACATTGCGGTTTTCATTATCATTTGATTTGTTTGGCTTGAGAGATTTGATGAACTAAAACTTTATATCTAAAAAATATAGAAACGGCTGTAGAAGATAATTGCAGCCGTTTTTCATTAGCTACATTTGTATGACACATAGGTTCAGATAGTTTACACATAAGTACACATAGATTTCTATTGTGTTCTATGTGTTTTCGTGTGTGTACACTATGTGAGCAAAATAATATAATTAAAAGAGCTATTATGAATATACGTGTTGGTTTGGGTTACGATGTGCACATCTTTGCACCCGAAAGGGAGTTGTGGCTTGGTGGTATCCGTATAGAACATACGCGGGGGCTTTTAGGTCACTCAGATGCCGATGTGCTGATTCATGCTTTGTGCGATGCCTTGCTTGGAGCAGCCAATTTGCGTGATATAGGATTTCATTTTCCCGATACCGGTAGCGAATTTAAAAATGTAGACAGTAAAATACTGTTGGCAAAAACCATGACCCTGCTTCGCGACAAGGGGTATGAATTTGTGAATGCGGATTGTACCGTTTGTGCCGAGCAGCCTAAGATAAACCCTCATGTGGAAGCTATGCAAAAATGTTTAGCCGATATTATAGGTACAGAACAAGATAATATATCCATAAAAGCAACTACAAACGAGAAAATGGGGTTTGTGGGTAGAGAAGAGGGGATGGCTGCTTATGCCGTAGTACTGATATGTAAGCAGTAAGGATGTTATGACGAGCTACAAGTAAACGAGAATTTCAGTAGAAAGGGAAAAGGAGAAAGTACTTTTGCCTTTTTATATGAAAATCTAGGTTCTTGACTCTTGACTCTAAAATACAAATATTTATTGTATTTTTGTGTCTTTGCAAAATCAATTATAAGGTATGGAAAAGGTTTGGCTATTTGCACTTCTTAGTGCCATTGTAGTTAGTTTAATCTCTTTTATTGGTGTCTTTTTATTGTCTTTCAGGCAGCAAGCACTTAAAAAAGTATTAGTGTTGCTTGTTTCTTTCGCTGTTGGCGCGTTATTAGGAAACTCTTTTTTCCATTTGTTGCCCGAAGCCTATTTTCATATTCATGAAATATCCACTACGGCATGGATTTGCATTGCCGGTTTTCTTGTATTCTTTATATTAGAACAGTTTCTGCATGTTCACTCCGATAAAAAGAGTGGAGGCGAATCAATAAAGAATTATGGTTACTTAAGCCTTTATGCAGATGGAATCCATAACTTTACCGATGGCATACTGATTGCTGTGGCTTGGATGTTTTCCCCTGAAATGGGGTTGGCTACAACACTGACTATTGTGCTGCATGAGATTCCGCAGGAAATAGCAGATTTTGGTGTATTGCTCAAAGCCGGTTTTACACGTAAAAAAGCCCTTTTATATAATTTTGTTTCAGCTTGTGCTGCCATTCTTGGTACTGTGCTAACGCTTTGGGTGGGCGAACAGGTAAACGATTTTTCTGTTTATGTATTGCCTTTTGCCGCAGGTGGTTTTATCTATCTGGCTGCAACCTCCCTATTGCCCGAAATACTGAAAGAGACAAGTAAGAAGAATTATTGGCTTTATATACTTTGCATATTGTTGGGTGTGTTTGCTATGTATTATTTTAGTGCAAGCGGAGGACATTCGCACGCTCATTGATGTCAGCTTAAAGGGTGCCACATAGGTTCAGTTAGTTCACACATAGGGGCACATAGAGTATTCTCACGCCAGCGGAGGTTGGATTTGCATATGGAGCAATCCAATATGTCGGATACAGCATACAAGCGAAGCGTAGCTTATACCGAAAATAAGTGCAGTTTTAAAACAGTAAAAGAACATAGGTACAAGTCACAGACTTGCACCAAATACAAGTGTTTTATACTAATGGCGGATTTGCAATCCGAAAAGGATAATAGGTTTTAATAATTTGATAATCAATCATACACTTTTATGTCTGAAAACAATGTGAATGATGAAATAAAGAAAGCTATAGAGATGCTTCGGGCTGGTGGGGTTATTCTTTATCCTACCGATACCGTGTGGGGCTTAGGGTGCGATGCTACAAACGAAGAAGCTGTAAAAAAAGTGTATGAAATAAAAAAGAGGGAAGACTCAAAATCAATGTTGGTTTTGCTCGACAGTACAGCCAAATTACCCGCTTATGTTGACGAAGTGCCTGACATAGCCTGGGATTTGATAGAATTGAGCGATAAGCCACTGACTATTATTTATCCCGAAGCAAGAAATCTGGCGAAGAATTTGGTAGCCGAAGATAAATCTATTGGCATAAGGATAACAAGTGAGAGTTTCTCAAAAACATTGTGTGAACGCTTCCGTAAGCCTGTTGTATCCTCTTCGGCAAACATTAGCGGTGAAAGCACTCCGGCGAATTTCATGCAAATATCAGACGAAATTAAAAATAGTGTAGATTATATAGTGAATTTCAGACAGGACGAAAGCACACTTCCTGCACCATCGTCTATTATTAAACTGGGTAAAGGGAATGTTTTCCAAATAATAAGAAAATAAATACTCCTGATGTTGAAAACAAGAAACATGAATAGAATGACTTTGCGCTTGGCGTATCTTTTTTTTGATATGTTGGCGGCTGTCATTGCATGGTTGTTTTTTGTTTATTTCAGGCAGGTAATAAATAATGTGGGCCTGTTTGAGGGTATTCATATCCTGGTGCCTAAATACGATTATACAAAGAGTTTCGTTTTATTTCCTTTTTGCTGTCTTTTTGTTCATTACCTGTCGGGAGTATATCTTTACCCCGAAAGGCATTATCAGGTCAGGCTGTTTATAACAACCTTTGTTGCTTGCGCTATAATTGCCGTAGCTATTTTCTTTGCATTGTTGCTGGATGATATAGTTGTTTCGTACGAGTATTATTATTACTCGCTGCTTGCGTTGTTTCTTATTTTGTTCGTGTTTACTTACACTTTCAGGGTTATCATATGCTTTGGGGTACGGCGAAATTATAAAACCAAACGCTGGACAACCCGAACAGCTATAATTGGGACAGGAAAAAATGCAAAGAAAATAGCATATGAATTAGAAAAAAAACTGAAAGAAAATACTTTCGTTGGTTATATATCCGAAGACAATAAAAACTTGCAGCAAGAAGAGGTTATTGGACGAATATCGCAGATAGAGCCTGTTATAAAGAAAGAAAATATACAGGAAATTATCATCGCCCTGGACGATAGCGATGAGCAAAGACTGTTTTCAATTATCAGCTCTCTTTATAAGTATAATATAAGCATCCGGTTTACTCCGGGCTTGTATGAAATATTGATTGGGAGTGTGAAAATGACAGAACTGGGTATGAGTCCGCTGGTAAGCATTACGAACCCAACTATGAAAGACTGGCAGGCGTGTGTAAAGCGTCTTTTTGATATAGTAGCTTCATTCTTGTCATTAGTGATTTTATCACCATTATTCCTGTTTTTTGCAATCAGGATAAAAGCCGACTCAAAAGGTTCAGTCTTTTTTAAGCAAGAAAGAATAGGGCAGTTTGGGCGTCCTTTTGACATTGTCAAATTCCGTACGATGTATACAAATGCGGAAAATTTAGGTCCGCAACTAAGCAGCCCGCACGATAGCCGTGTTACCCCATTCGGGCGGTTTTTAAGAAAATACCGTTTTGATGAGTTGCCTCAGTTCTGGAATATACTGAAAGGCGAAATGAGCATTGTAGGGCCTCGTCCCGAACGCGATTTTTATATTAAGAAGATAACCGAAGTAGCGCCTTATTATTGCCTTATTTACAAGATTCGTCCGGGTTTGACATCGTGGGGGCCAATACGTATCGGCTATTCGGATACGCTTGAAAAAATGGTAGAGCGGCTCAATTATGATGTTATTTACATGGAAGACATGTCGCTTAAAACAGACCTGAAAATTCTGTTGTACACCGTGGATGTTATTTTTCGTGGCAAAGGGGTGTAAATGCTTCTTATAAAAATATCTTGTTACCTTTAATTCTATATCCATAAAACCCGCATTATCAGTTTTTAAGTAATTCAACTGCTTTTCGAAGTGGTTGCCTGACTTTTTTTAGACTTGGGAGAGTTTAGGCGTAAAGCGGACTTTAAGCCGCTTGCCGGATAAAAACTTTTCAGCCTAAAGTAATTCAAGCAGTTATTAAGAATTGAATGAAGCTAATGTTATATTCTATGATGTAAATTCTTGATAACGAGTGTTGTAGATTATTGTTGATTTCTTGTAACTACTTATATTCGTTTTTTGATGAATAAATATTTATCTTTGCGTGCCTATATGTAAACGATGGACAAACAGAATTGGTATATAAAAATGATTGCGTGGCGCGAAGCTCATATAAAGCAACGCCATTTTATAATTATCCTGAGTTTTGTTGTTGGGGTTTTAGCTTCGCTTGCTGCCTACCTTCTTAAAACAACAATCCATTTCATTCAGAATTTTTTAGCTACTACCTTTAATGCGGATAGTGTAAATTATTGGTATTTGGTTTTTCCTATTGTAGGGATAGCCATTACCTCCCTGTTTGTGCGCTATATTGTGAAGGATGATATAAGCCACGGCGTAACCCGTATTTTATATGCTATTTCGCAGCGAAAGAGTATTCTGAAACTTCACAATGTATGGACATCGCTTGTAGGTAGCTCCATTACTATCGGTTTTGGGGGGTCGGTAGGGGCTGAGGCACCTATTGTACTTACAGGGTCGGCCATAGGGTCCAATTTGGGTAAGTTCTTTAAGATGGACCAAAAAACCCTTATGCTCCTCATTGGGTGCGGTGCTGCCGGTGCTATCGGGGGTATTTTCAAAGCTCCTATTGCCGGACTGGTGTTTACACTGGAGGTGCTTATGCTTGATATGACCATGACTTCAGTTGTTCCACTTTTAATATCTTCTGTTACAGCTACTTCGCTATCATATATTTTCGCAGGTAATGCTTTTATGTTTCATTTTACCCAGTATGAGCCTTTTGCTATCGAACGTATCCCTTTTTTAATCTTATTGGGGGTGGTTTGCGGATTGGTATCTTTGTATTTTACGCGTGGCATGAACTGGTTGGAAGGGATATTCCGTAAACTTAAAAATCCTGTAGCCAAACTGGCGGTAGGAGGAGCTATTTTGAGCCTTCTTATATTTGTTTTTCCTCCTTTATATGGTGAAGGATATGATTCGATAGAAGCCTTATTGAACGGAGATGCTACGAGCCTGCTTGAGCATAGTCTTTTTGCTAATTTCGGTAATACCGCTTTGGTAATTTGTATATATCTGACTTTAATTGTCTTTTTTAAAATATTTGCTTCGGCTGCTACCAATGGTGCGGGCGGAGTAGGAGGTATATTTGCGCCGTCGCTGTTTGTAGGGTGTCTTACAGGTTTTATTGTGGCCAAGGTATTGGGTTCGTTAGGATTTATTGTGCCCGAAGCTAATTTTGCTTTAGCGGGTATGTCGGGACTGATGTCGGGTGTTATGCATGCGCCTCTTACGGGGATTTTCCTCATAGCAGAGCTTACGGGGGGATACAATCTCTTTATGACGTTAATGATTGTGTCTGTAGTGTCTTATATCACTATCATGCTGTTCGAACCTCATAGCTTGTATGCTATGCGTTTGGCACAAAAAGGGGAGTTGATAACACACCACAAAGACAGGGCTGTACTGACGCTGCTTAAAATGGAAAATGTTATCGAAACAGACCTCAGTGAACTTGCTCCTGATATGACTTTGGGCGAATTGGTAAAAGTTATCTCAAAATCGAACCGTAATATATTTCCGGTGGTCGACCCAAGGACGAGGGTTTTTATAGGTGTTGTACTGTTAGACGAAGTAAGGAATATAATGTTCCGCCCGGAACTATATGACAGGTTTACAGTGAAGCAACTGATGATTTCGTCTCCGGCTATGATAAACCAGAATTTGCCAATGGAGAAAGTGATGCAGATTTTTGAAGATACCGGAGCATGGAATTTACCGGTAGTGGATGATGAGAAACGTTATATCGGTTATGTGTCTAAATCGAAGATATTTAATTCATACCGGCATGTGTTAGTTCACTTTTCGGAGGATTAAGAGAGTAATAGCATTGAGAATATGGCAAAAGCAAAATCATATACCGAAGCGATAGAGGAATTAGAAGAAATACTACGCTCATTGGAAGAGAGTGAAGAAGTAAACATGGATTCCATATCCGAAAAGGTAAAACGTGCTTCGGAGTTAATTAAATTCTGCAACAAAAAGCTCCATGAGCTGGACGGGGAACTGGAAAAGATAATTTCAGAATCGTAGCCGGTTAATTTATCATTTTCTTGTTCAGAAATTCCTGAAAGGCATCTTTATAGCTATCCGAGATAGGAATACGTACTTTCCCAAATACAATCCTGTTGTGTTCTATCTCTTTTATTTTATCGGTGTTAACAATGTACGAACGGTGAACCCGCATAAAATTTTGTTTCGATAGCATTTCTTCAACCGTTTTCATTGTAGTGTGCGATATAATTGCTTTCGGGTTATCATCCAGATAGATTTTTACATAATCTTTAAGCCCTTCGATATATGCAATGTCTTTTGTGTTGATTTGTAGTAGTTTATAATCCGATTTTACAAATATACTTCCATTTTTCCCCTCGCTCTGTTTTTCAAAATTAGCTTTGTTGTTTATCTCAAACCATTGCAACGCCTTGTTGGCAGCTTGCAGAAAGTCGGCATACCCAAAAGGTTTCAGCAGATAATCGAGTGCATTTACCTTGTAACTTTCTAATGCGTATTGCTGAAAAGCGGTTGTAAATATGATGCGTGATTGCTCAGGCACTAATTTTGCAAATTCCATCCCATTTAATTCGGCCATTTGGATATCCAGAAAAATAAGGTCGGGCGATAGTTGCTGTACGGCTTGGGTAGCTTCTATTGCCGAATGGAATTTTCCGGTCAATTTCAAAAAAGGAGTTTTAGCCACGTAGCTTTCAATCAGCCCAAGTGCCAAAGGTTCATCATCTATTATAAAACAGGATAATTGCATAGTTATAGCTTATTTTAAAGGTACGATTAATTCACAAACATAAGTATTGTTTTTTTCATCACAACGCAGGATGTGTTTATGAGGGTAAAGTATATCCAATCTGCGATGGAGGTTTTCGAGCCCAATGCCCGAACCGCTCTTATCGCTTTCGTCTTTAGGGAAATAGCTGTTTTTAATAAGGCAGACTATACGGTCTTCTACCTGATGAATATTAACATGGATAAAAGAAGGTTGCGAGTGGCTTACGCCGTGCTTGAAGGCATTCTCAATTAAGGAAATAAATATCATCGGGGCGATTAATTTATTGCTTGTCAAGTCGGCCTGTATATCTACCTTTAAATCCACATTATCGGTTAGGCGGATGCGCATCAGTTCAATATAGTTTTTTATAAAATCCAGTTCCTTATGTAAAGCTACAAAATTATTGGTGTTATCGTATAGTACATACCGCATGAGCTTGCTTAGCTCCAATACTGTATCTTGGGCTTTTTCAGGACTAATAGCGATTAAAGCGTATATGTTGTTCAATGTATTGAAAAAGAAGTGCGGGTTGATTTGCTGGCGGAGGTTTATCAGTTCGGCTTCTTTCCGGCGTTTTTCTTCCTCCTGGCGTTGCCCTTCGGTAACATACCATTTGCCCAGAACCTTTGTTATTATGCTGATGCCGGCAACGATTCCCATCGAAAATACCTCTCTGATATAAAATAAATATGCTTTGAATTGGTAATTGGAAGGATGCATATTGTCCATAGCCTTCTCCATTCTGAAATCTTTCAGAAAATAGACTATTAGCCCTACTACGAGTATGAGCAGAAGGTTTGAACCTAAAAATTTCCATATTTTTTTTTGGAACAGAAATTTCTCCGTCAGTACAAAATACTCCAGATAAAACACCAATGCCGACGATAATACGGTGATGGCGTGGTTGTGTCCTAACCGTATTAGGTCGATATCATCGTGTCGCCATAACATCAAAAATGGAAGGACGAATATGAATAACCATATCAGGACGTTGATTAGTATTTGGAGAGTATTGGTTTTTTTATTTTTCATCAATGCTTATATAGAGTGCTATGTGTATTTAGTACAAAGTTTATCAAGGAACAAAAATAATATGCTTTGCGCTTTTCCGAAAGTTATTTAGACGAATAGTTATTTTTTGTCGACAAATCTAAAAGGAAGTAAAAGGAATAACAGACTAAGATAGACAAAGGAACAAAATGGACTATAACTACGTAATAATTATCGGGCGCGTAGACTTTTCCCTTTTCCCTCCCTCGTCAATTATTCTACTTATAAATGATAAAAATTCAACATTTCGTTTTATGTTTACTTATATATTTGTATTCAGATAAAAGTAAATATCAACACTAAAAATAATTTAATTCATGAAGAAACATTTATTTTTTCTTTTGTTATCGGTCTTATTTATTTGCTTCAATGCAAGTTCGCAGGATGCAGCTTCTGTTGTTTGGCCGCTGAGTAGCAGCACAGAACAAACCGCAGCCTATAGCGGACAACTTGAAAATGGTGGAATTAAACTTCAAGGGCTTGCAGCTTACAATTACGGAGGGCCGGAGTCAACCTTGGTTTTAATGCTGGCAGAAGGAGGGAGTACGAACTGGCATACGGCAGAAGATGCCAATGTGTATATCGAGTTTTCGGTTACTCCAAAAGAAGGAAGTATTTTGACAGCTAAAGAAATTTCGGCTTTCGTTTGTGGAAAAGGTGGGAGTAATATGAGGGCTAATTTTTACTACTCTACCGACCCTACTTTTGCTAAGCGGACTCAGATAGATTACCGCAAGAATACGGATTTGACCCGTGATAGTGGAGATGGTTACGAAGAAATGAAGGTAGAAAATATAGATGCTATCCTCAAGGCGGGAGAAAAAATCTATTTCCGTATATATCCTTATTATAAATCGGTTACTACAGGAAAATACCTGTGCCTGAAAGATGTGTCTATATCGGGAACAACCGAGGCTACTGAAGTTCCGGCAAATGTAAAATGGGCTTTTGTCGAAAACACAAGCCCTGTAATAAGCGGCGCTTTGCTTGCCGGAGATATGTCGTTTGGGGCAGATGCTAAAGTTTACGGATATCGCGATGGCGATGCAACTATCGGTGGTGTGGCAGTGAAAAATGGTACAATTTGTACCACAGCAACAAGTAGTGCTTGGGAAGCCGGTACAGATATACAGGAAAACATATATGCACAATTTGCAGTTTCGCCCAAAGCCGGGGCAACTTTAACCGTGAAAAATATCTCGTTGATGATATCAGCTTTTTCTACCAACAATCTGAAAGCGGCTGTATATATATCGAAAGATGAGACTTTTGCAAACAAAACCGAAATAAAAACAGCTACAGCTTTGGTTGCTACCGAGCTGCAAAGCTGGAATATGACACTTGATACCCCATTGGAAATAGCCACAGGCGAAACCTGTTATCTGCGTGTCTATCCGTTTAATACTCAGGCCGAAACGTGGAAACTTGTTGCGCTGCGTGATGTTACTATTTCGGGTACATTGTTTGGAGCAACGGCCGACCCTGCCGAAGTTAGTACAGTTACATCGGTAAGCTACGTTTCTACCACTACAGCTATTTCGGGTGGAAATGTATCGAACGATGGTGGAGCTGCTGTTACCGAGCGGGGTGTGGTATGGAGCACTGTGTCTAACCCTACTGTAGCAGATAATAAAACAATTGACGGGGAAGGCGCAGGTAGTTTTGAATCGACATTGACCGGGTTAACGGCAGGTACAACTTATTATGTCCGTGCTTATGCGACGAATAAAGCAGGAGTTGCCTATGGCAACGAGGTGTCGTTTACCACCTTGTCCGAGTTAGTAGTACCAACTGTCGAAACATCAAGTAGCAGCAATATTCGTAATGTGTCATTTGAAATTTCGGGTAAAGTGGCTCAATGGGGTGGTACTGAAGTAACTGAGCGTGGCGTTGTGTGGGGAACAAGTGAAAACCCGACTATAACAACGAATAAAAAATCTTCAGGAAGTGGTTTGGGTACTTATAAAGTATTTGTAGACAACTTGCAGCCCGAAACAAAATACTATGTACGTGCTTATGCTGTAAACAGCACAGGTACAGCCTATGGAAACACGTTGGAAGTAACCACCAAAGCAACCGACCCGGATGTGGAAAAAATAATCAATCAGGATGGTACGGGAGATTATACTACAGTACAAGCGGCTTTTGATGCTGTGCCCGCCAACTATACCGGACGATGGATTATCCGCATTAAGTCGGGCACCTATAACGAACGCCCAACATTGAATGCCGGAAAAGTAAATGTATATCTGGTAGGAGAGAATGCAGAGACAACTATAATAACTCACAACACTTATGCCGGACAGGAAAAACCGGGCGGAGGAACTTGGGGAACAAGCAACTCGCAAACAATGGCTATTATGGCTGACGATTTTACGGCAATTAATATTACTATACAGAATACTTTTGTAAACTCGAAAGTGAATGCAGCTATAAATAAAGATACACAAGCTGTAGCCCTTAAAACACAAGGCGACCGTCAGGCATTTTATAATTGCCGCATTACTGGTTATCAGGATACTTATCTTGGCAACAGTATAGGACGCGCTTATTTAAAAAACTGCTATATCGAAGGTAATGTTGACTTTATTTTTGGCCGCCAGACAGTTGTTTTCGACCAGTGTACCACGTATGTAAACCGCAACCAGAGCGTACTGACTGCCCCTGCAACCGAGAAAACTTCAAAATTCGGCATGGTGTTTTTCGATTGTAAGCTGACTGCGCCCGCTACTGATTATGTAGATTTCGACGGAGTTACTTTCAAAGAATTTTTCTACGGACGCCCTTGGCAGAATCAGCCAAAATCAGCATTTATCCGTTGCGAAGCTCCGGCTACCCTGAACGAAAAAGGATGGACTACGATGAATGGTGGATTGAATCCTGTTTTTGTGGAGTACCAGTCCACAGGTGATGGGGCTACAACCGAACGTTTAAGCAAACGTGCTAACGAAGGCCGTGTGATTACCGATGCTGCTGAAGGTGCTGTATATACTATTCAGAATGTTTTGAGCAAAGATACCGACCCAAGTTTTGCTGCCGACTGGATGCCAAAATCTACACCCGATGATGACTTATTACCGATTACTTCTATTGATGAAGTAAATAGTACGTCTGCTTTATCTCAGATGGTTTGTTTTCCCAATCCGTTTACCGAAACAATATCTGTCAGCTATAACCTGACAGATACTTCGGATGTGAAAATTGCGATTTATAGCCTTAATGGTGTTTTAGTAGATGAATTGGAGCAAATAAACCAACAGGCCGGAAACTACAGTTTATCGTTGAACACATCTTCATTTACATCAGGGCTTTATTTGTTGAGTTTGAATTTATCCGATGGAAAACAAATAACCCAAAAGATACAGAAGATTGATTAGTTTTGTCCCTTAGGATTACAAATCAGTCGTGGTCGGAAGATTTTTTCGCCACGAAGTGGCAAGTTATTTTAGCCCAACGGCAAAGCGAAGCGTCGCCTTGGGTTGGTTTGCAATAGCAAACTTAGNCGCTGAATAGTTAATTTATTTAAACCCAAGGCGACGCTTCGCTTTGCCATTGGGCTGAATTAAAACGGGCTTACAGCCCTTAAAATCATGATTATTTTAATGCCTAAAATCTTCCGACCACGACTGATTACAAATCCGTTGAAATAGAGATAATTGATGATTATATGAATCAAAAAAGCCGGTGAAATTATTTATTCACCGGCTTTTTTGTATAATGTATAAGGCTTGTAGCTACTATTATTTCAATCCTCTTTTTATTAATAAGGCATCAGAACTTGGCTGTTTACCTCTGAAGTCCATGTATAATTTCATTGGGTCTTCGCTTCCGCCTTTTTCAAGTATGTTTTTGCGGAACGAAGCAGCTACTTCTTGGTTGTAAATATCGCCTGTTTCTTTAAAAGCCTGATATGCATCGGCATCCAGCACAGCCGACCATGTGTAGCTATAGTATCCGGCAGCATATCCTCCTGCAAAAATATGGTTGAAATAGGTACTGCGGTAGCGTACCACTATTTCCGGAATTAGCCCGATTTTATCAAGCGATGATTTCTCGAATGTTTCCACATCGAAAGGTTCGGTCGAGCTGATAGTGTGGTAGTCCATATCAAGTAGCGATGCCGATAATAATTCGGTCATTACAAATCCTTGGTTGAAAGTACCTGCGTTCTGAATTTTTTCAATCAGTTCGTCGGGGATAATTTCGCCTGTTTCGTAATGGCGGGCATACGTTTTCATTACCTGAGGCTCGAAACACCAGTTTTCCATAATTTGGGATGGAAGCTCCACAAAATCGCGTGGTACGCTCGTTCCGCTTAAGCTCGGATAGGTACATTGCGAAAGCAGCCCGTGAAGCGCATGTCCAAACTCGTGGAAAAGAGTTTCAACTTCGTCCATGCTAAGCAGGGAGGGTTTATCAGCAGTAGGTTTAGTGAAGTTACCTACATTGGTAATAATAGGACGTTGGTTAACACCATCTTTCTTGTATTGTTTCAGAAAACTGCTCATCCATGCACCTGCGCGTTTGCCCGCACGTGGATAATAGTCGGTATATAAAATTCCTATAAGAGAACCATTAGCATCGCTAACCTCAAATACTTCTACATCAGGATGATAAATAGGCATGTCTTCCAGTTTTTTGAAGCGAAGCCCGAATAGTTTTCCGGCAAGGTCGAAAGCGCCTTGTCGAACGTTTTCCATCTTGAAGTATGGGCGGAGCTCTTCTTCATCCAAGTCGTATTTTTGTTGGCGGAGCTTCTCAGCATAATACCACCAGTCCCATGCTTGCAGTTTTTCGCCTTTTTTCTCTTTATCCATCATTTTTTGCAGGTCGCGTGCTTCCAATTTTGCTTTTTTCAAAGCAGGCTGCCATACTTCATCCAGAAAATCGTAAACCGTTTCGCTGTTTTTTGCCATTGTGTTTTCAAGTATGAAATCAGCCGGAGTTTTATACCCAAGCAGGTTGGCACGTTCTACGCGAAGCTTGATTATTTTATTTACATTCTCCTTGTTGTCATTCTCATTATTATTGTTAGCCAGATTATTGTATGCTGTCAATAACTCTTTGCGCAGTTGGCGGTTTTCAGAATACTGTAATACAGGGATAAAGCTCGATTTTTGGGTAGTAAACAGCCATTCTCCCTTGTGTCCGGCGGCGGTTGCAGCTTCGGCAGCAGCCTGACGTACACTTTCGGGTAAACCGGCAAGTTCTTTTTCGCTTTTTACATATTTTTTATAGCTATTAGTCTCAGCCAATATATTTTGACCGAAAGTTAATGATGCCAGACTAAGCTCCTTGTTTATCTCGCGTAGCTTATCTTTATCGGCTTCGCTCAGTGCTGCTCCCTGACGGATGAAATTTTTGTAATATTTTTCAAGCAGTTGGTTCTGTTCACCGGTCAGGTTTAAGTTTTCGCGATTATTGTACAGTGTTTCCACCCTTTTGAAGAGATTCTCGTTCATGTACATGTTATCATAATGCTCGGTAACAAGCGGGGTAATTTCGCGGGCAATAGCCTGCATCTCGTCACAGGTTTCGGCCGAGTTCAGGTTATTGAATACCGCCGCTACTTTGTTTAGTAGTTCTCCGCTGTAATCTAATGCTTCTATTGTGTTCTTGAAAGTAGGTTTTGCCTTCTTATTGGCAATAGCGTCTATTTCTTCCTGATGTTGTTTTATTCCATCCTGATAAGCAGGCAGGAAGTGCTCAAGCTTAATTTGCTCGAACGGCGGAGCACCGTATTTGTTTGTATATTTTTCATAAAACGGATTGCCGTTGTCAGCAGTATTACTACTGCATCCGGCCAAGATAATTCCTGTCATAATAATTAATAGTCCTTTTTTCATTTTTATATGTTTTTTGGGATTTTTCATTCACGCAAAGATAAGTATTTTTATCTTTCCATGTAGTGTTTCATTACTGTATGCTTTTATACAAAAATATTGCCAAAATGCCACAAATAGTATTTAAAAGTTAGTTGTTTAAAAAAACATTAATTTATTTTCATTTCTTAAATATGTTTGGAACAGAAATTGTAATCTGATATCTTCGTTATAAATTTGCATGTATGAAGAAATTAAGTCGGATTTTACCATTGTTTTTAGTCTTTTCATTTCAGCTTCATGCTCAGTCGGCACATGAAAATAAACATGAAAAAGGCTCTTTATCTTCTTCCGAAGGGGTTAGTCTGCGTGTTCAGATTAATGGTAACGATACTATTTTCCTTGCAAGCATCCGCGAAGTGGTGGTTTATCCTCCAATGGTTTTCAAGAATAAGAAAGAAGAAAAGTTTTATTGGAAAACGGTACGTGATGTAAAACGGACGCTTCCATATGCCAAGTTGGTATCGTCGGAGCTTATTGCTACAAACCAATACCTGATGACTTTGCCTGATGATAATGCACGGAAAGATTATCTGGAGGAATACGAAAAGGAGCTTTTCAAAAAATATGAAGCCGATTTACGAAACATGACTTTCAGTCAGGGAAAAATGTTGATAAAATTGATTGACCGCGAGTGCGACCAAAGCTCTTTTAACCTGATAAAGATTTACAGAGGAGGTTTCTCTGCATTTTTCTGGCAGGGAATAGCCAAGATATTTGGAGCCGACCTGAAAGCCGGATATGACACCAGCAGGGACGAAGACCGTATTATCGAAAGGGTAATTGCACTTGTAGAGTCTGGGCAATTGTGATACTGTGTTAGGCTTATATAATAACAGAGGCGTTAAAACTACAATTTAACGCCTCTGTTATTTTAGTTGTTCAAAATATGTTTTTACATCTTGTTGAGTTCTTCCAACGCCTTTTGTATGGTTTCATCATCTTTGTAGAAGATAGGATAAAAACCATCATCTCCCATAATATTCCGGGTTATATATGCTTTAAGCTGACGGTCGATTATACGCTTCGATTTATTAATCTCTTTCCATTGTGCTTTTACTCCCTTTGTTTCGGCAAATGCCACAAATTCGTTCAGTATATTTTGTTTGTCCAGATAACTCTCCATATCTTGCCAGTCGGATTTATACAGGTTAAGTTTTTCGCGATTGCGGTCGGCATATTGCAGGGCAAACTGGTAAGTATAGCCATAGTTTATGATACGATTGAGGTAGGGGCTGTATTCTGTAGTATCACGTGCAACAAATATGTCGGGCATAATTCCGCCACCGCCGTATACAACTTTACCTTTGGGGGTGTGGTAAATTAATGAATCTGCCAGGTGGATGCTATCCATAGTATAAAATTCGCCATGCATGTAGCGGTTTACTATATCTTGTTCGTATTCTTCGCTTTTCCCCCGTTCATAAGGTTTTTGTATGCTTCGTCCGGTTGGGGTATAGTATCTTGCTATGGTTAACCGTACGGCAGAACCATCGGAGAATGGTATTTGTTGTTGTACCAGCCCTTTACCGAAAGAGCGGCGGCCGATAATCAAGCCTCTGTCGTTGTCTTGGATTGCTCCTGCAAAAATTTCACTGGCAGAAGCCGAAAACTCATCTATCAGTACTACTAACGGATAATTTATAAAACTGCCGCTTCCGTTTGCACGGTAATCGTCGCGTGGGTATGCTTTTCCTTCGGAATATACAATCATTTCGCCCCGAGGCAGAAATTCATTTACCATTGTGATAGGCTGATCCATCAGTCCACCACTATTGCCACGCAGGTCGATAATTAGTTTTTTTGCTCCTTGGTTTCTTAGTTTGGCCAGCCCGTTTAAGAATTCGTTGTATGTGGTTGCCGAGAATTTATTAACACGGATGAATCCTACTTCGGGCGCTATCATGTACGATATGTCGATGGAGGTAATAGGTATATCGCCCCGGGTGATGGTATAATAGAGTGTTTCGGGCGTGCCGTAACGTTTAATCCCCAGTTTAACTTTTGTATTTTTAGGGCCTCGTAGTTTTTTCATTACTTTTTGGTCGCTGATAATGTCACCTACAAATACCGAATCATCCACTTCAATAATCCGGTCGCCAGCCAATAATCCTGCTTTCTCGGATGGGCCTCCGCTGATGACGCCTACAACCATAATCGTATCGCTCTGTATATTAAACTGAACGCCAATTCCGCCAAAGCTGCCTTCCAGCTCGCTGTTGACAACTTCCAGTTCCGAAGCCGGAATATATACCGAGTGGGGGTCGAGGTCGGCCATGATGGAGATAACAGCATCTTCCGTGAGTTTATTGATATTCACAGTATCGACATACTGCACATCAATTAACGAAAGCAATTCGTCTACCTTACTGCCTTTCCCCAGCTTTTTTACTATGTTTGAAAATGAGGTGATATTGTTGTGCATATTTGCACGGCGTGCCATGATATTACCGAGCAATACACCACATACTATACATAGGAATATGACTAATGCAATATATGAGTTTTTTTTCATCCTTTTCTGATTTGTTGTTTTCAATTATCGAACAAAGTTAGCAAAAAAATAATACTCTTTTATTTGAAACATGCTTTAGTGTTTCTGTTTTTTAGTTTTTTATGTAATATATGAAAAATAAAAAACTGATGGATTCGTTTTCCATCAGTTTTCTGAATTAAAATGGTATTTTCAAAAGGTGCAGAAAAATGAAACTATATTTTTATACAATTTTAGTATCTGCCTTACACATTATCCTAAATTGTTATTTGATAAACTTAGCAACCTGTTTGTCAGTCTTGATAATGTATATACCTGATTTCAGATTAGCTATATCTACCGTATTGTTTTCAATTATGCCCGATTGTACTTCGGCTCCGCAGGTACTGTAAATAGTGTAATTTCCGTTACCTTCCGGTATTTGCAATGTTGATGGGTTAGGTAGATATATCGTCAACGGATTGTTTTTCGGAGTGGAGATACCTGTTGCTATTTTGTCGCCCACAAAATCAACAAGAGTGATTCGTGTATCTTCAGTAGGGGTTGTAACGGGATCGCCTTGTATGTCTAGTCGCAATTCCAAATTTCCGTTTAAAATACTTGCTGAAGTAAAGAAAATATATGTTGGTTCTGCAGGAAGCCCTTCGATAAGAGCTACTTTTGGTCCGTCTGAATAACCTGCTTTCGATAAATCTACCATACCATTGGCATCATTGCTTCTTGTGATTCCACCAACTTTGAGGTCACCTAAAGGTAGGCCTTTAAAGTTGAAATTTTTTATACTCAATGAATATGTATCTCCATCTTGCTCCTTACTTAATGTGATATCAGTATTCGGGAGAACTTCATTATCCAGTACGACGGTAAGATTTCCTCTATATGTTCCGGATATATCTTCGGCTTTGATATCGAATGAAAGAAAACATAATGCACTTAAGCAGATAAGTAAAATTTTTTTCATAATAAAATTGTTTTTTAGTTGATAATTCAAGTTGTTTTGTTATTTGAATATGTGGAGTTTATTGTATCAAAAAGCATACCCGAAATTCAGCCGTATGAATATAGGATACATATCAAATGTGATGGTTTCAAATCCTTTTTTGAAGATAGATTTTACTCCCCACGTAAGGTCTATTCCTGCCATCAAGTGTGGGAAGGCACGAAAATCGGTTCCTAACTGAAGCCCACAATCCCAATGTGATAAGTCGGCCGAAAAATCGTATATTGCTCTATTAAGTTCAATTTTTTCTCCGATGGGGGAACCTACACGCAAATAACCGTCGTAAACTTGTCCTGTGAAGTTGCGGGTAAGTGCGTACGAGCCATATGGACCTAATTTTATCTCCCAACGTTTACTTGGTTTCCACACAAACAGGATTGGTATAGTCAGGTATGAATTACTTACTTGGGTTTCAACCATACCTGTCCATACGCCGGATATTTCACTGTTACCTTCGGTTATTTTCATGCTGTAGTTTTTTACCGAAGCATTCGTTTTCATTCCCTTTGTTTCCAACCGGAGTCCGAAACTCAAGCCAAATGGCTCATTGAATGTTTTTACTATTTCAGCTTCTACTGAAGTGTTTATGAGTGGGTTAAAGCCTTTTACTTCTCTTATTTCTAAGGGAATGGGTAGGGGAGCAGTACCTCCGATGGCTATTCCTGCTTTTACCCTGTATTCTACACCGACTAAAAAGGAGCGTATAATTCCGTGTGTTTGATCGTCAATATCTTCCCAGCTTTTGGTTGGGTTTTCGTCCGACGATTGGGCTGTAATGGGCAGAATAAAGAATACACACGCTAAAAGTAATATGTGGAATAGTTTTATTTTCATGTTGTTCAATCATTTTTATTTGACAAACGTTACCTCATCTATACAAAGCGTACTTCCTACTGCTCCTTCGAACAGGTTACCTTTAGCACTCGAGGAAAAAACTATAGTAATATAGTATAGTCCTTGTTTTTGCTTTTGTACGTCGAATTCGCCTTTTTGTTCAAACGGGATACTTATGTACTTATAATCATCATTCTCTATGTCGTTTACCCTTATTTGTTTTACATGTTCTTCGTTCATAACGGCCAACGATATTATGTTACTGGCTGTTCTAATGTTTGTACCATTCAGTTTTATTGGATTTCCGTTTTCGTCTTTTTCCGGCTCGTACAATACTGCATAAATTTCGGGATAATCGACGATGTTTAGTATATTTCCTTTTTTATCTTTGTATTCGGTTCCGGCCTGATATTTACACCAAAGCGTTATTTCCTTTGGATTGTCCATTATAGTAGGAACCCCGAATTGTGTAGCTTCCAGTGGTTTACTGGTTGCATCGTTAATATTAAAATAACCTAAAAATAAGTTTCCGGCAGCAATTGGCATTCTGAATTTGGATCCGAGATAACCTGTTGACCGAGTTACTAACTTAGCTCCTGTGCCTGTTTTTCCATTAAGGGTAGTTGTAGTAGGATAGGCATCGGCAGGCTGTGTTCCGGCTGTCATAGCAAAGCCGATATTGCCCGAGTCCCAAACATATTGTTTTACCCCTGTCTGGGTATCTACCTCATAAAATATGTAAAATGGTTTGCTAGGTGGAAGTGCAGGTTCGAAATAGGTGAAATCAAATTCATATTGTTCAAAAATAGGGACGTAGAAAATTATATCATATGTTTTTTGCCATTCTCCGTCTTCCGATGTTACTGTATATTGTTGTGGCTGGTTAAAATCTTTTTGAATCCCTTCGTCCGAAATGGTGGCTCCGGGAGTTAGTTCAAATTTGAGAGTTAGAGATTTAAGTTGTTCTACAAATTCCAAGCTGTCGGCTTGGTTTGTAGTCATGTTGGGAATACGTACCTTATCATTGGTAATGATAGGCTTGCCTGCTTTCATCCCTGTGGGTAATACTACTTCTATAATATCGGCCTCAGCGTTCAGTAGTTCGCCTCGTTCGCACGAGAATAGGGAGATACCGACCAGAAAAGCAGCGATTGTACGAATGTAAAACTTTATCATAATAATCGTGTTTGATTATATTGTTGAAATTTACTAAGAGGTTGTTTAAATTTTTCACAAAGAAACTGTTATAGTTTTAATATGTCTTTTTCGCAATAAATTATGTCCTTTTTTGTAAAATTTAAACAACCTCTTACTATCCATTTAAAAACAGCCAACAAAACTATAAAAAATTTATGATATAGTTTTGTTGGTTTTAAGAGAATATAAAGTCTGTCTTTGTTTTTTTACATGCCTCCTTCGATAGTCCACACGAAAGCACGGATACCTAACAGCGGCCGTTTTTGGTTAAGTTCTTCCAAGGCTTCTAACAGCGGTTGAACCTTTTCATCTTCCACTATGGTCATAATAGCGGAGTTTTGTTGTGCCCATGCGTGAGAATTCATGTGCGGATCGCCGGTTTTGCTTCCTGTGCCTAATACACTATTCCATAATGTAAATCCGCGTATGTTCCGATGGCTTAATATAGCCAATACACGTTCCTCCAACGATTGTTCGAATGCTATAAATACTGATTTCATATTTATTATGTTTTTAGTAAAGGGGGGTGATGAGTAAACAAAAATTTATTTTAAAAAGAAGAGAAAAATTTCTTTTGTATAGAGTTCTTGTTTACTCGTCAACCCGCTTACTTGTTTTACTATGTGTTATATACTCATTCCGCTTTCTTCGTATGCACGAATAGCTTCAGCATCTTTTTCTCCGTACAGCTTCCTGAATTTTTTGCGGTTACGTTTCACTCCGTTTCCGGCAAATATAGCATAGAATACAGGTACTACAACTAATGTTAATACGGTAGATACTGTCAGACCTCCAATAACTGCAACCCCCATTGGTTGCCACAATTCTGAACCTTCGCCTATTCCTATCGCCATTGGGAGCATACCGAGTATGGTTGTTAATGTAGTCATCAATACAGGACGAAGACGTGACCTACCTCCATCAACTACCGATTTGATAATGCCAATGTTGCGTCCTCGGTACAGGTTGATATAGTCTACAAGCACAATACCATTCTTCACCACTATACCCACCAGCATGATTACTCCAATCAATGACATGGTACTCAAGGTAGTTCCTGATATCCATAGCAGGAGCACAACTCCTGATAGGGCAAACGGAATGGAGAACATAATCACAAACGGATAGGTGAGCGATTCGAACTCGGCTGCCATTACAATAAATACCAGTATGATGATAATCAATAATAATGCACCCAAGTCGCCGAAAGTTTCCTGCATATCTTCGTAAGAACCACCAATGTCGAACGAGATTTCACTCGGAATATCCATATCCGCAATTTGGCGGTTTGTTTCGGCAACTACCTTATCAAGCGTTGAGCCCGAAAGGGTTCCTTGTACTGTAATTACACGCTGGCGGTTTTTACGTTCGATAGTCGGTGGAGAGAATCGTTCTACAACAGTTCCCAATTCTCGCAGGCGGATTGCTTTACCTTGATTGTTGTATATAAGTATGTTTTCGATGTCTTCAATCGACTGGCGGTATTCCGGTGCATATACAACACGGATTTTATACTCCTCTCCGTCTTCGCGATAAAGCGAAGCTGTAGCACCGTTGATACGGTTACGCAGGAATGTTGATGCTGTTGCTATGTTTAAACCGTTCAGTGCCAGTTTGTCCCGGTCGAAATCTACCTGATATTCAGGTTGGTATTTCTCGCGGCTGATTACCACGTTAGTATAGCCAGGAATTTCTCTCATTCTTTCGGCCAGTTCTTCGGCTACTGCACCGGTAGCGTCAAAGTCGTATCCGTAGATTTCTACATCAACAGTTTGTTCGCCACCCATCATACCACCACCTGTGGTTACGTTTGCTTTTTGGAATTCAGGCATATTATCAAGCTCTTGGCGGATAATATCTGCAATTTCAAAAACAGTACGATTACGGTCGGCAGGGTCAACCAAACGGATACTGTATGTTGCGATGTTGCTACCGTTTGTTTGTATCGAAGCCCATGTATTGTCCGAACCTGCTTGCCCTACAGTGTAGTTGATGTGCATCAGTTCGGGTATGTCTTCAGTCCACTTGTCGTTCAGTTTTTTAGCTATCTCTTTAGTAATTTCGGTACGGGTTCCTACCGGCATTTCCAAAGTAATAGAGATACGTGAACTGTCCGAAGCCGGCATACTTTCCATACCGATTTGCGCCATAGGAAGCATACTTAATATAAAGAATACTAAAGCCCCGATAAGTGTAGCTCCACGGTGGCGTACACACCAATTCAGGATTCGGGCGTACCAGTTGTCCAATCCATCCAAAAAGCGTTGTATTGGTCCATATATCGTTTTCACAAATTTACTTTGCTTACGGTCTAATCGAAGCATTTGCGAGCAAAGCATAGGAGTGAATGTCAATGCCGAGGTAGTTGACACGAATAATATGATACAAACCATCCAGCCCAGTTCCTTGAACATTACACCTGCCATACCACCTACTAATGTTAATGGGAAGAATACGGCGATAAGGGTGAGGGTAGAGGCTACTACCGAAATAGCTACTTCCTGAGTGGCATATACAGAGGCACTTTTGGGCTCGCTACCACGTTCGATGTGGGTTGTAACGTTTTCGAGTACCACAATAGCATCGTCCACCACCATACCGATTGCAACGGATAGGGCACTTAACGAGATAATGTTCAGCGAACTTCCTGTAGCATACAGGTAAATGAATGCCGCTACCAACGATAGTGGAATAGTCAGGATAATAATAACTGTAGCACGCCAGCGTCCGAGGAAAAACAGTACGACAATAATAACGAACAGGAACGCAAATAATACTGTTTCGACCAAACTATTGATCGTATTTTTGATATTATCGGAACCGTCAATAATTACATCGAGTTTTATATCCGAAGGTAGATTTTCCTGTATAGCAGGTAGCGCTTTCTGTATTTTGTTGACAATTTCTACTGTGTTCGATCCTGATTGTTTTTGTATAACGATTACCGCACCTTGTACTCCGTCGGTATAACTTTCTTGAGCACGTTCTTCTTGCGAGTCGCGTATTACGGCTACATCCGACAGGTAAATGTTTTTACCCAGATAGCTTCCTACAACCACGTTGTTCAGTTCAGAAGGGGTGGTAAATTCTCCGTTTACACGCATTGAGTAGGTGTCGCTACCTATGTCGATGGCTCCAAGAGGGGTATTGATGTTTTCGACTGCAATGCTTTGCGAAATTGATTCGATTGTCAGGTTGTATGCCTCCAAACGGTTAGGGTCGATATATACCTGTACTTCGCGTTGAGGTGCACCCGCAATGGATACTGTACCTACTCCGTCGATACGTGCCAACTGGTTGGCTACATTATCATCCAGAATCTTGTACAATCCGGGCATACTCTCTTTTGCAGTTGCCGAAATCTGCATAATCGGAATCATATCGGCGCTAAACTTCATGATTGTCGGGGTAGTAGCTCCATCAGGCATATAACTTTTTACCATCTCGAGCTTATCCCGGACATCGTTCGTTATGACGTCGATATCCAGACCATATTCAAATTCCAACGATATAATCGAAGTGTTTTCTTTCGATTGCGAAGTGATGTTTTTCAGATTGGAAACAGTATTCAATACGTTTTCCAACGGACGGGTCACGTTTGTTTCAATGTCGGATGCACTTGCTCCCGGATAGCTTGTTACTACCATGAGGAAGTTCATCTCGATATCGGGAAACAAGTCAATAGGTAATTGTCTTACAGAAAAAACACCCAAAATAAATACAGCCACAAATATCAATGTGGTCATAATGGGCCTTTTCACCGACTTTTCGTATATACTCATTTTTTATTTATTTACAATTTTGTTATTTACCATATACAACTGCATAAAACAATTGTAGTTCTATTGTCTGAAATTGTTGATTTACAGGGTTATATCGTTGAAAAAATGATATACTATCCCGTAAAAGTAGCTGAATAGTAAATTATTTAATAATTTCTACTTCGGCACCATTTGCCAAGCGTGTTTGACCTGCAACAACTACTTGTGAGCCCGATTCTACTCCTGATATTAATTCGTATTCGTTTCCGAAACGGCGTCCTAATTCTACACGGTCGTAACTTACTTTGCCGTTTTTGTAAACGTAAACAAAGCGTTCGCCTGATCCCGGTTGCTTCACTATAGCTTGGTCGGGTACTACTACACGGTTTTCAACTCCGAAGTTGATTGTTACACGTCCGAACATACCCGGACGTACGCGTAAGTCCTTGTTAGGCAAAGTAATTTCGGTAGTAAAAGTACGTGTCATTTCGTCTATTGTAGGGTAAATCAGGTTTACAGTTCCCTCAAAAACTTCATCACCGAAAACGTCAAACTTAACATCTACAGTCATACCTTTTTTTACTTTCGCGTAGTACGATTCTGATACGTTGATTATTAATTTCAACGGGCTTATTTGCATTACTGTAAATACAGGTACCTGTCCGTTGTACATATCGCCTTCGTCGTAGTTGCGTGCGGTTACAATTCCGTCGATAGGACTAATCAGGGATGTGTTCTCTTCAAGATTTTTCATATTGATTTCCGCAATATCCAGTTGGAGTTTTGCGTTGTCCAATTCCTGTTGCGAAGCACCACCTACCTCGTACAATTCAGCTACACGGTTATAAGTGGTTCGCATGTTGTTTATCTGTGTACGCGTATTTGCCAGGTTGGCATCGTCCATTTGAGCCAGTTTTTGTCCTTTTTTTACATTGTCGCCAACTTCTACCATTAGTTTGCGGATACGTCCGGGCGATTGTGATGTAATATTGTTTTTTATTTCGGGCTGTACGGTAGCTGTAAAATCTGCTGTTTGTGGAACGTCTCTTTTGGTTACTTCCTGAAGGCGGACTTTTGGTTTTCCTTCGTCATCAGCAATAGAGTGAGTTTGTTCTTCTTGTTTCGTACCACATGAAGAAAAACCGATGGCAACTGCCAGAAACAACATACTGATAAATTGTATCTTTTTCATCTTTTTGTAAATTATAATTGTGTTTGTTTACTTTTTTAATTGTTGTTGTAGCTATCGCCTAAGATTTTTTCCAAATCGGCCTTATTCGATAGATATTCATAAATTGACTGGTTGTAAGATAATCCTGCATTGATGTAAGCTAATTCCGAGTTCGATACATCGAGGTATGTCGCCATTCCCACTTCGTACATTTTTTGCGAAATCTGCATTGCTTTTTCAGCTTGATTCATAGCTTGTTTGTCCGATTCTATCTTTTTCAAGGATTTTTTAATATTCTCCATATAATTAATCACCTGAAGTTGCAAGCCACGCTCTAAATTCAACCGGTTTAATTCCATCTGGTCAAGCTGAACTTTTATTTGTTTGTTTTTCTGGTGTTTTGCACCTCCTTGAAACAAAGGAATGGAAAGACCTACGCTCAAATTAGAGACACCAAACCATATGTGATCTTCTGTGAAGGTTTGTTCATCATTTACCATCGACATTATATTATAATCAAAATTCAGCCCCAAAGTAGGTAAAGCACTGCTCTTGTTTATCTTTAACGATTGTTCCAGTTGTTTTGTCTGTAAGTCGAATTGTTTCAAATCAGTGTTGTTTTGTAGGGTAGTAGTGTCTATTGCCATTACATCACCATACATGGTTGATTCAAAATCAGATAATTTACCAACAACTTTTATTTCGGTGTACATATTGATACCCATTAGCATTTTTAGCTGAAGAGTTGCAAGGGTTACTCCACTTTCGGCCGAAACTACATTTGTAAGAGCGCTACGTGCCTGTACATCAGCACGTATCCATTCGAATTCGGAAACGGTTCCCTGTTCAAATTTGTTTTTTACGATTTGTGCGTTTTCAACACTATTATCATAGCTTCGTTTGATTACATTGTAAGAGTCTTGTGCCATTAATATACCATAATATGCTTTTGATACTTGGTTTACCAGGTCTATTTTTGAGGCACGGGATGTTTCGATGGATAGTTCCAACTGTTGTTCACTCAAATTGACTGCTGACCATAACTGGGGTGCAATCAAAGGAAGTGAAGCAGATAATCCTCCAGTGAAGGTATTGTCTTGTCCAACTTCGATTCCATCAGGATTTGAAGGCATTCCGGGGATATCAAACATCATTCTTTGCTTTTTTAAAGCGCGTTGATATGCTCCCGAAAGTGATACTGTAGGCCAAAATCCGCTTGTGGTTTCTCTTTTGGCATAGCGAACCCGCTCAATTTCTTTATCGGCCACTTTAATGGTTGGGCTTTCACTTAAAGCAATGTCTAATGCTTCGGAAAGCGATACAACTAAAGTATCCGGCACCTGAGCCTCTTCTTGTGTTTGTGCCTGTACTGCAAATACAGATAAGCCGCTTAACAAAACGACAAGAAATACTTGTTTGATTTTAAACTGTTTCACAATCTTTTTCTAATTAATTAGTTTAGTAATATGATTTATTAAGTTTTTCTATAGTTCAAAGAACAATTCCAGAGTATTATTTAGCACTATGACAACTCAGCTTTAAATTTCCGGTATTATATAATTGAATTTTTTTCTATTTTTATTTTAATGTCTGCAAAAGTAGCTTCTACTAAATATTTACACATTACAAAATCGACGAATATCTTGTTTTTGTCGACGAATAAAATGAATAAATCTGTTTACTCATTTTTGTAGTAATGTTCCTCGAAATACTTTATTCCTTTTTCATTTGCAATAAGACGAATGATTAAGTCGATATAAAAATCGAGGATACGTCTTTTTGAATAATTTTGCGCCTGTTCTTTCATCGCAGCGAAAGTTGTACTCAACTGCAAAGCATGAAACATGGATATTAATTCGATGTCGATATTATCGCGATAAAATCCTTCTTTTATTCCTTGCCGCATGTTCAGCATGAACCAATCGCTTACTTCTTTTTTTCGTATATTATCATGTTTTTCGTATATATGACTATAATACTTTTTCAGGTCGTAATACATAACGGGCGATTTACATTCGACAGCCTTTTTCATCTCTTTCATTATAAGGATGAGCGATTCTATGGCATTGTTGCTATACAGCAAACCACGAAGTTTAGCAAAAACCTGTTTTTCCGTATAGTCCTGTACTGCATCTACCAAATCTTCTTTCTGTGCAAAATAGTTGTAAAAAGTCTTCTTCGATATTCGTAGTTCTTCGCAAACATTGTCGATGGTAACACTTCTTATTCCATATTGATGGAATAGCTTTTTTGCTGTTTCTACTATTTTTTCATATTGATTTTCCATTAAGAGAATTATTAGAGATTCGCAAAGGTATTCAAATTTATGCTATAGAACATGTTTTTGTTAATATCTTTTTGTTTTAAAAATGTTAATTATTTGTATTCTTCTGTTAGTTAATGATTTAAAAATGATATTTTGGAAACTTTTAAAGTTTTTTAGTTTCTACGTTTCCCTTTTTTTGATAAGATTAAGCCGGAGAGGAGTCGGGAAATAAAAGTGTGTGCTATGCATCGCCTAATGCCTAACAAAAAATGTATATGGTTGTTGTTAATTGTTTTATTTGTGCAACCTTCTGAAAAACAAATGATACATGTTCTTTTTTGCATAAAATAATCAATATACGGTTTTTTATTATTAATATTGCAGTTTAGAAATAGCTGAAAAAATTAGACTATCCTAATTATACTATATATAAATTATTGTATTTATTCTTTTTATTGTTCAATATGAAAAAGGTAGGCTTTTTCGGAAGATATACCTCATATCCTAACTGTTAGAATATTATCTGTTTTAGTTACATTTTTTAATGAGAGATGTTGACGAAATACTCAATTTATTGTCGGTTGGTGACAGAGCTGCATTCAATCGCTTTTATGACTTGTATTATGATCAGGTCTTTCATTTTGCCCTTTATTTTCTTCGAGAAAAAGAAGCCTGCAAAGAGATTGTTTCAGACGTATTTCTTTCAATATGGCAATCCAGAGCCAAACTGCCTGAGATAAAGAATATCGAAACATGGCTTTATGTCCTTACCAAAAACCGTAGTATCCGCTATTTATCGAATCTTAAGAAAGAAAATCATATTTCGTTAGACGAGGATGTACTCAAACTGTCTGTACACTATCATCGCAAAGAGGAGAATGTAACCCCTGATGATATATTGCAGGATAAAGAGATTGAATTGATATTGTCAGACACTATCAATACTCTTCCCGAAAAGTGTAGAATCATATTTATGATGTCGAGAAATGATGGTCTGAAAAACAAGGAAATAGCAGAGATACTATCGCTACAGGAAAGTACGGTAAGGGTGCAGTTGAAAATAGCGATAGAAAAGATAGTTGCAGCTATAACGCCCCATTTCCCTAATTTATTCTCTTGATTTTGCGGTAAAAAATAAGTGGTTGTGTTTTTCAATATGCTTATTTGCATAAAAAAATGAGCGAAAACATATAATGCTCTTGTTTGTTTTACGTATTTTTGTATTCATGCGAACGATAATAGTAAACGTTGAAAAATGTTTGTAGATATTCACTCTCATAAGTTTGCAGTAGATGACATAGGCACAGTAATATATAATGTGCCGATAGCTAAGGCAGATACTATTTTTTGTTCGGATATGAAAGGCTTTTTTTCGGTTGGTTTTCATCCCTGGTATTTAGATGTTTATTCTGCAGAACTGATGGATATGATGAAAATGTGGACTGATGACAGCCGTTTGATTGCCATTGGAGAGTGCGGTTTGGATAAAAACAGCAAGTTTGACATAGAGAGACAAATTGAGATTTTTGAAAAACAAATAAACCTATCCGAAAGTAAACATAAGCCTTTAATTATTCATTGTGTAGGGTGCTATAATGAGCTTTTCGACCTCAGAAAGAGACGAAAGCCTCAGCAGCTTTGGATTATTCATGGTTTCAGAGGTAAACCCCAATTGGCAGAGCAAGCCCTGAAAGCAGGTTGTAGCCTCTCGTTTGGAGAGCATTTCAACGAAGATAGTGTACGGATAACCCCCATTGATAATTTGTATATTGAAACTGACGAGAGTGACATGCCTATTGGCGATATTTATGAAAAAATAGCTATGGTGAAAAAATGTGCTGTGGAGGATTTGTGTGCAGGGAGAGAATTATTGAAAAAGCATAGTCTATAGCTTGTAATTTAGTGTTTTATTTTTAGTACTTATTGGTTTGCAGTTAATATTGTTCGTAAATTATATGATGCGGGAAAAGTTGTTTACCTTTATTTTTGATTTTTCCATCTTTCGTTTAAACTCTTAACCGAAATTTGTGTCTAATGTTATTAGAGAGTTTTTTTAATTGTAGTGAATTTTAATTGTAACATTATAAAAATGATAATATTGTGAAAAAACATTCTATTTTATTCTTTTGTCTACTGCCTTTTTTGCTGTTTTCTTGTGTGAATCAGGAAGGCGAGGGAGGAACAGCCTCTGTTGATGGATTTGTTTATCAGGTATTGCATCCGGATGGAGGTAGCTTTAATCATGAAAAAGATACAATTCCCGCTCAGGATGTCCGTGTATATATCCAATATGGCGATGAAAAACCGTATAGCGACGATATGCGTACAGGCCCTGATGGATATTTCAAATTCAAATATTTACATAAAGGTACCTACAAGGTATTTGCCTATACTGAATATCAGGATGGATTTAAAGAAGCTGTAATAGAAACGGTGACAGTGAAAAAGGGAGAAATCGGTACTGCAGATGATATTTATATCCATACCGGAAAAATGTACGGTAAGACATATATAAGAGGAGAAATAAAGGCTAAGATTACAAGTCTGATTTCACAACCGGCACCTGGTGAGCGGGTTTATATCCGCAAGAAGGGAGCAGAGCAGTATTTTGATGATGTACGCGCCAGCGTAGATGGTGTATTTATTTTTGAAAAAATAGAAGACGGAGAATACGAGATTTTTGCTTTTAGCGAGGCCGACAACAGAGTTCCTTACATTTATGATGATGGTACCGATAAGGGAATCAGGAGTGTAAACGTTACAAATGCAAGTACAACCCCTATAGTTGAGATTGACGCGCCTGTATATATAAAATACCGATAAAGAATAATTTAATAAGAACATGAAAAATACATTTAAGATAATTTCAGCCCTTTCGCTTATCCTGTTTTTTTCGTTTAGCTTATCTGCTCAGGAAGATCAGACAGCAACTTCTAAACGTGAATTTCGGAAAAATTTAGTGATAAAGGAGTATAAAACAGATGCTAAAGGTGGCGACCGGGCTTTGGAAGGGGAGGTGAGATATAACGAGAAAGGTTATAAGGTAGAGGAAATAGAATATGCTCCCTACGGAATGAAGGCGCGTACTACTTACGAATATGATGAAAATAACCGTTGTATTAAAGAAGTATTATACGACGACCGTAATAAGGTAAAACGCATCAGAAAAATAGAATATAACGAGGACGGTACTAAAAAAGCGCACTACAATTATTATCCTAATGGAAGGCTATATTCCTCGAAGCAATTCGAGTATTCCCTTAAATAATACAGTGAAAGAGACGAAAGATGTTTTTCAGGTGATTAATCCTGTTTTGAATGCTTTTGACCCTATCTCGCTCGAAGAGATGGATAAGGTAAAGCTGATGAACAGGATAGATACCAAGTTTCTTATATCGCAGGAGCAGCTTCCGTATCTTCTGAAAAGAGCTTTGGGGCAGTATCGTGTTGTTGAAATCGATGGTTTGCGTGCGTGTCCTTATTCCAGTATATATTTTGATACGGAAGATTTTTATATGTACACGGTGCACCATAATGGTAAGCTGAACCGATATAAAATACGGATGCGCTCATATATTAATTCCGGTATTTCTTTTTTGGAGGTAAAACGCAAGAGCAATAAAGGACGTACTTCCAAAAAGCGTATTAAGATTGATGTAAGAAACTTTCAAGGGGTATTTCTGAATGAAGAAGAGCAAATTTTTATTCAAGAAAAATCACCATTCAGTTATGTAGATTTACGTCCGAGTTTACAAAACTTTTTTAATAGAATAACGCTTGTAGACAAAGATGAAACAGAGCGTGTTACAATTGATGTTAATCTGCAGTTTCGTCCAGTTGGGGCAGAGTCATACAATGGAGTGAATGGTCTTGTTATCATAGAGATGAAACAAGACGGAGCCGCTAAATCGCATTTCAGGGAATATCTGAACGAACTTTCTGTTTTGCCTATAGGGATGAGTAAGTATTGTTTGGGTATGATATTGACAAACCCTGCTGTGAAAAGCAATCGCTTTAAAAAGAAAATACGTTATATTAATAAGTTGACAAACAGTGATTTACTTGCTGTACGATAAAGTGCTTTTTTGTATAAACTTTAAATAAATAATATCATGTTTCAATCCGACTTTCCTGAATATGACTCAAGCATTGCAGAGGAATATGGTGCTGCCGAAGGTTTTTCAGGTCCCGATTTTTTCGGAATTCCCCTTTTCGAAGCGGGTTCTTTATTAGAGCTCATTGTACGTTTTGCTTTCAACTTACTTGTATGTTGGATCATAGTTAAGTATTTTTACTATAAGAAAAGCGGACGCAGAGATTTCTATTTTACCTTTATTCTTTTTTCAGTAGCAATATTCCTGCTTATTTACCTCTTGGATACAGTTAAGCTACAGGTAGGGATGGCACTTGGCTTGTTTGCTATTTTTGGAATTATACGCTACCGTACCGAGCAGGTCTCCATTCGTGAGATGACCTATTTGTTTGTAATCATTGCTATATCGGTGATAAACGGACTGTCTAAAGCTCTTTCGATATCAGAGCTTGTAGCGGCAAATCTTATGTTTATCGTGGCAATTGCAATAATGGAGAGTGCGCGGATAGTGAAACACGTGTCGACCAAAGCCATTCTGTACGAAAAAATAGATTTGATTACTCCCGATAAGTCGGCCGAACTTAAGGCTGACTTGGAAAGGCGTACGGGTATTAAGATACTGAAATATGAAATAGGGCATATTGATTTTCTTCGCGATGTGGCTTTTATAAAAATATTCTATCATCCTGAGCGAAATGAACCTAATTCGATAGATAATATAACCAAAATAAACGACATCTCTTGATGAGAAAAGAAACACGCATATTTTTAATAGCTTCGTTCCTTTTTCTTTGTAGCTTCTTTCAGCTGAAAGCTCAATTGTATGATGCGGGAGGAATTGGTTCTATAGCTTTGTCGAAGGAATTAGGGCAGTTTACCGAGTTGACCTTGGAGCAGGAGCTACGGTTTGATAGGGGTTTTAGTTCTTTGAATCGTTCGTCAACATCCATAGGAGCCGATTTTACAATAATCAGAAGGACGCTGAAAGCCGGAGTTGCTTACGACCTGCATTATAGGAGAAACAGTTCGAATATGTATGAAGTACGCCATCGTATTTCGGCGAGTGTAGTAGGGCAGTATCGTTACGAACGTTTTATCTTCAAGTTGCGAAGCAGAGCACAAGCTACTATTCGCGACGAGAGCAGTGGTGATTATAAATATAATCCTAAATATGTTTGGCGCAATCGCTTAATGGTGGAGTATAACATACGCCGTTCGCCATTTCGGCCATATGTTTCGGGCGAAATTTTTTGTCCGTTAAATAGCGATTATGGCTTTTTCATGGATAGCTATCGCTTAACAATTGGGACAGAGTATAGCCTTTCGAAACGAAGCTCACTCGATTTTCAGTTTCGGTTCGACCAGGATATACAACAGGCTGATGCACGCAATATCCTTTATGGAGGAGTAAGTTGGAACTATTCGTTTTGAAATTTTTTTGCATAATATAAAAGCCATTAAAGTTGTTTCTTTAATGGCTTTTATGTTTGTATATGGAATTGGTTTTTAAAATCAGGTATTCATTCCCCCACAAACGTTTATAACCTGTCCGCTTACATAGCTTGATAGGTCAGAAGCTAAGAAAAGAGTAACTTTTGCAACTTCGTCAGGAGTACCTCCACGACGTAAAGGAATTGTTTCGCTCCATTTAGCACGTTGTTCGTCAGTCAGAGCGTGAGTCATTTCAGTTTCGATAAATCCCGGAGCAATTGCATTGGCACGTATACCGCGCGATCCAAGTTCCTTTGCTACCGATTTAGCAAGGCCTATCATACCGGCTTTTGATGCAGAATAATTAGATTGCCCTGCATTTCCTGATACTCCTACCACCGAACTCATGTTGATAATGCTTCCCGATTTTTGGCGTATCATGATAGGGGTACAAGCATGGATGAAATTGAAAGCTGATTTAAGATTCACATTGATTACAGCATCCCATTGCATTTCGCTCATGCGCATCATTAGTCCGTCTTTGGTAATTCCGGCGTTGTTTACTAAAATATCTATTTGGCCGAATTCTTTGTGAATTTCGTTTACTACATTGTGCGTGTCATCAAATAAAGCTGCGTTGGAAGCATAACCTTTTGCTTTTACACCATAGGCTGCAATTTCTTTTTCGGTTTGTTTAGCATTTTCATCAATATTTAAATCGGTGAAAGCTATACTTGCTCCTTCGCTTGCTAATTTTAAAGCAATCGCTTTACCTATACCACGTGCGGCTCCGGTAACGATAGCGACTTTTCCTTCTAATAACTTCATATTAAATTATTTTTAAAATTTGATTAAAACAGGCGACAAAGATAATCCTTTTTTTCTCAAACTGATGTTTTTTGTGCAAAAACAATGAGGGTATAATAAAAAATGCCGGATAAGCATTAATCTTGTCCGGCATAAGAAAAACTAATAGAAATATTTTTACATTGCGTTGATTTCTTTGTCAATAGCTTCGTATTCTTTATCCATTTTCAGACGATAATAGATATTGCGAAGCATTACTTTGTAGTTCTTTTCAGCAGGCTCCATGCTCGAGGCTTTTGAGTAAAAAGGAATAGCAGCTTTAAATTCTTCGTCAGCCTTAGCATTCTCAGCTCTTCTTTTTTTAGCATCTCTTATTAAATCTGCATCGTCCAAAATTTTAATAGCCTTATTATAATGCAACCTTCCTATTTCAGCATAAGCATTGGCCATAGTAGAATCCAGCTCAATCGCTTTTTCATAAGCCTCAAAAGCTTCATCGATACTGCCGGTCGATTCCAATAAACCACCTTTAACAAAATAATATTGTGCTGATGTAGGATCTCTTTCAATTGCTGTGTTTAAATAATCTAAAGCAACCTGAGCTTGTCCTGAATAGATATAGTGATTAATTAAGTTTTGGATAAACCAAGGTTCGGTCGGAAATTTTTGTGCGCCTTCTTCCAGCGTTTTTACGAAGTTGATAGTATCATTTTCTTTCTTATATTCTTCGTAAAGTAATTGGTATACTGCAACAGGCTCGTAATCTTTATCTTTTAATCTGGTATATAAGTTAATAGCCTTATCACTCATACCCGCATTTGAAGCAGATATGGCTGCATAATACTCAATCATATTGTAAGTCGAGTCTTTTTCTATTTCGTTTTCGCTAAGCGGAAGATCGGGGATTGCCAAAAACACTTCAAATACATCTAATGCATTTTTGTAATCTCTTTTGTCGAACAAGTAAGCTCCGTAGTTAATCAGGTTATAGGTGTAATATTCTTTCACCATAGACTTAATGTCTTTTCTGTGTCTTGGTCTTACTTTACCTTTAGCGTTAGGAAGCTGATCGAGGCTATCTGCTATAACAAAGTAGCGATACGAATCCATTACTGCTTTTCCTTTGTCATCTTCAGATACATTTTCTTTTAAAAGAATTTTACTGTTGTAAGCTTCATTTTCTTTGTATCCGATCAATCCTGCTATATACCAAGTATTAGCCAAATCTTTTGTTGTCTCGTCTACTAAAGCAGGTTTGATATATTCACGTGCTTCTCTAATGTTTGCAAGAGCCTCGTCCGGTTTTGCGGCTTCCATCAAAGCCTTATTTTTTGCTTTACTAACGTTTGACTTTTGCGCGTAAGTAGATGTAACGCTTGCTATCAAAAGTAACGATAAAATCAGTTTTTTCATTTCGTTTACAGTAATAATTTATTATTTATGTTTATTAATTTATTATTGGCTCGCAAAGATATTTAATTTTAATCACAGAGTAATTAAAAATCAATCTTTTTTAATAAAATCAATCCTTTTAACAACGTTATTAAAAGTAAAAGCTCCGGCTAAATAATAAACCGGAGCTTTTGTTACTAATTTTTATGACTAATTATTGTCTTCGGTTTCTTCTGAAGAAACATTTTCTGTGCCGGAATTGTTCATTGCGTTATCCTCAGGATTAAATTCGTTATTCACGCCAGGTTCAACAGCTTCATTCACCTCTATGGTGTCTTCTTCCCGTTCGGTTTCTACCTTACATACCGATGCTATTTCATCATTACGTTTATCAAGGTTTATCAACCGGACTCCCTGTGTAGCACGTCCCATGATGCGTATATCGGCTACTTTTAGGCGAATCACAACTCCTGATTTATTGATAATCATCAAATCGTTGTCGTCATTTACGCTTTTGATTGAAACCAACTTACCTGTTTTTTCAGTAATATTCATGGTTTTCACTCCCTTGCCACCACGCTTGGTTACGCGGTAAACGGGAACAATAGTGCCATTTTCGTCAAGGATACGTTCTCCGTTTTCATCCATTTCGTCGAGCCATGTACGTTTTCCGTAGCCTTTTTGCGAAACCACCATTACGCTTTCTTTCGTATTGTTTGGTACGCAAATCATTCCTACTACTTCGTCTTGTCCGTCTTCGTCAAGAGTCATAGCCCGTACTCCGGTTGCTGTACGTCCCATAGTGCGTACTTGCGACTCGTGGAAACGGATAGCGCGGCCATTACGATTGGCAATAACAACGTGTGTATCTCCATTTGTCAGGCGTACCTGTATTACCTGATCGTCTTCTCTTATTGTTATTGCGTTTACTCCGTTTTGGCGTGGACGCGAATAAGCTTCGAGTGAAGTCTTTTTAATAATACCATTTTTGGTACAGAATATCAGATAATGGTTGTTGATGTAATCTGCGTCATTCAGCCCTTTTACCCTGATGAAAGCATTTACCTTATCATCGGCATCAATATTCAGCAAGTTTTGGATTGCACGGCCTTTAGAGTTTTTGCTTCCTTCGGGAATTTCATATACTTTCAGCCAGTAACATTTTCCTTTTTGCGTAAAGAATAACATTGTATTGTGCATAGATGCAGGGTAGATGTACTCAATGAAGTCTTCGTCGCGCGAATCACTTCCTTTTGAACCAACACCTCCGCGTCCCTGTGTACGGAATTCGGTTAAGGCGGTACGCTTAATGTAGCCTAAGTGCGAAATAGTAATAACCATTTCATCATCCGAATAGAAATCTTCCGGATTAAACTCTTCCGAAGCATATACAATCTCGGTGCGGCGTTTGTCTCCAAATTTGTCTTTTACTTCCACCAGTTCGTTTTTGATAATTTCCATCCGAAGCTCTACTTTGGCAAGTATCTCTTTCAAACGTTCTATCAGGTTCATTACTTCCTCATATTCAGCACGCAGTTTGTCTTGCTCCATGCCTGTCAATTGGCGTAAGCGCATTTCAACAATTGCACGCGACTGAACATCAGATAAGCCGAAACGCTCCATGAGACGTGTGCGGGCTTCTTCAGGTGTTTTAGAGTCCCTGATAATTTGAATAGCTTCGTCCAGATTATCCAGAATAATCATGAAACCTTCCAACAGGTGAGCACGTTTTTCTGCTTCCGAAAGTTCAAACTGGGTACGGCGTGTAACTACCTCGTGGCGATGGTCAACGAAATGACGTATAAGGTCTTTCAAGTTCAACATACGCGGACGTCCGTTCACTAATGCGATATTGTTTACGCTGAACGAAGATTGTAAAGCCGTGTATTTAAATAGTTTATTCAGTACTACGTTCGAGTTGGCATCGCGCTTGATATCAATAACGATACGCATTCCGTCGCGGTCTGATTCATCATTGATATGGGAAATACCTTCTACACGCTTATCTTCAACCAAGGCTACAACCGATTTGATTAACTCTGCTTTGTTTACCTGATATGGTATTTCGTTCACCACTATCTTCTCCCGGCCTGCATCGTCTACCTCAATGTCAACCTTGGAACGAACTACTACGCGTCCGCGTCCTGTTTCAAAAGCCTCTTTCACTCCTGCATAGCCGTATATAATACCGCCGGTAGGGAAATCGGGAGCTTTTATGTATTTTATGAGTTCGGATATTTCTATTTCGTTATTCTCTATATAAGCAATGGTAGCATCTACAGCTTCGGCCAAATTGTGAGGGGGCATATTAGTAGCCATACCTACTGCAATACCGGAAGAGCCGTTTATAAGCAAATTTGGTATGCGTGTAGGCAGTACAACGGGCTCTTTTAATGTATCGTCAAAATTGAGTTGAAAATCGACCGTGTCTTTATTGATGTCAACCAACATTTCTTCAGCTATTTTGCGCAGGCGGGCTTCGGTATAACGCATTGCAGCGGGACTATCGCCGTCGACCGACCCGAAGTTTCCTTGTCCGTCTACCAAGGGGTAGCGCATCGCCCACGGCTGAGCCAAACGTACTAAAGTACCATAAATAGAGGAGTCGCCGTGCGGGTGGAATTTCCCCATTACTTCACCCACTATTCTGGCTGATTTTTTATAAGGTTTGTCGGAGTTGTTTCCAAGTTCGTTCATCCCGAAAAGCACACGGCGGTGCACCGGTTTGAATCCGTCACGCACATCGGGTAACGCACGCGAAACAATTACCGACATAGAATAGTCGATGTACGAAGATTTCATTTCTTCGTCGATATTCACTTTGATAATTCTGTCTTGTTCAATCATCTATCTTAAATTTATAAATACTTTCAAAAAACGCACTAAGGTACTGTTTTTTCGTGAATTAGGCAAACTTTTCGGAAAAAGTTATCAACATTATAATGTGTTTTAAATCAGATGATTATCGCTTTTATTCGTAAATAAAAAAGAACGTTGTGGAAGTGCCTCTACAACGTTCTTTGACTAAATAAACTTATTGAAAAGTTATATTATGATTTTATGATATTCATGTTTATTGTCCGCTGATTTTAGTTTTATAATATATATGCCTGACGGTATGCTGGTTAGTGGTATTTGGAGATATGTGGTTTGTGGCGATTTAGAGAATACTATCTTTCCATTTAGGTTATAGATAGCAGCTTCCAATAAGGGGTACGGAGAATAAATATGGAGTTCGCGGTCTGAAATATATACCTGAGTAACCTTATTCTCTGTTATCGGTATATAATCTCCTGTTGGGCTTGGTGGTATGCTGTTTATATATATTTCCAGATTAGAATAACCGCTTACGGTAATTTGAGCTCCATCGTCAGGGTTATTCGGGTCAAGGCCGTTTTCTAACTCCCAGTAGTCGGGTATGCCGTCCTTATCTGTATCGGTTGGAGCTTCAGCAGCTTTATATTCAGCCCAGCTCCCTACATCGTTTTGAGAATCAATAATTGATAGTTTTTTTGCAACAGAGCCAATATACACAGGCTCTATTTTGCCGCTTGCTTCGTCTATTATTCTTTGGTCGGTAGCATCCAGTCTTGACAACCTTGCGCCTGCATTGGCTAAAACATCTATATACGCCCGTGCTGCAGTGGTTGTAGTCACGTCTTCTACTTCAAAACGAGTATCAGAGCGTTGGTTTGTTTCGCCTCCTTTATAGTTCATTCCTTTATGGTTGTCTTCGTTTACAGCAGTATATGAAGCATCGTCAATATAGTTTCCGCTGACATACCATTGCCCGTACGAATAATCTCCGGTGGTGTAGTATGCTTCAGCAAAATACGATTTGGCAGGCGACGCAGGTCCCGGTTTGTAATAGTTGTTTACCCAGTTGGTGAGGCATGCTCCTCCTTCCTTTTGCGATTCTCCTCCGTATACCGAATTCTTCTTTCCCCAGTTATAAATAACGTTATTCACATAGTCGTTTACTGCCTGTATGTCGTTCGACCGGCTTCCGTTAATACGTGGTGCACGGCTGTAGGCATGCGCTATCAAATTGTGATGATACGATGCATATTGCCCTCCCCACTGCATGCCATAACCTCTTATTCCTTTGGCATGTACCGAACTATACAGGGGTTCGCTTATAATACACCATTGTACTGTTGAGTACTTATTATCGTATACAGTCATATTTTCCTCGATAGACCAGCTAAAGGAGCAATGGTCAACGATAAAGTTTTCTGCATTTTCAATATTTATGCACGAAGCATTGGTCTGTTGCTCGTCGCCTGTACGGAAGCGCAGGTGACGTATAATAAAATTTTTTCCGCTGAAGTATATATTATTCCCCGAAATGCAAATACCATCGCCGGGAGCTGTTTGTCCGGCTATAGTCATGTTGTGCCTGTTGCATTTCAAGCGTTCTTTCAGGTCTATTCGTCCCGCTACGCGGAATACAATAGTAATAGGGTCGTCTCCTTCGGTTTTCAATGCTTTGCGCAGTGAGCCTTCGATGGGTGTTTCACTTTTTTCTTCGTAGTCCTCTAACGTGGTGACTTCGATTACACGTCCGCCTCTTCCTCCTGTAGCATACATACCAAAACCCTCGGCTCCCGGAAAAGCCGGAATTTTCTCAATGGCGGACAAGTGAAACGTAATTATAATCAGAGATAATAAAAAGTGAATTTTTTTCATATAATTTTTATCCTTTTGTTAAGTACTGATACGTTAAATATTTTTTGGAGATTGAAAATGTCATCTATATGCTCCATAGGAGCATAAGTTTGGTGACAATACATAATAACGGGCATTATCTCGTGCCGTAGGTACGAAACTTCTCTTGTAGCAAGTAGCGTACCTACGGCACGCAGAGGCAGTGCTAAAAGCCGGTTATTACCAAACTCCCGTCCCTATGGGACTTTATAATGCAATGATACAAATTGATTATACATGAAGCGGGTACAAATTGTGATATTTTGTGGGGTATTTTGGTTATATGTCGTTTTCTGAGTTGTATCTTTGTGTCTCATTTGTAATCTAAAATAAATGTCGTCTTTTATAACGTTACATCAGGTTGTGTCCCGTATGGTAAACTCTCCGTTTGCTGAGCCTATGAATTGGGTTGTACAGGAGAACGAAGTTTGGGCTATAGTAGGGAAAAACGGTAGCGGAAAGTCTTTGTTGTCGGAAGTAATAGTCGGAAAATATCCTTTAAATACCGGGCTGTGTCAATCATTGTTTGAAAATTTAGTATAGAATCTACTTTAATATATTACAATCATATTAAAGTAGATTCTATTTTCAGTAGTTCTGTCTTTGTTTGTAAATCACTTTCTTTTATTCAAATTTTATTGTTTTCCAACTTGTACCATCATGAAACTGGAGTTTACCACTATTCACTCTTAGTGTGTACTTGTCACTGCTAAGACTCTCTTCTGCCGAATTCATTGAAAGTTGAATACCGGAAGCAAATCCTGTTTTTCCGGCAAAATAACTTTTCTTATTATTTCCAAGTACAATAACACCATAATTTTTTGTGTCCGAGTTCCACAAATTAGGACCTGTTGCACAATAAACGTCGTACATTTTTTTTATTTTAACATCGGGAGATGATATATAGCCGTTGGTTTGAATACCAATAGCAACATTTACAGTCCCTTTCGAATCGGTATAATTGCTTCCATAATAAACGTCCAAGCCTTTCAACCCATTTAAAATACCTTCCCCATCTCCCGTATTTTTACTCGCTCCCGAATAATATGAAACTACGGTCATCCCAACAGAAGTTCCTTCGTTCGTTTTACCTTTTGCCACTTTTGTTTCCATCCTAACCCGCATTGCAGCAGGACTAACATTTCCACCTTGGTATTCGGGAGTATTTACATAGAATCGGGAAACTCCAGTGGCTGATATTGCAGTTGTTTTTTCAGAAGTAAAAAAAGCGTCTGTAATGGTAACATTTCCTTTTCTTTCGATGGAGGCTGTTTTATTCCCCCCTGCATCGATAGTTGTTCCTCTGAGATACCATGCCGTAGTAGCCGGTGTAGGAGGAGCTGTATAGGTGACATAGCTACTTCCATTGTAACTCCAGATAGAAC
>NZ_QVMH01000021.1:0-34622 GCF_010501035.1 Paludibacter sp. 221
CAACTCATGAACAGAAAACAATCATTCCGACAGGCTTTAGTTTTGTTCTGTCTTTTTCAATTTTCGTTTTTCATTTTCAGTGCAACTGCGCAAGTAACTATCGGGGCTGACAAAGCACCCGAAACATTCTCAGCTTTAGAAGTAGTAAGTACTACAGGCGGTTTTCGCTTGCCTCAGCTTACTACAGTTCAGCGTAATGCCTTATCGGTAAGTGGTAAGGACTTAGCAAAGGGGTTAACCATTTACAACACTACCACTAACTGTACCGATACTTGGAACGGTACTGCTTGGGTATCCGATTGTAGTGGTGGTAGCGACAATTTAGTTATTACTACCCAGCCTCGTGCTTTCAATTGGAAAGAAACTGAAGGTGCAGGTACTTTATTGGGTATTGGTACTGACGCAACTACTATCCGCGTAGCGGCTACAGGTGTTGCTCCTCTTACTTACCAATGGTACGAACTGACAGCTAACACCAATGCAGCTCCTGCTCCTATAACCGGTGAAACAGCCGCAGCCTTTACTCCCGACTTATCAGCATTGGGCATGCGCCGTTACTATTGCCAAGTTACCGACGCTAACGGCAACAGCATAAATAGCGAGATAGCCGAAGTGGCTGTAGGCTGTGGTGCTAAAACAGTAGCAGGAGGATGGAGCAAATTTATGTGTTATAATCTTGGTGCTACTGTTACAACTATTGCTGCTCAAAAAGCATACGACAGTCCTGTATATACCTATAGTGGTACTACAGCTAGTCTAGCAGATCGTAACTCCGCTGTTTACGGCGACTTATACCAATGGGGTCGTACTCGCGACGGTCACGAAAAACGCGCAAGTGGGACTTCTACTACTCTTGCTACAGGTGTAACAAGTGGTGGTACAACTACTAACGGTGTTACTACGGGTGGTGTTACTACCTTTATTAAAATTACTGCTTACCCTTACAATTGGACATCAGCTACAACCGCCGACCTTAACTGGCGTAATCAAAAGAACGCAACTTGCGACCCATGCCCCACTGGTTTTCGTGTACCTGCTCAGGGGGAATGGAGTGATATCTTCCGTGGAGGCTCGGCACCCGGAGCTAAAGCTACTGCCGTAGCTAATACTTGGATATGGCACGATGCTGCTAATGGTACTGCCGGTTACGAAATCAAACCTGACGGCGAGACTACTACTTTATTTTTGCCCGCCGCCGGCCACCGCACCCACAATACTGGCGAGTTCTACCACATAGGTACTAGCGGCTATTATTGGAGTGGTAGCCTTAGCAGTACGTACTCGCTCCTCCTGCACGTCAATAGTAGTAACGTGTACCCTGCAAACATTAACCACCGTGCGTACGGCTTCAGTGTACGGTGTGTGGCGGAATTGTAAGCACACAAAAAAGCACTGCCCCATTAATAACCACAGGCCGGCAATACCCTGCCTGTGGTGTTTTATATATTACCCTCGCCCATTGGCACAAGTTGCGCTACGCTAAACTTGTGCCTTTATTTTTTGCAGTTTAAAAACGACCATCAAAGAAAAAGAGTTTTGTTTCGCCCTTAAATTATGACTACCTTTGCAAACTTTTTCTAAAAAAAATCAACACAATGAATTTTCAACTTTACAAAAAACAATACATTGAAAATCTACGTCTTGCGGCTCCGGTCATGCTGTCGCAAGTGGGGGTAGCATCCGTACAACTTTTCGACAATGCAATGGTGGGCAGGCTGGGTGCATTGCCTTTAGCGGCCGTATCTTTTGGAGGGAGCGTGTTTTTTATGGTATTCATTTTTGTCACAGGTATTGCACTGGCTTTAACACCGCTTGTGGGCGAACAGTATGCACAAGGCAAGTACGACGAATCTGCAAAGTTTTTTCAGAATTCATTTGTACTTTTTACACTTATAAGCATCCTCGCCTTTGCTGTACAGCAGGCGCTTATTCCACTAATGTATCATCTTGGGCAACCTATCGAGGTGGTAGAGATGTCGATACCCTATTACAGGTATCTGGTTTGGTCTATTATTCCGTACATGATATTCTGCTGTTTCAAGCAATTCCTCGAAGGAATAGGCAATACCACCATCAACATGGTAATTATTATAACAGCCAATCTTATCAATATATTATTCAACTGGCTGCTGATTTATGGCAACTGGGGATTCCCACGCATGGAAGCTGCTGGAGCCGGACTTGCCACGCTTATATCACGTATCTGCATGCCTGTTTTCGCCATTTTGTTTTTCATTCTTGTACCCAAGTTCAAATCTTACCTGAAACACTTCAAATGGCAGTATTTCAGTCTGAAATACTCACGTCTGCTCCTTGTGGTAGGTGCTCCCATCGCATCACAAATGCTTATGGAAGGAGCCGCTTTTGCCCTTACCTCCATCATGATGGGATGGATAGGCACCACCGAGATAGCGGCAAACCAGATTGCCCTTACTATTTCAAATTTCGCGTTTATGATTGTGTTGGGGCTTAGCTCAGCCACTACCATCCGTGTGAGCCACGAGTATGGCAGAGGCAACCTGAAAGGCTTGAAAATGGCTGCAAATGCCTCTTACCATTTGGGGCTGCTATGGAATACATTCACGGCAATTATATTTATTACGCTGCGTGAGCCTATAGCACGCATCTTTACCAACGACCCGGAAGTTATACGCATTGCCTCGCACTTAATGATTTTCGTGGCTGCATACCAGTTTTCCGATGGACTGCAATCTATCACAGTAGGCATCTTGCGCGGAATACAGGACGTTAAAAAAATTATGCTTATTGCATTCCTATCCTATATAGTTATTAATCTTCCCGTAGGATATTTATGCGCTTTCGTTTTAGGCCTTGGGCCCGGTGGGTTATGGATTGGCTTTATATTCGGGCTGTCGGTAGCTGCTGTGCTGCTGATAACACGCTTCCGCAAACAGTACAAAAGACTGGAACTCGAAAAGGAAATTAGGTAAAAGGAGAAAGTAAAAAGGAGAAAGTACTAACCAATCTGTCAAGTAGCTTTTGAATCGTTGAACAGAAAAGAACGGCTTTTATCAATCCGCTCAAAGAACTCGACCTGCTTGTTGTCAACAGATAAACGATTCCTGTGTTGATAAACACCACATTTTTTTATTTTTTTAAACGAACGGATAAAATCGTTATTTTATGCGGAAAATCTTCCGAACACTCGTAATTTGTAGTCCGTGTCTTGCTCGAAAAGCAGAGATATCAAAAACAATTTGCTCTTCAACACACAAGTAAACACCTGTACGAGCACTTGACTGCAAATTTAAAACAGAAAAAGGGTTTCACCTTTGAGAGCGAAACCCTTTTTGTAGTTTATCTGTGTTATTTCAACATTTCTTTTACCTGCGTATATACGTTCTGAGCCGTGAATCCGAGTTTTTCATCCAACACCTTGTAAGGTGCTGAGAATCCGAACGACTCCAATCCCCATACTTTACCATTGCATCCTACCAGCCCTTCGAGCGTTACAGGCAAACCGGCAGTAAGCCCAAACACCTTAGCTCCTACAGGAATGACAGAATCCTGATATTCTTTTGTCTGATTGCGGAACAAGCCTTCGGAAGGCACCGACACCAAACGCAATTTTACGCCTTCGGCACGCAATAGTTCCGCACCTTCGGCAAGGGTAGAAACTTCGGAGCCCGAAGCTACCAAAATCACATCCGGATTTTCATCGCTATTCACTATATACGCGCCCTTTTCAGCTTGCTTTGCTTCCTCCTTGCGCGATGTTTCGGCTGATAGGTCATTAATGTTCTGACGCGAGAAGATAAGCCCCGTAGGAGTGCTTGTATTCTCCATAGCCATACGCCATGCCACAGTAGTTTCTTCTACATCGGCAGGGCGAAGCACCAACATGGAGTTGTTTCCTTTATGGTTTTTCAGTTTCTCCAACAGTCGGATTTGAGCCTCTTGCTCTACAGGCTCGTGTGTAGGCCCGTCCTCGCCCACCCTGAACGCATCATGCGACCACACGAACTTCACCGGAAGCTCCATAAGTGCTGCCATGCGCATAGCAGGCTTCATATAGTCGGAGAACACAAAGAAAGTACCGCATGCAGTGATAACTCCCCCGTGCAGGGTCATACCTATACATAACGCAGCCATAGTAAATTCAGAAACTCCGGCTTGGAAAAATGCACCTGAAAAATCGCCTTTTTTAAATTCTGTGGTTTGCTTAAGGAATCCATCTGTTTTATCCGAGTTGGATAAGTCCGCACTCGAAACAATCATATTCCCCACCTGCTTAGCTAATACTCCCAACACGGTAGCCGAAGCTGAACGGGTTGCCTGATTTGCTTTTTGCTCTATCGAATCCCAATCTACCTTAGGTGCTTTGCCTGAGAAATAGAACTCCAGCTTCTCAGCCAATTCGGGATTAGCTGCAGCCCATTTAGCTTTCGCAGCACGTTTTTCGGCTGCTATTTTTTTAAGTTCTTCTGTACGCTTTGCGTATATTTCTTTGGTTGCATCGAAAATAACAAACGGATTTTCGACATCGCCATTCAGGTTTTTTATAGTTTCTTCGTACGAAGCATCGCTTGCCCCCAATGGCTGGCCATGTGTCGAGGTTTGTCCCTCATAGCAAGAGCCATCTGCTTTCACCACACCTTTACCCATAATTGTTTTTCCGATAATCAGGGTAGGACGTTCTTTCTCGGCTTTAGCTTCTTTCAACGCTTTGCGTATCTGCTCCGCATCGTTTCCGTCTATTTCCAGCACTTTCCAGTCCCAAGCCTCGTATTTCATACGGATATCTTCGCTGGTAACAGCATCAGTCATAGTAGAAAGCTGCACGTCGTTCGCATCGTAAAACATAATCAGATTATCCAATCCCAAGTGCCCTGCAATGCGCCCTGCACCCTGCGATATTTCCTCCTGAATACCTCCATCCGAGATGTAAGTATAGATAGTCTGGTTCATCTGCTCTCCAAAACGTGCTTTCAGAAATTTAGCGGCAATAGCTGCTCCTACCGCAAAGGTATGTCCCTGACCCAATGGGCCGGATGTATTTTCGATACCCCGCTCAATGTCGCGCTCAGGATGCCCGGGAGTATGGCTACCCCACTGGCGGAACTGTTTTAAATCGTCCATACTGTATTTTCCAAAAAATGAAAGGACGGAATATAACATGGGCGACATGTGTCCCGGATCTTGAAAATAGCGGTCGCGACCTTCCCAGTATGGGTTTTCAGGATCAAATTCCATAAATTCGGAAAATAAAACATTAATAAAGTCAGCTCCTCCCATAGCACCTCCGGGGTGACCCGATTTTGCTTTTTCTACCATAGCTGCCGACAAAATACGGATGTTATCCGCTGCACGATTTAATTGTTCGATGGAGTTCATAATCTGTTTGTTACTATTCTTTTTTTTCTTGAAAATTGGTTTGAACTAAATCTGATATCGGTGTTATTATCCGACAAGCGGCATAAAGCCGCTGTACGGTAGGGCGTATAGCGGCTTAAAGTCCGCTTTACACCTAAACTTTTTCAACTTTAGAGTATATTCAAAACATTTTCTTAGTTTGTCCAAAGATATTAAAGTATATTGAAATTTGTGTTATATTTTTCTCGATAATTGTATAAGTCGTGTACCTACGGCACGCTTGTTATATTTTATCTACCTGTTTTTACCAAACTTGCGTTCCTAACGGAACTTTTTTTCTTCTCTCTCCCGTTTGCTACGAAAAGGGAGGAAATTTAAACGGATTACAAATCCTGATAGTATTTTTCCGAAGCGGATTGCAAATCCGCTTCGGACTAAAAAACTATATGGCAAAAAACGTTTATAAACGTAATGACATCTTCTCGTCTCACGGGATTTGCAATCCCGTGACTTATTAACTGCGGATTTTAAATCCGCTTCAACCAAATCTGTTATCCTGTATCCGGGGGTAATTACCCTTTATTCCTTTTCTTACTTTACTCTTCTCTCTCACTGCTTCTTGCCTCAAAACTTATACCCTATCGTATAGTTGAATCCCCAGTTAGCCCCGGTTGATTTTATTCCGACACCGGGAATATACCAAGGCGAAATTTCGCCAAGTTTTTCCTGCCCCAGCAAGATTTTAATCCTCACATTCCAACCCATATAGATGTTTTGAAAAACCTCGACTTTAAGCCCTGCTACTACTTCGAGCCAATGCTTGGTGGTTTTCATACCTAAAAAATCCCTTACAGCTTCCCCACCCCAATAATCGTCTTCAACGATAACATTGGTAACATCATACGAAAAAGGGCTAAACGCATATCTCCCTCCCAAAAAGAAGTATTTTCTGATACTTGCATCCGGCGCATTCGGCTTCATCAGATTATAGTCGATGCCTATCCTTGCAAAAATCCCGTTTGTTTTGAAACCGTAATCATTGTGGGATATTTTATTTGCCCCGGCAAACCCCATTTCCAGTACAGGAAAGTATTTTTCGCGCAGGTTTACCTGTACATTGGCTTCTACCGAGTACGTTTCGCCATTCGATATGGCCGACATAACTATCGACGCCAAATCCAACTCTGCTTTCACCCCCTGATACAAGGGAATTTTCTCCTCCGTTTCGGTTTTTCCGGCTTGCGAAAATGCCTGAAAGCTAATGCTACCGACGAAACTACTTAGGAGTATGATATATCTTAATGTTTTCGACATCGGCCGTACTTACTTCGGGTGAGATTATAATTATGGAATCAATGTAATTCGTTGTATGTTTACTATTCAGCGTGTCGAGAGCAAAGGTAGTGAGTGTACCACACTCGAACGACAAGTAACTTTCACTGCTACTATAGCCGAACTTAATGGTGTCGACTACATTATTGAAAACAAAAACAAAATCCGATTGTGTTTTGAGTTTATTAAGCTGCAGCTGCACCGAATTTAGTTTTTTGCTATTGTTGTAGAGCAGCGAATCAACACCCACGCCTTTCACGGTTATACTATCCACCGATAGTTTCGATTCGGCACTTATACCTGTAATCGTATCCGTTTTAACGGTATAAAAACCGGCATATAACCTTACAAACTTATCCCTGCGACATTCTTCATCATTGCCGCACGAAAAGAGAAACAAGGTGCAGAATGATACGGTAAAAAATAAAACACGGACTAAGTTTTTCGACATTTGTTCTCGGCGTAGTTTTTACAGGAATTTTCTTATTTCTTCTTTTAAGTTTGCCAAAGCTATTTCGCTTGGTGTATTTTCACTGGAACTAAACACCTGAATAATTTTTTCGGCAAGTACTGTAGCCGGCTCAGCCGGATTGCACGAGGCAGCACAGGTATTCACCAGTTTTATCAAACTCTCCTTTGCCGCCACTACGCTTACCCAAAGCCCATCGCTCACGTATATCTGTTGCGAGAGGTTATGCGAATACTCTTCCCTTATAGTTTCGAGCAGCTTGCCCTGAAGCTGCATACAGTTCATATCCGGCTTGATGTTATTTATCAGCATTGCATTGGGCATGGTGCGTTCCAAAAACAGCGAAAGCCGCTCGTACGCCCTAAGACGCACAGGTACAATGGTGCTTTGGTTATTCTTGCGTAACTCAAAATCGCGCCTTTCCTGCTCGTTCTTAAACATTTTGTCCAACAGCAGATAAGCTGTCAGAAAAACGATAACCGCCGGTATTGCTATGTTCAGTATCTCCATTTACGATTTGCGATTTACAAATTTACGATTGAATATCATTACCTACATCCTCGTTCACTTGTCTACTCGTCAACTTGTTTACTATTCACTTGTAACTGCCCGAAGGGCGAAGTAACTCGTAACTATTAATTGTATTTACCGTCGAACATTATGTTTACATCATTCACAAACTGGCGGATACGCTGTTCCTCCTCTTTTTTGCAGATAAGCAAAACATTGTCCGACTCGGCTACAATATAATCCTCCAAGCCTTGAGCCACTACCAGCTTATCCGAAGGCAGAGCTATAATATTGCGTTGGCTCTCGTAGTAAACAGCCTGACATTTTAGCGTTACATTTTCCTGTTCGTCTTTGTTTGACATATCGTACAGCGACCCCCATGTACCCAAATCGGTCCAGCCAAAATCAGAACAAAGCACATATACGTTCGATGCCTTCTCCATAATACCATAATCAATTGAGATATTAGGGCATGTAGGATATATTTCGTTTATGAAGCTTTGCTCCTCGTCGGTATTCATCTTGCTTTTCCCCCTATTGAATTTATCAGCTATTTCGGGTAGCAAAGTTTGAAAAGCCGAATCAATACTGTCCAGATTCCAAAGGAAAATGCCGGAATTCCAGAAAAACTCTCCGGTTTCGAAAAACACCTGTGCCAGTTCGGCATTAGGTTTTTCGGTAAACGTTTTCACCTTACGCAGGTTGCCCGCACCCTCATCTATTTGTATATAGCCGTATCCTGTTTCGGGGCGGCTGGGTTTTATACCAAGCGTAAGAAGCGAATCGTTGGCTTCTATAAAGTTCAGCCCTTCGCGTATAGTGTCGAGAAACTCGGTTTCTTTCAGTATCAAATGGTCCGAAGGGGTTACAATTATATTGGCTTTGTCTGTAATTGATTTTATACGGCTTACGGCATATGCAATACAGGGGGCTGTGTTGCGGCGATGCGGTTCCAGTAATATCTGGCTCGGCTGAATTTCGGGCAACTGCTCCATTATCAACTCCTTGTATATATGGTTGGTTACAATCAGTATGTTTTTAGCCGGAACAACATGGCGGAAACGGTCGAAAGTAAGTTGCAAAAGCGAACGGCCTGTTCCGAAAAAATCCAGAAACTGTTTCGGGCGGTCATTTCTGCTGAAAGGCCAAAAACGGCTCCCGACACCACCAGCCATTATGATGCAATAATTATTCTCCATATAATAATGTCAATATTAGTTTATTCAGGTTGCTAAATTACTGCTTTTTTCATACAGGACAAAATTAATTAGGTTTCATTCAAAATTGACTTAGTTAAGTTTAAGTTTTGTTTGTTCTTTAATAATTAACACATACTTGTTTTAAGGAATTAAGAGATAAAAAACTATATTATTTCGGCTTTGTTGTATATTTGTAAAAAAATATCCGGAAGAGAGAGAAACGGAAAAACTTTAAACAATAATTCATAGATATATGTCGAGAAAAAAAAGAAAGATACCGGCCAACCTGCGTATCAGCAAAAAAGAACTTGTTCGCAAAATAATCAATATATTCAACGACAACTCCGATAAAACATTCAACTACAAACAAATTTCGTCGCTGCTAAATGTAAAGGCTGAGTCGCAACGGGTTTTTGTGAGCGAAATAATGGCTGAACTGGCCGACGAAGAGTTTTTGACCAAAATATCTCGTGGGAAGTATAAACTCAACCCAATGGGAGGCTATATAACAGGCACGATAGAGCGCCGGGGGGTAAAAATGTACTTGTTGCCCGATGAAGGCGGCGAAGCCGTATTTATCCCCGAGCGGAAAACGAACCATGCGTTGGTGAACGACAGAGCCAAAGTTTTTCTGTATGCGCGCCGCCAAGGGCAGGAGCCTGAGGGCGAAGTGGTTGAAATCACAAAACGCTCGAAAGACACGTTTGTAGGCGTACTGGATGTGTCGCCTAATTATGCTTTTCTGGTTTTGGACAACAGGGTGATGAATAGCGATATTTTCATCCCGAAGGATAAACTGAAGGGAGGCGAAAATGGACAAAAGGCTATCGTAAAAGTGATTTCGTGGGAAGAGAAAGGCAAAAATCCGGTAGGAGAAGTTATTGATATATTAGGCGATAAAGGAGACAACAACACCGAAATGCACGCCATATTGGCCGAATTTGGATTGCCTTATACCTATCCGGATGCGATAGAGAAAGAAGCATTAAAAATAGATGCCGGAGTTACCCCGCAAGAAGTAGCAAAGCGGATAGATATGCGCAATGTCATAACTTTTACTATCGACCCGCGCGATGCAAAGGATTTTGACGATGCCCTGTCAATCAGAAAATTGGAAAATGGGCTGTGGGAAGTTGGTGTACACATTGCAGATGTTACGCATTATGTGCGCCCCGATAGCATTATCGAGGAAGAGGCTTTTAAACGAGCTACATCCGTGTATCTGGTCGACCGTACCGTACCAATGCTGCCTGAGCATTTGTCTAACGGCATATGCTCGCTACGCCCTAACGAAGACAAACTGTGTTTTTCCGTACTTTTTCAGATGAATGACGATGCCGAAGTGGTTAAGTACGACATTGCACGCACCGTGATAAACAGCAATCGCCGATTTACATACGAAGAGGCTCAGGCAACAATTGAAACGGGCACGGGCGAACTGAGTGAAGAAATCCTTACCCTCGACAAGTTTGCAAAAGCTCTGAGGGAGAAACGCTTTGCCAAAGGCGCAATAGCATTCGACAGGGTGGAGGTACGTTTCGAAATAGATGAAAAAGGAAAACCGCTGAGTGTTTACTTCAAAGAACAAAAAGACTCGAACAAACTGATAGAGGAATTTATGCTGCTGGCCAACAGAACTGTTGCCGCTCATGTGGGGATTGCTGAAAAAGGCAAGAAAGCAAAAACTTTCGTCTATCGGATTCACGATACTCCCAATGTGGAAAAACTGGTAAATTTCTCCGACTTTATCAGGCGTTTTGGTTATTATCTGAAAACTAACGGAAAGAAAACAGATGTTTCCAAGTCGATAAATAAGCTGCTGGACAATGTACAGGGTAAAAAGGAACAAAACCTAATCGAGACCCTTGCGATACGCTCGATGGCAAAGGCTATTTACTCTACTACCAATATAGGTCACTATGGGTTAGCTTTTGAGTATTACACCCATTTCACTTCGCCAATCCGCCGTTACCCCGATATGATGGTTCACCGCTTGCTCGAACGGTATATGACAGGCGGCAAAAGCGTTAACAAGCAGGAGTACGAGGCTTTTTGCCAGCATAGTTCGGACATGGAGCAACTGGCGTCGAACGCCGAGCGTGCCTCGATAAAGTACAAGCAAGTGGAATTTATGGCCGACCATATAGGGCAGGTATTCGACGGGGTTATCTCCGGTGTTACCGAGTGGGGCATATATGTAGAGCTGATTGAAAACAAATGTGAAGGTATGATTCCAATCCGCGATCTGGATGATGATTACTATTCGTTCGACGAAAAGAATTATTGTCTGGTTGGCCGACGCTATCACCGCCGCTACCAACTGGGCGACGAACTGAAAGTGAAAATAGCAAAGGCAAATCTGGATAAGAAACAACTTGACTTTGTTATAGCGTAAAACTCGAAGCCGATAAAAATAAAGTTGGAACCAACAATGAGCGATAATACAAAAAAATCCATTCGTTTTTTCGACGACCGCGAAGTTCGTGCTATTTGGGACGAAGAAAACAACAAATGGTGGTTTAATGTCGTTGATATAGTTGCAGTACTCTATGAACAAGACGATTACACAAAAGCAAATAACTATTGGCGTTGGTTAAAGCGGAAACTTACTAAAGAGCAAAACCAACTCGTGAGTACTACTCACGGTTTCAAATTCGTAGCATCGGATGGCAAGAGACGTTTAGCCGACACTCTTGATAGTGAAGGTATTATATCCCTTGCCAAACATTTTCCCAACAACAAAGCCGTAAAATTTCTTGATTGGTTTACATATAGCGACAGCAGTATTGATGGACAAAGTAAGAAAAAGGCATATTCTTTTTTCGAAAGCAGTTTCATTGACGAGGCCGAAATAGGAACAACAAAAAGCTTACAGCAAATTCACGCATATATTTTCGGCGGATTATACGACTTTGCGGGGCAGATAAGACAGAAAAATATTTCGAAAGGTGGATTCCAATTTGCGGTAGCACATTTTTCAGGTAGCACATTAAGCCAAATCGAACAAATGCCGGAAAATACATTCTTTATCGGCACCGATTGTTACCTGTGCGTTTGCACTAAAAATGAAAAACGAAAATTGAAAAAAGACAGAACAAAACTAAAGTCTGTCGAAATGATTGTTTTCTGTTCATAAGTTGATAATTTGCCCCTCCAAACCTGCTTAGTCTCTCTAACATAATAACGCTACTTACAAACATTTTAACGTTTGCAAAAGCATTTTTTTGAGGGGGTATTTGCTGAGAAAGATTTATATTGTATTAAAAAAGATAAAAGGACAAGACTTATAGCTTGTAGCTGATAACTTGTAGCTAACTAAATCATTCCTCATTTTTTATCCGAAGAATGTAGGAACAAAAGCAGAGGCTTTGTTTTTTAAGCACAAATATTTAACGAAACCTAACTTGTTTGTGCCAAATGTTGTAAATTAAATCGGAATATTAAGATGTTGTCTGTTACTCGTTTATGGCGAAATAAGGTGATGAGGATAGTTTAATCTGGTTGATAATAGTGTAACAACCAGACGCTAATAACCTTATTGCCTTATTTTGCTAAGTAATGATTAGAAAGTGTCAAGCCTGATAATTTTAATATTGACACTTTCTCTTTCTTTATGTGGCTTTCGGTGTTTTCCACTTAAAATATTTTCCAGCCCAGTGAGAAAATAAATGTGCTGGCAGGTATGCCCTTTACAGCGTCGCCTACTGAGTCCCATGTAGTTTCGTATAGGTTGTTGATAAAATTGTATCGGACATCAAATGTAAGCATCAGCACATCGACACCCAAGCCGAGTTCCAAACCTACAGCCGCATTTTTGAAATCGGTAGATAATTTATCCATGTCGGTTTGAGCTATGTTTTTCGGGTCGAGGGCGAGGGTTGAACCAACGTCGAACCGGAATTTAGGGCCTGCATACCCACGTAAGCTAACCAGTTTCAGGTCTAATAGCTTGTAGCCAACCAACACGGGTACGTCTATTGTTTTCATCTTAAGTAAATTGTCGAATGTCAGGTTTTCGCCTTGGTTCACCACATCGTTTATAGTAACTTGATAGTTTCTTTTTTCCATAGAGTAGAGTAGTTCCGGCTGAACATACAGTTTGCCAAAATACAAGCGGCCGAACACTCCGAAGTGCATGTTGTTGAAAAACTCGTTGGAAAAGTCGTAGTTGACAGTTGAGCTAATCGAACTTAAGGTGAGAGACGAATTGTAACCGGTTTTGATACCTATATTGAATAGTTGGGAGTGTGCTAATGTGGCTACACTGAAAAATAGTACTAATGATAAAATAAGTTTTTTCATACAAGCTTAAATTAATGTTTTTGATTTGAAGTTATTCTATGTTATGTAAACAACGCGCGACTTTGATTATTTGTTTATCGGGCTTGGCAAATTGGTTGGTAAATAATCACTTATCCAAATATGTGTATGGCAAAGATAGATTAAAAACTGAATTTTTATAGCTTAAAGTCAAAAAAAATAAACATATCGGTCCTATTGCCTGTCTCAAGAATTAATTTTTTTATCTTTGTCAGTTCATTTTTTGTAAAAGTGTGCGAGGGGCAAGATTATAAAGCTCTTCGGTATTTTAAAAAAAGTAATTCAGATGAAACGTGCTATATTTCCCGGAACATTCGACCCCTTTACTATAGGCCATTACAGTATTGTGAAACGAGGCCTTAACCTGTTTGACGAGATAATTATTGCTATAGGGAAAAATCAGTCAAAAAAAACCTTGTTTTCGGTAGAAAAACGAATAGAAATAGTGGAACAGGCCTTTGCAGGCGAAAAGCGGGTGAAGGTAATATCCTATGATTCGTTGACCGTTGACTTTGCCCAGTCGGTAGATGCCGGGTTTATATTGCGTGGGCTTCGCACAGTTGGCGATTTTGAATACGAACGTACTATTGGCGATACCAACCGGATACTTACAGGCATCGAAACCGTGATTCTCTTTACGGAGTCGGCATATTCGCATATTTCGTCTACCGTAGCGCGCGATTTGATGTCGTACGGCAAAGACATTACCGAGTTTCTGCCTCCCGGTGTGAAAATACCTCTTTAGACGCTCAAAATAGAGTATGCCATATCAATCCGCTTTTGTTTCGAACATATGGCTTTGATATATAGGCTATCTACTCGTAACTTGTGTAACTACATTAATATATTGCAATGAATAAAAATCAGTCTTCTTTTAAACAATATTTACTGGTCGCTTTATTAGCGTTGGTGGTAGTTTATTCTTCCATGGCTCAGGACTCGGCCGACCGGACGTTTTTGATTAACAAAAACCTGAACACGTTTAATTCGGTTATGCGCGAGCTCGATTTGTTTTACGTAGATACGCTTAGTTATGATAAAATGACCAAGAACAGCATAGATTATATGCTGCATAATTTAGACCCTTATACTGTTTTTATGCCGGAAGAAAACTCCGATGATATTAAGCTGATAACCAAAGGCGAATATGGGGGTGTAGGTTCTCTTATTGTGAAAAATGGCGACGATGTGTGTGTGTCGGAACCTTACGAGGGGATGCCTGCGCAACGAAATGGTGTGCGTGCCGGCGATATTATTCTGGAAGTAGATGGCAAGAGCACCAAAGGATTGTCGGTTAGCGATGTGAGTTCGATGCTGCGGGGAACGCCCAGCACTAAGGTGCATCTGAAATTGAAACGTTTAGGCGAAAAGAAACCGATAGAGAAAACTTTTTTACGCGAAAAAATACAGCTTCCTGCTGTCAATTACTCGGCTGTTGTAGCTGATAAGGTAGGCTATGTCTTGCTTAGCGACTTTACCGACAGGGCTGCTATAGAGCTGAAGGCAGCTGTAAATGAGATGGTGAAACAGGACAGGATAGAATCGCTGATAATTGACCTGCGCGATAATGGGGGCGGGCTTATCGACGAGGCGGTAAAGATACTTGGCTTTTTTGTGCCTAAGGGAACCGAAGTGGTATCGACCAAAGGTAAGAACAGGGAAAGCGACCGTGCATACAAAACGCCAACCGACCCTGTTTTTCCGGATATGAAACTGGCTATACTTACCAACAGGGCTTCGGCATCGGCTTCTGAGATTTTGGCAGGGGCTATACAGGATTTGGACAGGGGGATTGTGGTTGGTGAGCGTACCTTTGGTAAAGGGCTTGTTCAGAACATTCGTCCTGTAGGATATGGCAATTACCTGAAAATTACTACAGCCAAATACTACATCCCCAGTGGGCGTTGTATTCAGGCTATTGACTATAGTCACAAAAATCAGGATGGCAGTGTGGCACGTGTGCCTGATAGCCTAACGACAGTGTTTTATACTAAGAATGGCCGTAAGGTGCGCGATGGGGGTGGGATAGTTCCCGATACAGTGACTACGGTAGAAAAAACAATGAACGTGGCTTATTACATCCTGTTGCAAAACCATTATTTCAATTTTGTAAATGAATATGTGCTGAAACATCCGGAGATAGCGTCTCCTGCTGAGTTTAACCTGTCGGACGAAGATTTCAAGACTTTTACCGATTATCTGGTGGAAAAAAAGTTTACCTATACTACTCAGACCGAGAAGTATTTTGACGAACTTATGGAGGTGGCAAAGTATGAGGGATTGGATAAAAGGGCATCGGAAGAGATTGAGGCTTTCAAAAAGAAATTGACACCGGATATTGCGCAAGACATTGCGGATAATAAAAAAGAAATTGTAAACATGCTGAGCGTTGAAATTATAAAGCGTTATTATTATCAAAAGGGAGAAATTGAATATACCTTGCGCGACGATAACGATTTGAAGGCGGCATTGGATATATTATCTGCTGAAAGTGAATACAGCCGGATTCTATCAAAAAAATAGAAAAAGGACTTAAAAAATAATTGTTTATAAAGTTTTCGGCTGAATTTGTTTTAAATTTGTATCCGAAAACTTTTTTTTTGAAATAAAAAATGATATTTTTGCAGCCGATTTTCATTACACTTATTATTTGTTTAAATTTTGGATGAAAATCTGATAAATTTCTATTTTTGATAATAGAAAACAAGTAAATTAAATTTTAGTTATAGATAATTATTCCGGTTTTTGTATTATAATTCATTTGGATAGAGCCGGAAATTAAAGTTAGAAAAACGATGGAACAAAACGTTGTAGGGAAAAAAATCGTAACGCTGTGTACAGACAAAAATATTCCTTTGGAAGAGCTGGCAGAACGCTCAGGGCTGACTGCTGCGCAAGTGGATAAGATAATAAATAGCGATAGAATCCCTTCTTTAGGTTCACTCATTAAGATAGCCCGTGCTTTGGGCGTACGTGTAGGTACTTTTCTTGACGATAGCGAAGAGCTTGGGCCTGTTATACAACGTAAAGATGATATACAGGAAGCGGCTACGTTTTCGAGCCAGCTTTCGGATGCTAACTCGCACCTCGATTTTTATTCGTTGGCTTCGCAGAAAGCAGGCCGTCATATGGAGCCGTTTGTAATAAATATAAAACCATCTGCGGAGCATAAGCCTATCCTTTCTACACACGAGGGCGAAGAGTTTATTTATGTGCTGCAAGGAGCGATTAAGGTGCATTATGGTAAAAACCAACATGTGCTTCAGGCAGGTGATAGTATTTACTACGATTCGATTGTTGACCATTTGGTGGAAGCCCTGAACGGGGAAACGGCACAGATTTTGGCCGTGGTTTATACGCCGATGTAAATAAAGGCGAGAAGCAAAGAATGAGAAATGAACAAGGCTTTATGATGTTCATTTCTTTTAATTTTCACTCTTCAATTTTAATTAATCATGCAATTATTTGATAAAACATTAGGAGACTGGCTTGAGCATTGGGCAAAGGAAACTCCTGATAATCCATACATTGTTTATTCCGACCGCGATTTGCGTTTCTCGTGGAAGCAGTTCAACGAGCGCGTGGATAACATGGCCAAGGGATTGATGGCTATGGGTGTGAAAAAAGGTACTCATGTTGGTATATGGGCGCAAAACGTACCCGACTGGCTCACTTTTCTGTATGCCTGTGCCAAATTGGGTGCTGTAGCTATTACGGTAAACACAAACTACAAAAGCCACGAGTTGGCGTTTGTGCTTGAAAATTCGGATATGCACACGCTTTGCCTGACCGATGGTGTGGCAGGAAATAATTATGTGGATATGGTTTACGAGCTTATCCCCGAACTTAGGGAGTCGCAACGTGGACATCTGAAAAGTGAGAAATTCCCATTTCTCAAAAACGTGGTATATATAGGGCAAGAGAAACACCGGGGTATGTATAATACAGCCGAGGTGTTGTTGCTCGGAGCAAGTAAATCGGACGAAGATTATAATAAGATAAAAGAAAGCGTGAATTGCCACGATGTTGTGAATATGCAGTACACTTCGGGAACTACCGGTTTTCCTAAGGGCGTAATGCTCACCCATCACAATATTGCCAATAACGGATACCTGACAGGCTGCCATATGAAATATACGCAAGCGGATAAGGTATGTGTGTGTGTGCCCCTGTTCCATTGCTTCGGAGTGGTGCTGGCTACTATGGCTTGTCTCACTACCGGATGTGCACAGGTGATGGTGGAGAAATTCGACCCCTTGCTGGTGTTGGCATCGGTGCACAAAGAGCGTTGTACCGTGTTGCATGGCGTGCCTACCATGTTTATTGCAGAATTGAACCACCCGATGTTCGAAATGTTTGATATGAGTTCGCTCCGTACCGGAATTATGGCAGGAGCTTTGTGTCCGATGGAGCTGATGCGTCAGGTGAACGAGAAAATGTTTCTGGACGTAACCAGTGTGTACGGGCTGACAGAAAGCTCACCGGGTATGACACAGACACGTGTGGACGACTCATTCGAAGTGCGTTGCACCACAGTGGGGCGCGAATATGAATTTACCGAAGTTGCTGTGCTCGACCCTGCTACGGGCGAGGAATGTCCGGTTGGGGTGGAAGGAGAGATGTGTTGCCGTGGTTACAACGTGATGAAAGGCTATTATAAAAACCCTGAGGCTACAGCACAGGTAATAGATAAAAACGGATGGCTGCACTCCGGCGATTTGGGCGTGAAAGATGAGAGCGGTAATTACCGCATCACAGGGCGTATCAAAGATATGATTATACGTGGAGGCGAGAATATCTCACCTAAAGAGGTAGAAGACTTCCTGTATCTGATGCCCGGTGTGAAAGACGTGCAGGTGGTTGCGGTGAAATCTCAGCGTTACGGCGAAGATGTGGGTGCTTTTATTATCCCGAAAGAAGGATATACGATAACAACCGAAGACGTACGCGACTATTGCAAGGATAAGATAGCCCGCTATAAAATACCCCGTTATGTGTTTACGGTAGCCGAATATCCATTGACGGGAAGTGGTAAAATACAGAAATTCCGCCTTAGGGAAATGGCGTTGGAGCTTTGCGAACAACAAGGTATTGAGATTCTGTAAAATAATAATTGGAAACAGGTGAAGCGGGTTAATTTACTTTAATCCGCTTTCTTTATTAAACGTTTTAGAGTACTTTTGATACCTCTTATCTGAGCCGACCTGTTAAATCTAATATAATTTACCGAAAATGAAATCACAATACAGTATTTCTAATTTGTTTTTATTGCTGTTCTTCTCACTTACCTCCTCAGTATGTTTTGCACAAGTATCAACATATAGCGAAAAAGAAAACATAGAGTTCCTTTCCGGAGAAAAAATCCGTACGGAGTTACATCAGTTTAAAGAAGCACGTACTACGTTACCCCGCCGTGTAGACCATAGCCAGTCAAAATATATGAGCTCGTTAGTGAATCAGGGCTCGATGGGAAGTTGTGGCTCTGCTTCGCGGATATGTTATATGTTTGCTTATGAAATTAATAACTACCGCAATCTGAGTGGAAAGGTGGAGGCAAATATGTATCCTTCGCACTTCACATGGCTGCTTACCGGACAGAATTCGGATAAAGAAAACATGGCTATATTTAACGGGATACCGACCGTTCCTGTATATGGCGGAAGGCAATATAACTCTGTGTACGGAGGTAATGTAAGCTGGCCTGACAAATGTAAAAATTATGGCTGGATGACCGGATTTGATAAGTGGCGCTCGGCAATGGATAACCGCCTGGAGAAAACCAGCAACATTAAAATGAATACGGACGAAGCCCTCGAATATGTAAAGTGGTGGATATACAATCATCATGACGATGAATCTTTTAACGAAGGCGGAGTTGTGGGCGGTGGAGCCGCTACAAGTGGCTGGAAAACCGTAAATATCCCAAGCGGAAAATATGAAGGCGGTAAGCTTATCGTTACCGAATATGGGCCTGGCATAGACCACGGAATTGTATTTTCGGGTTACGACGATGATATTGAGTATGACCTGAATGGTAATGGAAAAATTGACGATGACGAGCGTGGTGCGCTTATTCTGCTCAACTCCTGGGGTAACTGGGGTAACAACGGCTGTGTATATGTGCCTTACAAGATTGTAAAAGAATACGGAGGAGGTTTAAGCGCCGAGTTATATTACATAAGGAAAGATTATAAGCCACAGGATGTATTCCGTATCAAAATGAATTACAACCAAAGGGCGAATATAAAAGTTTCTATTGGGGTAAGTAGCGACCCAAATGCAACGGAGCCGGATGAAACTATTGTTGCAGAGCACTTTAACTATGCAGGGTTTGAGCCTATCCCTCTTTTGGGCGAATATAGTGGCGTTATAAATAACAACCCGATGGAGTTTGGTCTGGACTTGACCGATTTGACTTCTGTAGGTTTTGATACACGGAAAAATTTCCGCTATTTTCTGGTTTTGGAATTAAAAAGCGGCTCTACAGGTTTGGGTAGCGTGCAGGAGTTGGAAGTAATACGGTATGGCGAAAATAAGTCGGAGGTAGTGGGGAAAATAAATACCTCGGTAACAATAAGCGGTGCCGGAAAAAAGATATTTATTCCTGTATCTGTTCCCGCCAATAGCAATGTGAGGCCAACCAACTTGTATGTGCCTCAAAAACGCCTGAAAGTGAAATCTTATACCTCGCAGGAAACAAGCGGCGAGGGAAGCAGCAATGGGCGCGCAATACATGCGATTGATGGTAACGAAGATACTTACTGGCATAGTCGGTGGTCGAGCAACAAGATTGCTTTTCCACATAAAATTGTTTTTGAAGTAGATTCGGCGTACATGTTGAATGGCTTTGAGTATCTGCCCCGCCAGGACAGTGGTAACGGCCGGATTGGTGATTATGAATTTTATGTATCTGACAGTGCTACAGAACAAGGTGTTTTAGTTGCCGGTGGAACATTTGAGAATGATGGTAAGGTAAAGCGTTCTTTTTTTGAGCCTATAGCAGGAAAGTATGTTACGCTGATTAATAAACGTTCAAGCGGTGGTGATGATAACACATGTATAGTTGAGTTTAATTTATTTTACAGTTTGGATGCGCTTCCGGCAAATACAGATGTAATCCCTCAAAATCGTTTGTCTGTAAAGAGTAAAACTTCGGAAGAAACAGTTGGTGAAGGAGATAATAACGGAAAAGCTATATACGCTATTGATGGTAATGAGTCGAGTTATTGGCACAGCCAATGGAAATCGGATGCAGTGGCATTGCCCCATGATATTGTGTTTGAAATAGATTCGGTTTATACAATAAATGGATTCGATTATTTGCCTCGTCAGGATGGTAATGCAAATGGCAGAATAGGTGATTATGAATTGTACGTTTCGAATAGTGTCAGCCAGCAAGGAACTCTGGTTGCCAGCGGAACATTTGAAGATGATGAATCCCGAAAAAGAGTCTTTTTTGAGCCAACTAAAGGGAAATATGTGAAATTTGTAAATAAAAAGAGCGCAAATGGAGCACTTTTTACATGTGTGGCCGAATTTAATTTATATTATACTATTGCTAAGGATATTGCCGACTCATTTGAGCCGATATCTGAAGAACGCAATTTGATTGTAGTTTTGACACAGGATAATTCAATATTGGAGGTGTCGGGCGTAAGCGGAAATGTGTTGTTCACTATATGTGATATTCGTGGAAGGGTTGTGTTGCAGGAAAAATTGAATACTGCAGCAGGGGAGAGTGCAAAACTTAATGTGTCCGGTTTAGCAAAAGGAACGTATATACTCCATGCAATATCGCCGGAACAGAAAAATCCCGTAAAGTTTATTCTGTATTAAAAAATAAAACAAGTAATGTGTCTGTAATCTAAATAAGCAAAAATAGCTGATGTGTTGTTTTTGCTTATTTTTTGTTTTCAGTTTAAAGTTAGGTTTACAAATCCCATAGGTATGTATTATAGTTTTCGGCGTAATTATTCCGGAATAAACAACAACTTTATTATTTAGGGTAAAACTTGGTAAAAAAAACTGCTAAAACATAAAAAAAAGGTAATAATAATTTTTAAAGCAGAATAAAAAATATAAATTTGTGCTGTTCAAAAAAATACAAGGAAAATTTTCGTTCATATGAATACAAAACTGCAGGAACTTACTGATAAAATATATCAGGAAGGAGTAGAAAAAGGTAATGAGGAAGCCAAAGTAATTATTGACAATGCTCAAGACCGGGCCGAAGATATTATTGCCAAAGCTGAGGCCGAAGCAGAAAAAATTATTGCCGAAGCACAGGCAAAATCGGCCGAATTGGATAAAAATACAAAGTCGGAACTTCGTCTTTTTGCACAGCAATCGGTGAACGCGTTGAAAACCGAAATTACCGATTTGATTTGTGGCGAAATAGCAACAGACTCGGTGAAAGCCGCTACTTCGGATAAATCTTTCATGCAAAAAGTTATTCTGAATTTAGTAGAAGAGTGGGCTAAAAACGACCAGCTTACCATTGAGGCGAAAGATGCAAAGGCGTTGACCGATTATTTTGCGGCTAATGCAAAAGGATTGCTCGACAAAGGCGTGAAAATACAACAAGCCAATGGTATAAAAACCGACTTTGCTATAATTTCAGAAAACAAGGGATACAAAATCACTTTCGGCGAAGATGAGTTGGTAGCTTACTTCAAAGAATTTTTGCGTCCTAAATTAGTAGAAATGTTATTCTAATTTACCATTTGACAATTTACTATTTACAATTGGAAATCAATCGTAAATGGTAAATAGCTAAATCGTCAATGAAAAAATGAGATATTATTATTTAATAGCAGGCTTGCCCGATATTCAGTTGGAAGACCCGAAAGGTGTGTCAACTATGGATGCGCTGAAAACGGATTTGGAGGAGCAGTTGTCGGACGAAGATATGAAGCTCTTGAATCTGATTTATGCTAAATACGATAACCGGAACCTGCTGTTTTATCTTCAGAACAAAGATGCTGAGCTTAACCCGCTTGGGGCGTTGAAGGCTGACGATTGGAAAGAGCTTGTAAGCCTGATGGAGGAATCGGAGCAGCCGAAAGACTCAAGGCTTCTGCCTTATATCCCTGATTACTATCAGGCGTATAAGGATGAGAATGTGTCTTTCAATGGCATATCGGACGAGGACTACCTTGCCGGCCTGTATTACGAATATGCCATGCAAAACAATAATGAGTTTTTGCACAACTGGTTCGAGTTTAATCTTAACATAAACAACCTGCTTGCTGCTATAGCCTGCCGTAAATATGGTTTCGAGCCTCAGCAGTATATTATAGGAAACAACGAGATTGCGCAGATATTGCGCAAAAGCAATGCCCGTGACTTTGGTTTGACGGGTATTTTTGACGAACTGGATGCAGTTGTGAAAATATCAGAAGAGTCAAACCTGCTGAGCCGCGAGAAGCAGATTGATGAACTGAAATGGAATTGGCTCGAAGAGCATACTTTCTTCGATTATTTCACTATCGAGCGGGTATTGTCATTCGTATTAAAGTGCGAATTGATAAACCGCTGGAAACCCTTAACGCAAGAAAAAGGTACAAAAATTTTCAGGGAATTACTTGATTCTTTGAAAGAAGATGTGAGGTTTGACGAGTAATGTAATGAAGGAAATAGACTATACATTTATAATTATTGGTGTTTTGGCTATCGTTTATGGTATTTATACCATAGTGATAAGGACGAAAAATCCTGAAAAATTAACCAAACTCACTGAAATGAAAAAAAGAATGGGTGATAAGAAGGCGATAGCTGTTCATACGTTTTCATATTCAGTTTTACCAATAATTTTTGGTCTTGTTTTTATAGTATCGGAATTAATAAAAAATAACATATAGCCATAAACAATTCAGAGCTACCAATTATAAATGGTAAATCTGTAAATTGTAAATAAAGATTTATGTCAACAAAAGGAACAGTAAAAGGGATTATATCCAACCTTGTAACAGTGGAGGTAGATGGTCCCGTTTCTCAAAACGAAATTTGTTACATTCAACTGGGTGACGAACGCCTTATGGCAGAAGTACTGAAAGTAACCGGAAAGAATGTTTCAGTACAGGTGTTTGAAAGTACACGTGGTTTGAAAGTGGGTAGCGATGTGGAATTTATGGGACACATGCTTGAGGTGACTTTAGGTCCCGGTTTGCTGTCGCATAACTATGACGGGCTTCAAAACGACTTGGATAAACTTACGGGAGTTTTCTTGAAACGTGGTGAATATAATTTTCCGCTGGATAAAGAAAAAAAGTGGAAGTTTGTTCCCTTAGTAGAAAAAGGCTCTAAAGTAGAGGCTGCGTCGTGGCTGGGTGAGGTGGACGAAAACTTTCAGCCTCATAAAATTATGGTTCCTTTTTCGTTTCTCGGCGAGTATACCGTAAAAAGTATTGTACCCGAAGGCGAATATACTATAATGGATACAGTAGCCGTGCTTACTGATGCCGATGGCAAAGACCACGAGGTGAATATGATTCAGAAATGGCCTGTAAAAAAGCCTATTCTGGTACATACAGAGAAACCCCGTCCGTTTAAGCTGCTCGAAACAGGCGTACGTACTATTGATACCGCCAATCCAATAGCCGAGGGTGGTACAGGATTTATCCCGGGCCCTTTCGGAACAGGTAAAACCGTGCTTCAACACGCTATATCAAAACAGGCGGAAGCCGATATTGTAATTATGGCGGCTTGTGGTGAGCGTGCTAACGAGGTGGTGGAGCTTTTTGTGGAGTTTCCGGAGTTGATTGACCCGCATACAGGACACAGTTTGATGGAACGTACCATCATTATTGCAAACACATCGAGTATGCCCGTAGCTTCGCGTGAGGCTTCGGTATATACAGCCATGACTATTGCGGAGTACTACCGTGCTATGGGGCTGAAGGTGCTTTTGATGGCAGACTCTACTTCGCGTTGGGCGCAGGCACTCCGTGAAATGAGTAACCGTATGGAAGAGCTACCGGGACAGGATGCTTTCCCAATGGACTTGTCGGCAACAATCGGTAACTTCTATAGCCGTGCCGGTTTCGTTTACCTGAAAAATGGCAAGACCGGTTCTATTACCTTTATCGGAACGGTATCGCCTGCGGGGGGTAACCTGAAAGAGCCTGTAACTGAAGGTACTAAGAAGGTAGCACGCTGTTTCTTTGCATTGGAGCAGGCACGCGCCGATAGTAAGCGTTATCCGGCTGTAAACCCAATCGACAGTTATTCAAAATATATAGAATATCCTGAGTTCGAAGAATATATTTCGGAGCTTATCTCGCCCGACTGGACGTGTAAGGTGAACGATATGAAAACCATGCTTCAACGTGGAAAAGAGGTACAGGAGCAAATCAATATCCTTGGAGATGATGGTGTTCCGGTAGATTATCACGTTACATTCTGGAAATCGGAAGTGATTGACTTTGTTATTCTTCAGCAGGATGCGTTTGATAAGATTGATGCTGTGACCCCTATCGAGCGTCAGAAATATATTCTGGACTTGGTAATGGAAATATGTAATACAGAATACGAGTTTAACGGATTCGTGGAAGTAATGGAGTATTTCAAACGCATCATTAATGTTTGCAAGCAAATGAACTATTCGGAATTTAAGTCTGACGATTTCGAAAAATATCGTAAAGAATTGGGCGAAATTCTGGAAGAAAGAAGAAAGAAATAATTATCTAATTTATTAGCCAATAAACTTTTGTCTTGTTTCTTAGTTCTTGGCTCTTGATTCTAAAAAAAATATGGCAACAAAAGCATTTCAAAAAATCTATACAAAAATAACCCAGATTAACAAAGCAACGTGTTCGCTCCGTGCTTCGGGAATCGGGAACGATGAACTGGCTACTGTAAACGGCGAGTTGGCTCAGGTGGTAAAAATCATGGGCGACGAGGTAACTTTGCAGGTATTCGGAGGAACGGAAGGTATCCCTACCGATGCGGAAGTAATCTTTTTGGGCAAAGCTCCTTCGCTGAAAGTGAGCGACCAGTTGGCGGGACGTTTTTTCAACTCGTATGGCGACCCGATTGACGGGGGGCCGGAAGTGGAAGGAGAAGAACGCGAAATTGGCGGCCCGTCGGTGAATCCTGTTCGCCGGAAGCAACCATCGGAACTGATTGCTACGGGTATTGCAGGTATCGACCTGAATAACACCTTAGTATCAGGACAAAAGATACCTTTCTTTGCCGACCCTGACCAACCTTATAACCAGGTAATGGCAAATGTGGCTTTGCGTGCCGAAGCCGATAAAATTATCCTTGGAGGTATGGGGCTTACCAACGACGACTATCTGTATTTCAAGCATGTGTTTAGCAATGCGGGAGTATTAGACCGTATTGTGAGCTTTGTAAACACAACGGAAAATCCACCTGTTGAGCGTCTTTTGATTCCTGATATGGCTTTGACTGCTGCCGAATATTTCGCAGTGGATAAGAACGAAAAAGTGCTGGTGCTTCTTACTGATATGACCTCGTATGCGGATGCTTTGGCAATCGTATCGAACCGTATGGACCAGATTCCTTCGAAAGACTCGATGCCTGGTTCGTTATATTCGGATTTGGCTAAGATTTATGAAAAGGCAGTGCAATTCCCCGAAGGCGGTTCTATTACCATTATTGCGGTAACAACACTTTCGGGTGGAGATATTACGCACTCTATACCGGACAATACCGGATATATTACCGAAGGGCAATTATTCCTTCGCCGCGATACGGATATAGGTAAGGTTATTGTGGACCCATTCCGTTCGTTATCGCGTCTGAAACAGCTTGTTACAGGGAAGAAAACCCGCGAAGACCATCCACAGGTGATGAATGCTGCTGTACGGTTATATTCGGATGCCTCGAATGCTAAGACAAAACTGGAAAATGGTTTCGACCTGACCGACTATGACGAGCGTACGTTGGCATTTGCAAGGGAATATTCAGATAAACTACTTGCTATCGATGTAAATATTGATACTACTACGATGTTGGATGTGGCGTGGGGATTGTTTGCAGAAAACTTTAAACCATCGGAAGTAAATATCAAGCAGGAATTGGTAGACAAGTACTGGAAAAAATAAAAATATACCCTCCAAACCTCCCTAAAGGGGGAGGCATGAGGGTTAAATGCTAAATATATTGTACGAAAATGCTCCTGTAGGGAGTTAAGTTTGCTAATAGAAAGCTTAACAAGTTTTTTGGCGTGCCGTAGGTACGCGACATCTGTGCAGGAAAGTGGCTGTTTTTCAGCATGCTATTGTAATTGTATCTTAATGTTTTTGAAAAGAATAATTAGAGTTTTTCTTGAATAAAACGAAAACAGTTTCCCTCCCCTTTAAGGGCAGTTTTTAATAAAATACTTAATTTATATACTAAATGAAAACGAAATTTCTCTTATTAATAGTGTCTGTAGCCTTTTTTGCGTGCCAAAGCTCAACAACGGGAAGTGATGACTTGAAAAAAATGAATTTAAACGGAAAAGTTAAATCGATGAAAGAATCACGTTATGATGCGGTTGAAAAATTTGGCGAAGCTGTACCGGATGAAGATAGTGAGCCGACGGTAGTTGTATGGCATTTTAATAAAGATGGTAATATACAGAAAGAATTTAGAGAAAAGCGTGATGATTTATTCTTATCTAAAGAGTATATTTATGAGAAAGGAAAATTGAAAGAAATAATTGAATATGCTCAAAACGGAGAAATCAGAAGAAAAAATCTGTTTATAGATAATGAAGGTGTGATTGAAGAATTATCTTATGACAAAGATGGGAATTTGAAAGGCAAATACATAAATAAATATGATGATAAGAATAATTTAGTTGAAATTGCATCTTATGATTCGGAAGGAAATATCAACTTCAAATTTGTGTATAAATATGATGACCGAGGAAATAGAATAGAATTAAAGTCATATAGTTCTGATGGTAAGCCAATGTATATAAGTACGAGCAAATACAATGATAAAAATTTATTGATACAATCTGAATTTACAAATGTACATTTTGATGAGTATACCCATGAAAATTATTATGAATATGTTACTTTTGATAAGCATAAAAGTTGGACAAAAAGAATCGAATATGATGAAGATTCTGCTCCTGAAGGCATAATAATAAGAGAAATAGAGTATTATTGATGAAAACGATTATGAAAGTTACTTGCGGCTTGTAGTTGTAAGTGCTTATAACTCGTAACTTGTAACTCGTAACAGACACATGGCAATAAATTTTCAATATAATAAAACCTCGCTTCAAGTTCTGGAAAAAAACCTGAAGATGCGCGTACGTACTTTACCCACCATTAAAAGTAAAGAAAGCGCGTTGCGTCTTGAGGTGAAAAGAGCCAAAGACGATATCCGTAGTTTGGAGGATAGGCTTGAGCAGCAGATTTCATCGTATGATAAGATGCTGGCCTTGTGGGGCGAGTTTGATACTACACTATTGCAGGTGAAAGATGTAAAAATGAGTATCAAAAAAATAGCGGGAGTTCGTATTCCTATTTTGGAAGGGGTTGAGTATGAAACAAAACCTTTCAGCCTGTTTAATTCTCCGGCCTGGTTTGCCGATGGGCTTACCCAGCTTAAGGAGCTTGCACAGGTAGGTATCGAAAGGGAATTTTACAATCAGAAACTGAACTTGCTGGAACACGCGAGGAAAAAAACTACTCAGAAAGTAAACCTGTTCGAGAAAGTACAGATACCCGGTTACGAAGATGCAATACGGAAGATAAAACGCTTCATGGAGGATGAAGAAAATCTTTCGAAATCGTCACAAAAAATAGTGAAATCCCGTAGGGAAAGAATGGAAATGGAGGGCGAGGCATGATAGTAAAAATGAAAAAATATACCTTTTTGGTATATCATAAGCAATATTTGGAATTCCTTGAGCGCATTAAGGAAATAGGCGTTCTGCATATTATCGAAAAGCCTGAGGGAATAGCCGAGAATGATGCTTTGCGCGAGAAAATGCAGATAGCTTCACGCATAAAAGCAGCATTGAAGAGTTTGGAATTTAACCGCCCGAAAGACGCTGTACTTACCCCTGCCGATAAAAACAGGGATGGACTTGCGGTGCTCGAAGAAGTTGAAGATGTATTGAGCCGGAAAGAGCATTTACAGCAAAAGGTGACTCAAACAGAGAAGGAGCGTGACCGTATGGAAGTGTGGGGCGATTTTGACCACGCGCGTATCAATGAACTCCGTAAGTCGGGTTACGTTTTGAATTTTTTTGCCACTCCTTTGCGCAAGTTCGACCAGGAGTGGGAAGTGCTTTATAATGCTTTTGAGGTCGACCGCGTTGGTAGTACTGTATATTTTGTTACGGTAACCCGTCCGGGCGAGAAAATAGAAATAGATGCCGACCATATAACGCTTTCGGAGAAAACAGCCCGCGAGCTGGATGTTGATATTGTGAATCTCCGCTCGCAACTGGAGAAAGCTAATGAAGAAATTAAGAGCAGGGCGATATCGGATTATAATACATTGAAAGAAGCAGAGGTGGATGTACTGACCGCTGTTGCTTTTGATAAAGTTGTTTTAAATACACATTCCGAGGCCGACGATAGGGTTAAACTTATCGAGGGCTGGTGTCCCGAGGGTTCGGAAGAAGAATTGAATAATTATCTGGAATCGACAGATGTGTATTATGAAACAGCACTGCCAACCGAAACGGATAAAGTGCCTATTAAGCTGAAAAATAATAAGTTTACAAAAATGTTCGAGTTTATCGGCGAGCTATACGATTTGCCGAATTATCACGAGCGTGACCTTACACCTTATTTTGCTCCGTTTTACGTAATTTTCTTCGGCTTCTGTTTAGGAGATGCGGGTTATGGGCTTCTATTTTTGTTGTTAGGTTTGTTTGCCCGTATGAAAATGAAAAATCCGGTTTTCAAATCGGTAATGTCATTGGTGGCAGTGTTAGGAGGGGTTACTGTTTTGGTAGGGCTTTTGTGTGGTACTGTCTTCGGAATTTCGTTGATAGATTCGCCGGTGCCTTGGCTACAGAAATTTCAAGCATATATGCTCGACTCAGACAAACTGTTCTACAATGCTCTTATATTGGGGGTAGTGCAGATATTGTTCGGGATGATACTGAAATGGACAGGCGAGATAAAACGTACAGGTTTTGCTTCATCGCTTCCTACTTTAGGTTGGTTGTTGATTTTAATGGGCTGTGGAGGCACATTGGCTTTGTCTACTTTCGATATTGTTTCGGCCGAATTCGCTAAATGGGGATATATCGTATTTGGAAGTTTGGGCGGGCTTTGTGTGTTCCTGCTGAACAATCTGAAGCGCAACCCATTGATAAACGTCGGCTCAGGGTTGTGGGATACATACAATATGGTTACGGGCTTGCTGGGTGATGTTCTTTCTTACATCCGTCTTTTTGCCCTTGGGCTTTCGGGTGGTGTAATGGGCTTTGTGTTCAACGATTTAGGTCTGAGCATGGGCGAGAGTATCGGTATTCCGGTGGTAAGCCAGTTGGTCACAGTATTTATCTTGCTGTTTGGGCATGGTATCAATATATTTATTGCAGCTTTAGGCTCGTTTGTACACCCTATGCGCCTTACCTTTGTTGAGTTTTATAAAAATGCAGGGTTCGAAGGCGGTGGAAAAAAATACAGGCCTTTTGCTAAATACGAGGAAGAAACTAAAGTGCTGTAATTTAGTTGTAAGTAACTAGATACTAGTGATTAGTAATGGTTTTGGTAGTATTTAATTCTTATCGGGATACTCTTAATATAGCCTGTTAGTGGCAGGTTTTAAATTGAAGAAAATAAATAATAAATAACGAAAAAATAAACAAAATTTTATGGAACCTATTATTTTAGCTTACATTGGTATCGGTTTAATGGTTGGGCTTAGCGGTATCGGTAGTACTTATGGTGTAACAATATCAGGAAATGCGGCTATCGGCGCGTTGAAAAAGAATCCGGATGCGTTTGGTAACTACATTGTATTAAGTGCGTTGCCCGGTACTCAGGGGCTTTATGGATTTCTTGGATTCTTCTTGTTTCAAGGACAATTAACTCCTGATATGACTTGGGGTGCTGCTGCCGGTGTTTTTGGCGGTTCGTTGGCATTAGCCCTGACAGGTTTGTTCACTGCATTCCGTCAAGGTCAGATTTGTGCGAATGGTATTGCCGGCATTGGTTCCGGATACGATGTTTTCGGTAAAACCCTGATTTTGGCTGTATTCCCTGAGCTTTATGCTATTATCTCAGTAGCAGCCGTATTCTTGATTAACGGATTAATTTAATCCCGAAATAAAAACTTATAACAAAAGAGCTCAAACACCATTTTCCGTTTGGGCTTTTTTGGTTTTGATTTTATGGTTAAAATAATTACTTTTGTAGTTACGCAAAAAATGAAATTAATATACTGATGGGGAAGAAGAAAGATAAAAGCGACAAACCTTTTTTTCAGAAAATGCGGTTCCGGTACCGCATCTCGGTTATGGACGAGAATAGTCTGGAAGAAAAGACATTTTTTCGCTTGTCCCGTTTTTCTGTTTTCCTTTATTTATGCTCATTTGTAGTTATAACTTTTGCCATTCTTACCGTACTTATTTTTACCACCCCTATACGTTATTATCTGCCCGGATATGGCGACGAAGGTAACCGCGAAATGGTTATTGCAGAATCCATGCGTGCCGATTCGCTCCAAAAGCAGATGAACCTGCAAATGGAATACCTTACTATTGTGAAGAATATAATAGCAGGCGATATAGAGCCTACGGAGGTTGTTCCGCTTGATTCCTTTGTTTTTTTAGACAAACAGAACGCTGCTTCATTATTGAATAAATCGCAACGGGAAATTGACTTTGTAAACCGTTTTGAAGAAGAGGAAAAGTATAACCTCTCCACTATTCAGGCACGCTCCAATGACAATACCTTTGTGTTTTTTCCTCCTGTAAGTGGGGTTATTTCTGAAAAATATAATGCAGCCGAACAGCGGTATGGTATTTCGTTCGTAACATCGTCGAACCAAAATGTGCTGAGTGTATTGGACGGTACCGTTGTATATGCCGATTACAGTTTTCAGTGGGGGTGGATTATTCAGGTTCAGCACGAAAGAAATTATCTTTCGGTATATAAGAATAATGTCCGCTTGCTGAAAAAGGTGGGCGATATTGTGCGTGCCGGCGAGAGTATAGCTATAACGGGCAGCTCTCAGAAAGACGATAAGGATAAGAATTTCTATTTCGAGCTGTGGAGCCAAGGAAATGCTGTAAATCCCGAAGATGTGATTATTTTTTAACGCTATAAGGATAGGGTGAAAAAACAAATAACCATATTAGGTTCTACCGGTTCAATCGGTACACAGGCGTTGGAGGTTATAGCCGAGAACGATTCGCTGTTCGAGGTATTTGCCCTTACCGCTAACAACAGCGTGGATTTGCTGATAGAGCAAGCCCGCAAATTCAATCCCGAAATAGTTGTAATTGCTAACGAGCAGCACTATGCCCGTTTGAAAGATGCCTTGTCCGACCTTCCTGTCAAGGTTTTTGCCGGCGAGGATGCTGTGGCGCAGGTTGCCGGAATGGATGCTGCCGATATAGTGCTTACTGCAATGGTAGGCTATGCCGGATTGAAACCAACCATCAGTGCCGTTAAGGCGGGAAAAAGAATAGCTTTGGCTAACAAAGAGACGTTGGTCGTTGCGGGCGATTTGATTTGCGAATTAATAGGCGAGTACAATGCTTCTATCATACCTGTAGATTCCGAACATTCCGCTATATTTCAATGCCTTGCGGGAGAAGGCAATAATCCTGTCGAAAAGTTGATTCTGACGGCATCAGGTGGCCCTTTCCGTTCCAAATCGCTGGACGAACTGAAATATGTAACAAAAGCACAGGCTTTGAAGCATCCCAACTGGGAAATGGGAGCAAAAATCACGATTGATTCTGCTACCATGATGAACAAGGGTTTTGAAGTTATTGAGGCGAAATGGCTTTTTGGCGTGTTGCCCGAACAGATTGAAGCAGTTGTTCATCCGCAGTCCATTATTCACTCGATGGTACAGTTTGCCGATGGCTCGATAAAAGCACAAATGGGATTGCCCGATATGAAACTGCCTATACAGTATGCCTTTACCTATCCTGACCGGCTGAAAACGAATTTTCCCCGTTTTGATTTTGCCGCTTATCCTCTGCTGACTTTTGAGAAACCTGATTTGACGCGTTTCCGCAATCTTGGCTTTGCTTTTTATGCTATGGAGCGTGGAGGCAATATGCCATGTATCCTTAATGCGGTGAATGAAGTGGTAGTTGAAGCATTTTTGCGAGAAAAAATCGGCTTCCTGAGAATGTCGGATGTTATTGAGGGTATTATGTTGACTGCCGACTTTGTGGAAAAGCCGACCTATGAAGATTACATTGAAACGGATAGAAATGTAAGAAGACTGGCGCGGGAGAAAATCGGCTTTTAAGCTCTTGAAGTGAGGTGTATGCTGACAGAGGGAATAAAATATGCGGGCTCGAAACTAAAAATCCTTCCTTACATATTTCAGATAATAAGCGAAATTGAGGGCATTGATAAGGTGCTCGACGGCTTTAGCGGTTCTACCCGCGTGTCTCAGGCTTTTGCGCAATCGGGCTATTCTGTTACTTCCAATGATATTTCGGCGTGGTCGGAAGTTTTGGCAACTTGCTATCTGCTACCTTCGCAGCCGGACAATTATTTTCAGGAAATAATAAACTATTTAAATAACCTTCCCGGATATGATGGCTGGTTTACCGAGCATTACGGAGGCAATCAGTCTGAAACGAAGAAGCCTTTTCAGATTAAAAATACAAGAAAACTGGATGCCGTCAGGGATGAAATAGAGCGGCTCAATCTCCCTTGGAATGAGAAATGTGTATTGCTAACCAGCCTTATTCTGGCACTCGACAAGGTTGATAATACACTTGGGCATTATGTGGCTTACCTCTCCAAGTGGTCGAAACGCTCATACAACGACTTGTATTTGACCCTGCCTAAGCGTTTCCCTCTGATGCGCGAAAATTATGTGCTTAGTGGAGATGTTTTTGACGCTGTGAAAGGGCGGGCGTTCGATTTGGCTTATTTCGACCCTCCGTATGGCTCTAATAATGACAAGATGCCGCCCAGCCGTGTACGGTATGCCTCATATTATCATTTTTGGACTACTGTAATACGAAACGACCAACCTGAGCTTTTTGGTAAGGCCAACCGCCGCGAGGATACGCGCGATGATGTGTCGGCCTCGGTTTTCGAGGATTATAAGAAAACCGAAAGCGGACGTTTTTTTGCGTTAGAAGCACTACGGCAACTTATAAAAGAAACAAATACACATTATTTGCTATTATCCTACAGTTCGGGTGGCAGAGCTACCAAAGAGCAACTGACGGATGTTATTTCCGAGTTTGGCAGGCTGAAAGAAATAAAAAAAATAGATTACCGCAAAAATGTAATGAGCAGCATGCGCTCTACTAATAAGTGGACGTGTGAGGACGATTCGCATTGTGAATACTTATTTTTGATGGAAAAATAAGCGTTGTTTGGTAATTATTTATAGATTTATATCCTTTCAGAGTGAGTATATAGCACACAGAGTACTCCCACTGGCGCAAGTTGCGCTGCGCTAAACTAGCACCCCAAATAAGCTTTTGCTCCATTGCTACCGCGCGAATCTTTCGCGTGGTAAGAATTAAAGAGCCACACGATACAATCGTGCGGCAGCGAGGGGCTGACTTGAAAAGTCGGACTTTCATAACCGCAGGTCAACGACCTGCGGAAAAGAACAACCTATAAATACAGCCTGAAAGGCAGGACTGAATACCCTTGTCTTCCCTTTCAGGCAAAGTATAGTTGGGTAGCTGTTGCCGCAAGCTGCGCTTCGCTTGCATGCGGTATCCGATACATCGGATTGTTCCATATGCAAATACTGCCTTTCAGGCAGAAGCATACTTTGTAAAACACATCCCTTTTTTTACTATGTATCCCTATGTGAGCCTATGTGGCGGAAATACGTAGTATCATACTTGTTTTGTTAATAAACTATATTTTTTAGGGCTACCTACTTGGTTTGCTTGGTAAGTAAATATAGATTACCTACTTTTGGGAAAAATTTTTTTATGAGTTGCCCAAAGTGTAAATCGAACGACAAGGTAAAGAACGGTCTTATAAAAGGCGTTCAACGGTATCTTTGCAAGCAGTGTGGATGCAATTATACCGTGAGCAGTAAGTTTTTGTCGGAAAAGGAAGCAAAGCATCAGTTGGCGTTTTCGTTGTATTCGGAGGGACATAGTTTTCATGCCATCTCCCGTATTTTGGGTGTAAGCCACGTTTCGGTAATGAACTGGGTGCGTAAGCGTGAAAGTGATGTTATGATTTTCCTGTTTATTTTCTCCCACTATTATCTTAGCCTGAAACTGTTTTTTTAAAACGATCTAAATTACCACACGCCTAAAGAGGCGGTGGGTTATATAACGGACTAAAAGTCCT
>NZ_QVMH01000021.1:34729-41325 GCF_010501035.1 Paludibacter sp. 221
TAAATTCTCCGCCTAAAGGCGGGGGATTTCACCCATCCCAGAATTATAAATTAAACCTCTGATATGAATTGATGAAATGCTGTTTTGTTTTTAACTTTCAGATAATGAAATACTTGTAACTTGTAACTCGTAACTATTAATTAATACACTAATACGTCTTATTTTATGGAGACTTTCTTAATCAGGGCTTTGCAGCTCATTCTCAGTCTTTCAATCTTAGTTTTTATCCACGAGTTGGGGCATTTTCTGTTTGCACGTTTGTTCAAAGTACGTGTAGATAAATTCTATCTGTTTTTTAACCCGAAAAAATCAATAGTACGTGCAAAGAAGATAAACGGCAAATGGCAGGTTAAGTTTTTTGCCAATAATGTACCGGCCAACGAACGCCCAAAAATAGATAAAGATGGCGATGTAGTGACCGATGCTAAAGGAAGGACGGTTTTTGAGCCGATTCCTTTGGACGAATTGCCTGATGGCGACTGGCGGAAATATCCCGAATCGACCGAATGGGGAATAGGCTGGGTGCCTCTTGGTGGCTATTGTAAAATAGCGGGTATGGTGGACGAGTCGATGGATACCACTCAGATGGCACAGGAGCCTCAACCTTGGGAATATCGCTCGCGCCCTACGTGGCAGCGTTTGCCAATCATTACAGGGGGTGTTATTTTCAACTTTATATTGGCTGTTATTATATTCATAGGCATGTTGTTTGTGAACGGGAAAGAGTATTTTCCTATTCAGAATGCCAAATACGGGCTTGAATATACGCAACTGATGCTCGACAATGGTTTCCACAATGGGGATAATATCATCGCTATCAACGGTGAGACGACTAAAGACCGTGCCGATATTGTGGAGCGTATCCTGATAGAGGGAAAGCGTGATATATCGGTTTTGCGTGGGGGTGAGACTATCTGCGTAGAACTACCTGCCGATTTTTCGCAACAAGTGCTGGCTGCCAACGACAATAACCTTTTCTCGGTTCGTCAACCGTTTGTAGTGCATGACGTAATGGGGGGCACCCCCGCAGCAAAGGCTAATATTCTGGCGGGCGACAGTATTATAGGAGTGAACGGAAAAAGCATGTTTATCTTCCAGGAGATTGCTAAAGAGCTGAATGAGTCTAAAAATTCGGTAATCGACCTTGAGTTTGTTCGCAACGGCAAGGTGTTTCATAGCGATGTGGAATTGGGCGAAGATGGCAAACTGGGTGTAAGCGTTACGCCTTTTACCGCCTTTTTTCCGGTAGAGCATATTAAATACGATTTCTTCCAGTCTATACCTGCCGGAATCCAATTTGGATGGGAGACTCTGACAAGCTATGTGAAACAATTTAAACTGGTTTTCACTAAAGAGGGTGCCAAAAATCTCGGCGGTTTTGGCGCTATAGGCCAATTGTTCCCTAAAAAATGGGACTGGAATACATTTTGGTTTATGACAGCTTTCTTGTCTATCATCCTTGCTTTTATGAACATACTTCCTATTCCGGCTTTGGATGGTGGACACGTTGTATTCCTGCTTTACGAGATGATAACACGCCGTAAACCGAGCGAGAAGTTTATGGAATATGCGCAGACAGTGGGAATCTTAATCTTGTTTGCATTGGTGCTGTATGCCAACGCAAATGATATTATAAAACTGTTCAAATAGCTACAAGAAATCAGTTACAAGTATTTCATTATCTGAAAATAGTACTGATGCGTTAAATGTCTTTTGGGAGATTGAAAATGTCATCCATGTGCTCCGTAGGAGCATAGGTTTGGTAACAGCATGTAGTAACGGGCATTATTCGTGCCGTAGGTACGAAACCCTTGCAGCAAGTAGCGTACCTACGGCACGCAGAGGCTGGGTTAAAAGCAGCCATTACCAAACTCCCGTCCCTATGGGACTTTAAGAAACTGTTTTGAATTTTTTCATAAATTCTTTTTTACTCATTTCATCAATTCTTATCGAAAACTTAAATAAAATTCTCATATGGATAAAATTACGGTTATATGTTATCCTAAATGCAGCACTTGTGTTAAGGCCGAAAAATGGCTGAAAGAGCAGGGTATAGAATACAGCTACCGTCCGATAAAGGAAGAAAAACCGACGGAGAAAGAACTGACTGAATGGATAAGAGAAAGCGGGTTGCCCATAAGCCGTTTTTTCAATACAAGCGGATTGCTTTATCGTGAGCATAATATCAAAGATAAACTAAAGGTACTGAGCCAAGCGGAACTGATTAAAATACTTGCTTCGGACGGTATGTTCGTAAAACGCCCTGTAGTATTGCGAAACGGGAAGTTTATTCTGAACGGATTTAAAGAGGGTGAATGGGAACGTGAATTGAAATAAGCTGCGCGTAGCAAGCTAAAATACTTAAACCGGTCCGTCTCGTGGCCTAGCATGAGCCTGTTATCTGCTAATGCTATTTTGAAACTATTTACTGAATAGCCCTAGGTAAATCCGGACAAGAGTAATTATTCATTATTACTTCTGTCCGGATTTTGTTTTAGAATCTATTTAGCAATGTGTCTTTTTAGTACGATCTGGCAAAAATAACCCGTTGCTTCGACGGTTTTCCTGTTACCATACATTGTCCGGGAGTTTTATCCCCTTTCAATGGAATACAGCGTATAGTTGCTTTAGTTTCGGCTTTAACCAGTTCTTCGGTTTCGGGAGTTCCGTCCCAGTGGGCCAGTATGAAACCGCCTTTTTCTATCTCCACTTTAAATTCTTCGTAAGTATCTACCTTTCTGGTAGTCGATTCGCGGAAATTTTTTGCTTTTTCAAAAATATTCTTTTGTATCTCTTGCAAGAGCTTGGCTATATATTGGTCGATACCATCCAGCGACACGGTTTCTTTTGTAAGCGTATCGCGGCGTGCCACTTCCACAGTGCCGTTCTCAAGGTCGCGTGCTCCCATTGCCAAGCGTACGGGTACACCCTTAAGCTCGTATTGTGCAAATTTCCATCCCGGTTTTTTAGTGTCGTCATTGTCAAACTTCACTGTTATACCGAGTGTTTTCAGTTTTGCCGAAATTTCGTTTACCTTTTCTGTAATCAGAGCTAATTGTTCCTCGTTTTTATATATAGGTACAATCACCACTTGAAACGGAGCCAAGTTTGGTGGAAGAACCAAGCCATTGTCGTCAGAGTGCGTCATTATCAACGCCCCGATAAGCCGGGTAGATACTCCCCACGAAGTAGCCCATACGAGTTCAGGCTTATTCTCTTTATTTACAAATGTAACGTCGAATGCTTTTGCAAAATTTTGCCCTAAAAAGTGTGATGTACCGGCTTGCAATGCTTTCCCGTCTTGCATCATAGCTTCGATGCAATATGTTTCTACAGCTCCCGCAAAACGTTCGCTGGCTGTTTTTATACCACGTATCACCGGTATTGCCATAAAGTTTTCGGCAAAGTCGGCATATACATTCAGCATTCTTTCGGTTTCCTCCACAGCTTCCTGTTCTGTGGCGTGTGCCGTATGTCCCTCTTGCCACAAAAACTCGGCAGTACGCAGAAATAATCGTGTACGCATTTCCCAGCGCACTACGTTAGCCCATTGATTACACAAAATAGGCAAATCGCGGTACGATTGTATCCAGTTGCGGTACGTGTTCCATATAATAGTTTCCGAAGTGGGGCGCACTATCAGTTCTTCTTCCAGTTTAGCTTCGGGGTCTACCACTACACCTTTTCCGTCGGGGTCGTTTTTCAAACGGTAGTGAGTAACCACAGCACATTCTTTAGCAAAGCCTTCTACGTGGTCGGCCTCTTTGCTTAAAAAAGATTTTGGGATGAACAAGGGAAAGTATGCGTTTACGTGTCCTGTTTCCTTGAACATGCGATCCAACTCGTCGCGCATTTTTTCCCAAATAGCGTATCCATACGGTTTGATAACCATGCAACCGCGAACAGCCGAGTTTTCGGCCATATCGGCTTTGATTACCAAGTCGTTGTACCATTGGGAGTAATTCTCCTCGCGCGAAGTAAGTTCTTTTAATTCTTTAGCCATATTTATATTTCAAGAATTGTGTGCACATGCAGCGTTAGAAGTGAAAAAAAGGACTTCGGAATGTGCAGGTGCCCCTGATTATTTTGGAGTGCAAAGATAATGATTTTTAGCAGGAAAAAACACAAATTTCAAATTTGTATAATCTTCGTACTCGCCTCTTACTCCTCACTCCTTACCTCTACATATACTTGTCCTGTTTCGTATCGGGTAACCCTGACGGGAGTGCCTTTTTCTATAAAGCTTTGTTCGGATACGGCATCGTACATTTTTCCTTCAATCTCTACCTTGCCTGATGGGCGTAATACTGTAGTGGTTATGCCAGTTTTGCCTAATAGGTTCTTTTCTTCCATAGGGACGGCTATGTAGCCCGATTCATTGTCGAGTGTAGTGTTTAAAGCTATCTTCCTGAACATTCCTTTCGAGCCTATTTTGGTACTGAGGTATATAACTATGGCAAAACCAAGTAACAGTCCGGCCGAAACGGTAATGAGGGCTGTACCTAAAGAGCCGGTTTGAACAGGTGCAAAATTGAAGTTCACGTTTTCCAATAGGCTCAATGTCAATCCCGCAATAACCAGTACAATGCCCGATATTCCGGCTATCCCGAATCCCGGAATAACGAACAATTCGAGTACGATAAGTCCTATACCGATGATAAACAGAAGAATCTCCCAATTGGCCGCTAAACCATCTATATATAACGGTACAAAATACAATGCGGCTGCCGTTATTGCTACTATCAGAGGGAAACCGACACCCGGTGTCTGGAGCTCGAAATAAATGCCTCCGATAATGAGCATAATGAGGATACCTTGAATAACGGAGCTTAAGAAAAAACCTTTGATTTCGTCCCAAAAAGTAGGCTCGAAAGATACTATCTCATAGTTTTCATATCCTAAATACTCTTCGATTACCTGATTTAGGTTTTCGGCTATACCATCGCAATAGCCATGTTCTATGGCTTCGCGGGCCGAGAATGTGAGTATCTTGCCTTCTTCGCTTATGCCGGGTACTACAGTGCGCTCGTCAACCATTGCTTCGGCAATGAGTGGGTCGCGTATCCATGTATAAACGGTATCGGCTCCTGATACTGTGGTTTTTTTTCCATGCGACTCGGCCGTAGCCCGCATAGTAGCGCGCATATACGATTGGTATTTGTCGGGCATTTTTTCGCCCGACTGGTTCACAACGCTTGCAGCCCCGATGGTGGCACTCTGGCGCATGTATATTTTATCGCATGCCAATGCTATCAATGCGCCAGCCGATGCTGCATTGTTGTCAATAAAAACATAAACGGGCAGGTGGGAGTTTAGTATTTTGGTACGGATAGAGTCGGCATACAGCACTTCGCCCCCATAGGTGTTCATATGGATTAGTATTGCGTCGGATTCGTCTTCCAATGCTTTTTCAAATCCTTTTTGGATATAAATCCATGTTGTGCCTCCTATGTCTTTTTGCAGATTTATTTTAAATAGTGTAGATGTATTTTCCTGCGCATGTAACAAAAAAGAGAAAAATAACGCCAAAGTTGTTAAAAATATATAAGTTGCTCTCATTTTGTTTGATTTGTTTACAAAAGTAGGAATGTTTTTAAAATAAGTGTTATCTTTGTTTTGAAAATTTTTGATCATTATAGTTTACACACAATTCTTTTCGGTATAGATAACTGACAAATTTGTTTTGTATACAGAATGAGTTTTATGAGATGTATGTTTGCGGCTTAGTGGTATAAGTAGTAAATATCAAAATGTAAAACCAAACGCCAAAACTAAATTATTATGGAAAAGAATGTGAAAATTGAACAGGAATTGTTGGGTCTGCAAAACAACATGCGTAACTTTGCTTATTCATTAACATTGAATAAAGAAGAAGCTGAAGATTTATTGCAAGATACAACGCTGAAAGTCTTAGACAACCAAGAGAAATTTGCTGAAAACGTTAATTTTAAGGGTTGGGTTTTGACTATAATGAAAAACATTTTCATCAACAATTATAGAAAGATTGTACGTAATCAGACGATCATTGACAAGACAGAAGATTATCATCTTCTGAATCTGCCTCAAAACTCAGGTTTTGATAGTCCAGAAAGTTCTTATGCCGTTGGCGAAATATCCAGCAGTATTGATGCTTTTCCGGATGAATACAGAATACCATTCTCAATGCATATCGAAGGTTTTAAGTACGAAGAAATTGCTCAAACAATGAACTTACCCATAGGCACGGTTAAAAGCCGTATCTTCTTGGCACGTAAGCGACTGCAAGAGCAGCTTAAAGACTATCGTTACTAAAATTTTTCTATTAATTAAGAGTTACATAACGCCGGAAGTCGTAAGATTTCCGGCGTTATCGTTTATTTGATAACTCTTTGTGCTTGACTTATTTTTCCCTTCCGTTAAATATTTGCACTTTAACGACATTGCCTTTACTTTTGTCCTTACATTCTTCGAGCCAAAATGAGGAATGAAAATTGAAAAATGAATATCTCTCAACAAATAACACCTCAAAAAAATGCTTTTGCAAACGTTAAAATGTTTGTAGGTAGCATTATTATGTTAGAGAGAGAGAGAGAGAGAGAGAGAGAGAGAGAGAGAGA
>NZ_QVMH01000021.1:41435-48590 GCF_010501035.1 Paludibacter sp. 221
GGCTTTCAGTCCGCTTTACGGATACAAATAAAGTCGCGTACCTACGGCACGCTTGTAATAAGGTGGCTTGTATTATTACCAAACTTTAATCCCTACGGGATATTTAAAAATATGAATAATAGATAATAAATGTAGGGGCGCAAAATCTTTCGCCCGAATAAAAAGAATATTACCCGTAAAGCGGACTTTAAGCCGCTATACGGGCGAGATGGGAACGGGCTCGAATAGATTAAAGAATCAAGAGCCAAGAATCAGGATAAAAGAAATAAGAATGAGGAAAAAGGTGAAAGGGAAAAGTATAAAGTTATTTACTTGCCTCTTACTTCTTATCTCTAACTTGTAACTCGTAACTAAATAATAATTAAAACATTAATAACTAATAATTAACCCCGTGTCTCCGTGTTTAAAAAATAATAATTAAACATTAATCACTAATAATTAATAATTATCAACTCATGAACAGAAAACAATTTTTCCGACAGACTTTAGTTTTGTTCTGTCTTTTTCAATTTTCGTTTTTCAATTTTAATGCAAAAGCACAGGTAACTATCGGGGCAGATAAGGAACCGGAGAACTTTTCGCTTTTGGAAGTAACTGGTACTACAGGTGGTTTACGCTTGCCTCAGTTGACGACAGCACAACGTGATGTACTGGCTGTTAGTGGTAAAGAATTAGCCAAAGGCTTGACTATTTTCAATACAGAGAGTAATTGCTTGGAAATATGGAATGGCACATCGTGGTTATCCAATTGTGGGGAAAACATAGCAACACAATCGCCGACTATAGTGATAGAACCACAATCGATACGACTAACAAAAGATTACTGGAATACCTCCGTTGCATTAAATGTAACTGCCACTGGAGCAAAACTCAATTACCAATGGTTTGGATGGGATGATATGGTAAACGATTATGTGGCTATAGCAAATGCTACCGACGCAACCTATATTCCAACGGTGGGTTATCTGTCAGTAAAGTATTACTGTAAAGTGTTTAATGACAATGGAATAGTGGAGACTAAAAAAGTAAGTGTGCTCAAAGTATGTGATGCTAAAGGCGATAACAACCAAACGTTTTACTTCATGTGCCACAACTTGGGAGCAGATTATACCGCCGACCCTTTTATTCCTGCTGCCGAAATTCATGGAGCTAAATATAAGTGGGGGGTAAGTACGCCTGTATTAAACCAAGTAACAGACCAAACCGATAGCGGAAGCATAACCAATTGGACAACTATTGTTGTTCCGCCATCTACTGTGGTTTGGGATATGGCTACTCAGAACCCTTGTCCGGAAGGATGGAGAGTACCAACCATAGATGAATGGGTGCAGATTGTTAAACCCGAGAACAATACTATTGCTAATGTTAACGACGGTAGCTGGATTGCAGGTGATGACAATTATAATACAGGTATAACGATAGGCAAAAATCTTTTCTTGCCTGCTGTAGGTCTGCGCAATTATAGTAATGGAGAATTGAACAACCGTGGGAATAGCGGTAACTATTGGAGTAGTACGCAATATGACACTGCAAATAGTAATCAACTAAGTATATACAGGTTAAAAGCACTTACGGGCTACAGTGATAAGTCATTCGGGTTCGCTATCAGGTGTGTAGCAGAGTAATTTACTTGGGTTATTCTATATTTTAGAGGGTGTCTCAAAAAAGACTTTTGGGGCACCCTTGATTTTTTTGTGCAATTCTGTTTCTTTCCCTATTTTTCAACTTCCCACCAGAATCATATATATTAAAACTGCTGATAATAGAAAAATAATGATATTTTTGTAGTATATACAAAAATATTAGTTTCTAATTTCAGCACCCGGTTATGAATGTCCTTTTTTTAAATAATGCGGAAATATCGCCCCTGAGCAATGGGATTCAGAGGATTACGCATGTATTGTCGCAAGCATTTACCGAACTGCACAATATAAATTGCTTTTCGGCTTACTTTGCCGAAAACAAAATATCGCCTAAGACTGACTTTGCCGAAAAACTGCATATAAAAGACAAACATAACTTTGAAGCGCTTACCACATTCGTAATCAAAAACAAAATAAGCGTCATTATATGTCAGCAAATCGTTGGCGACAGGAAGATGTTTGAGGAACTTAGAAAAGCGGTAAACAATGCAAAAAACCAATGCCGGTTACTGTTTTGCCTGCATGCCTCGCCCGATTTTGTTTTTACCCGGCCTAACGTAGCCGCCGAATGGTTTAGGATAAAGCACGGTATCCAACGCAGCAAAAGCATAAAGAAGCTGTGTGTAGGCTTACTGCCGATACCTGTGTATAATCGTATAGTAAGCAAACGTACCGAAAAAGAATACTCGATGTACAATGACATTTTCGACAAAATTGTATTGTTGTCCGACCAGTATATTGATAGCTATTATAAGCTGTCGTACATGGATGCCGGAAAGAAAAAAAATGTCGTTGCCATTCCGAATGCTTTTTCTTTCGACGAGAGAATATCGCCGGACGCTATAAACAAGAAGCAGAACGAGGTACTTATTGTGTCGCGACTATCTGACCGCCAAAAACGAATTGCAGAAAGCCTGAAAATATGGAAAAAATTGCAGGAAAATAATACCGCCAACTGGAAATTAACCATTTTAGGTACCGGCGAGGATGCTCAGTATTATAAACATCTGGCAAAAAAGCTGAAACTACGGCACGTTCATTTCGAGGGAAGGCAAAACCCCTCGGAATACTACCAGCGTGCCTCTATCTACATGATGACCTCTGCTTTCGAGGGCTTCCCGATGGTATTGTTAGAAGCCCAGCAGATGGGCGCTGTACCTATTGTATATGATAACTACGAAGCTGTACGGGATATTATTGAAGACGGCAAAACCGGATATATCATCCAACATGGAGAGGCTGATACTTTTGCCAAGCAATTGCTGTATCTGATGCAGGAAAAAGATGTAAGAAACAAAGTGGCTGTAAACTGCGTACAAAACACCGAAAAATTTTCAGTCGAACGTGTTACCTCTCTTTGGGTGAAATTATTCAAAGAGTTACAAGAAAGTTAGAGAATCATTCAACCGTTCTCTATAGATAAAGGTAAATTAAGAACAATAGTTTGGTAAGGGGTAAATTATTGAAGGCATATCTTCGGCCTCCGGCAGAGAATAAAGGTTTCAGCGTTTCGCGCATAGCTTTATTTCTCCTTATTCCGGAAGTTTTTTTCAAAGCAACCCTAAGTCCTTTTGTTTTCAATTCGCGCAAAAAACCTGTATAAACGAGCCTGACAGCACCTTGCGCAATGTCATAGCTATACCGTTCTTTTTGGAGAGTATCTACTCTTTCGCCTACAAAAGTATTCAGGTTGACAACATAATTGAAAGCCAAATCCATATTCAGCCACGCATAACTGTTCGACGTATTACTGCCATGTCCTACATGATAATATACTGCCTGTGGCGATTCGCAATGAGAAATCCTGTCGGTAAGAAAATAGGCTTTAGAAAGCAGCAAAGCATCTTCGGCAGTAACAAGCCGGTTATCATCAAATTTCAAATCGTTCTTCTCCAGAAAATCCCTTCGGAACAACATATTCCAAACCGTTTTACCATAGCTGTAATCCTGCTTGGAGTAAAGTGCGAGCAACGCAGGGAAAACAGCTCTCTTAAACTCCTCTCCGCTCATGCCCGAAGGATATTTCAACGAACGGCTCAAGCCCCCCTCGCTATCTACAAAATCCACGTCGCACACTACCAAGTCCGATGCTGTTTCGCAAGCAGTCCGATACGCATCTTCATACATATGGGGGGCAACATAATCATCATGGTCGCAAAACCCGACATACTCTCCTGTGGCAATTTCCAACCCACGGTTGCGGCTCAACCCGACATGCAAATTTTCCGTGTTTTCCAGCACTTTAACCCTCATGTCGTGCTCTGCAAACCTGTACGCTACTTTGTCGCTACCATCGGTAGGGCAATCCAATACTACAATCAGCTCAATGTCTTTCAAGGTTTGAGCCAACAGGCTCTCAATACATTTACTCAGATATCCGCCTGCATTATGTACGGGCAGTATTATACTTACTTTTGGTCGGGTAGTTTCTTCCATACGATTCACATCACAGCCTCCAGTATTGTTTTACAAACTGAGTCGGACTTTCTTACCCCCCAGAATTTAGAGATTATTTCCTCACGCTTATTTTCATCCATTTTATAATCTCCGCTTTCCATTACGTCAATCAGTCCGGCAAAATCATACACATCGCGCCCCGCTACATTCTCTAAAAACGGGAAATTAAAATCACGGTTATTTGCATATTCATCATAGTCGTAAAGATATAATATCACATCCTTATCGTCCATCAGTATATAGTCGTAAAGCACCGACGAATAATCAGTAATCAGCACATCGGTATACGGCAATATTGTATAGATATCCACTTTATTATTTAGTAATAAAACGTTCGGACATTCAGCCAGATTTATATCTACCTTAGTGTTGGCATGCGGTTTCAATAGCAACAAGCTGTTTTTCCTCCTCATCAATTCGTTCAGGCGGTTAATATCCATATTCTGAGAAAAAATATCGGCTTGTGACTCACGCCATGTAGGCATATAGATATAAACATTCTCGTACCCATGAGAATCTGATATTATCCGAAGTGTTTCTTCCTGCTCATATTTCTTTATAAAAGAGATTCGCTCCTGTTTACCGGCAAGGAGAATAGTATTGCGGGGATAGGCTATATTAAGGCATTGTGAGGTTCCGACACGAAATGCTTCGGCAAATCTGGCTGACACAAAATCGGTTGTCGACAACACATAATCGGGACGGCGATAGGCTTCGGGATGAAAAAAGCGTTCGCCAAAAGTTTTCTTCACATAACGGGCAGACAGGCTACCGCCTTTTATATTAAACTCTATTCTCTTCAATGGCAGTCCATGCCACAGATTAGTACATACCGCCCCCCCCGAAGCGAAGAATAAAATATCAGTGGTGTAAGCATTGAAAAACCAATAACGCGACGTAAGTGCATGATAAACACCCCGAAAACTACCTATAAAATAAGATTTAAGACCTAAATCCCTTATTCGTTGCACTGTATTTTTGTCGGCACTAATCCACACTACTTCTGCATTCGGGTTGTTTTCGGCAGCATAAATAAAAAGGTATTTAGCATTATCGTTGAAGGCATTACGGAAACTCCCGAAAGCCCATTTCTTTTTACGGCGCGGAACAAGAAACGACACCGGATAAAGAATATATCCGGCAAAAAAAACAAGGAATCGTATAAATGGCCTGTTAATTAGTGGTTTCAAGAAAATAATCAGTTTGCATTTTATGACACATAGCTTTTGTTTTCAAACACGGAGACACCAAGACGCGGATTTAACTATTAGTATTTAATTATTATTCCCGTTTAGCGGATTTATCCTTTGCTCTTTTTTTATCAGGCGAAAGATTTTTCGCCCCTACAGATATCTTATACTTGTAGCTACTAACTACTAACTCATAGTTGTCCTATGTGAGCAAAATAATACGAATTAATTTGTGTCGGATATTCATTGAATAACAGTCACATTTCTTTTTTTCAGAAAATCTTCGATAACCGAAACAATAAAGACAGATTCGTCGTTAAGAAGTTTATGGTTGTTATTTTCGTCGCGGTTATTTATTTGAGATATAAAGTCGTTCAGTTCGTAGCGCAATCCATCGCCATCAAACTTATAAAAATATTTTTTTGTCTGGTTACTGTCCTCATACCTTAGTTCAAAATAATCTGTTTTCCACCACGGAGCAGGCACGTAAGCATAACCTTTCGTCCCGCTTATTATCAGCTCCCCCTCGGTTTTCACACCCAGACCTACTTTGAACGAAGCTACTCCGTTTTCGTACACCAATACACCTCTGGTATACAAATCCACTCCATCTTTGACGAATGAATAGAAATTTATATCCTTATAATCTTTCCCCAGCAATTTTACAATCGGCAGAAGAACGTACGAGCCTAACTCGGTCATGCTTCCTCCCATCTCCTCAGCCTTCAGCTCGCGCAATCCGGCATTGCACAGCTTTGAAAACGAAGCATCCACATCTTTTACCGTCCCGATAGTACCGCTTTTTATCATAGCCATCAGGTGGTTGAAAGCCGGAGCATAAGCAGTTTTTATCGCTTCTTTCAGTACCAGTTTCTTCTCCTTTGCCAATGCGTACAGCTCCACTGCCTCAGCCCTTGTAAGCACAAGAGGCTTTTCGCACAAAACATGTTTCCCTTTCTCCAGACACATACGAATGTATCCGGCATGGGTAATATGAGGTGAGGCTATATAAACTGCAGAAACTTTATCCAGAAAAACATTTATATCATCGGTAGAAAACTCCAGTTCGTTTTTTTCGCAAAAAGCCGTAGCCGACTGTATACGGGGGTTATATACCCCTTTCACATAAGCTCCGCTTATATATTTCGACTCTACAATAAAACGATTGGCAATCCGCCCCGTACCGATTATGCCCAACTCAATAATCGAATCTATTTCGCTACGCAACGAGGTGCTCGAAATGCCTTTTGTGCGGTCTAAATACACCACCTCGCAATACTCTTTCAGATAATCGAACTTGCCTGTCCAGTCCGACCCAATGGCAAATACATCTACATTATGCTTGAGTATATCATCAATTTTTTGCCCTTCGTACTCTTCTATTATTATTTCATCGGCAAATCCTGTAGCTTTCACAGCCTCAATCCGCTGCATCAACGAGCGGTGAACATTCAGTTTACCTCTTTCTTTATCATAATTTTCGGTTGTAACGCCCACAATCAGGTAATCTCCAAGCTCTTTAGCCCTCCTCAGCAAATTTTCATGTCCAACATGAAAAAGGTCGAAAGTACCGTATGTTATAACTCTTTTCATTGATTTTTTTCGATTTCAACTTCCAAAAATAACACTTTTTCTCCGGTTAACACCTTTTTATGTAAAAACTCCGAAGCAAATGTACGAAGATTGCATTTTAAAGATTCCCGAAAGTTTTTTGTGGTTAAATATTTGCACCTTAACGGCATTGCCTTTACTTTTGTTCTCACATTCTTTGGATAAAAAAGAAGGATGATTTAGTTAGCTACAAGTTATCAGCTACAAGCTATAAGTCTTGTCCTTTATCATTTGTCCTTTTTGTTCTTTTATCT
>NZ_QVMH01000022.1 GCF_010501035.1 Paludibacter sp. 221
CTCTCTCTCTCTCTCTCTCTCTCTCTCTCTCTAATAAAATAGAGATAACGGCAAACATTTTAACGTTTGCAAAAGCATTTTTTTGAGATGATATTTGTAGAGAAAGATTCATTTTTCAATTTTCATTCTTCATTTTTGCTCGAAGAATGTGGGTGCAAAAATAAAGGCTTTGTTTTTTTACGGCAAATATTTAACGGAAGAATAAGATAAATACCTTTTTCGTCAGAACAAGCAAGGTATAATATAAAAGAACGAGGCTTTTCACAAAGCCTCGTTCTTTTTCAATAGGTATTAGTTTCTTTAAAGGTATAAAAAAGATTGTGTTGTTTAGTTAACCATTGCAAAATAACAGCGAAAAATCGAGTTTGACAAATAAAAAAATATGTTTTATAACCTGTTTTCCGACCTTTTCCAAAGTCTCATTTCTCATGTTTATCTCTAAACGATTAAAAATGAGAAAATTGTTATAACACCCGATTTTTTTCTAATTTATTTATTTCTTCACAGGCAGAAACATTTTCCCAACCCGCTTTGCTTTAAAGTTTAAATGTACATAAAAATCTCATACAAACCTGAAAGAAGCATCTCCTTTTTCAAGTATAAAACAGGGAACGCTATTGATTTATAACTTGTACGGTAGCACATGCCATAACTCCGGCAGTTTCAGTACGCAGCCGGCTATCTCCTAACGACACAGGCAAAAAACCCTTGGATAACGCCATTTCAACCTCTTCTTTACTGAAATCTCCCTCCGGCCCGATAAGTATCAAAGAATCTGTAGTTTTTTTGCAAGCATCTCTAAGCAACAGCTTTTTCTCATCATCGTAACAATGGGCTATGAAACTCTGTGAAGCTACACTATCCCTGACAAACTCCTCAAATTTCGCCAAAGGGTTAAGGACGGGGAAGTTTGATTTTTGCGACTGTTTTGAGGCCGATACTATTATCTTCTGTATACGTTCGGGCTTTATTACCTTTCGTTCCGAATACCTTGTGATAACAGGCGTTATTGCATCAACCCCTATCTCAGTAGCTTTCTCTACAAACCACTCAAAACGTTCAATATTTTTGGTAGGAGCTACAGCCAGATGCAGTTTATAATTACGCTTTCCTATTTCGGGCAGCACTTCTACAATCTCTACCAAGCAATGCTTAGGATGTGGTTGCACTACATAGGCTCTGAAAAAGCCCCCCCGCCCATCTGTGATATTTATTTCACTACCCGCTTGCAAGCGCAACACCTTTACCGCATGCACCGATTCTTCTTCGGGCAAAACGGGGTTAATGGAAATATCCGGAGCGTAAAAAATCATAGAAAACAAAAATCCCCCGAAGGGGATTATTATGATAAATTATTATTAAATAATCGATTAAGAGTAAATCTCTTTTTTAGCTGCCAAAAGCGTATTTTTAAGCAACGACACAATCGTCATAGGCCCTACGCCACCCGGTACAGGAGTTATGTAAGAACACTTTGGAGCAACCTCGTCAAACTTCACATCGCCGCTCAGGCGGAATCCGCTTTTCGTTTTATCCGAAGGAACACGTGTGGTACCTACATCAATCACCACAGCACCTTCTTTCACCATTTCGGCAGTCAGGAACTCAGGTGCTCCCAGTGCCGCGATAATAATATCGGCTTGCAAGCAGATATCCTTTAAGTTTTTGGTACGGCTATGGCACACTGTAACAGTAGCATCGCCAGGATAGGCTTTTTGCATCATTAGCAACGCTACAGGCTTTCCTACGATATTGCTTCGTCCTATCACCACACAATTCTTTCCGGAAGTCTCTATCTCATATCGTTTCAGAAGCTCCAGAATACCCGAAGGAGTTGCCGATACATAACAAGGCAACCCTATAGACATACGCCCTACATTAATCGGATGAAAACCGTCTACATCTTTGCGGTAATCAATAGCTTCAATCACTTTTTGTTCTGAAATATGCTTAGGTAACGGCAACTGCACGATGAAACCATCTATGTCCTCGTTGCTGTTCAGTTTATCAATCTCGGCAAGCAATTGTTCTTCGGTGATTTTTTCTTCGAAAGCAAGCTTTGTAGAAGTAAACCCTACTTGCTCGCACGATTTCACTTTGTGTGCCACGTACGTCTCACTTCCGCCGTCGTGACCAACAATGATTACGGCAAGATGAGGGCGTTTTTTTCCCTCTGCAATCATTTGCTTTACTTCTTCTGCTATTTCGGCTTTTACCTGGTCAGAAATAGCTTTACCATCTATTATTTTGTAGGACATATCTGATTTTTTTTTGGACAATAGTTATAAAAGGTCTACATCTTTCAAAAAAGCGAAAATACAACAGACTGAAAATCAACCAGTTATCTTCTTTTTCCCATTTTCATTTTTCCCTTATTCATAGTAGCACGCATCATCTTGCTGGTTTGCTCAAACTGCTTCAGCAAGCGGTTTACCTCTGCTACAGTTGTACCACTACCAGTAGCAATACGTTGTTTGCGGCTTCCGTTCAAAGCACTCGGATTTGAGCGTTCATACGGGGTCATCGAGTAAATTATGGCTTCAATTCCTTTGAAAGCATCGTCGTCTATCTCTACATCTTTCAACGCCTTTCCCATACCGGGAATCATCGAGGCAAGTTCCTTAATGTTACCCATTTTCTTTATTTGTTGTATCTGCGAGATAAAGTCGTTGAAATCAAACTGGTTCTTGGCTATTTTCGATTGCAGGCGGCGGGCTTCTTCTTCGTCATATTGCTCTTGTGCGCGTTCTACCAGCGACACAATATCGCCCATTCCCAGAATACGGTCGGCCATACGTGAAGGGTGGAACACATCCAGTGCGTCCATTTTTTCGCCCGTACCCACAAATTTAATTGGCTTGTTTACTACCGAGCGGATAGAAAGAGCAGCACCACCGCGCGTGTCACCATCCAGTTTTGTAAGTACCACGCCGTCAAAATCGAGACGGTCGTTAAATTCTTTTGCTGTGTTTACAGCATCCTGTCCGGTCATTGCATCCACTACAAAGAGTATTTCGTGAGGGTTGACAGCTTTTTTGATAGCTTCAATCTCATTCATCATCTCCTCATCTACAGCCAAGCGTCCGGCAGTATCCACAATTACAACATCGTTCTGGTTTTGCTTGGCGTATTTTATCGCATTCTCGGCTATTTTTATAGGATTTTTATTTCCTTCTTCGGAGTAAACAGGTATATTCAACTGTTCGCCCAACACTTTCAACTGCTCGATAGCTGCAGGACGATAAACGTCGCCCGCTACAAGCAAAGGCCGCTTTGCCTTTTTGGTTTTCAGCATATTAGCCAGCTTGCCCGAAAAGGTGGTTTTACCCGACCCTTGCAAACCCGACATCAAAATAACAGCGGGATTGCCTTTCAGGTTAATATCAACACTTGTGCCGCCCATCAGCTCGGCCAATTCGTCGTGAACTATTTTAACCATCAACTGGTTAGGTTTCAGCGAGTTCAGCACATCTTGCCCTAAGGCCTTTTCTTTTACGGTTTCGGTAAATGTTTTTGCAGTCTTATAATTTACGTCAGCATCGAGCAGAGCTTTACGAACATCTTTCAATGTTTCGGCAACATTTATCTCGGTTATTTTACCCTGACCTTTTAGTATTTTAAACGACCGTTCGAGTCTTTCACTTAATGATTCAAACATAAATATATAATGTGTTTGTTTTGAATAATAAACAGATTTTTAAAGAGGTGCAAAGTTAATCATAAATTTACAAAATACAATGTATTAAAAGAACAGATGTTCTATCAGTATTTTAGCGCCAATTCCGACAAGTATGATTCCTCCCAACACCTCCACTTTGAAAGTAAATTTTTTCCCAAAATAAGTACCGATAAATACCCCAACAAAAGAAAAAAGGAAGCTGACTAAAGCTATTATTATTACGGCAACATATATCCATTCGGCAAAAGGTGCAAGTACAACTCCCGTAGCCAAAGCATCTATGCTTGTGGCAATGGCTAAGGTTATCAATCCTTTCCACCTGAAGTGCTTCTTTACAGTATCGGGGCCGTCACAGCAATCTTCGTCTTTCTTAAAAGCCTCCATAATCATTCTCACCCCAATAAATCCAAGCAGGACAAAAGCTATCCAATGGTCGAAAGCCTTGATTTGCTCCGCAAAAACGCTGCTAATGTAGTAACCTATAAGCGGCATAACTCCCTGAAACAGTCCAAACAGGAAAGCAATACGCAGTGCATACCCGAAATGAAAACGCTTGGTACAAATCCCTTTGCTTATCGACACAGCAAAGCAATCCATAGCCAAGCCTATCGCCATTAATATAATAGTTAATAAATCCATGATTACAAAATACTTAATAATTTATGATTTTAAAACTTACAATTGCATTCAACTTGATAATCGGCAGTAATGCGTTAAAAATAAATTATTTTCACCAACTATCTGCTTTACAGAAATATACAAGAGACTATATTTTTTTGATTTAGTTCCATGACAAAAATTTCACTTCAACTCTTAAAGTCCCGTAGGAACGACAGTTTGGCAATAGTCGGTTCCTTACATGGCATTCGCGTGCCGTAGGTACGCTACCCCGTTGCAAAAGTTTCGCACCTATGGCACGAATAACACCTGTCATAACACCTTATTACCAAACTTATGCTCCTACGGAGCTTTTGATAAAAAACACAGAGCACTATTTCCAAATCAGCGGTACTACTTGACAATCAATAGTTTTAAAACCCAGTTATAGGTGTTTTATAAAGCATGCCGTGTTATATATTTGGAGGTATTTTAAAAAGCATGCTCCTGCCTGAAAGGCAGGATTTGCATATGGAAGTTCGACTTTTCAAGTCAGCATACTTTTAAAATATATATATAATTCCCTAACAGCTACTTAGAGAAGTTTGCTCCTATTTTCATTACTTCATTCTCAAAATCGTCCTTATTAACAAAAGACTTATTACGGATTCGGGTTCTGTAATTATAGACTGTACGTATGGAGCAACGCAGAAATTCCGCTATTTGTGTGCTATCGGTTATTCCCAACCTGATTAATGCAAAAACCCTCAACTCTGTATTAAGAGAGTCATTATTTTTTATATTAAAGCGTTCATCTTCAGGTAGCAATTTATTAAATTCCTCTACAAAACCGGGGTAAAGCCTTAAAAAAACTTTATCAAAAATATCGTACAGATTCTTAAGTTCCTCCTCAAGCATATCGCGCGACCTCAATGATTTTGCCAGTTCTTCGAACTGACGGTCAATCACCATTTTATTGATCGAATGCTGGTATTTTTCCAGTTTTTTTATATAAACAGAACAGATGTTCAAAAACTCTCCGATATATGTCTCTTTCAAAAGGTTGGCTTCCGATAGTGCATTGTTTGTCCTTACCATATCATCATTCAGACTTTTCAACCGAGTGTTTGTTTCGGACAAATGACGGCGGGCCTTCGCCAGTTTCCCCAGTTGGATAATAACAAATACAATAATAATAATCAATATAACGGAAAGGATACCGATAAAAAACAACATGCCTGCAAGTTTACCATTCTGTTCCTGTATCTTATCATTATAAGCTTTTTCTATTATAGGAAAAAACTGCGACACCTTCAATGTTTTCATACTAAGGTTAGCAAACACAGCATCTTCCATCGATTGATACACGTACTTGTACGCCCGTTCAGTTTCATTGGTTTCATAGCAAGACACTGCAAGTGCCAAAAACGATTCATGCTCTTTCACAGCATTTTTCATATCGGCAATAGCAGATATTACAAAATATTTTTTCTGCATGGCATAGTCATTCTCTCCACGGTATGTGCACCCTATCCAATAAGCCATCATAGCTTGCAAATGGCTGCCATCTTCCGTTTCATCAAAAATCGGCAACAGTATTTCCCGTGCCTTTGCCCACTCTCCGGTATCCATCAATTTCTCGGCAAGCGCATATTTGTATTGTCTCGACCCTTCTTTTGTCAATACAAACAAAGAGTCTTGATAATTCAAATAAGGTTGGTTGTTTAAAACATTACCCGACAGATAATTATAATAAAACTGTTTACAAGCTGAATAATAATGCGTCAAAAACTTTTCGGGAATAGCAGGGCGGTTTATCGAATTAAGTATATCCAGGGCATCCAGATACAGCCCGGCCTTGGAATAAAGCTGGATAAGCATCAATTTCGATTCTAATATCCAATCTTCGTTGTTTAGCTCCTCCGCAATCTGTAGGTTTTCCCGGGCATACTTTTTAGCCGAGTCGGGTATAAAACTCAGGTACTCATTCTGCAAATCAGTGTGAATACGATAGATTTGTTCGGATGTGACATTAGGGAGCTTCAATATTTTCTTAAGTTCATTTATCCTCGCCTCCTTTTGCTCTACATATATTTCTTTGTTTTGTATAGTGGAGTCGAGTAAAGCAAACAGAGAACTTAATTCACTTTTCTGAGAAAGCAAAGAAACAAACGGTAAAAAAGCACATAAAAGAATAAGAGAGTTCCTCATAACAAGATGTATTAACCTGCTTAGTTACAAAGATAGAAACTATCTTTGACTTTCTGCTTATTATGACACAAAAAGAGATTGCCTGCCAATTACAAACAATCTCTCCCTGCTAATTAAACGCTTATAAATTACAATCTTAATTCAACGGATTGCCATAAGGTACTCTGACCCATAACTCATTCACATACCGCCCACCACCAACGGGGTATTTCAGAATCAAAAATTTATTATGCAGTATTTCGTAAGTCATTTTATTATCAGTCCCGCTAAATTCGGGAGATGTAAAAGAACGCACAACATGCTCTGTATATTCCGATTCGGAAAAGCTGTATGTACCATTTGCCGTAATATATGTACCACGGTTGTTGCGGATAATATTCGTAAAATCTCCTATACGGTCAACAATTTTATAGGTAGAATAAACAATTGGATTGTAGCCGCTTAACAGCATCTCTTTTGCAGGAAACTCCTTACTCAACTGCCACACACCCTGCAATGCGGATTGGGGCATAGCCTGTGAAGCAACAGAGTTGTTTTTGGAGGATGAACAACCGATAAAAGATAATACCAGAACAAATACGACAAATAATAGATTCTTTTTCATGATTTTGAATTTTAGAGATTAATATCAATAATTATATTTCTCATTCAATTTTAATTCATCGGATTCCCATAAGGCACTTTCACCCAAAGTTCGTTAAACTTATTTCCTTCTTTCACGTAAACAAGTATAAGGTACTTATTCTGAATAATCTCATACTTCATCCTGTTATCTGACGCACTATAAGAAGGCGATGTAAACGAGCGGTCGACATATTCAATATATTCAGTTTCAGATATACTGTATTTACCATCGGCCGTGATATGCGTACCCTTGTTATTACGAATCATATTCGTAAAATTTCCGCATTTATCAATAAACTTATAGGTAGAATACACATTAGGAACACTCCCCTTCAGCAACGCTTCTTTTCCTATCGCATCTTTGCTCAACTGCCAGACACCCTGTATATCAAATGCTTTCATCGTTGTAACCGGATCGCTCGTTGTTTTCAAATCGTTAACCCATACTACTCCATTTTTAGCGTTCGCATCATTCCTTACATTTTTATCCCTTATTGCCGAAACAACTATTATCAATGATATTATAACAACAAAAAATGAAATGACCAAAATCCGTTCCGATAACGACAAGGAGCGGAAAAAGCCCGATAGCTTTGAAAAAAAAGAATGCTGCTCTTCAATTTGCTGGTTCACAGCATCCTCTTTTAGCTGATCTTGTTGTCCCAATGTATTGAAATCCTCTACCGAGTAATCCAATGCGTTAAATATCATTTTAAGAGTGTAAAAACGAGGTGTCGCTTCGCCCGACTCAATCCGCTGCAAACTACGTATGTTTAAGTTACACTGCTTTGAAAGTTCTTCCTGAGTTAAACCTTTAGCTTTCCGAAGCTCAGCAATTTTTTTTCCTAATTCCGGTTGTTTCATATCCGCCTCCCTCCGAAACAAAAATATAGACTACTACAAGATTTCAAGCATTTTTCAGCCGATTTTGATACGGTTTTTTCACGGTTTTTAATCATAACAAACTACATATAAGCATTTTAGAATAACAAAAAGTACTACAAAAAGAATCTAAATTTATAAAGCTATTTTCCCAATTTCATCCATTCGCCGTCCCTATATACATATATAACGATTAAAAATAGAATTTATCACATATAAATGATAAAAAATTGCCCCGCTAATTTGCGGGGCAATAAAAATATAACATTCAGTATTTTCAATTTCTACTCTTACTCCGCTGTAATTTCAATCACCCTGCTGTTTGTTTGTCCTGTTGTGAACACGTTCAATCCTATTTTCATCAGAAAATCGCCTGAGAATGTTTCTCCATTTCCCCTCATGTTGGATTTACGTTCGGGAATAAGGTTGATTTCTTCTATTTTGTATTTTTTGTCAGGGTCAAGTCCTTGTAGCTTTACCGACATTGTTTTTTCACCCATGCGAGGGTGAATATCATAAGAAAACAAAACAGCTTTAGTTTTTTCTTCATTAGCATACATCACCGACATGTGGTTTGTCTCATAAGGAGAAACCAAACGATACTGGTCACCATCCAGAATAACAGGTTTCAGGCGTTTATAATCGGCTACAGCCTGTTGACAGAATTTCTGGTCGGTTTCGCTCATTTCGTGGGTGCGGATGTCAAATCCCATTTTACACATCATAGCCACATCTACACGGAATTTTATACTGGTACGACGATTCCAGCTTGTTACGTGGGCATCCATCGACTTAGCCGGAAAAAACTGTGAAAAGCCCCACTGTATGTAAATACGCTCGATAGGGTCGGTATTATCACTACACCAAAACTCGGTAAAGTACTTAAGCGATTCATAATCGCATCGTCCACCCCCTCCGGCGCAAAGCATCATCGGCAAATCGGGATATTTCTCGTTCACACGTTTGAACACATTCACCACCCCTCTGTTGTGGTCTATATACAACTGGTTTTGTTTTGTTTTCAGGTATGGAGAATAAATATTGGTTATAGGGCTGTTACAATCCCATTTAAGAAATGCTACATCCGGATTTTCACTCATAATATTATCCACTACGCCAAAAACAAAATCCTGCACCTTAGGATTGCTCATATCCAGCACCAACTGGCTGCGATAATAATAAGGCTCACGGTTTGGCAAGCGTATTGCCCAATCGGGGTGTTTTTCAATCAATTCACTCTCAGGGCTAATCATTTCGGGTTCTATCCATATGCCAAATTTCACACCGTTTTCTTTGGCCTTTTCCACCAAAAACGGAATTCCATGTGGAAGTTTGTCTTTTGTAACATCCCAATCCCCTAAAGTAGTAGTCGCTTTTTCGCGTGGGTATTTATTGCCAAACCAACCATCGTCCAACAGAAACATATCAACGCCAAGCATCCTGGCCTCGCCCATAATATCTACCAGCTTATCCTCATCAAAATTAAACTGTGTTGCTTCCCAGTTGTTGAGCAGGGTCAGACGGTCACCTTTCCCATCTTTCAACTGGTAATTGCGCGCCCATGTGTGAAAGTTACGGCTTGCCTTGCTTGTGCCGTCTTTACTGATTGTAAAAATAAACTCAGGCGTTACAAAATTTTCTTTTGGTTTCAGCTCATAGTTTGATGCATAAGGATTAATTCCCGATATAATACGCAGGTTACTTGAATTGTCTACTTCAAATGTAAACTGAAAATTACCCGACCAGGCTAATGTACCAAGTACAACCGTTCCTTGTTGCTCTTGGGCTGGTTGCCCTAAACCAACCTGAAAAAACGGAGAAACGTGCATAGCGGCCCGCGATCCAAGTTTTGTTTCAAGTATTTTTTTGCCGAATTGTAATTGCTGGGTACTCATACGTGCTTCCATAGCCCAGTCGCCGCTAAATTCAGTCAGGTAATAAGCAGGGCTTTCAAAATAAAGCATAGACGACGCATAACGGCTTATAGTCACAGGTTTCTTTTCGGTATGGTTAATTTCAGTCCAGGTTTTTATTATGTTCTCTTTGCCGAAAGTATGATATACGAGCTTTACATTTACAGGATAAACGTCATCCTTCAAGTTGATAACTGTTTCGGTCACGTTGTCGTCTATCTTATTTACTTCATGCGAAACATAACGAAAAATGGATGTCATATTTCCATCGTTATGCTGGATGGCAAAAGCAGGTTCGAAGAAATCTTCAGCCCCCGATGCCGGATACACTTCCCAACCACGAGCCGATACGCTTCCTTCGGAACCGCCTTTGAGGCTGAACGAAAGAGCTTTAAATTCTGATTCATTCATCAGTTTATCGCCCAGGTAAGCCTGATAAACACGCTTGCTTTGAGGTGCAACACGGATAACCAAGTCGATATCGTCAGTTGAGATACGAATAAACTCAGACTGGCTTATTAATGGGAGAGAAAATAAACCAATCAAGAGAAATGATAAAAAAAACTTCTTCATTTTAATAGTGTTTGATATTATTGAGTTAATACTACTTTTTTAATACCGTCATTTAGGGTGATGATATCTATCAATGTACAAAAAATCACATTATTTCACGATAAAATTATTCGTACCCGGTTGTACATCAAAAACAGAGGATTTATCATGAAACAGAACTGTCAGTTTATATGGCTTATCCGACTGAACTGTCAGAAACGCTTTTGCTTTTTCATTTCTGCGTTCATTACAAATAACAGAAGTAGTGATGTCCGCCATACGAAGATTTTCAACTCCATGCCTGTCAGTACGCCGTAGGTCATAAGTCAAAATTTTATCCGCTCCATTTAAGCGGAACCCAAGCACATTCTCAATTAACAAGGCAATAGGTCCCACACCAGTCCAACCCACAAAATTGGTTCTGCAAAACTTGGTCGAATCATAGTCATGTGTTCCCGGAACAAATTTTCCGTCTATTTTTTCAGGAGCATAATTCTCCCACAAAGTGCCCGTTGTCAGAAACACCTGATACAACCCTTCTATATATCGCTCCGAAGCCTCTTTTGCAAAAGCGTTATCGCCTACCTGCTCAATACCTTTAATTGTAGCATAATTTGTAGGTGCCCAAACCGCACCTTGCCAATAGCCACCGTTAGCATGATATTCGGGGTATGATGCCGCCAACGAAGGAAAAGGAATATCTTTCCAGAACAAAGCAGGATTTTTTAAATTGTTTATCAAGGCTTCACTTTGCCCGGCAGATGTAATTTCGGCTAACATAGGCCAGAAACAGGCTATTGTTTTCCATTTGGTTTGCACTCCGGCAGTATCTACATCGTAATACAGGCCATCTTCTTCATTCCACATCCAATAATTAATCCTGGCTGCAATCTCGGCAGATTTCTTTTTATATTTCTCTGCTTTTTCAATGTAGCCTAACTCCTCACAAATAACAGCAATGTTATTGCATTGAATTACCATCTGGCTCGACATGTCTACCCAGCCCTGATGGTCGGAAGCCCAATGGGTCCTTTTTCTGCCATTGTCTCTCGGAGTATTATCCATCCCCGAAGCCTGCCCATTACTCCAATACAATTTATGCGGCGTATCCTCTCCTATCCTTGCTTTTTCTACAAATTCAAAGTATTTTTCCAAAACCGGAAGTATGTGCTGAAAACGAGACTTATCGCCTGTCACTTTGTAATTTTCAACCTCAGCCCAGCTAAACAAGGGAGGATTGATTAAATTGGAATTATTGTCGTCAAACCAGTCTTTTCCTGTTATTTCATCTATCCTGCGGCAGATACTGCCATTTAATTTTTGACGGCAATAAAAGTTATCAAAGGACCGGATGCCGGGAAAAATATGATGTGCATATTTTCCAAACATTGTCATAAATATAATATCCCACTGAAAAATAGAATTATCAAAGGCCTCGTCATACCAATTCGAAACAAAAGGAGAACCCTCTACCGGAGCTTTAATATTGTTGAACAGCAACTGCCAGCATTTATCATACATATCTACCCACCCCTTATTATTATCCAATATAGGCTTGGGTAGCAAATGTTTATTATCTTCATAAGAAGGAATTGGTTGCGGCACGTATTTTTTCTTATAAAAATATGCTCCCCTCTCCTCCGGTTGAGTTATATTATTATTTGAAGAATTATGATTTATCCCTTCCGAAGCGGGAAATGAGCCATTTGCCTGCAAAAAAAATGTAAAGCAAAAAAGCAGGGATAGTATTAATGATTTTTTTTCCATTATCATAATTCTTAAAATACCGCCTTATTTCACATACAGATACACCGATGCACTGTCAAAACGTTTCTTACAATTAAAATCAAGCCCTTTTTCCATCAGTTCTTTTCCTGAAAGTGTTTTGCCATTCTGAATACAAGCGGCAGCATCTGCCGAGTCTATATTCACTTCGTCAATTGTATAATTTAAATCGGGATTTAAGCCTTGCAATGCTACATTTAAGCCTTCGCTCGAATCGCGAACCTGATAAACAAAAACAACAGCTTTTTCCTTTTTATCATTCTCCACATACGAAACAACCGAACGCGATGTTTCGTAAGGCGATACTAAACGGTATAAATCGCCCAACTGTACTACAGGGCGTAGCTTTGTTTTATACGCTTCTAATGATCGTTTTGTTATTTTCTTTTCCTCTTCCGTCATTTTCAATGGATTGGCATCCATACCCAAACAGCCACTCATCGCTACGTCAAACGCAAATTTAAATGGTTGATGCCCCATGTGTGTTACGTGTGCTCCATGCGTTTTTGCAGGAAAAACATGTGACGCTCCCCATTGAACGAACACTCGTTTCAACGGGTTAGTGTTATCACTTGTCCAGAACTCATGGAAATAGCGCATTGCTCCATAGTCGCAACGTCCGCCACCGGCAGCGCAAAGCATCATTTGCAAATCAGGATTCAAGCGAACCGATTCACTGAATATCCGGTATAGCCCGCGAGTATATTCATACCACAAATGCTGCTGTTTATCTCCAAGATATTGCGAATACGGATTGTGAAACGGGCTATTGCAATCCCATTTTACAAAAGTAATACCCGGATTGCTTTTCAGTATATTATCAAATGCGCCGATACAAAAATCCTGCACCTGAGGATTAGTCAAATCCAACACATACTGCCCACGTTGCAAATGCGGGGTACGCTGAGGGTCAGTCAGCAGCCACTCAGGATGCTCTGTTACAAGATGCGCTTCCGGATTGGCCATTTCCATCTCTACCCAAAGCCCAAAATCAATACCTACCTTTCCGGCCGCTTCTATCAGAGGCTTCATGCCATCAGGGTGCATTTTTGGGGTAGGATTCCATTCGCCAAGTACACGCGCCTTATCCGGCAATCCGAACCAGCCATCGTCAAGCAAGAATAGTTCAAAGCCTAAATCATGGGCTGGCTGTAAAAACGGAATAATTACATTATCGGCAGTATTCATTCCGGTAGCTTCCCAGTTGTTGAATATTGTACGAAGTTCCGTTTCCCCATCGCGTATACCATAGGCACGAGCCCAACGGTGCAGATTGCGCGAAGCCTCGCCCTTACCCTGCGTAGAATAAGTATAAATCAGCGAAGGGGTGATATAACGCCGACCTGCCGGCAAAGTATAATCGGCCGACCAAGGGTTAGTACCCGAAACAACTGATAAATAGCCGTAAGTGGTCAGTTCAAATTTCAGTTGATAATTGCCCGACCAAGCCAGCGTCCCGGCAAGCACTTCGCCCGAAGTTTCAGTAGCCTGTTCGTTCAAAGTAATCATAAAATGCGGCTGCCGTCCGTTTGAGCTGGTTATCCCCCAACGGTTTTCTATCACTTTTGAGCCTACTGTCAGCGGATATTCGTCTACATTAAATTCGTTCATCCAGTCGCCTGTAAATTGTGTCAACCAGTAATTGCGCGTACGGCTACGCAATGTCAGAGCTGACGATGCGGCCTGTTTTATGGTCACATCGCCTTCCTCATTATGATAAACTTCTGTCCATTGCTCTATTACATTTTGCTTTGCATAGGCTTTGTAATACAGCTCGGTATAAAGCGGATATACAGAATCTTTGAGTTTAATGTATGTAAGTGTTATATTATCATCCACCTTTGTAGTCTTATGCTCTACGTATTTCAACATGGTAGATGTGTGCCCATTATGATGTACAACATGTAAGGCAGGTTCTCCCCAATACACTATTTGTTTACCGCTTTGTATAGTTGAGTAAGCCTGTTCTTTCTGTACACCCGAAGCAAAAGTAACTTCCAGACCTGCTTTTCGGCCTATGTATTGTTGCATGAGGTTGTCCTCAGCATCCACCGACAACAACAACAAATTATTGTCCGTACTGATTTCTATTAAACGACGGCTCGATACTGCAACCGGTTTACCCTCTTTCATATCAAAGTAAGCCTCTGCCCAGTCTGCATGATCATTACTTATGCCATCGCCGCCCGACAAAGCCTCAAGTACTAATGTTTGCACCCCATTCAAGTTAATGTTAACTTTTTTAGGTTTGTCTCCTTTACGCATCAGGGGCGACTTGAACACCTCTTTATCGTCGGCCGTTATCCTAAACACAACAGACCCAGCCGAAGTAACTTCATCATCTACACCTACAAGGGCTGTAAAACGAGCGGCACGCCCTTCCAACGCTATCATCATTTTACTATCGGCATGCGTGCCTACTCCGTTCCGGTACACTTTGCCACCCATCGTCAGCGGGTTTCCATCTATGCTCCTATTAGCTTTGGCCGAGCTCCAGCCTGTAGTCATCATACTTAGGTTAAGTTCACTCAACGGGATTCGATTTTGAGCCAGCAGCACTACCGGCAACAGGATAAAAAGGCTAAGAATAATTTTTTTCATAAAGGAGAGATTTTCTTTTCAAGGATAATTTAAAATTTTGATTGTATTTGTTTTTTCTATTCTACCGAAAAAGGACGACCTAAATTAACCTTCACCCACAGTTCGTTAGTCTTACGGCTCATAACAGTCCCATCAGGCATCGGGATTTTATTCTCGTAGGTCAGCACCATACGGTTTTCATCTAAAAACATATAAGACAACTCATTAGTAGCACCATCGTGCAGAGGATTGGATGTAGATCTTTCTACATATTCAACATACCTATTTTCAGAAGGGTATATCTTATATATCCCAACAGCAGTCTGAACTGATTTAAAGGGGATAAAGCCCTCATTTCCTTTCAGGCTATTAGAAACTGATAGGGAATTATGAGACAAAAAGAGATTAGTAAACGTTCCGTCGCCGCTTATCAGCTTAAAAAACGGCAAACGAGTATTATTAAACATATAAACCAACTCGTCCACACTTCCGGGGTAATCCATACACATTTGCCATACACCTGTCAACGGATGTTCGGTATATTTGCTTTTGTTATTTCCCGAGGAGCAACTTGCACCAAACAAAATAGTTACAAAAAGAACGAAATAAAGTTGTTTCTTCATGACATAGCTTATTTTAGTTTATAATTGAGAGACTGTTTTTAAATATATATCCACCTATTTTATACTATCTGCCACATTGTTTTTTGAGACTTCAAAAGGATTGCCATAAGGAACTTTCACCCACAGCTCGTCCACTTTCTCATTAATAATAAGCCCTTCATAATCTGTCTTCGTAGGATAAGAAAGTTTCAGGTATTTTCCATTTATCAGTTCACACTGCATCACGTTTTTATAGTTATCATGCAGCGGGTTAGTGTACGATTTTTCCACACACTCCACATACTCGCTCAGAGAAGCTACTTTATAAGTACCATACACAGTGATGTAAGTATTGCGCGACAGTATCATATTGGAAAACCTGCCGTTATCAGAAATAATTTTATACTGCGGCATCCGTGCATTTTCATAAGGGGCTATAGTAGGCATACCGTCGTACGAAGTACCACATAGCTGCCATATCCCTACAAAATCGGAAACTACCGGTACTTTCTTGGTTTTATCATTACACCCGGCTAAAAATAACGCCGCAAAACATACAAAAAACACAATCCTTTTCATTTCTCTAAAAAATAATTAATGCCTACTAAAAACAGTTTGAGGGAGGGCATGAGACAAGCCCATGCCCTTGCTATTACTACAATGTTGCTGTTCCTATTATATTCACAACTCTGGTTTTATCTTTATTAGTCCAATGAGTTGCTTTTCCGTTGTCTGTCGAGAATTTAATCTGATATTCGGGCAAATCTTTTATCGACACCTCATTGTCCAACACAGTCAAGCCTACTTTATATGTTCCTGCTGCAACCTGAGGATTTACACTACCCGATATTGTATGTACAAGCAATTCGTCAGGCTTATCCACAGCCCAAGGCTGCCATGCTTTCGGGTTCACATCATCCAGTTTTATTTCTTTGGCTATCTGGTTGTTCGAATCTATCAACACCAAAAATACCGACTTCGGGTTATGTACGGTAGCAAATCCGGTGTTAGTTACACGAATATCGTATTGCAACTTTTCTCCGTCCTTATTAAAAGTTGCTTCTTTTACATTGAGGCGATAACCTAAATGGTCGCGAACGAACTGATAAAACGAACGAATTACAAACTTACCATCTTCTTTAAAATAATCCTGATCGAAGAAAATACCCAGACGCTCCAATTTTGCAGGATAAACCTTTACAGTTCTCCAATACTTGATATTGTTGTAAAAGTTTTGTGTTATATCCATCGCCACATAGTGGTGCAATTTCAAAATCGGGAATAAACCATCTGTATCCAACATAAAATCGAGCCCCCATGTTGGGTCGGTTTTTCCTTCGTGAGGTACCTCGCCACTTACATAAGCGTCAAAAGATTCTTTTGCCACTTGTTTGTATTGGTCATCTTTCGGGCAACCAAAATCGCTTCCTCCACATGCCATTGGGTGTTGGCCTCCGGTAAAGTAGTCATTATTAAAACCAATACGATTATAATCATCGGCACTTATCTCCGGCTTTAAGCCATTTTTACGAGAACAATAACGCATCTCCATACCATAACCTTCGGGGATACCGGCAAGTAAGGCTTTCATTATAGCATTGTTCTCCGAAGTAGAAAAAGAGGGGGTCCATTCGCCCCATTGCCCGATAAACCCGGACTGAATAACTGAGATTACATCAATATTTTCCGTTATCACCGGAGCCAATTGTTGCGCATGCTTCAATGTTCTTTCAGCCGTAGGATAAAGGTTTTTGGGCAATGTATGCTCATTACGATAAGCAAAACGTAGAATTGCTTTATAACCACTGTCGCGCAACGTTTGGAACAGTGTTTTTATATTATTAATTGCCGATTCGGGTATAACGTCAACTTCGCGAAATTCCTGCAAATACATATACAATTGAGTAAGTGTAATGCTGTCTTCTTCTGTTTTCAGTTCTTCAGTTCTTGTACGGATAAACCCATCAGGATAATATTCAAAATCTTCGTCTACTTCCAGTATTTGTCCTACTCCTGAGCCATATGGGTTAAACATAGTTTCAGGCGTGCCGGCTGTAATCACAAAGTTACATTCCAGATGAAGTCCTCTGTCCGGATTTCTCAGAGCTTCTTTACTTACAATATCTTCGGATGCTTTTGATGACAGAAACAGGCTCTGAGCCATTAAAAAAGAGGAAGAAGATATTATCAAGATAAAAAATAAATTAATCAGTCTTTTCATGATAGTTCCGATTTATTATTTAACCAATACTTTTGCTACTTTACCATCCGCTTTTACCAGATAAACTCCCTCCGGAAGCTCATAATCTTTATTCACCTGTATTCCGTTTATATTCCAAACTGTAAAATCGTCACAGCCAACTACAATAATTTTCCGATTCCGGGTATAAACAACGATATTATCACTATCTACCGACGGAATATCTGTTGTAATCTCCCCAGTATGTACAAAAGTCCAAGCAAATCCCGAATTCTTAGAATTTTTAATGTATACCTCAGGGTAAGTAGATGTATTATTACCTACATACAGGTATCTCGTAGCACCATCCTTTTCTTTGCCCGATATTTCATATTGCATGTCGCCTATGTAATTCAACAACCAACCGTCGCTATCTGTAAAATCGGTGGTATATTGTACATAGCTGAAAATACCCTCCTGTACCGAGTTGGTCTGTATTATATTGCCGGTTGCTTTGTTTACAAATTGAACACGTTCATCGGCAGGGTCTGTACTTACTTTTACAGCCTTCCAATACTGAGATTTATTTTTTTTATCAACATCTTCAATCGAGAACTTCACATAAGGCTTGCCTTGAGAGGCAACGTCTGTGATAGCTTTGTCTTTATAGTTCTCCTGAGTATTTGTAATAAAATACCACACTGATTTTTCGTCGGTACTTATTTCTACATTAGGGTCTTCGTATGCTACAAAGCGGAAATAAGAATTACTCTCGGTATTCCATTGTGTATCAACAAACATGATGACAAAATCACGAACACCATCGGCCGAGTTGGCTTGGTGAGCATACACCTCAGCAGCTTTACCTCCCGTTGGTGGTACGGTAGCAACTATCTGACAATAGTTCTTATTCACCCTACTAAACTTCCATTTTGTTTTAGGCGCATCGCTGACAGTTGTAATGTTAATATTTCTGGGTGCAGCAGCATAAGATATCTCCAGTTTTTTTCCGGTAGCTTTATTTATTATATCGTATTCTTCGCCGGTTTTCTCAAAACGCCACAATTGCGGGTCAACATCTATTGGTTTAATTGAGGTTGCTGTTGGCCGTCCGTACACTTCATCTCCTTCTACAGTATAAACCCTGTTTGCCCGCACTCCTTCGCCCAACACCTGAATATGATACCAAACAGGATTGTCGGCGCTACTATCTTCGGGCAAAAAGTCGGAGTCATTATCCAGATTTTCGGCCAATATAAACGAAAACTGCGAGTTAGCGGTGTTATTATATGCACTCGATTCGAACATAACTACATAATTACGGCTCCCGTAATCATTTGCCTGATGTGCATATACATTAGAATCACCTCCCCCCGAAGCTGCTTTAGACGATTTAATATTATAATAATCATCATATGCCTCGAAACTAAAGGTAGCCGATGATTCGGTAGCAAGCGCTGCATGGCTAATCGACTTGGACGAGTCATATGCGATATCAAGCTGTTTTCCGGTTGCTTTATTTATAACTCTGTATTGCGAACCGGTTTTCTCGAAACGCCACCACTGGGTATCCTTTTGCGATTGGTCGTCAGTGTAGATTACCGCACGTCCATATACTTTCGTATCATTTGCAATAGTTGTGAAAACTCGTCCCGCACGCTCTCCTTCGCCGGTTACTTGTATATAATACCAAACCGGACTATCAGCCGTGCTGGTTTCTGGCAACTGAGCTTTAATCTCGGGTATAAAAATCAAAGCAAGCAACAAAATAAAATAGAATACTGACCTTTTCATTTGATTGTTTTTTTGGGTAATTTATAGTGTTTTTCAAAAAGTTATATTTCCAATAATATTTACCATACGGGTTGTATTTTTCCAATGGCTTACCTTACCGTTATCCGTTGCGAATTTGACACAATATGCAGGATTATTCTTTATCGATTCGTAGCTATCCGGAATCCAGATACCAACCTTATATGTTCCTGCAGCTACATTAGCTTCGACCGAACCGGAAAGGGAATGAACCAATAAATCGGCTGGTTTGCCTTTAGCCCAAGGCTGCCAGTCGCGAGGCTTAACATCATTAAGCGGCAACTCTTTCACAAGCTGGTTGTTTGAATCAATCAGAACAAGATAAACCGGTTTAGGATTGAGCACTGTAGCAAATCCCGTATTGGTTATTTCTATATTATATTTTAATTTACTTCCATCTTTTTGGAAAGTAGGAGTATTTACAACATTTAAACGGTAACCTAAATGGTCGCGCACAAACTCATAGAAGGAACGCACTACAAATTTTCCGTTTTCCTTGAAATAATTCTCATCAAAAAATATATTATTCCTCTTCAACAGTTCGGGTTGTACCTTTACCGTTTTCCAGTAAGTAATGTTATCCTTGAAATTCTGAGTAATATCCATCGACGAATAATGATGGTCTTTCAGCACTTTCAAAACCGTAAGCGGATCCATAAAAATATCGAAACCCCACGGCGGACCTTCGTTGTAAGGTATCTCTCCACGCATATGATAGGTAAATGAAGTCTCGGCCACATGGTTATAATCACTACTATACATGCACCAGTCGCTACTTCCGCAGTTCTTTAGCCCTGTAGTAAAGTAATCGTTACAAAACCCGATGTAGTTCATCTGGTCGGCAGATAAAACTGATTTCAAATCATTACGGATATCAATATAGCGCACCACCATACCATAGCCTTCGGGTATGATATTGAACATGGTTTTCGCTATTGTATTATTATTAGTTGTCGAAAACCGGGGAGTCCATTCGCCCCATGTACCCAGCAGCCCTACTTCGACAACAGATACAACATCCCAATTGGCCTGAATCAAAGGTTTCAACTGCTCCAAATGCCCCATAATGCGGTCGAAAGTAGGATTGTCTCCCGAATGGCCATTGCCAATGGCACCATTATCACGACTGTAGGCAAAACGCAATATAGCCTTTACATTATGTGTACGCAAACCGTTAAACAGCGTTTGTATATTATCCAAACCTGCTTGGTTTATGTCTTTATCCCAAAACGAGGTTAAATATATGTACAACTGAGTAAGGGTAATGGCATCTCCTTCCGACTGAAAGTCTTCATTACGGGTATCCATGAAACCATCAGGATATTTCTCACTTCCAACCTGCCCCTGACCTGCTCCACGTCCATAGGGATTCGGGATATATCCAACCTCATCGGTAGCCTGATAGATAGACTCCAGATGAAACCCCCTATCAGGATTCCAAAGAGGTGTCTTATGCACAATATCCTCCGAACCCATCGAAGCCAAGAACAAATTTTGCGCTTGCATTAACGGCATAAGCATAAACACGCTTAATGCAACAATAATAATTTTCTCTATTTTCATTATATATTATTTATTTTGTATTTATATAAATCATGATTTTAATTACATGAATCCCGCATTAGGATTTCCTCCCTCGAGCCTAATCCAAAGCTCTTTCAATACCCGGTTGACTACCTGCCCCGTTGCACTTTTGTTTAATGTATACGAAATAATCATAAGATTATCACCTACAAATTCGTAGGTTAACTCATTGTCAACACCATTGTGCATGGGGTTTGTATACGATTTTGCAATAGATTCCACATATCTGCCTTTTCCCGAAACATGGTAGGTGCCATACGCCGTTATAGACGATGCCCGTTCGGGATTCATTACATTAGCTTTTCCAAAATCGGTGTTGGGGATGACATAAAAATGATTGAAAGACATAAAAAGATTGTTGAAATTACCGTCAGAACTCAACACTTTAAAAAACGGCAGCCGTTTGTCTGATAATACAGCAACGGGGTCCATGTTTTCGGACACAGTACCACACATTTGCCATACGCCAACAAGTTTAGGATCGGTTTTCCTTACATTTTTCACCGAAGAACAGCTTGCGCATAGCAACGTGAACAGTAATAAAAAAATAAGTGATTTGTTTTTCATATTATTAAAAATAAGTGTTTCTCCTTAGAATTCAAAATTAATCATCTGTGGAATTTATTCCACAGATGATTTCGTTAACTACACAACATTTAGTTAGTCATTCTTTTTCAACATACCCGTTATTTTAAACTAAATAAACATCAAGCAAGAAAACTAACTTTTTTTTAGAAATCCATTTTTACAGTTTATATTCCTTTACATTGTTATCATTTATCTCATGTATATTGGCATGCTTGGGCTTCGGCAATTTCATTGCTTTTATTTCTTTCAGCAATGCGTCAATCTGTGCCTGAGTAACCTCAAATTGCCGGCGGCTGTAATCATCAATTACAGTATTGACAGGAGTAAGGAAACCCCATTTTTTGAAAAAATCAGTTAAATCCAGATTAGATGCTTCGCAAGCAAACTTCACAAACTGAAGCTGACATTCACCTTCAGTTTTAGGGTCGGGAGTTACACGTACCTTTTCATGAATATCTTTATAAAAATCGTCATTGCCCAGCACGTCGTGCACATACAATTTCAACTGCCAGAAAGGTACAAGCTTACAAAACACATCGTCAGCCTGATTGTGCGGAATACCTTTTTCCACTATTGTTTGCAATGCCTTATTGTATCGGTTTCCATAATCACGCATTTTCTCGCCCATCAGGCGCGAGGGGTTACCAAAAGACGTTTGAATATACAGGGAGTAGATATTGTTAGTAACCTCTGTCATCCCCTGCCATTTAAGCCCCGGACGGGTTTGGTTACAATGCCCTACCTCGTGGGCAGGCCCCCATATAGCAGTGGTGGTGAAGCGGTCGACATTGCATAACTCTTTCAACGTACCCTGATGATATGCCGTACGGTACGATGTAGCATACATATAAGCATTACCATATACGGTGTGGAAATACATTCTGTTTTTAAACTGCTTGTTATACTTATTAAGCCCCATAAAATCCTGCTCCATTTCGACCATACGGTCGTAAGCATTGATAAGCGCCAAGCCGTCAGTAGTATATTTTCTGAAATCCTCAGTATTAAACGTAAGGTGCGACGATTTTCCTAAAACATCAAAATACTTATCTGTAGCATTATCTATCAGTCGTTTCCAGTCCTGAGCCGAGTGTTTCCTACTATCGAAATAGCCATTTACCGAGCCCGAAGCAATATGTATATTCACAGGCTGTTCGGTTCCTGTTTCGGTAAGATAAGTAAGATAAGCCAAACCGTCATCATCTACCGTAAAGATATTCACACCATCCACCAAACCATACGATTTTCCGCCAAAGCCCTTATCCAGATTTTGCACCAAAATTGAGATGCTCTGACCGTTCAGATTATCGGCAAATACTACGAGTTCTTCTCCCTGCTTCACCGAAATTCCTGTAGGATTATCGCGCAGGCTATAAGGATTTGTCTTATTTGCCTTTGCCATAATATCCGGATGCTGGTACGGTTTATAGCTTGCAATCCGGAACTCAGAGCTGTAGTTACCTTTCAACATATCAAGAGCCAGCTTTCGGATAGAAAGGTTAGGGATTTTTCGAATGTCTTTCTCTGTAATTCCGGTTTTAAGTGCAGAACACAACTTATCGGCAAAAACAGTACTCAAGTCGAATGAGTTAGCCGGATAGTTTCTGAAAAACTCCATTTCGGCACAACTTACGAATCCGATAGTATTATCGCCAACACCTGATTTTACAACAAACTCGATGCTAACAGGATTAACCAATGGCTCAGGAAAAGTAATGCGTCCGGGCGAACTGCTTCCTTTAAAATCAAAATCGCCTAACTTTGTCCTTTTCTGTGTTTTAGTAGTGTACCAAACTTCAAACTCTTTAATAAGCCCGTTAGTAGCATCTTGCCGTGGGTTGCATACAAGGTAATCAATCTGGTCGGTATTATCGAAATTATAACGCAAAGTGACAGGAAACTTTGTATTGCTCCAACTTGAATGATAAATCGTATTAATATCGTTATCAAATGAATTTTCAATACCTTCTCCTCTCTGATAATTGCTTGCATATCCGCTTGATGGGGTTATTTTTTCTGGATTTGCCTTGTAAAATTCCATCTCGGCAACTCCAACAGTGTTATTCGTTGCCGACTTAATGATAAACTCAATCTTAGATACTTTTTGGAGGGAAACAGGAAATGTTATTCGCGAAAAATCAGCCGTTTCGTTCAGTTTCAAATCATTAAACTTTGTCCTGTTACCATCTTGCAGGGTATACCAAAGTTCTAATTCAGTTATTTTTCCGGCATTATCCTGAAGCGAAGGAGCTATATATTGGATATAATCAATTTTTTCAGTACCCGAAAAATTATAAGTCAAAGTTACAGGCAACGATGATTGTCCCGACAGATAATAAGTATTCTCTTTTCCGTCGAACGATTTTTTCAAATCATGCTTTTTCTCTGCTGAACTTGCCGAAGCACTTTTGGGAGTAACTTTAAAATCGACAGGAAAAGTCAACCTCTGTGAAAAAACAGAAAGGCTAAAAATAGCAATCAGTAAAAAAATGACATTAAACTTTTTATTTATCATTGGTATTAGTTTTTTATATAATATCGTAAATAACTTTCTTTTTTGCAGCCCAACTCTCCGAATTCATTGCAATGGAGCGAAAAACTCCACTTTTCCACACTTCGGACAAGTGTATAAATCAAACGACTCTCTATTTACAAACATTTCTCCGATAGCACCCAAAACTCCACTCCGCGCACCTTCGTGAAACTTATAGTTACCGGAAAAAATCATCGGTACATTACAACGGAGGCAATCCAACTCCCGGTCTCCGTCCAGCGAATCTTTTATATCTAAAACCTTATTTTCAGTAAAACTGTAATTGCAGTTCCAGCAAAGCTGAAAACCCGGCTCAACTTCAGCCCCGCAATTAGGACACTTTTTCATGTGTTTGCAATTAGTGGCAAAAATCAAGAATCAAGCCAAAAGGCTTTTTTAATCATTTTTCCTTTGTGTACGGCTAAATTCTTTTGTCTCTTGGATATATATTTATTTGGTTTACAGAGTGACTTCGGTGTCACTCTGTAAAACCGGGTTTTTTATTAATACTTAAACCCTACTTTCTTAGCTATGTCCGAAGCACTGCTTACCGGAATCAATGTGAATCCCCAGTTGTACTCCTGATTTGCAAAGATGCTGTATTGTGGCAGAGCTTTTGCGCCCCAGCTATTATAGCCTGCAACGCCATATTGCTTCATATCCACACACACTTCTACATAATCGCGTGCTACGATATCGGCCTCATGCGTTTGCTTACGCATGCTGTTTTTAGCCTTATCGTAATTGCGGTTTTCAATTTCTTTTTGTGAGAAATTGCGCCATTGATATTCTGCATCAGAGTTCTCGCAGTCAAAATCTTCCACCGAGTTGCGCAAAGCGTTAAATCCTATCGTATTATCGGCTAACACAAGTAAGCCTTTTCCTTTTTTATCGCCCAGAGCTACCCAACGGGTATCGGTATGGTGGCCGTTTTCTTGCGGACGTACATAAGGATAATACAAATCATCGGCGGTTGATTTATACAACCCAACTAATGTACCTTTATTTCTGTCCACATAGTTTTCTTCCGGTCCACGGCCTAAGTACTGAACGTTGTTCAACGAAACAGGCAGACGGAAACGCACACCAATACGTGGCACTTCAAGTTTAGCCGTTTCTTTTCTTCTCTCCTGCATACCCACACCGCGCGAGCCTTCTACTGTAAACTCTTTCGCTTCGGCCGAAAGTTCAGCATATTGTTCTTTCGCATCTGTAGCCGATGTAAATCTGATTGCAGCATTTACTATACCACTTGGGTATATTTTATAAGTAACAATATAGAAATTGCCTGCTGCCAACTGATAATTGAGTGTAACAACAGCGTTTTTACCTTTCATTGCGGCAGTAGCCTTAGCTACATTAAAGTCTTTGCTCGACTCTTTCCATATCTGTAAGCGTTTTGGAGCTCCGTTGCCATAGTCGTTATCGGTAGGGCCACGCCAGAAGTTTGGCTGAATACCAAATTCTTCGGTAAAGTATTCAAATCCATCCACTTTGTACGAAGTTACCACACCTTTTGCCTTATCGAACACGAAATTCACTTTCGACGATGAAACAGAAATAGTACTGTCCGACTCTTTTATCGACAGTTCGGGAGCTTTTCCATCCACATACGTTTTTTTAGTTGCTGTTACAGGCAACACAAATTGCTCGTAAGCTACCACATGACCCTGTGGTACAAGAGGTGCAACTTTCTTAGTAGATACTTCGAAATTCAAGAAATACTCAACACCCGGTTTTGCCGACAAATCCGTTACCGGAATCGAAACAAGTTCACTTTTTTGTGGCTCTATATTCAAATTCAGATTTCCTTGCTTTACAAGTTTATCATTCTCAAAAATCTTATATTTAACTGCATATTCCGACAAGTTAGTGAAGTAAAAACGGTTAGTTACCTTCACTTCGCCACTACCTAAATCCACAGCTTCGAAAGCTACATTTTGATGCGCATATTTTACCTCTGCCATAGCAGGATGCGGATTTTGGTCAGGGTTAACAATACCATCTGCCACAAAGTTACCATCCGATGGCTGGTCTTTTCCAAAATCGCCGCCATAAGCCCATATTACCTTACCGTCTTTAGAATATTTTACAGCATGGTCAATCCATTCCCATATATATCCTCCTTGCAGGTTGGGGTATTTATAAATAGCTTCCCATTGGTCCCACAAGTTACCGCTTGAGTTACCCATTGCGTGCGAATATTCAGATGGTACGATAGGAATAGGGCGGTCGCCTCCTTTTTTTCCTAAATCCTCAAGGCGCGCTGCACTCGGATATTGTGGCACATACATATCGGTATTCCACTCCCACAACGAACGTTCGTAACAAACCGGACGCTTCATCAAGAGATGGTCGGCCTCTTTCACATAAAGATAACCCACTGCAAAGTTGCAACCGTTGCCCGCTTCATTTCCCAACGACCATATCGTAACCGAAGGGTAATTCTTATTGCGCTCAAACATAGCTGTGAAACGCGACATGTGGCTTTTCAGATAATCGGGATTGTTTCCTAATGTACCGCGACCACCGTTTTCATGTCCTACCGTTCCTTCGCGCATATCAAAGAATGTTGTATAATACATTCCGTGAGATTCCACATTAGCCTCGTCATACACATAAAGCCCGAATACATCACACATTTCGTAGAATTTACGGTCTTGCGGATAATGGCTTAAGCGCACCGAATTGATATTATTAAGTCTCATCAATTCAAAATTACGCTGATGCTGCTCTGTAGTCAGGTAATGTCCATCTTCTACAGTTTCGTGAATGTTAGTACCTTTCAGTTTTATTGGTTGCCCGTTTACATACAACAGGTTCAATTTTCTCTTATAGCCATCTTCGGGAGCTACATATTCAGACCTTTTTATTTCAATCCGTCTGAATCCTACTCTGAAAGGCACAACTTCGGTTACATTACCCCCATCCTCTACACTCATCAACAAGGTGTATAAATTAGGCGATTCCGAAGTCCATGTTGCCACATTATTTATAGTATAATTAAATGTAGCTGTCGATTTATCATCAGCTTTCACTGCTACAGTTTCAGTTCCCGAAGTTACTACTCCTCCTTTCGCGTCTCTCAATTCATATTTCACTGTAAGGTTTTTAGCTGCCGCAGATGTATTTTTCACATCCATTGCCAACTGGAAAACACCATTTTTGTAAGTGTCGTCCAAATTTGAAATAACCCTGAAATCCTGAATAGCGGCTTTAGGCTGCGACCAAATGAAAACATCACGCTCGATACCGCTCATGCGCATAAAGTCCTGACATTCGAGCCACGAACCTGTGCTCCAACGGAATATCTTCAACGTCAGAACGTTTTTACCTGCCTTCACATAAGGATTGATAAGAAACTCAGCCGGGTCTTTTGAGTCTTCGCTATACCCAACTTCCTGACCATTGATGTAAACATAAACTCCGGATTTAGCTCCGGCCAAATGAAGAAAAATATCGCGTTCCAACCAGTCGGACGGAATTTCAATATCGCGGCGGTAAACCCCAACAGGATTTTCCTCAGGCAAAACCGGAGGTACCGGCTTAGCAGGGGAAAACTCGTAAGGCTGGTTTACATAATAAGCCTCACCAAAGCCTTGCAATTCCCAGTTTCCGGGCACTTTAATATCATGCCAGCTATCTGTATTTACATTTGGGTCGGTTATGTTCGAAGGGAGCGATTTATATCCATCAACGAAATAAAATTTCCACGTACCGTTCAACAGATAATAATACGGGCTTTTTGTATAATCGAAAGATGGCGTTTCAAGTGCCTGCAAAGCTGCCGATTGATTAGTATAACTCATAAAAGTTGTACGAGGAGCTTGTTTATTCACGTCTACAACCTGCACATCTTGCCAATAAGGTAGTGCTTCATTTGCTGTAGCGTTAGAGAAAACGACTAAAAACAGCAACAATGAAAAAACACTCTTAAGTTTATTTTCCATGGAATTTTTAATTTATTATATAGTTTTACAAATGATTAAATTCAACAGCAAGCACAAAGACCCATACAAAAGCTAAAACAGGCTTCTACATAAGTTTTCTTCGCTATTTCAAGGATACCAAAAAGATGGATTCTGTTTAAAGATTTCTCCTTCATCCAATGATTTTCTTACGGTGTTTGAGCATTTTATTACGGCGTTTCAAAAAAACCAACCGAAGGCTCAAGCCTGTTTATCGCTATATCTCAGATAGATGAGACACAAAGATACAGTTTCTTTATCGTTCGAAACAGAAAACTGCAGAGCAACAGAGCAAAACATGAAGATAGACATTGTTGTGTTTTTCTCCTAACAGCTCCGAATGGCTATAATGTTTTGTATCAAAAAAAAACTTAACTTTACCAAACTGTTCCGAATTTCAAATTAAATTGAAAAACAGCACATTGGCTTCTTAAACGTTTTCTTAAAAAAATGTATCCTTAAGTAAGTAATATTTATAAATAAATATTACTTACCGAAAAACAACTATTAACTTTACAAGTTGAAACCAATTTAAAAGCACCATGAAAAAACACATTTTACCATTGTTGTTCCTGTTTCTATCGGCAGCATGGCTAAATGCCCAGACAAAACCCAAACTGAGTAGCAGCACCAATGAGTTTTGGTATTATATTCAGTTTTGCAAGGGCGGCGCCGTAATACAGGATATGGGAAACAATACCAACTTACTTACCAAGAAAAAAGTTGACGGACAAGCCTCGCAACTTTGGAAACTTACCGGCACGCATGACAATTATGTACTTGTGAGCAAGCAAGGACGAACGATGAACTATTCGTCCAACCGTTTTCAGGCAAGCACCGGTTCGTCGGTCAAGTTTGCTCTGGTTTCTACAACAAACACAAGTTTTGCACCGGCTTGGGAGTTGAAACGCGTGGGACAAACACAGTGTATGAACCAATACGGCGGTGCCGGAGTGGATGCAGAATTAGGTCAATGGACTGCCGGCGATGGCAACAACCCTCTGATTTTTATACCCGAAGACCCATCCCGCGAATTATTTCCTGAAATTAGCAGCGGTACAAACCACGTCTGGTATTACATCCAATTCAAAAAAGGCGACGCAGTACTCCAAGATATGGGAGACGGCGAGAATCTGAAAACCAAAATACCTCGCAAACACGATTCACAACTGTGGAAAGTAAGCTATTCGGGCGATAATTATATCATCGAAAGCAAACTGGGAAACAAAATAATATATTCTGATGGATTTTATAAAACAAGTTCCACAGGCAGCACATTATTTCAAGTCCGCTCAACCACAAACAAAAATTACCCCACAGCTTTTGAATTGCAGCGTACCGGTACCGAAAAGTGTATGAATCAATGGGAAAAAGCAGGATTTGAACGTCAGTTGGGCGAATGGCTTTCTGGCGACAATAGCAACACATTGCAGTTTGTAAACATAGATGAAATGGCTAAAACAGACGATTTTCAAAATACAAACGATGTATTTATAGATTACACAGGCTGTTCCAAAATAATAAAACTGAATTTACCCAAGTGTACACACATTGGCAAAAATGCTTTTGCAGCCTGCACTGTATTGGGAAATCTGACCTTTTCTTATTGCACCCCTCCCGTATACGGCAAAAACGCATTTTACTCGCCGCAAGACATCAATATCGAGATTGAAAACCAAGACAACGACATTGTTTCAAAATGGCGCGACATAGCCGAGTGGGATGCCTTTAAATGGAAATCCACATCGAGTATCAACGAGGTAGAGACACAAGGATGGATAATCAGCGTTTTAGGAAATCGTCTGATTATTTCAGGACTTATGCCCGGAAGCGAAATCCGAATTTTCTCCGTATCAGGAACGCAACAATATTTTTCGTCCACTCAAGACGGCACGCTGGATATTGTGCTCCCAACCGGGTTCTATATTGTGAATCAATATAACAAAAGCCAAAAAATTTTCATAACCAAATAAATAAAAACCATGAAACACATGAAGCAATATATACTTCTTGTTTTACTGATATGCACACAGGCTATAGTGGCACAAAAGGCACAGAGTGTAACAATCGAAGCCGGTAAACTAAGCGAAAGCGTAAAGAATAGCGAACAGATTATCACACTGAAAGTATCCGGATTTATGGATGCACGTGATTTTTTCTTTCTAAGAGACAATTGCCCGAATTTGGCGAATCTGGACATTAAAAACGTAACAATATTGAAGTATGGCGATTATCCGGCCGGCAGAATTCCGGATTTTGCACTTTCGCGCAGAACCAACACTGAAAATTGGCTGGAAATGCGGTTGAATGGAACTATTGCGCCAACAAGCAGTTTCTCGGTTACAAAAAAACTGTTCCTTTTAGATAAGAAAACCAATTTATCGACAGCTAAACTAAGCGCAACTATCCCCGAAGGAGCAAGTATTTCGCCCGATCCTTCGAAGGTAACCATTTCCGATGGCGCAAAAATTAATTTCAAGGTTACTTCCGAAAATGGAGAAACCGTAACATACCAGTACACTTTTTATTTAGACAACTTTTTTACGATGATTGTAGGTGCCGATTCTGAAATTGATATGCGCAACAACAGTGTGAGTGCGCTACAAGAATATACAAAAAAAATTATCAATCTTCACAATTACTCGTACAGTTATTCCGACTACAGTTTTATCAAACCAAAGACTTCGCTTTTCATTATGGCAGGCGATATGGATAGCGACAGGGGCGGACAATTGTCTACTTTCGACAATGTGTTCAAACAAGTTACTGATGCCGGTATTCCGATGATTACCATTTATGGCAACCACGACTGGGATCCGGAGTATTGGGGCAATGACGGCAACGACGAGGGTTACACATATACCGGCTGGCAAAGCAACGAGCGCACATGGAATGTAGTGAATACATACATCGAACGAAGCAAGAATTTAGGTGTAAGCGATGTACACGTATTTTATTCGGGACATGACGAGGTATATCCTTTTGTTTTCAAATTTAAAAACGTACGTTTTTACATGGGACAAAATTATTGGTTTCAGCCACCTTATTACGTTCCAAATCCTATTGCATTTTGGGAAAGCAGAGAGTTTTATTCTCCCGACGATAACATCATTATTCCGCTAACCAACAAAATAAACTCGGAATGGAAAAACGATGCTGCTGTGTGGGTACAACACTACCCTCTCAATTGCGCCGACAAATGGTGGCTCAACGAGAATGGCGGCGGATATTCATTAAGCAAACATGCACGCGGTAAATGGAATACTGCTGCAAAACGCCGCGAAAAAACAAAAGAAATGATTCGCGCCACTAAAAACCCGCAATTTTTTGCCGGTCACAATCATAGCGAAGCTATTTACACACACACGCATACTGATGGAACTTCGTTTAAAGAATACATAGCCGGATATTATCCTACCGGACGAGTTTTCATGGTACTACTGCGCGAAGGAATTGGCGTTGTAGAAGTAAAACCAATACAGTTATAAAGCATTAGAGTATGGGAAGGCAGGACTACTGAATACCGCTTTCAGGCATAGTGTAATTTTTTGGGGTGATAATACAAGAAAAGATGCGCTTTAAATAATACAGGGGACTGAATGTCAAAAAAAAGTCAAAAAAACGACAAAACACCCTCGTTACAGCATATTGTAGCGAGGGTATTTTTTATTAAATCGGAACTTTTTGAACACCCTTAAACATATCCAAACATTATAATTCTGAGATACACCGTACACTTAAGCCGCTCGCACGGTGGTTCAGGTACGCAGGGTACACGCTACTACCATTGAAGTGCAGGTTGAGCGAGGTATAACTGTAAACGCTACCACTCCAGTAGTGGCCGTTAGAACCTACGTTATAGAGCTCGCCAGTACCGTGGCTGCGGTAGCCGGCGGCGGGCAAAAATAATGTAGTAGTCTCGCCGTCGGGTTTAATCTCGTAACCGTTTGTTCCACCTGTAGAATACCAAGACCAAGTGTTAGCTACAGCAGTAGCTTTAGCACCGGGAGCTGAACCGCCACGAAAGATATCACTCCATTCGCCCTGAGCAGGAACGCGCCAACCGGCAGGACATGGGTCGTAAGTACCATTTTTTTGGTTACGCCAGTTAAGGTCAGCAGTAGGAACTTTTGTTACATCAATCCAGTTGTAAGGATAAGAAGGAGCTTTAATAAAGGAACCGGAAATATCGGCAGGAAGTGTAGCATCATTGTTAGTAGACAATGTAGTGGTTGCAGCACTGGTACGCTTCTCGTGACCGTCAG
>NZ_QVMH01000023.1:0-3019 GCF_010501035.1 Paludibacter sp. 221
AGGACAAGACTTATAGCTTGTAGCTGATAACTTGTAGCTAACTAAATCATTCTTCGCTTTTATCCGAAGAATGTGACGACAAATGTAAAAGCATTTTGACTTTACAACAAATATTTAACGCGGTTGTCTCAAAAGTCTTTTTTTGAGACAACCGCGTTAAAACAATAGCTTATTCCGACTTCTTAATGCAAATTGACCCAGACACCGTTTGCCCTTCCCTGAAATTTATGAGTAGTTTCGTTGTAACGGATAGCACCGTTACTAGCAGAATCGCCGCTATTACCAATTTGTACCGAACCTGCTACCCGTAATTGTGCAGTATTAACAGGAATAGCTCCTATCCCTAAACTACCGGCAATATAATTTTTCTTGTGTGTTCCTCCCACATAAATACCATAGTGATTGGTTGCAGTGCCCTCGTTCATCGAGTCGCCAGACCCAACATATATATCATAGGCAGTAGTCACTGTTCCCGAATTTTTCATGGGCGAAACATAAATTCCATAGGCAATATCTGTAGTTGCTGTAGTCAAATCGGCAGCCTGATGCCCGTAATACACCATAGCACCATACAGGCGCGAAATGCTTGTGTTAGAGGTTTTGTAACTATGGAGCCTCAAAGCTGACATATTGCTTGCCACTACTTCCATTTTTCCTGCCGGAGCTTCTGTTCCAAGCCCAAAACTTCCGGCAAAGTAGTTTATCTTCCGGCTACCTTCTATTACTATACCATATCTGTTTGTTACCTGTCCGCCATTGGCTACTACAACATCCCTGACATATATATCATACAAATTAGAAGCTATACCACCCCGTACATAAGGAGATAAATATAAACCGTAAATTCTATCTGTCGTCCCTGTTGTTTGAGCTTCATAATGGCCATAAACTATTTGGGCTCCCGATATAGAAGCTAAGTTACCATCGTCATTGCGGCCTCTTCTCATAGCCGAAGAGTAAATACCTTGTATTGAAGATGAAGATGTAACTCCTGCAGCCACTTTCCCATAAGTAGTTGCCACAATTGAACGCTGCGTTTTCGCATCGGCATCAGTGATGAGAGGTGTAGTAGTAGCCACATAAACGCCATAGCATGTATTGTTGACAAATGTACTATTCTGTACCATTAATGCTGAGTTTGCTGAAGAATTTCCCCCGATACCAACATTACCCGGCCGGCAAATAGGAGTTGTTTTATCTGCACCTGCATCCAATTCGGTACCACCTTTGTACCATGCTGTAGCCGCAGGAGAAACATACTTAACATAAGCACTGCTGCTATCGTTGTATATCCACATGGAACCATCCTGACCTATATAAAAATAGGTGGTGTTCGATTTTAAATTATCATCATTAGTAAAGGCCGGATTGACCTCTCCCTCTTCATCCAAAGAAGGTACGTCATCAAATTTTGCCCCCGAGGTGTTCGGGTCATTCGCATCTGTATAAACAAAAGTACGGTTTTCCTGCTGAATAGCTTCTTGCTGGCGAACCCATTTTATACCGTCATTATAATAAAGACCGGGAGTTACAGCAGTATTGTCCGTTCCTCGTGTAGCAGTGTTATAAATAGTCATGCCTGCCACATGGGCTGATAACGGACTGGCAGAAGTAGTGGAAGTTAGTGCCACACGTGGCAAAAGCAAACCGCCATGTTTACCAGTTTCATAATTGGAACGAAGGTCGAGAACGGCATTTCCGTCGGGTTGGGCATCGGCCCCGATAGTAACCTGAGCACAAAGATTGCCCGAAGCTACAAATAACACGAGTAATGTGACAACTACGTGTTGTAAAAATTGTTTTCTGTTCATAAGTTGATAATGTTTAATTGTTAGTTGTTAATTATTAATGGTTAATTATTAATTATTAGTTATTAATGTTTAATTATTATTTAGTTACGAGTTAGAGATAAGAAGCAATAAAGCAACTTTATACTTTTCCCTTTCACCTTTTTCCTCATTCTTTTATCTTGATTCTTGGCTCTTGGCTCTTTAATCTATTCAAGTCCGCTCCCATCCCGCCCGTATAGCGGCTTTAAGTCCGCTTTACGGATAAATTATGTTTGCGTTATTCACCTCTCTCCCTCTCGTTTGCAACGAGAGGGTTGTTGTTTTACGTTTTAAACGTAATCCCCCATTTAACCCCTCGTTACAAACGAGGGGAAGTAACAGCGAAAGATGTTTCGTCCCTACATTTGTTATCCGGCATTTATATTTTTAAAATATCCCGTAGGGATTAAAGTTTGGTAATAATGTCAATCATCTCATTATAAGCGTGCCATAGGTACGCTACTTCGTTTTTATCCGTAAAGCGGACTGAAAGCCGCTATACGGAACAATTCTATCCCTATCGAAAACAGCAAAGGCGTATGCACGTTCTACANTTGTTTTCTGTTCATGATTACTTAATTATTAGTTGTTAATGTTTAATTATTATTTAGTTACAAGTATTTCATTTTGTCCCGTATAGCGGCTTTCAGTCCGCTTTACGGGTAAATTATATTGTTTTACGTTTTAAAACGTAACTTCCATTTAACCCCCTCGTTACAAACGAGGGAAAGTAACAGAGTTATATTTATTATGCAAAGCCAGAGCTTTGCTTCTATCAGCGGCAGTAGCGGGACGCTACACCGAACAAAAGCGCATCTTTCCCTTTTGTCCGTAAAGCGGACTCAAAGCCGCTATACGGATGAGGAATAAATATCCCACAAAGCCACACAAAGAAAAACACGGAGCTTCGCCAGAGATAAAAACACTCTGCGAAACTCCGTGAACGACTCGGTGTGGCTCTGTGAAATACACAACCAACATTCATTTTTAATGAATAGAAAACAAGGGAATACAAACAACGGTAGGGGCGAAAAATTTTTCGCCCTATAGTGGGATATAAATACGCAAAGGAAAAATAAGGGAATAAAATGGAATAAGAGAAAAAAAGGAATGGTAAGACGTAATACCCAATTACGGCAATAGTAAATGGTAAATGGACAAATTGTAAATGGCTTAGTCTCTCTCTCTCT
>NZ_QVMH01000023.1:3105-47398 GCF_010501035.1 Paludibacter sp. 221
TTGTAGCTGATAACTTGTAGCTAACTAAATCATTCTTCACTTTTATCCGAAGAATGTAGATGCAAAAATAAAGGCTTATATTTTTAGGAGCAAATATTTAAGGTTTTATCCATTCCCCCCAAAAAAAAGAACAAACGGCTGCATGAAAAATTCATACAACCGTTTGTTTACACAAAAATATTTTTTTTAATCTCTATTTTACGATAGACATAAAAGTTTCGTCAGCCATAAATTTAGCAAACTCAATATCGCTTATTGCTTTCGCTGCGAATGATTTGTCTTTAGCTATAGCAGCTCTCAGGTTATTGTACACAGTGTTGCGGTCGTTGGTACGGGCACCAATCACAGCTCCCAGATAAGATGTTGTAGCATCGGGGTTAGACACTGCCGAAAGCGTACGGCGCGCAGCATTATAATCGCCATTCAATATCTGCATCAAAGCAGCATTATTCGAAGCTGTTGAGCCAAAAGTAGTTTTTGCCTTACTATAGTCGCCTTTAGCAACATACAGCGTACCAAGCGCTTGATTCAAATCAGCATTTGCTCCCGCCGATTTTCCGAAATACTGCTCAGCCTTATCCAACTCGCCTTTTTCCAAAGCAACCAAACCTAAGTTGTAGTTGATGCTGGCATCATCCGAAGCTATACGAGCAGCTTTAGTAAAATTAGACAATGCCTCGTCAATGTTTCCTTGATAGTAGCGCACCATACCCAGATTGTTGTATCCGCGGGCATCGTTCGAGTAATTATTTATTACACGCTGATAGATAACAGCCTTTTCAGTCAGGTCATTAGTCAAAGTAGCAGCGTACAGCAATTCATCGGCCGACAGGCTCGAAGGATTGTTTTTGGCAAGCTGGGTAATTTCTTCGTCCGATTTACCGATAACGTCCACCGTCAATTGCATACGCGAGCGGCGTAGTTGCGGCAAAATTTCATCAGCTATCACGGTGTAAGCCGACGAGATATTTTTAATTTCGCGTTCGCGTTGTTCAGGATCCGAATACATCGAAAGCACACGCAGAATCAACTGTTTGTCCTGAATGTTCGATTCTTCCATCAGTTTTTTGAAACCTTCCCAGTCCTCAGGCGTGAAGTCTTTACCGATAGCAACATTCGCTTTCATTTTTTTCAATTCGCTGTTCAGATAGCTTGCAGTTACATCCAAGCGTCTTTCGGCCAAATTGCGGTTCAGCGCCAAAGGTCCGTCAGGCGAAGCATAACCAATGATATTAAGGCTCGAAACCTCTTTGTTTTCGGTATTTTTAGCATCTTTTACAGCAGTAGTAAGGTCTTTTATCTCTTGTGACTTTGTTTCGCTGTTGCGAAGAGTTGTCTGTTGTATAAGGAATTTAATATCAGCTTCCTGAGTTTCTTTTATTATACGCTGAAACTTGTCGGGCGTAATGGCCGGAGCTATTTCGCCGGCGCTTGCCGAAGCCAGCTCAGCAGTAGCAATCGCACCATCGGCCACTTTTACCTGTGGGATAGCAGGAGCTTCTTTACCTTTTACCTTCACCGCAAAATCAAGATATAATTCCGATTTTGCCATTTCAGGAACATAATTAAAGGTAGAAGCAACAGAAAAATTGCCACCCTCCTTGTTGCTGATTACCTGATTGTTTCCGGTTACGCTTTCGCCCTGAAATACCTTGGTAGTACCGCGTGTTTCAGTTCCATTATACTTCAACACAGGAGTTACTGCAATTTCAGCGTTTTTGTTGAAATACTTTTCGGGGAATTTTCCATCTACCTTAGCGTCTATCTTACCGCCTTTAACTTCTAAAGGATTAGGAGTTACTTTGAACAAATCCTGTGGTAACTCACCCATTTTCTTGCTACATGAGCTAAAGCCCAACGCAAGCATTATCGAAACAACGAGAAATAACTGTTTTTTCATAAATAGTTGTGTTTTGTTATAAATTAATCTCTTATATTATTTTTTTTTCTAACTTTGACTTACAAAAATATCTTTTTTCAACGTACTATATTCTATTTTTAAGTATTCTTACAATTTTTTCTGCACGCACGGCACACATTTTTATAAAAACAAAACATACCTACCTGAACAATGTATAAGCCATTCCAACTTTTTATAAAAACTTGTACCTACCTCTCTTACAACAAAATAAGCAACTATTTTAAATTAAGGAGATCGTTTTTATCCGCTACCCCTGCAAGCGGCTTATCATTAAATGATGCTTTACCCTTTTTCGTATCGGTAGAGCCTGCCGACTTCTGCCAGCTCCGCTGCCCCGAATGTCCCGTAGGGCAAGCCGTGCACAAAAAGAAAGATTCTACAGTAATAAACAATCTTCTTTACAAAAAGTTGATTGACGAGCTAAAACCAACCTTGGCGCATGTCATCTTTTATTTTCAGGGAGAGCCATTGCTTAATAAGGAAATTCCCGAACTGATAGGCTATGCGCACAATGCAAAAATATATACTTCCACCTCCACCAATGCGCAAGCCCTGACTGATAATATGGCAAAAAAACTGGTAGAATCGGGGTTGGATAAACTGATTGTATCCGTCGACGGGGCTACTCAGGACACATACCAGCAATACCGTGTGGGAGGAAAGCTGGAAAAAGCTCTGCAAGGAATAGGATATGTAGCTAAATGGAAAAAAGAATTAAAATCCGCTACTCCGCTTATCGAAATGCAGTTTCTTGTACTGAAAACAAACGAACACCAGATGCAGGAAATAAAAAAGGTATTTAAAAAATCGGGGGCTGACAAACTCACATTCAAAACAGCGCAACTGTACGATTTCGAAAACGGGCACGAACTCCTTACCACCAAAGCGAAGTATGCACGATACGAGAAGCGAGAAGATGGCAAATACCACATCAAAGGGAAACGAAGAAAACGCTGCTGGCGGTTATGGAGCGGTGCAGTAGTAAATGTAAAAGGCGACGTACTGCCGTGCTGCTTCGACAAAGACTCATCTTACCCCTACGGCAACATAAACGAGAAAACATTTGCCGAATGTTGGCATAGCAATGAAGCAGCCGGTTTCAGACAGAAATTCCTCGAAAACAGGTCGCAATTTGAAATGTGCCGGAATTGCACCAGTTGACTTTTTTAAGAAATCAGAAGTCGGAAGTTAAGACCCTCTGCTGGCGCGGACTTGTAGTCCGTGTCTTGCTCGTAAGAGCAATTTTTGAGAATGACTGCTTTTCAAGCAGGACACGGACTACAAGTCCGCGCCAGCAGAGGTATTTTACAACGTATACTTCTGCCTGAAAGGCAGTATTTGCATATGGAACAGTCCGATGTATCGGATACCGCATGCAAGCGAAAGCGTAGTGTAACTTGTGCCGAAAACAAATGCAGTTTAAAACTGCAAAAAAACATAGTCACAAGTCACAGACTTGCGCCAAATATGGNAAGAATCAAGAGCCAAGAATCAAGACAAAAGAAATAAGAATGAGGAAAAAGGTGAAAGGGAAAAGTATAAAGTTACTTAATTATCTCTTACTTCTTATCTCTAACTCGTAACTATTAACTATTAACTTGTAACTAAATAATAATTAAACATTAATAACTAATAATTAAATTCGTGTCTCCGTGTTTAAAAAAACAAGCGACTTTATACTTTTACCTTTCAACTTTTACCTAAAATTCTTGGCTCTAAAATCTCTCTTGTAACTCGTAACTGCCCGAAGGGCGAAGTAACTTGTAACTACGTAGTACTTTTTTTCATCAAATCGTTTGTTTTTCTGAAAATAATATTACTTTTGCAAAGTCTTGAACATACAAGGCAACACCATATTTTATGATGAACCGATTTTTTACATACTTTTATTTTTACTTTTACTTTATGAGGTAAGAGCAGGATAATCGTATGTGAAAATAGAATAAGAAAATAATTTAAACAATATATGAAGTCCTGCTCGGTAAACTGAGCAGGACTTTTTTTATATCAAAAATCTTTAAACAAGTATGAAACGAGTAGCTATACAAGGAGTAAGCGGTGCATTTCACGAGATTGCAGCCCGCCAGTATTTTCAGGGAGAAGAAATTGAAATAGTACCATGCAACACGTTTAAAGATTTGTTTCACGAGCTTGAAAACGACAAAGAGCTATTGGGCATTGTAGCCATCGAAAACACGATAGCCGGAAGCCTCTTGCAAAACCACAACCTGCTGCGCGAGAGCGGTTGCCTCATCGTAGGAGAGCATAAACTACGGATTGAGCATAATCTGGCAGTACTACCGGGGCAAAAATTAGAAGACATCAAAGAGGTGCACTCGCACCCCATAGCCCTTATGCAATGCGAAGACTTCCTCGACAAGCATAAACACATGAAAGCCATTGAAAACGAGGATACGGCACTATCGGCAAAAGAGGTAGCCGAAAAAGGCTTGAAGGGCGTAGGGGCAATATGCAGTGCGCTGGCAGCCGAAAAATACGGGTTGGAAATAATTGCCGAAGGTATAGAAACAAACAAAAGGAACTTCACACGTTTCCTGATGGTAGCGCAACCCGAAAAAGCCCACCAAATGACTGATATAAACAAGGTAGACAAAGCAACACTTGTGTTCACACTGCCTCACGAGGAAGGAAGCCTGTCGAAAGTACTCACCATCCTCTCTTTTTACAAAAACAACCTTACCAAAATCCAATCCCTGCCAATTATCGGTAAAGAGTGGGAATACCAATTTTACATCAACCTTACTTTCGACGACTATACCCGCTACCGGCAATCGCTCGATGCAATACGCCCGCTGGTAAGCGACTTTCAGAATATGGGCGAATACAAAGCCCAAGGCAACGCCGCTGTACAAACACTAACTAACAAAAAAATAGGATAAAAAAACATACAACCCAAGACAATGAGCACAAACAATAACCAATCGCAAACTCAGTCCCCCTCTCCTCAAGGAGAGGGGTTAGGGGTGAGGTGTGCAAACCGACTGAATACAGTATCAGAATACTACTTCTCGATAAAACTGCGTGAAGTAGCACAAATGAACGCCGAAGGAAAAAACGTGATTAACCTCGGGATAGGCAACCCCGACCTTCCACCGTCGGAAGAGACGGTAGAAGCTCTCTGTCGCGATGCATTCCAACCCGATGCACATGGCTACCAAAGCTACGTAGGGCTACCCGAACTAAGAAAAGGATTTGCCGACTGGTATAAAAAATGGTATAATGTAACGTTAGACCCTGCTACCGAAATACAACCCCTCATAGGGTCGAAAGAAGGCATCCTGCACATCACGCTGGCATTTGTCAATCCGGGCGAGAGTGTACTTGTTCCAAATCCCGGTTATCCCACATACACGTCGGCAAGCCGCCTGTGCGAAGCCAACATTATTTCGTACGACCTGGACGAAAACAACGGTTGGCAACCGGATTTCGAAGCGTTAGAAAAAATGGACTTAAGCAATGTAAAACTAATGTGGGTAAATTATCCGAATATGCCTACGGGAGCCAAAGCCACCAAACAGCTATTTGAAAAACTGGTGGCGTTCGGCAAAAAACACAACATCGTGATATGCAACGACAACCCCTACAGCTTCATCCTGAACAACGAGAAACTGAGCATCCTGTCGGCAGAAGGAGCAAAGGATATTTGCATAGAATTAAACTCGATGAGTAAATCGCACAACATGGCTGGCTGGCGTATGGCAATGCTGGCATCCAACCCGCAGTTCATCCAATGGGTATTGAAAGTAAAATCCAATGTCGATTCCGGAATGTACCGCCCCATGATGGTGGGAGCAGTGCAAGCGTTGAAAAACTCCGAAACGTGGCATGCCGAGATGAACAAGATATATGCCCGCCGCCGCACAATAGCCTGCCGCATAATGGATGCCCTTGGGTGCAAATACGACACCAATCAGGTAGGTATGTTTGTGTGGGCAAGGATACCTGATAAATACAGCGATTCGGGCGAACTGGCTGACGAAATTCTTTACAACAAAAACGTTTTCATCACTCCCGGCTTCATTTTTGGAGATAAAGGCAAAAGATACGTACGTATATCGCTCTGCTGTAACGAGGCCATGCTGGAAGAAGCATTGAGGAGAGTTAAGAGTGAGTAGCGAGTAGCGAGTAGCGAGTAGATTATAAAAAAATTGAAATAAGAAAAAATATAAAAACAAGAAGCATATATTATGGAATTAGAATCAATATTATTACCGGGCATAGATGCCAAACGCCCTCTGGTTATAGCAGGCCCTTGCAGTGCCGAGACTGAAGAACAAGTAATGGAAGCAGCTACCTGCCTTGCACGCAACGGAGTAAAAATATTCCGAGCAGGAATATGGAAACCACGCACCAAGCCGGGAGGTTTCGAGGGAGTAGGCTCTGATGGGCTAAAATGGCTGAAACGCGTAAAAGCCGAAACAGGAATGTACATTGCTACCGAAGTAGCTACTGCAAAGCACGTTTTCGAAGCATTGAAATACGGAGTAGACATGCTGTGGATTGGGGCAAGGACTTCTGCCAATCCGTTTGCAGTACAGGAAATAGCCGACGCACTGGTAGGGGTGGATATTCCGATACTGATAAAAAACCCCGTGAATCCGGATTTGGATTTGTGGATTGGAGCCATTGAGCGTATATATAACGCAGGAATTAAAAAAATTGGTGCAATTCATCGCGGATTTAGCACGTTCGATAAAAAAATTTACCGAAATTTGCCCCAATGGCATATTCCGATTGAATTGCACCGCCGTATTCCGAACCTGCCTATCATTTGCGACCCAAGCCACATTGGCGGTAAACGTGAGTTGATAGCGCCTATATCGCAACAGGCGATGGACCTGAACTTCGACGGGCTGATTATAGAGTCGCACTGCAACCCCGACAAGGCATGGAGCGACGCCTCGCAGCAAGTTACACCGGATGTGCTCGAATTAATTGTAAATAATTTAGTAATCCGCGAAATGAACAACCAAAGCACCGAAAATCTGGCAAACCTGCGCAAGCAAATCGACGAAATAGACAACGATATGCTGGAACTCCTGGCACGCCGTATGCGCGTATCTGAAGAAATAGGAACGTATAAGAAAGAACACAACATGCCCATCCTGCAGGAAAAACGTTACGATGAAATTCTCAGCAAACGTATTGCCCAGGCTGAACAAATGGGAATGAGCTCCGACTTTATGAAAACTGTGTTGGTAGCCATTCATGAGGAATCGGTACGCCACCAGATGGAAATAATGAAAGAATAGAGAGGGAATAAAAGAGAGGTAAAGGTATGTCTGTAGGGGCGAAAAATCTTTCGCCCAATAGAATAAAACGATACATCTAACATCCGTAAAGCAGACTGAAAGCCGCTATACGGAAATGAAAATCTTTGCGTCATAGCGTCTTTGCGTACCAAGAAATAGAGCCAAGAATCAAGAGTCAAGAGCCAAGACAATGGATAAAACAAACCGAAGCACCGTGTCTTAGTGTGTCCGTGTTCGAAAAAAATAAACCTATTAATACAAGATTTGAATATAAACGCTAAATAAATACAGATATGAAAAAAATCATCGACACGCCTAATGCCCCTGCGGCCATCGGACCTTACAGTCAGGCAATAGAAGTGAACGGAACGCTTTACATTTCAGGGCAAATACCTGTAAACCCTGCGACAGGGCAAATAGACGCTACAGACATCGCCGAACAAACCGAACAGGTATTCAAAAACATTGAAGCAATACTGACCGAAGCCGGATATACCTTTTCCGATGTGGTGAAACATACTGTATTTCTTACAAACATATCGTATTTCGGCGCAATGAATGAAGTGTACAAATCGGTATACCAATCGGGGTACTACCCTGCACGCTCGGCATTTGCCGTGAAAGACCTACCTGCCGGAGCATTGGTCGAGATTGAAACCATAGCGGTGAAGTGAGTGAGTAGTGGGTAGCGAGTAGCTAAAAGTTATTATCTAACTCATCCGCTTAATATTTAGATTTGGCACAAGTTACGCTACGCTAAACTTGCGCCAATGAGAGGTCTCAAAAGGAAAAAGAACGCAAGTTACGCAGATAAACACAAATTTGCACAAAGCTTATATCATTGAATTTATGCAAATTACATTTTTGTAATTTGCATAATCTGCGTTCAAAAAATATTTGAGACAGCCTCACTCACCAAAAAATCATCCCCACAGTTGTTCAATCACTTTGGGGAAGTGCTGATATTCCAGCTCATGCACCTTAGCAGCTATATCGGCGGGTGTATCAGTAGGGTCGATAGTGCACTTTGCCTGAAAAATAATGTTGCCTTCGTCGTAGTTGGCATTCACATAATGAATGGTGATGCCCGACTGCTTCTCTCCCGCTTCTTTCACAGCTTTGTGCACATGCGAGCCATACATCCCTTTACCACCGTATTTGGGCAACAGCGCAGGGTGAATATTGATAATCTTATCAGGATATGCATTGATTAACGCCTGCGGCACTTTCAGCAAGAAGCCTGCCAGCACAATAGCCTCGATATCATGTTCTTTCAGAAACGCAAGTATTTCACTACCGGACTGAAAACTTTCTTTGGCGAAAGTGTAGGAAGGAACACCCAGCGTTTTAGCCCGTTCATGCACAAAGGCGTCCGGCTTATTGGAGATGATTAGCGGAAATTCCAGCGTTTTTTTATTTTCGAAATATCGGACAATATTCTCGGCATTACTACCTGAACCTGAGGCGAAAAGGGCTACTTTCATGTTATGTTAGCGATTTTAATTTTGCACACAAATTTATTTTTTGTGCAAAAAAATAGAAAATTTTTACTAAAATGTGAGGTCAAGTCAAAAAAAATTCATTTCTTTGCACCGCAAAATTATAAAACTAATTTTATTTATAAACTTTAAAAAACAAAATTATGTCACAAGTTGCAGATAAAGTAAAAGCTATCATCGTTGATAAATTAGGTGTTGAAGAATCAGAGGTAACACCATCAGCAAGCTTTACTAACGATTTGGGAGCTGATTCTTTAGATACAGTTGAATTGATTATGGAATTCGAAAAAGAATTCGGTATCTCAATTCCTGATGAAGAAGCAGAAAAAATCTCAACTGTAGGCGACGCTATCGAGCATATCGAAGCTTTGCAAAAATAATTATTCCTCCGATTATCCATTTGATTATTTATGGAATTAAAAAGAGTAGTAGTAACAGGTTTAGGCGCGGTTACTCCATTAGGTAAGTCTGTTTCTGAAACATGGAACAACATAGTTAACGGAGTAAGCGGAGCCGGACCTATTACGCATTTTGACGCATCAAAATTCAAAACACAATTTGCCTGCGAGGTGAAAGACTTTGACGCTTCGTTGTATTTCGAACGCAAAGAAATCCGCAAGGTAGATATATATGCCCAATATGCTGTAGCTGCGGCTAAAGAAGCTATAGAAAACAGCGGAGTAGACCTCGAAACTCTTAACCGCGACGAGGTGGGTGTAATAATGGCTGCCGGTATCGGTGGCATCCTTACTTTTGAACAAGAGGTAGGGTATTATTACAAAAACGAAGAAAACGGTCCGAAGTTCAATCCGTTCTTTATCCCGAAAATGATTTCGGATATTGCAGCGGGACAAATTTCGATGATATACGGTTTCCGTGGCCCTAATTACTCTACATGTTCAGCCTGTGCTTCGTCGACCAACGCACTTATTGACGCATATAACTACATAAGACTGGGACAAGCCAACATGATTCTTGCAGGTGGCGCCGAGGCTGCCATTACTCCTGCAGGAGTGGGTGGTTTCAACTCGATGAACGCTTTGTCGACCCGCAATGACGACCCTACCCGCGCTTCACGTCCGTTCAGCAAAAGCCGCGACGGATTTGTGATGGGCGAAGGTGCAGGCTGTCTTATTCTGGAAGACTTAGACCACGCTTTAGCACGTGGAGCTAATATACTCTGCGAAGTAGTAGGAGGCGGCATGTCGGCCGATGCTTACCACCTTACAGCAACACACCCCGAAGGGCTTGGCGCTAAACTGGTAATGCAAAGGGCATTGAACAATGCCGGACTACAACCTAAGGATATTGATTATATCAACGTTCATGGAACTTCGACACCTGTTGGCGACATTTCGGAAGCTAAGGCAATAAAAGAAGTGTTTGGAGAAGATGCATACAAGTTAAACATAAGTTCAACAAAATCAATGACAGGTCACCTGCTTGGTGCTGCCGGTGCTGTAGAGGCAATGATAGCCGTACTTGCTATTAAAAACGACATCGTACCTCCTACCATCAACCACGAAGAAGGAGATGACGACCCCGAAATTGACTATAAGCTGAACTTTACGTTCAACAAAGCACAGAAACGAACTGTAAACGCTGCCTTATCCAACACATTCGGATTTGGAGGACACAACGCAAGTGTTATATTCAAAAAGTATTCGAAATAAAGGGTTGTGATAAAAGACATTATACGTAAAATAAGGCTCCTTCGGAATAAGAAGAAAGAGCCTTATTTGCTTTTTTATAATATGCTGGGATTCTATCCTGACAAGATAGAATACTATCAGTTGGCATTGCATCACAAGTCGGCTCCTCTTGTTGCCGGCGGCAAGCGAGGGTCATGCAACGAACGCCTTGAATTTCTGGGTGATGCCATCCTTAATTCTGTTATTACCGATATTATATACAAACGATTCCCTAACAAGCAGGAGGGATTTCTTACGAACCTGCGCTCCCGGATAGTAAGCCGCGAATCGCTAAACCAGCTTGCAGCCGAAATAGGGCTCAACAAACATGTGGTAGCATCCAAACATACCATAAAAAACTCGAACAACAACCTGAACGGCAACGCACTGGAAGCTCTTTTCGGAGCTATTTATTTAGACCAGGGATACCGCAAGTGCAAATCGTTTGTAGAGGATTATCTTTTTCAGCACTTCCTTGACTGGGACGAACTGCTGGAGAACGAAATAAATTTCAAGTCGAAAATGCTTGAATGGTGCCACAAGAACCACCTGGAGCCAGAGTTTGTACTGATAGACGAAATTGTAGTGAAAAACCGTCATACTTTTCGCACATGCCTGAAAATTGGAAACAACGTCATCTGTGAAGCTACCGGAAGCAGCAAAAAGGAATCGGAACAAAAGGCCTCAAAAATAGCATACGAGCAAATAAACAATACTCCCGATTTTATTGTTAAGCTGTTACAATCTCCGATGGAGGAGGAAAAAGCAGAAATTTTCTCTGAGTGACCAACAAAACATGTTAAAAAAACGAAAAAACATTTTTCAAAAACATGTTTTACAACACATATATATACTTTTGCACCTAAATTAATAAACAACTTACTACCATGCTTGAAAAAATCGGAACCAATGCCGGACACATCTGGACGGTATTAGAAAACGGAGAAGCAAGCCTGAAAGCCGTAAAAAAAGCTACAAAACTTACTGAAAAAGATTTGAATATGGCTTTAGGCTGGTTGGCTCGCGAAGGAAAAATTGATCTGTATGATGTCGAAGGCGAAGCTTTCGTACGTTTGGCTTAAAAAAAGACAAAAAACTACGACAAAGAGGTTTTATGAAAATAAAGCCTCTTTTCGTTTTTAGAAACTATTTAAATTTTGTACGCAAAGACGCGATGACGCAAAGGATTAAAAAAACACTTTGTGTTTTTTATAGCGTCTTTTTAGATGCCTGATTTTCAAATAAGACGCAAACCCAAAAGAGACGAATGCTGTATATTTTCTTTTTCGTAGATTCTTGGCGTCTTAGCGTCTTGGCGTACTATATGCTTATTTATTAAATTAAGAATCAGTTATTTAATTGATTCTATAACGAAGTGTGTAATATAGGAGTATATATGTTTTTCTATAAACCTATTGAAAAGTTAAACGACGAACGCTTAAAATCTCCATTGGACAGTAAACCAATAGGATAATACTCGTAAGAAACATACAGGCGGGTAATGTTAGCAATAGACAGTACCGCACCAGCCGACAGCGAAAGTTGTGAACGTTGTATCCTATTACCCTCGCTACTGCTGAATGTATCCTGCAAAACATACTCATAAGTAGGACCGAAATTTATCCGCAACGACAAATTATCGTCGGCATACACCCTATACCCTATGCGAAATGGAACAGACACCGACGTAGTGGAAAAATCGGGTTTCCCGTTCTTCATCTGATAATCGCTCCAACGGGCGTAAGCTCCTAACTGCCAATTTGCCGCCGGCAGTCTCTTAAATGGTTGAGTATAATTTGTTCCGGCATGATAGCTGCTCAGACGATAGTTAGTAGTGTTGTTAAAACTGTAACCCGCATTCAGGTTGCGCACCAAGGTTAAAACAATCCGGCCGAACTCCGAATTTTTTTTCTGTTCCGCGCTCTGAGCTTGTATATTATTTACAAACAACAGTACAAACAATATTAGTAATATTTTTTTCATACAGTTTTTAAATATAGCACACAACACCCAAACCGCCTATATACAAGATCAAAATGATCATCCGAGAAAGGTGAAGAGTTACAAATTTAACAAACTATCTCTTACAACGTGCTTTTTTAATAAAAACGGGAAAGAAAAGCTCGAAAAATAAGTTTCTGAAAAGATGAAAGCTATATTAAGCATGCCATTCTTTATAACTCCACCAAAGTATTCAAATAATTTTCGCAGAAAATTTCGGGAAATAAAAAAAATAATCTATATTTGCACCCGCTTTAGGCAACTAAAGTAAGGCATACGCGAAAGTAGCTCAGTTGGTAGAGCATAACCTTGCCAAGGTTAGGGTCGCGGGTTCGAATCCCGTCTTTCGCTCTCAGGATTGCTCGAGTGGTGGAATTGGTAGACACGCCGGACTTAAAATCCTGTGGCCATTACGGCCGTGCGGGTTCAAGTCCCGCCTCGAGTACTTTTACATTTAACTAAAACGCTTATAACTAACAATTTATAGGCGTTTTTCTTTTGATTACTGAAACAAATTCCCTTTTCTCGCTTCGCTCGCTATCCTCAACATCACGTTTCTATTAAAAATACACAAAAACTTTAAGCATCTTTATGTTGAACCAATTTCTGTGAGGCAAAATACAAAAACTCAACAATCTTTATCCGCATCTTATTTCCGTCTGAAATAACAGAAAATCTGAACCATCGATGTCACAATTATAGAGCTATCCGAAAAAGTGGAGATAACTCCGCAAAATCGCAGCAAACTCATAAATGAGAAAATAAAACCATCTTTAGCTACTTACGAAAAAATCGCAGAGGCTTTAGGCGTTCATGTCTCCGAACTTTTCGAGCAACCTGATAAGGACTACATTAACTGTCCGAATTGCGGGACTAAATTGAAATTAGAGACGAAATAAATATTTCGTTTTGTTTTTTAGTACTTTGTTTTGCAATTCAAAACAAAACATTATCTTTGTATAAACAAGCAGACGAATGAGAATTATAACACGAAGCACCCTGATAGAGTATTACGAAAAACATCAAGAAGTAAAAAATGCCCTTGAAGAATGGTACTCAAAAACAAAGCAAGCAGAATGGAAGTGCTTTGCGGATATTAAAAATACATTTATCAGTGCTGATAGTGTGGGGAACCAACACTATGTATTTAATATAAAAGGAAATGATTTCAGGCTTGTTGCAGTTATCAAAATGCAGATTAAAACTGTTTACATTCGATTTGTCGGAACTCATGCCGAATATGATAAGATAGATGCTAAAACTATATAATTATGAAAATACTTAACAAAATAGCCTACGAGGCTACAATGGCAAGAATAGAAGAACTTCTGCCTTTGGTTGATGATAATACGCCAATGAGTGACAAAAATCTTATTGAGTTGGATTTATTATCAGGACTTGCAGCGGAGTATGAAGAAGAACATTATCCTATCGGAAAGCCGGCATTAGTGGATATTATCAAACTACGTATGTACGAGATGGGATTAACTCAAACGTCTCTTGCATCTCTCTTAGGAATAAGCAAATCAAGGATAAGCGACTATCTGAATGGCAGAAGTGAGCCTACCTTACAGGTGGCAAGAGAAATGAGTGTTAAACTCAATATTGATGCAAGTATTGTATTAGGGGTTTAAATTCACTGTCTATACAACGGCTTACTTTCAGAAACATATCGTTTGCAGCGAATAAAGGAGTACTTTTATATTATATCTTCTTACTAATATTCTTTTTGCCCATAACTTAAAATCTTAACACAAATCTTAATAAAACTCTTGTAAGTTCAATAATGTATAAAATAGCGGGAGAGAGTTTAAAGCTTGTTTTTATAAAAACAATGGCGAAGAAGATTGCGGTTGCTAAACATTTACTTTTCTACCGCACAATATAAATAATTGTGCGATAGAAGTTTTACAGTTTACATTATTTTTCTTTACCTAACGAGGTCTTCCACCTCCGCCAATACCATTAGTTCCTACGGATGTTACCGAACCCGACGACGAACCGGTAGTAAATGTATTAGCCGAAGTACCGTTTGTATAAGTAGCGTTGGCATATAAGCCATGAAAAGCTGATTCAGTAGAAGTGATAGTCCCGTTAATTAAGATTGAATAGGCTGTACTTGTTTGTAACGACGGACTGCTAAAGAGCATCGTCATAGAAGAATACGTACGAGGAAACTCAAAAACAAGCACATTTGCACCTGTAGAGGAATTATTAATCGCTATAGTATTAATGCTTGTGCTTGTTTTGTAAACAAGAGATGGTTGCGAGCAGTAGCTGCTGGTAGGTGTACTTGTATCTCCACCGATGCCTACAATAGTCCCTCCGGTAATGGAAAAACGATTTTGGTCACAGTCAAACGCTGCTTCCGGTTGAGTTGCTCCACAAGCTACCACTACCCCTCCGGCAATGGTCAGCGTTCCGTTAGAGTCAATCGCGTCATTGGCACTGCTCTTGCAATACACATTCCCGCCACTTATTTCGATATGTTTGGATGCATTCAGGCAATCATCATACGCTTCGACCTCTACTGTTCCTCCGGCTATCGCCAGGGTAGCTTTGCTTTCTATCCCTTCGGCTTCCGACTGGTAGGTTTTTGCATATATGTTTCCACCGTTAATTGTAAGGTTTCCGGTAGATTTAATTGCTTTTGCAGCCGTTTTATAGGCCGAGCTGTATGAATACTGCGCTCCGGTAGTGGTTACGCTTATGTTTCCATTATTAACAACCAGTTCGCCTGTGGCACTCATTCCTTTTCCTCCCGCTCCGCTACACCAGATTGATATATCGCCCTTGTCGATATTTATATTTCCTCCGGCCTTTACGCCTACAGGCGAAGAGGTGTCTTTTTCCTCCGCATCGTAACAAGCCGAGCCTGTGGTTTTCAAATCTATTTTTCCACCCGATATGCTTATGTTTCCATCCGATTTAATACATTTGGAAGCAGTACCTTCTGTCTTAACTGTCAGTTGCGGATTATTTTCCACCTTTACATACTCAATACTATTAATTCCATGTCCTTTCTGCCCGGTAGTGGTAATATCCAGGCTCCCTCCGGCAATGTGTATATATCTGTCGCTATCGAGCCCCTCTCCTACTGAGCGGGTCTGGATAGCACCTCCACTCACAATTATATAATCGTTGGCATGTATGGCGTCGGAGGCGGCTTCTTTTACCCATATATCTCCTTCGTATATCTGTATATAGTCGTCGCTGCATATTGCATGCTTGTTTTTTCCACGTATCTCCAGAAGTCCGTTTCCGGTAAAAAGCAATTGCCCCTCGCTGAAAAAAGTTCCCTTCATATCCTCGTCACCATAATATATGTAAGTTTCACCGTCTGTCAAACGGTTGCTGGTATTATCTACTACAGTAACAATTGTTTTCTTTTTACATTGTATATTGACTGCCGCCCCATTGGGGTTAACAATCTCAACACCATTCAGATACAATCCAAATTTATAAGTTCCGTAAATTTTGACAGACCCATCGGCAGTATTTCCTGACAGTACGTAATTAACCTCTCTACTTGTGGTTGAAGAATTTATAACCAAATGATTGCCATTATATTCGATAGACACCTCATCTTCCAAAGGATTGCTGACGACAACACTATCGGCCGAAAAATGAATTTTCACCATGTTATCAAGATTAAGGTCTTGAGAGTCACCCTCTAAAGGCTCGTCACCGGGGTCGGTGTATTCCTCTTCCTCTTCGGCGGGGATTTCTTCTTTTTCTTCCATATTCTGATTATCGGCAGGAGGGACTGACGGAGGGAGTAGCTGCGATTCGGAACAGGATGATAACAGAAAACAAAGACAAACAAAAAAAACAAGTACATTATTTGTTTTATTCATAAGAGTGATAAATTATTGGTTAAGCAGCAAGGATAAACCCGCTGCAAAAAACAATTGGTATAAATTATCAGACTTATGAAACAAACAAAAGTTTAAGCAGGCATCTATTTTAACTAAAAAGCTCTGCTCTTACCTTCTTAGGAAGCCCAGCCACAACCAGTTCATACGAATGGCTTATCAACTCTTTCATAAAAGCAGGCGAGATAGAAGTATCGGAAACAACAGAGTTCCAATGTTTTTTATTAAAATGGTAAGCCGGGCGTACAGCATCGTATTGTTCGCGCAAGTCTATAGCTCTATCGGGGTCGCATTTCAATGCAATACTCGTTTCAATAGCATCAAGAGGAAGGAGAGCAAACATTTTTCCTCCTACCTTGAAAACCAATGATACATCGTCGAAAGGAAAGTGCTCTGTCACTCCTTTCAGGCTTATGCAGTATTCCCGCAATTCTTCCTTATTCATAAACCGCTTTTTTTACAAAACTATAAAAACTTATTCACACACAAAACACCTCCGCTTTTCTATCGGCATATTAACAGATAAAACTTGCAAGAGTACTTTTTAATATTCCTCCGGCAATTTTTTATCATTCCGGATACCATGTTAATACAATTATATTCATAACTTTGCACCAAACAATACCAGTTATATTCACGTTATAATGTAACTGATATTAAGCACTTTTTGCTTGTTATGACATTCATTCTAAATCTGTAAAAAAATATGCTGGATAATAAGTTTTTTTTATTCGGGATTTTCTTGTGTGTGTTTAACGGAATCACCTTTTCGCAAAACAGAGGCGTAAAGGACAATGACGATAAAATTGCTGAAAAAGACACTACTTCCGTGTCTATTATACAGCCTTTTTTTGATGCTGACAGTGTTCTTATCGGCAAGTATTTTTATACCGACAATAAGCTCGATTCTACATGCTACCTCAAACCCGACGGCAAACTGGTAAAGGTGGAATTTGAATTGCCCGAATACAAAGGAGGCTACGACTCGCTTAAAACGTTTTTCAGCGAAAAATTCCAAACTATTGTAACCGAGAACGATTCAGTATATTTGGATGCTTTATCGCTAACTTACATCCTGCTCGAAAACGGGAAACTGACAGATGTACAGATAGGCAAGCGGATAGGCTATGGGGATGAAACGATAAACTACGACGAAAAAATAAAAGAAATAATCTATCAGACCAACGGCAACTGGATTATCGACCCTGAAAAAGAGAACACTAATATCCTTTTTGTTTACTTGTTTCAGTTGAACTAAAAACACATTTAGACGAGTATGAAATAAATATCTTATTTTCCATTGTGAATGGATAATTTTCAGCTAAAAAATTATCTTTGCAAAAAAATACTTGTTGACTACGTAAGTATATGGCAAAAACAAAAAACTTCTTTATTTCATACTGGAAATCAATCATAGTTTTTATTGGTATTCTTTACCTGTCGTTTGCCCCGCCATCAGCTTTCAAATCCGTACCCACTTTTTCTAATGCCGACAAAGTAATACATTTCCTTATGTATTTGGGGTTAACAGCAGTATTGATATACGATTCCCGAAAAAGAAACAAAACAGGGAAATACAGCTATAGCATTCTGTTTTTTATTGCCTGTATTGTTTTCCCGATTGTTTTAGGAGGAATAATAGAAATTCTTCAGGGGGCTTACTTCAAACCCCGCTCAGCAAGCTGGGTCGATTGGTTTGCTGATATTGCAGGGGTAGTGGCAGGCTGGGGTGCAGCACATTTGTTTTTTAAATTGAAGAATAAGAAGCCTGCCGAAAAATGACCGGAAACTCCCTTACATACCAGATAGCCCTAACCTTTATAAAAGGCGTTGGCAACCTGTTGGCAAAAACCCTGATAGCCTATGTAGGCTCGGTAGAGGGTATATTCAGCGAAAAGGCACAATCGTTGGGAAAAATACCCGGAATAGGGCGCATCTTGTCAACCGAAATCGTATCGCAAAGAGACGCTGCACTGGTACGTGCAGAACGAGAAATCGAATTTATCACAAAAAACGATATAAACCCCTGTTTCTTTACAGATTCGGAATATCCTTTTCGCCTCAAAGAGTGTCCGGACTCACCCATAATGCTTTATGGCAAAGGCAATTTAGAACTGAACAACAAAAAGTTCGTAGGCATTGTAGGCACGCGCAACGCTACTGACGAAGGTAGGGCAAACTGTAAAAAACTGGTTAGCGACATTGCCGCCCATCAGTCCGATGTTGTCATTATAAGCGGATTGGCTTACGGCATCGATATTTGTGCCCACAAAGCCGCTTTAGATGCGGGGCTTCCCACTATCGGGGTTTTGGCGCATGGGCTTGACAGGATTTACCCCGCTGCACACCGCTCCATTGCCGCCAAGATGCAGCACGACGGAGGATTGCTTACCGAGTTTGCAACGGAAACCAATGCCGACAAGCCAAACTTCGTACAGCGCAATCGTATTATCGCAGGCATGTGCGATGCGCTGGTGGTGGTAGAGTCCAACAAAAAGGGAGGCTCGCTGATAACCGCCAACATGGCAAACGATTATAACCGCGATGTATTTGCTTTTCCCGGCCGTGTAACGGATGAATTTTCAGCAGGTTGCAATGCACTGATAAAAAGCAATAAAGCCGCACTCATAGAGTCGGCCGAAGATATGCTGCGCTTTATGAATTGGGAAAACAGCAAGGATAAAACAAGCGTAGGGGAACAAACAAGCCTTTTTGTAGATTTGACAAACGAGGAAGAAGATATCCTATCCGTACTAAAGCAATACCCCGACGGCATACAAACAAACGAACTGGCTATCAGGCTATCGCGCCCTTTTAGCAAAATATCGTCGATACTGCTGTCACTCGAATTTAAGAATATGGTAAAATGCCTGCCGGGGAATGTTTATAAAATAATGAAATAAGATACGAGGTACAAGGGAAAAGGAGAAAGGAAAAAGTAATAACCTTTGTTCGGCATAGCGTCCGCGCCATGTCGCAGTTAAAAGCAAGTTTCTAAACTTGCCCATTTACAGGGTTTTCCTTCTAAAAAGCAGTGCAGCGAGACGCTACGCTGAACGAGAGAAAAGACTTGGCGTCTTTCCGTCTTCGCGTACAAAAAATATAGATTCAGAGGCTCGAAAAACGATGTATACAAAAGATGAACTGAAGGAACTTAAAAAAGAATTTTGGGAAGGCTATGGTAATTTCTGCCGCAACCTGCCCGGAATGGAGCATCGGAAGGACAAATTTCTGCTGAACACCAAAATGAAAGGGGTAGAGTTTAAATACGACGCTACCCGCGAAGGTGCTTTCGTTATTCTGGAAATTAATAATAAGGACGAAAACGAGCGGTTGAACAAATATGAGCAATTTGAAAAATACAAAGCTATCCTCGAAGCCGACTTTCCCGAAGGGTTAATCTGGAACTTTGCTTACCGCAGGGAATGTGGTAACGAGGTATGCCGTATTTATTCTTTCAAACCGGGGCTGGATATTCACAGGCGTACCGATTGGCTGGCTTTTTTCCGTTTCATGTCGGCAGAAATGCTGAAACTGGAAGAAGCGTTTCTGGATATAAAAGATGCGATAAGATAACTACCCCTAATCCCCCTAAGGGGGACTTTAAAGTTACTTCTACTAATAACACAGGTATTCCCGCCAACTCCATTTCAATATTTACTATTCAGGTCTCACCGCAGGTCAACGACCTGCGGAAGAGAACAACCCATAAATACTGCCTTTCAGGCAGAAGCATACGTTGTAAAATACTTCTGCTGGCGCGGACTTGTAGTCCGTGTCCTGCTTGAAAAGCAGTCATTCCCAAAAATTGCTCTTACGAGCAAGATACGGACTACAAGTCCGCGCCGGCAGAGGGTCTTAACTTCCGAGTTCTGATTTCTGAATTCTTATTTCTTATTTTTATTCGCTACTTTTGCAATAAAATAAACAATACAAACCGGCATGACTTTACAGGAGGCACAGCAACAAGTTGATAATTGGATAAAAACCTATGGAGTACGCTATTTTAGCGAGCTATCCAACATGGCAATCCTTACCGAAGAGGTGGGCGAACTTGCCCGCATCATGGTACGTACTTATGGCGACCAGTCTTTCAAGGAATCGGATAAGGAATCGAGCCTTGCTGATGAGATGGCCGACGTATTGTGGGTATTAATATGCCTTGCCAACCAAACGGGGGTAAACCTGACAGAGGCATTCGATAAAAATCTGCAAAAAAAGACCCTCCGCGATAATGAACGCCATTTGAATAACGAAAAACTTAAATAGTTACGAGTTACAAGTTTTATTATCAGAGAATAAGATATTGACGTTTAAAACGATATGTACGTTATACATTCGTACCGTACAGCGGTTTTCCAAACCGCTTGTCGGATAAAACAACAAGGCTTGTTTCCTGACACTCAGAACTAAAAAAGATTTAAAAACGAAAACAAAACTTATCATCTACGTATAAAAATCTACTTAATCACATAAAATCATGGATAAATTCGAAGAATTGTTCAAAGTGTACAACTGCAACCTGAACGACGAAACTGTAAAAAAAGAAGTTGACGCCATCATCAGCAAGCACCTTGATGAGAACAATAATAAAGAAGTATATAAGCAATGCCTCAGCCTGATTGACCTTACGTCGCTAAACGGAAACGATACCGAAGCAGGCATCGTAGCTATGACGGAAAAAGTGAACGATTTCAGGAAACAGTTCTCCACCTTACCCAATGTAGCAGCTATATGTGTGTACCCTGCTATGGTTCCACACGTAAAAGAAAATCTGACCGAAGATGTACGCATAGCAGCAGTAGCTGGAGGATTTCCTGCATCACAAACTTTTATTGAAGTGAAAGTGGCCGAAGCAGCTATGACAGCATTGGAAGGTGCCGACGAAATAGACGCAGTTATCTCCGTCGGTAAATTTCTGGAAGGTAAATACGATGAAGTGTACGAAGAAATAAGCGAAATAAAAGCATCGTGCCGTGGAGCGCAACTAAAAGTAATACTTGAAACAGGCGACCTGAAAACCGCTGCAAATATAAAGAAGGCAGCGCTTATTGCCATGGCAGCGGGAGCCGATTTTATTAAAACCTCGACAGGAAAAACCACCGTATCGGCTACGCTCGAAGCCACTTACGTAATGTGCCAAGCCATAAAGGAGTGGAACGATAAAAACAATGCAAAGGTAGGCTACAAGGCTGCAGGAGGTATAGCCACTACCGACGATGCGGTGAAGTATTACACCCTCGTGAAAGAAATTCTAGGGAAAGAGTGGCTTAATAACTCGCTATTCCGGTTCGGTGCAAGCCGCTTGACAAACAGCTTGCTAAGCTCTATAGAAGGAAAAGAAATAAATTATTTCTAAAAAAATCAGAAGAGTTCTCCCGAAAATCCGTGTTATTCCGTATAGTCCGCGTATTCTGTGTGCTCCGAAAATGATTACCCGTAAAGCGGACTTTAAGCCGCTATACGGGACAGGATGAGGGTTTCTATGTGTTTTCCGTATGTATCCTCCTATGTGAGCTAAATAATATAAGTTAATTTGTGTCGAATACTTACAGCAAATAAATTGTTAACACGACAGCTAAAAAAACAAACAATTACGATGAGCAAAATGTTGTGCCTGTAGGTATAAATACTCTTAATCTTACAGTCCATTTGTCTTAATTGACCACTAAACGAAAAAGCGCCCCTTAATGAGTAAGAGGCGCTTTTCAGATATATTCTTGGCAGATAATCAGAAGCACATTCCAAGACCGAAATAATGCTTATACTTACCTACCCAATCCAGTTGTTCATAATTGAATGAAAAACGATATTGGAACGTATAGCGCACCGCTACAGGACCTATCTTGCATAGCACTCCCGCCTCCGGCGAAACGGCATGATGTATATTAAATTTCAGGTCATTAAATGTCAATCCTTTACTGTCATCACCTTCTTCCCATTCAGAAAACTTACCCACTGCGGTATACCCCGGTCCCAGAAATATCCAAACAGGCTTAACTATTTTTATAGTCCATCCAAACGACACATTCAGTTCCGGCCGACTTGTTTCTGTTACGTTAGAACGAATAGTCTCAAACAAATCTGTATTTGTATGTAAAGAAAAATATCCTCCTGCTCTTTTTTCCTTATAATTTCCGGTTGAAAATCCGATAGGCGCGTTTTCTTTATGGTTGCCTTTCACATTGAAATTATGTCCGTATTCATACACAAGAACGCGAGCACGTTCTCTCTTTTTTGTCATATAATTATCCATTGCGATAAGGCGGTTACTTGCCTCCAGCGATTTGTCGCAAGACATATTCAATATTTTTGTATATAATTCTTTAGCCTTCTCATAATCTTTTTCAAGATAATAATTCTCGGCAGTCACATAATAGTTTGAGCAGTTCTCCTGTTGTTTAATGCGCGAATCTACAAAGCGACCTGTTGCATATGTGTCCGACCTGTTATAATCAAGCACCCTCTGGTAAGCATTGGTCGACTCGGCATAACTTCCCATATTATAAAATATATCGCCAATACTCTTATAATGCGTCAGCGAATCTATCACAGCTATTCTTTGTTTTATATCAGAATCCTCCCTGTAGTCATAACACTCAGTGGCAAGGCGATATTTATCCTTTGCCTGAGCATACATCGCTCTCTGAAACAATTCTTCCGCCTCCTTGGTAAGCTGATAAAAACAGTCTAAAGTCTCAGCCGAAGGGTCACGAACCAGGAATTCCTTCAATTGCTTCGGACTCAATGTCACAGTTAGTTCTATTGCTCTATAGTTTTTCACATTAATAGTTATCAAACGACGGCTATTTCCGGCACCGGCTTTAAACTTAAAATGGTAACTTACAATAGATGCTATTGTGTCAATCTTCAGTGGTTCTAACGGTTTGTAGTTGAAAACAAAGGTAAGAGGAATATCCTCCTTAGCCGAGATAATAACTCCCGCTTCGTCGCCCGCACCTCCAAAAACACTATAATCAGTCGATTTATCTTCGATAATCAGTGTCCGTTGAGAAAAAACAAAGATGACATTAAAAAGCAAAACACAAAAAAGAAGTAACTTTTTCATCATATATTTTCATTATTTAATTTATACGGTTCAATGCAAAATCATAAATCTGAAACACCTCATCTCTTCTCAATTTTCGTCCGTCGTATATTTCAGGTTGCCATGTGCGCACATGTATTTCAGGCTGCCATTCATTTTTAAAATCTATCATCAGAAAAACATAACCCACATCATTATAGCCTGTAGAATACCATCTCTGTAGCAATGTAACACCATATACTTCTTCATAAGTTTCATGCTGAAGTACAATCACTTCTTCGAACTCTACATTCAGGTATTTTTTATTTTTAAATATAGATTTCAATCCATCCAGATACTCCTTCTTTGTCTTGTTTTGATAAACAATTTTTTCTTGCGGAAGCGATTTCAATACCTGATCGGAATTAGGTTTTTGTTTTATCACCTTTCCTGTTATTATCAGGGCATTATCACTAAATGCATTTTCGAGAAAGTTTATATCACGGCGATTGTATGCTGTTCTGAAATTTTCTACAAAATCAATCACCATCTGACGACGATTGAAATCAGCTACTTTAAGGTCATTACTCAAAATATCGCTGTACTGGTGGATTGGTATAAAAATATCATCAACCTTACCTTCGTTCGTAAGATTAATCACAATTTCCTGGTATTGCTGTCCTTCCGGAGCATTGTGCATGGTAACAGGGATATTACGTATCTGAAATCCGCTATCGTTGGGACGAAGAACGCATACACGCTCCAACGTAGACACTGAACAACTCATCGGGCTTGTTCTCCACAATGCACCTAATACTCTCCTGCCATCGGCTGTAATAGCCTCTTTCGATACGGATGGAGATTTTCCGTTTATCACAGCTTCGTTGCAACCATAAAGCATTTGCGAAACGCTATTTTCTATCGTCTGTTTCAGATTTCCATAATCTATTCCACTTGTTATTATTAATCTGCTATTTTCCAGCTGTGCCGTAGCTGTAAAAAAAACAGCCGACAAACTGAGTATGAGCAAAAGAAATAATCTGTAATTTTTTTTCATATTATTTAGTCGTTATGGGTTAAATAAACTTTTTATATTATGCTGAGGTATATTTGTATACAAGTTTGCTTTCACAATTCCATTTTTAGCAAAAATATCTCCCTTTGCCGTCTCAATCAGGAGCATATGAGCAAAGTTATAATCTTTGCTATGCAGTAATACCGTTATTTTCACCGCATCGGTTTGGCTTTTCTGCATGCCGCAATAAAAATTAAAATCATCCTTAAACAGACTGACAAATTCGTTCAGAGACAAAGTAAATTCAGGAAGAACACCTCCATACATCCGGTGAGTTATATGCAAACAAAGAGTAGAATAACATTGCTCCGACAAAAACATATTTATCAGCGATTCATGCGGATATTGTTCATTGTAAATATAGCGATACTGATTATCGTGACGTTGAAAATAGGTATCCGAGTTTATCTCGTTAATCATAAAAACAGTGCCTTTGTGTACATACACATCGCTACCCGGTTTTTTAGTAAGGTCAAGATTAGTGAACAAAGGCGGCTCAATCCTACCTTTCTTCTGCTCACATGCCTTACTGGCAAATAAAAGCCCTATCTCCCCGTCCGCCTCTTTCTTGTCGGTAGCAAATATAAGCTCCCTGACAGCAGGAATCGTTATTGCAAGCGACTGGTTAACACCATGTTTCCAACGGGCAACAAAACATGCTGAATCCTTATACAACGAAAAATCTGCCGTTTGAGATATTTCTTCAATTATCTGCTGTATTATAAGCGGGCTGCTCTCTGCTCTGAATCCTGCCTTATCGACTTTCACACCATATTCTTCAAGTTTCTCTGTTTGTTCTTCCGATGTCTTCATCAAAGTCAACTCCAAAAAGAGCCGCTCGATAAAATTACAGACAGGGCGGTTTAACTCTTTCGTAGAGTTATTAAACAACGAAATTCCTAAATGTATTATTTGCCCCCTATCGTTATGGTTTACAACGATTGGCTTTGACTTTGCAATCTGAGCACAAAAAAACACTGTATCGTTAGCCGGAATGTTTTTGCAAGACATTTCTCCACCCAAACGAGCCAACCGTTGCGAAGCATAAGCCGCTTGCTGGGCAGAAACAACAGAAAACACAGAAAGCGTCATGCTAAAACACAACAACCGCAAGATATTTATTTTCTGAAAACCACTACTTTTCATTCCTTGTATTTCAGGCTCGTCAGTCCCCAACTACATTGCATTATATTCAAGCATAAAACTGAACATTTTATTATTCCATATGGCAGGGTCAACATTTAATGATTTGATTGATTGTGATGTTACACCTGTTTTACTCATCGTGTCGCTCAACGCCGTAACCAAATCATTTGTTATTCCACCTAAACCTGTAAGGCTCAGCACTACCGAAGCAGACGAAAGCGCCAATCCGCCAACCCATTTCAGCGAATTTTTGGTTTTTTCTCTGGAATACCACTCAAATAATCCTGCCTCCTGCACTACTCTGAGATGGTTGCATAATGCCTCGTCGGTATGAAACGGATATTTTAAAGTTGCATAATTACATTCTTTACCTGACGAGATACGTCTTACATACTTATTATACTCTTTAAGCATGTCACTTACGGTTTCAAAAGGCAATTGATTAATCGTAGCGCCTCCTGATATAATATGCATATCCTCGCCAATAAAGACAACAGGATAATTTTCCGGTATTTTATAAAAACGACATGTTTTTATAGTATCACTACTTTCTATCGTTTTAGTATCCCCACTTTTATTTTCTACCGTTTCAATACATTTTGCACGGATCATATTATCCGAAACCGGCTCAATAATAAACTCATTCAATGTATTACAGTTTTTTTTATCCTTTTTCAAATGATCCTGCAGATGCAAAGCCCCCGACTCTATACCTCTATACAATTCCATGATTGCCTTATTAGCATTAGTGGCAGTAGTATAAAGAAATTGCGGATTAGTTACCTTATCCAGATAATTTTTCTCAAAGAAGTTTAATTCCGAATCAGAAAGCATATAAATATCCCCATTTGTAAAACGAATAGAGACTTTGTTCTCATCATTCATTACAGGAAATTCGAATCTGCTATACAGTTCTTCCGAATAACGGCGGCAGCCACGGTGCATTTCAATACCCGGCTCCTCGTCGTAACGTATATTAAATGCCCACAAGGGAGATTTATTACCCTTGAACGAATAATCGGCAATCCAAGTACCTTCATGTTTCCGAAGAAATTTCTCATGCTCTCTATCCCGTTTTGAACAACGCCCAATCCGCTCATTAACATACTCCAGCCTGTCTTTCGCTCGCAGATAATCTTCACTGTCCTCGCCTATTTTATCCAAATATGACTGTAGATAACTTTGCGACAAACGCAAAGTCTCCACATTTGTAGAATGAGAGTATATCTTGCCCAATGTTTTTAGGATATCATCTTTTGTTGCGCCAAACTCCAGTGCACGGGTAAATAACTCCGCCGATTTTTTTCGTTCACCCTTTTTATACAAATCCAATGCTGCTTCATAATACATCCCTGCTATACTTTCGAGTTTAGCTACATCCGAAGTGCTATTTGTTCCATCAGCATACATAATTACCAATACTTTAGATAAAGGTATCGACACCTCATCATCCCCCGTTGCAACAACGAACTGACGCTTTTGCTTTTCTATAATTTTACCCTTTATTTCTACAATGCTTTCCTGAGTTGTTTTGCGCCATTTATTCGGAATTGCAAAATTTCTGACAACAACGGTTACTTCATCAGACAGGTTTTCTTTTTGCAACTCCAACTCTTCTGTCAAAACAGCGATAGCTTCTTCTATCATCGGGTCTTCCTCCAGTATAAGCGCCGGAAATTCTTCTTCAATTTCAACCAAGATCACACTATCCTCATCTTCTTCCATAGCACGTAAAGCTTCCTCTTCCATCTGCTGAATCAAAGCTATCTCTTTCTCAAGCTCGTCCACTACAGCCCGTATGCTATCAGTCGAATAATCGTAAGGAACTAAGAGCAGGTATTTTTTATACGACTCCAAAGCCAAACTAACATCCTGATATTCACTATCTACCGAGTATAATACACCTAATGCCAAATGAGGCTGTGGCAAATTGGGTACAGCATCAGCTATTTTGTTATAAGTAACAATTGCATCGCCTATACGCTCCTCGTGTTGAGCTGTTTGAGCCTCGTGAAAAAGTTTAAAAAGCTGTCCCCGGGTAATCTGTGCAAAAGTAGTGCACACAAGAAAAGAAAATATAACAAAGAGAATAGTTTTTTTCATACTGCATCCTTTTTATTAACAAAAACACATCAACCCTACAATAACTTAAGAAATGCAAACATAAAGAAAAAAAAATGAATTTTTAAAGAATTAAAGAAAGAATATAGGATGATTGAAAAAAAAATTAACATAAAATCAATCACATAAGGAGTAAAGGTCGCCGCGGGGATTGATTAACAGAACAGGAACAAGGGATTTTTTTACTAAGTGTTGCTCTTTCGGGCCAAAGAGGATGTCGTCCAGCCCGTAATCGCGCGAGGCAGAAAGCAGCACAATATCGTAATTCTGTTTTTCAGCTTCTGAAACACTCTCTTTCTCTATTTTGAAGCTATCGGACTTTGCTACCTCAAGCGTATAGTTCAGTTTGAATTTATCAAACAACTGCATCATTTTGTCGGCGGTAGTTCTTGCCTTTGAGCCATAATCGTTTGCAAGCAGGAGGGTAATTTGCGATTGGCAGAAACGCCCGAACGCAGAGGCAAACTGGGCTTTTTCATATTCCTCTTCCAGAAATGTAACGGGAACCAACACTTTTTTCAAGTCGAGCGGCGAAAAAGACTCTTTATACAGCAAATAAGGAATGCGTAGTCCACGGCAGGCGGTAAGGTATTTCTGAATAAATTGAGAACGGTTATCAGCCAGTTGCAGAAAAAGGAAAGAGGCTTCTATCTCTTCGCAAACTTGGGATAATTCGCTTAATTTATTCTCCCTGACAAAAATCTTTGTATCGGGCAAGTTTTCACTCTCAAGAAATAAACGCAGTTCATCCATCAAAATCGGAATACGGTTTCCATCTTCAACAAACAGCAACACCCCGAACTCTTTTTTCAAAGATACGGACAATGCGAACGCACTTTGCAGCATGCTCTTTGCCGTTCCGGTATGTTGAATGAAAGTAAGAATCATAAAGCCTGTAAATATTTATTCTTTTTAAACACGGAGATACGGATTTAATTATTAGTTATTAATGTTTAATTATTAGTTTTTTAAACACGGGGACACTAAGACACGGGGACATTAATTATTAATGGTTAATTATTAGTTATTATTTAGAGATAAGGAGTAAGAGGCAAGTAAGTAACTTTATACTTTTTCCTTTCACCTTTTTCCTCATTCTTATTTCTTTTGTCTTGATTCTTGGCTCTTGATTCTTGGCTCTTGGTTCTTTAATCTATTTAAGTCCGCAGATTTCAGTCTCCTTATTCCTGAAAATAAACCCTTTTCACCCGTCGGGAAACGCCGGTAAGCACTTCGTAAGGTATAGTTTTCATCCACGAAGCCACTTCCGATACTGTGATGTTATCTCCGAAAATCTCCACATTATCACCTTCTTGCGCATCAATTCCGCTTATATCCACCATGCTCAAATCCATACAGATGTTACCTATCAGTTTGGCACGCTTACCGTTGATGAACACCTCACCTACGCCGTTTCCCAACCTGCGGTCGAACCCATCGGCATACCCGATTGGGAGTATGGCAATACGGCTATCTTTTTTCACCACTCCCTTGCGGCTGTATCCTACCGTTTCGCCCGCTTTTATTTCTTTTATCTGGAGAATAATGGTTTTAAGCGAGCAAACCTGTTTCAAACCACTACCGGGCAATGCGCTCACCCCATAATGCCCTATGCCGAGGCGCACCATATCAAACTGATACTCAGAAAAACGCTCGATGCCCGACGAGTTAAGTATATGCCGCATAATGTATTGTGGAAATGCGTTGGAAATACGGTCGGCACACGAGATGAAAACCTCGGCTTGCCGGCGGGTAAAATCGTCGAAACGAGCCTCGTCGGCCCCTGCCAAGTGCGAAAACACCGAGCGCACTTTTAATTGGGTTTGACTTTTCAGCCTTTCGATAAGCGTGTCAATATCTTCCGGCGCGAAACCCAAACGGTGCATTCCGCTGTCTATCTTTATATGCACGGGATAATCGGTGATACCCGCTTTTTCGGCATACGCAATGAAAGACTCAAGCAAGCGGAAACTGTATATCTCAGGCTCGAGCTTATTATCGAAAATAAGCCCGAAGCTGCCTTGTTCGGGATTCATCACCACTATCGGAATCCTGATTCCCTCGCGCCGCAGTTCTACCCCTTCGTCGGCTACGGCCACAGCCAGATAGTCGCAATGATGATGTTGTAGCGTACGTGCTACCTCTACCGAGCCACTGCCGTATGCAAATGCTTTCACCATGCTCATTATCTTTGTTTCGGGGCGGAGCTTTGAGCGGAAGTAGTTCAGGTTATCCACCAACGCGTTCAGGTTTACTTCCAACACCGTTTCGTGAGCTATCAGCTCCAACCGTGCGGAAATATCTTCGAAATGAAATACCCGTGAGCCTTTGAGCAAAATCAATTCATTTTGGAACTGACCGAATAACGATGATTTCAGAAATTCCTCCGTACTTAAATAAAAGCGGGTGTCAAGCCCCTCGAATTTGTCGGCATATTTTGTAATCTCGCTGCCTATACCCACAAGGCGGCTGATATTCTTACTTTTTACCAAATCGGCTACCCGTCGGTAGAGTTCGGCAGAAGTAAGCCCGCTCTGCATAATATCCGAGAGGATAAGCGTACGCGAAAGATTCTTTACCGTAGCCTGCTGGGTCATAAAATCGAGCGCAATGCTCAGCGAGTTGATGTCAGAGTTGTAACTATCGTTTATTATGAGGCATCCCCTGATACCCTCTTTCACTTCCATGCGCATAGCCACAGTTTCGAGGCGCGACACACGCCAAGCTATCTCCTCTGTGCCGATACCCATATAGAGCATGAGTACAATGCAGTGCATGGCATTTTCGAGCGAAGCATCGTCGGTAAACGGGATAGTAGCCTTAAACTCCGACTGCTTGTATCGAAGGGATATTTGCGTGTTATCATTCGTTTTGTCAACGCTCAACACATGTACCACAGCATCCTTATCGCTACCCCACGAAAACAAACCCGCCTGGATACCCGCCTGGACTATAGCAATATCCAGCAGCTTATTGTCCTTATTGTATATCAGAGTTTCAGAGTTAGCAAAGAGCTTCAGTTTTTCCTGTGCTTTCTGCTTCAGACTGACAAAGTTCTCCTGATGGGCGTCTCCAAGATTGGTAAAAATGCCAATGGTAGGATTCAGTATTTTTTGTAACCGCTCCATCTCGCCCGTTTCGGAAATTCCGGCTTCAAAAATTCCCAGTTCCGTACCTTCATTAAGCCCCCATACCGAAAGCGGAACGCCTATCTGCGAGTTGTAACTACGTGGCGAGCGTGTAATGTTATAATCGCCGTGCAACAGTTGGTACAGCCATTCTTTTACAATAGTTTTGCCGTTGCTGCCCGTTATGCCCACTACCGGAATGTGAAAAAACGCACGATGTACAGCCGCCAGGTGCTGCAACGCCTCCATAACGTCCTCTACCTGTAAAAACACCGCATCAGCAAGGGCGTTGAACTCCGGCAAAATCTTACTTACCACAAAGTAGCGTAAATTCTGATTGTAAAGCTCCACGATATAACGATGCCCGTCGTTACGCTTCGTCTCGATAGCGAAAAACAAACTCCCCGCCGGAAACGAAAGCGAACGGCTGTCGGTCAGCAGCCAGTTAATCACAACATCGGGCACATCGTCCGTTTTTGCCCCAATCAGAGTACATATAGTATTTAGTTTCATAAATTCCGCAGCATTTTTTCTATGGTAACAAAGGTAAGTATATGACAAAATTTAAATCATACCCAATACCTTGCTGAAAATCAATATTTTTTAGCCAACTGAAATCGTCTACTTCCTTTTGCCTTGATGCAAAAGGAACAAAAACTAATTTCATTGAAGCGTCTATAACAGATTGGAGAAACATTCGATATATTTTGCCATGTACAAAGGTAACAAAGGTACAAAAATACTTATAATTCTATTACCTACTTTTAGTTCGATTATTGTATTTTATTTCCATAAAAATCAATTTTTATCAACCAAATACCGTATTTTTGCGTTCTACTATGTGCCGTTTTGCAAACGGAGTATGTGCAAAATAAAAACTACTGAGTTATGAAAATATCCTTTCTTCTTAAGTTGGCTTTGATAATCACTTTAATCCATCACATACAGGTGCTCTCTGCACAAGAAGCAAATCCGATGACAAGAACAGTACTCTACCTGATGGGGCCATACGAGGAGATATACATGGATGAGTATTTTGCCGAAAGCACGTTGAAAGGCAATAAATATGCGCTCATTACGCGCAATACAATTTTTGACGAACGCTACTTCATCTTCAACGGGGATACTATCGCCACCACAAATACCAATTTTAAAAATGCCGATACGCAAACCTTTGATTTTGCTTACCTCGAACCTACCGAGAAAAAAGGATACTCCTTTGCATATTACGTAAAAGGAGATGACGACGAGTCGTATGCGTTTATCAACCTGCGGGGAACGGAAGAAGGGCCTTTTGAAGATATAGGCAAAAACTTTTCGGAAGAAAAATACTCCTACAAGCTGGCCGGACGATGGTACGAGAAAAACGGGGAACGGATATATGGGCCTTTTAAGGGAGGAGTGCCCGAAAAATACACTTCGACAGGCATGTATGCCTTCAATTTTTACGAAAACAAAGAATGGTATGCCAATATAAACGGACAGGTAGAAGGCCCGTACGAATACTGTTATATGCCGTCGCTTACCGAAAGCGGAAACTATGCCTATACGTACAAGGAAAACAGAAAATGGCACGTAAATGTAAACGGGCATACAAGGGGAGGATATGAAGATTGCTACCCGCAAACCCTGACCGGAAGCGGAAAATTTGCATATTGCTATAAGGAAAACGGCAAATGGTATGTCAATATCAATTCGACAATAATGGGGCCGTACGAAGATTGCTACACACCTACACTCACCGAAAGCGGAAATTATGCCTACTGCTACAAAGAGGACAACGGATGGTACGCAAGCATAAACGAGCTTATCATAGGCCCGTACGAAGATTGCTACATATCAGCCCTTACAAGCAACGGCAACTATGCATACAGCTACAAGGAAAACGGCCAATGGCACGTAACAATAAACGGAATAATAATGGGCCCGTACGAAGACTGTTACTCGCTGGCACTTACCCGAAAAGGAGACTACGCCTACAACTATAAGGAGAACGGAAAGTATTATGCCAACGTCAACGGGCAAATAATGGGGTCGTACGAGCATTGCTCCTCGCCTATACTGAACGAAAACGGCAGCTATATGTACAGTTATGAGGAAAACGAACGTTTTTACATCAACGTTAACGGACAGGCAGCAGGGCCTTATTACCGTATATTCTCGCTCAAACTCGACAATAATGACGATTATGAGGCGATATACCGCAAAAAGCAAAACGACAGCTATACTTACCGGAACAAAAACGGAACAGAAACGGTTTTAGGAAAGTTCGGCTATGGTTATTTTAACAGCTATAAAGATTACGAACTGGAATTTTACAGCCCCGACAGGCAGCACTCGTTTTTCTCGAACTACAAATATAAATATGTAGTGATAGACGGTAAAAGAATAGGATTTTCACCTGCCCTGCGCGCATGGTACGACGAAGCGAAAAACGCCTTTGTCTGGAACTCAATAGAAGATAAAGAAATAGTGATGTACGAGTACTCCCTAAGCACTTTTGTCGCACCGGATTTGTAATCCGGTGATGTAATAATAGCGGATTTTAAAATCCGCAGATGATACAAACCGATTCAGTAACTAAACAGGCTTTCAAAAAATTCACGAATGACAAAGCACATCTGCTTATTGCTGCTGATGCTGTTTACAAACACCGCTTTTGCATCGCATCCATACGCACGTCAGTACCAGTATGAATGTGACAAGGCGTTAAAATTTTACACGGAAAACAAAAACCTTTTCAGAAAAGCCGCCGAAAAAACCAACCTCAGTCCGGCATTTCTTTTTGCCATTGTAGCACCCGAAATCACACAATACCACCACCTGAGCGACAAGATAGAAACCTATTCCTTAAAAGTTTTCTATGTACAAAGAGGCAAGGAATATTCCGACTTTTCTATCGGCTGCTTCCAGATGAAGCCTTCTTTTGTTGAGCAACTTGAAAACGATTTGTTACTGCACGATGATTTACTCCCTTTATATGAAAATTGCTTATTTAAAGACGCAGATTCACGCGAAGCCCGTGTGGAACGTATAGAAAGGCTATCGTCGGCCGAGTGGCAAACGGAATATCTTGCTCTGTTTTGCCACCTGCTTTCAAAACGCTTCGCCGGAAAGACTTTTCGCACAGAAAAAGAAAAACTGCAATTTTATGCCACCGCCTACAACTCAGGACTTCAACGAACGGAAGAAGAAATAGAAAACATATCGAAAAAATCGCTATTTCCCCGTTTCTCCCCCACAAAGCACAGCTATGCCGGCATAGCCTATTGGTTTTACAGCCAAACCATGTAGGAGACGAAAAATCGCATTTTAACTCCCCCCGAATTACAAATTCGCAAGGGCTACCTTACAATTCGTAATATAATAATAAGGTAATAAGGTGGGGTTACTTCTACTTATGTAATTACTAAGAGGTTGTTTAAATTTTACTCGCAAGATAAATTTTGGTAATTTTTTAGGGAAATTTTGACTTCATTTTACGATTTTAGCGGGCTAAATGAGTAAAATGGAAGGTGAAATTTCACAAAAAAGGACATAATTTATTGCGAAAAAGATATATTCTAAACTGTAATAATTTCTTTGTGGAAAATTTAAACAACCTCTAAGGTTTCCCAGTAAAATAATTGATAAAAACCTTATTTTCAACCAATAACCTTAGTAACTGATACAATCTACCAATAATAACCTTATTACCTTATTTGGGGCAGTAATAATTTGGTAGTTGGTACTGTAAGGATTTGTAATCAGTCGTGGTCGAAAGATTTTTGTTTTCAGAACAATCTTGCTTTAAGGGCTGTAAGCCCGATTTATTTCAGCCCAATGGCGAAGCCTTGGGTTGGATTGTAACAGATGATTTGACGGGCTGAAAGCCCAAGTTGAAATTTAACCTGCGCTTTACATAAATGTCTCACATTCGACAGATTTTAAACATGTTTGAATCTGTTCTCATTTAATCGACATTTTCAGCGCGTAGAGTGGTTGTTTGTTTTAACCCAAGGCGACGCTTCGCTCTGCCATTGGGCTGCGCTCGAACTTGTTCGCTTAGCTTGCCAAGAAATAACCTGCCACTTCGTGGCGAAAATAATCTTCCGACCACGACTTATTTGCAATCCGATAAAAAACAACGGTGAGACGAAATTAACATCCGGTTTTCCCTCGCACGCGAGTAACTAAGAGTCTGGGGGTTAATCTACGACATTTACATCCAAAAAAACACCTTAGCAACTGATTTTTAAAGCAGAAAATATAAAAAAAAGAGAAAGAACTGATTGAATAAACATTTTTTTGTATCTTCGTGCCCTCAAAGATTTTATTCAAACAAAATAACATTAAAAATTATACTTTTTATATTATCAACAAATGGCAACATTAGAAAAGATTAGAAGTAAAGGGGCTTTACTTGTATTGATAATTGGTCTGGCATTGTTCGCCTTCATCATTGGCGACTTTTTAAATTCGGGTGTTACTTATTTCAACAGTTCGCGCGAAATAGTAGCTGAAATAGCAGGTGATGATATTTCAATCCACGAATTTCAGAATGCTATAGACCAGATGACCGAGGTTTATAAAATTGAAACAGGACAGAACGATTTAAACGAAGAAATGGTTTCGCAAATCCGTAATTCTGTGTGGGAAAGCCTCGTAGCTGAAAAACTAATGAAAACCGAAGCTAAAAAAATAGGCTTGACCGTAAGCAAAGAAGAGCTTTCAGACCGCTTAATCGGGAACAACATACACCCTATTATCCTTCAGCGTCAGGCTTTTTACGACGAAAGCGGACGTTTCAACCGTGCTTTGTTGGTAAATTTCCTTAACTCGCTGGACGAAGAGCCAATTAACAACGAAATGTACATGCAGATACAACAGGCTAAAAGCTACTGGTTGTATTGGGAAAACGCAGTGAAAGTAAGCATATTACAAGAAAAATACAATAACCTGCTGGCACAGACAATCACCTCGAACGGCATCGACGCAAAAGCAAACTTCGACGCACGCCAAAAAATGGCAGACTTCTCTTACATTGCCCAGCCATATTATATGGTTCCCGATTCGGTAGTGTCGGTAAGCAACAACGAAATAAAAGACCGTTACAACAAAGACAAAGAACTGTACAAACAAGAAGCATCACGCTCTATCAACTATGTAACATTCGACGTAAAACCGATGGAAGATGATTACATACAGGTACAAGAGTGGATGGATAAGCTAAGCATCGAGTTTGAAGAAACAAACGATGTGGTAGGCTTGGTAAATTCAAATTCGGACGTAATGTACGATGGCCGCAACTATTCGGAAAGCACAGTTCCCGCTTTATTGAAAGATTTTGCTTTCAAAGGAAAAGCAGGCGATTATTTCGGTCCTGTATTCCAAAACGATACGCATACTATGGCACGCATTATGCAAACCGGCATTATGACGCCGGACTCGGTAAAATTGCGCCATATATACCTGTATCCTACCGAAGAAAAACTGGCCGACAGCCTTGTGAACATTTTGAACACAAACCGGAGAGCCGACTTCCCGGCTATGGCACGTGAATACTCTAAAGTACAGGAAACTGCTGCCAACGGCGGAGAAATAGGCTGGTTGACCGAAAACGTAAGAGGCGTAGACAAAGAGTTCATGTCGGCATTCGACCGCAAAGTAAACGAAGTATTCACTATCAAAAACGCGCAAGGAATACAAATAGTACAAGTGATGGAGAAAACCGCTCCACGCAAAAAAGTAAAACTTGCTATCCTCGAGCGTAAAGTTACAGCAAGCAGCCGTACGCAAGCACGTATATTCAACGATGCAAAACAATTTTCAAACGCATCGAAAAGCATAGATGAGTTTCAGGCTCAAGCCGACGAAAGAGGCTTGACTGTTCGCCCTGCAAACAACCTTGACAAAAACGCTGAGCGTGTAGGCATCCTGCCGCAATCGCGCCAGATAGTGCGTTGGGCTTTCGAAGCTAACCTGAACAACGTGTCAGACGTATTTGATACAGGCAACCAGTTTATAGTAGCCATAGTTACCGAAGTGAACAAAAAAGGATATACCCCGGTAGAAAAAGTATCGGCAGATATAAAGAGCGAAATAGTGAAAGAGAAAAAAGCTGATTACATGATTAAGAATATCAGCGAGAAAATGGCTGCCAACAAATCGCTCACCAGCCTTGCACAACAACTTGATGTTGACGTAAAAGAAGCAGAAAATGTAAGCTTCGCATCATATCAGTTTGGCGCAGCAGGATTTGAGCCATACGTTATCGGAAAATCGCTTACTGTGAATCTGAACGAGGTTTCGGCACCTATCAAAGGCAACTCAGGCGTATATGTGGTAATGCCTACTAAAATTACAGAGGGCACAGAAGAATTCGACGCAACATCGGAAATCGAACAGCTCAACAGCCGTTACATGTACTCATTGTCGTACATGATTTACGAAAACATGCGTAAAAACGCTGAGATAGTAGACAACCGTGCTACTTTCTATTAATTCCGAAGAAAAACTAAAGAAATATAAACACTACGAAAACGGGATGAAATGATTCATTCCGTTTTCTTTTTGTCCCTGATATTGTGTAACTTTGCACGTTAGTAAGGTGAAAGTATAAAGGTGAAAGGTAAAAGGTAAAAGTATAAAGTAATTTACTTCACTTACCCCGCTATGTCGCTGCTGAAAGCAAAGCTCCGGCTTTGCAAATGCAAAAAGCCTACTACCCTGCCTCTCGTTTGCAAACGAGGGATAGAAAAAACATAACTACTAACTATTAGCTATTAACTACTAACTATATCTGCCGAAAAATGAAAAAATCCCTGATTGGCTTAAACCCTACGGAACTTAAAGAAATAGTTTCAGAACTGGGGATGCCTGCTTTCACAGCCAAGCAAATAGCCGACTGGCTGTATAAAAAGCGTGTGTTCTCAATCGACGAAATGACGAACATTTCTGCCAAAAACAGGGAGTTGCTAAACGAGTCGTATCAGGTAGGCAGAAGCCTGCCCGAATACAGCCGGACCTCGACCGATGGTACAAAGAAATACCTTTTCGGCACCGGAAGCGGGCAGTATATCGAATCGGTATTTATTCCCGACAAAGAAAGGTTTACACTATGCGTGTCGTCGCAAGCCGGTTGTAAAATGGGTTGCGAGTTTTGCATGACAGGCAGACAGGGTTTCAACGGACAGCTAACCGCCACCGAGATACTAAACCAGATAATGTCGGTACCCGAAGCCGACAAACTCACCAATCTGGTATTCATGGGAATGGGCGAGCCTTTCGACAACACGAACGAGCTGCTACGCGCGCTTGATGTACTAACAGCAGACTATGGTTACGCATGGAGCCCGAAACGGATAACGGTTTCTACCATCGGAATTATTCCCGGTATGAAGCGTTTTCTTGAAGAATCCACCTGCCACCTTGCAGTGAGCATGCACACACCTTTCGCTCACGAAAGATTGGAAATAATGCCGATAGAAAAAGCCTATCCCCTACAGGAGGTGCTATCGCTGATAAAAGAATACGATTTCAGTCACCAGCGGCGGGTATCGTTCGAGTACATTATGTTCGACGGATACAACGACAGTATGCAGCATGCAATGGAAACGGTAAAATTGCTGAGGGGGATTGACTGCCGCGTAAACCTCATACGATTCCATGCTATTCCGGATGTCAGTCTGAAAACCTCCGACGAGAAAAAGATGATTGATTTTCGTGACTATCTCACAAAAAACAGAATTACATGTACCATTCGCCGTTCGCGCGGCGAAGATATTTCGGCCGCCTGCGGAATGTTGTCGGCGAAGAAAACAACCCCCTAAATCCCCCCAAGGGGGACTTAAAAATAGTAGTTACAAATATAAAATATCTGTAGGGGCGAAAAATTTTTCGCCCAATAGAAAAAAGAAAACAAAAGAATAATCTGTAAAGTGGCTTTCTATGTATGAACTAACTAAACCTATGTAGCACAAAATAAAAGCTAATTAAAACGGGATTACAGCCCAGTCCTTTCGGATTTGCAATCCGAAAGCTATTATTTGCGGATTTAAAATCCGCTATTAAGAAATCACCGGATTATAAATCCGGTGAAACAAATAGATTTAAAAAAAACAGGCAAAAATAGCTGGAAGCATAAACAATTGCTGGAAAAACACATTATATATAAATTATTCGGATTAAATACACCCCTACATTTTGATGAAAAGTTGATAAGATGAAACGTTTCTTTTTCTGCATATCAGTCATTTTAATTACCTGTCAGTTTGCTTCGTCCCAAAACGGATTGAAGCAACAGATTAGCGACACATTGAGCACAATAGCAAACACTGAAATCTGGGTAGGCAATGTAGAAGTGAGGAACGTGAATATCAACAAAAGAAAAAAGATTATCACCGTTACCACTAACGAAACTTTAGGCTATCTGCCTTTCCGTCAAGAAACGGTAAACCAAATATACAATGCCGTAAAAGCCGTTCTACCAGCGGAATACAACCGCTATAAGGTGTATTGCAGGGTGGGACAGAATAACATAGAAGACCTGATTCCCAACTACTTCCGCCAGCGCAATATCGACACGAAAAGGCAATACAGGCATAAAGGTAATGAGACGCAAGCTCTTGTTACGAATACATCGAAACCAATAAAGATAACCAAAGGTTTGCAAGACCGGCACATAGCGCTCTGGCAGAGCCACGGACTGTATTATGAGCAATCGCTCGCACGGTGGGAATGGCAGCGCGCACGCCTGTTCCAAACGGTAGAGGACTTGTACACACAAGCCTATGTACTCCCATTTTTAGTACCGATGCTCGAAAATGCCGGAGCTAACGTCCTGCTACCGCGCGAACGCGACACACAAACTAACGAAGTGATTGTAGACAATGATATGCAAAATGTTGCTTCGCTCTATAATGAATATAACCGGGCAGCAGCATGGGAAACGGGAATTGAAAGCGGATTTGCCCATGAGAACGATTATTACCTGTTTGGAGAAAACCCTTTTGCCTCAGGCACATACCGCGAATGCCTTACAAGTAATAAAAAAGAAGAACTGAGCAGTGCAGAGTGGATTCCCGACATACCCGAAACGGGCAAATATGCTGTATATGTATCGTACAAAACAGTGAAAAACAGCACCGATAAGGCCGAATACACTGTGTACCACAAAGGCGGCACAACCAATTTTGAAGTAAACCAAACAATGTATGGAGGCACATGGCTTTATTTGGGACACTTTGACTTTGAAAAAGGCATGTCGGCACAAGGAAAAGTAACCCTAAACAATTACGGCACAGGAAAAAACACGGTTGTAACGGCCGATGCGGTAAAGTTTGGCGGTGGCATGGGCAATATAGCCCGCTACCCGATGGTGGCCGATACCATTGCCATTTGGGCTGACACCACGTTGATAGTGGCCGATACGCTTGGGCTTGTATCGAACATGAGCTATACAGCCGCCGACATAGCAACACAGCCCGATTTACATTCGTATTTTAATTTCGATTCTGCCTATTTTATTCCCGACTCGGTTTACCTGCCCGAAAAAAGGCGGTCTTTTGCCCAAAACGCAGTGATGATAGCCGGAAAGATACGTAAAGATTCCATCCATTACATACCATCTCCGTATTATCTGCCCGAAATAAGCGGCTATCCCCGCTTTACCGAAGGGGCACGTTACTGGCTTCAGTGGGCAGGGGTGCCCGACAGTATATACAGCCGCTCGAAAGGCCTGAACGACTATACCGACGATTTTCAGTCGCGAGGCTTTTGGGTCAACTACATATCGGGAGGCTCTCCCGTTTCCCGATACGAAAACGGGCTGAACGTTCCTCTCGACCTTGCTTTAGGGTTCCATTCCGACGCCGGGGTTACTCCAAACGATTCCATTATCGGCACGCTGGCTATATGCACCACACGCAATACCGACAAAAAGTATTTTTACAAAAACGGTGTTTCGCGCATGGCGGCACGCGATATGGCAGATATTGTACAAAACCAGATAGTGTCGGATATACGGCTACTGCATGAGCCGGAATGGGTGTGCCGTGGGCTTTGGGACAAATCGTACAGCGAATCGCGCGTACCCGAAGTACCTACTATGCTGATAGAGTTGTTATCGCACCAGAATTTTGCCGATATGCGCTATGGGCTCGACCCGCAATTCCGCTTTACCGTATGCCGTGCGGTGTACAAGGGGATACTTAAATACTTCGAATCTGTTTACAACAGAGAATACGTGGTGCAACCGCTTCCGATAGAGCAATTCAACATACGGTTTGTAAGCGAAAACGAAGTGGAACTCCATTGGCTTCCGGTGGACGACCCGCTCGAACCCACCGCAAAGGCTAAACAATATGCGGTGTATATGCAGGTAGACAGTACCGGATTCGATAACGGTTTCCTGTTGAACAAAAACCGTTGCAGGTTTGTAGTTGAGCCCGACCATATTTATAGTTTCAGAATAACTGCCGTGAACGAAGGGGGCGAAAGTTTCCCTTCGGAAACCCTGTCGGTATGCCGCACATCGCAAAACAAAGGAGAAGTATTGATTGTAAACGCTTTCGACAGAATTAGCGCACCGGTCAGCTTTATGCAAGACACTACCCTTGCCGGATTCATCAACCGCGAAGATGCCGGAGTGCCTTATATGGCAGACATATCGTTCGTAGGCGAGCAACACGAGTTTCGTAGAGCCGTGCCTTGGATGGACGACGATGCTCCGGGATTCGGCGCAAGCTACGGCACATACGAGACAATGGTAATTGCCGGAAACACATTTGACTACCCTAAACTACACGGCAAAGCAATAAAAGAGGCAGGCTACTCGTTTATATCATGTAGCCGCAAATCGGTGGAAAGCGGACTGGTAAATCTTAACAACTATCGTACAGTAGACCTGATTTTCGGGAAACAAAAAGAAATCTTCACCGGAAACGGCAAGAATGACCCTAAGTTTAAAACTTTTACGTTAGATTTGCAAAGCAAGGTAGAGGATTTTTGCAACAGCGGTGGTAATATACTGATAAGCGGTTCGCAATGGGCATCAGATATGTATCATGGCAATGACACTACCGGCAACGACCGCGCGTTTGTGGAAAATGTATTGAAATCGAGGCTGCGTACGCAAAAAGCCAGCCAAAGCGGAAGAGTGAAAGTAGTTCAATCGCCTATGATGACATTTGAAAAAAGCGAGTTCAGCTACTATAACAGCCCTAACAGCCTATCGTACTACGTGGAAGCGACAGACGCAATAGAGCCGTTTGACAAGGGGGGGAACACCGTATGCCGCTATGCAGAAAATAACCTGAGCGCAGGCGTGGTTTACAACAATGGGGACAACAAAATATGTACGTTGGGATTCCCATTCGAGACTATTAAAGAAGAAACGGAACGCAACAAGCTGATGAAATCAATACTGTCGTTTTTCGATTCTGTAGGTAAACAGTAGCTTTCGAAAGATATTTAAGCGGATTAAAAAATCCTTATAATAAGATATAGCGGGATTGCAAATCCCGCTAAACAGACACAAAAATATTGCAAATAAAAGCTATTGTTATGCCGGATTTGCAATCCGGCTTGAAGATATTATCAGGATTTATAATCCTGATAAAAACACAACTCGTAACTAAACACATATCACCATGAAGACAAAAAAATCAACAAAAAAAACATTTAAATCTTTATTCGTAAGTACAGGATTACTGTTGCTATTGGCAGTGGGGGTTTTCTCGTGCAAGAATAGTACAAGGGTTCTTCCCTCGGCTACGGGAGCACGGTTTGAACTACTCGTAGTAATGGACAACAACCAATGGAAAGAGCCTGTAGGACGTGCGGTATTCGACCTGTTCGACCAGGATACACCCGGACTGCCGCAGTCGGAGCCTATGATGAAAATAAATCAGGTACGCCCCGAAGATTTTTCGGACATACTGAAACCATCGAGAAACATCCTGTACACCGAAATATCCGAGAGATATACACAGCCCAAAATAGTATATTCAAAAGACTATTACGCATATCCTCAGTGTTTTGTACGGGTAGTAGCTCCAAACGAAGAGGAATTTATACAAATTATAGAAAAACATGGCGAGGAGATACTGAACTACTTCATTGCATCGGAGCGCGAGCGTACCATAATGTTCAACAAAAAAGACCTGAATAAAAAAGCGGTGAAAGAGGTAGAAGATTTATTCGGCATCCAAGTGGATATTCCGGTAGATTTGAAATTATCTACGATAAAAGATAACTTCTACTGGATAACCAACAATAGTGGTTATACACGGCAAGATTTGATTATTTACACCTACCCATATACCGACCCCAATACGTTTACCTACGAGTTTCTGACAGCTAAACGCGACTCGGTAATGAAGCATAATATACCGGGCGAAGTAGAAGGCTCATACGTAGGAACTGAGTACAAGTATGCACGTCCCGTAATGCGGGCAATAACTGTAAACGGCGAATATGCAGCCGAGATAAGGGGACTGTGGAAGGTACTGAACGGAGGGTCGATGGGGGGCCCATACTATAGCATTACCCGCCTTGACGAAATCAACCAGCGTGTAGTTACCATCGAAGGCTTTGTGTTTGCCCCTGCTACAAACAAACGGAATGCAATACGTGCTCTGGAAGCTGTAGCTCATTCGATGAAACTACCGCAAGACATTAACGTGATTGGCGAAGTATCTGTAACCGCCCCGAAAGCAACCGGAGAAGAAAAATAAAATCGCACTATAAGAGGTAATCCATCCAATAACATTACAAGTGTATTGGATGGATTGCTTTTTTTACGACCTAATATAATTTTACAAGTTTCACTTTACCCGCACCAAAAAGCTCCCCGTCGCGCATATTGTAATACAAAAACTTAACATCAGTCGTATTTTCGAGAAAGAATATACGCGATGCAGTAAGCCAAGTAACTTCACCACCAACTGCCCTGTTTTCTGTTAATAAGATATTGGTATTTGTAGCAGCATAACGCAAACAAAACGAAGTATATTTTTCTGTAGCAGTTTCATCAGCCCACTTGATAGCATATTCTATATCGCAGATATAAGCACCCGGCTCCAAAGCCAGAGTTCCCACAGTTACAACTTCATTTGCAACAAACGATACCTTTGGAATAGTTAGTGTATTCACCACTTTAGGAACTGCCGTGTGTGACCACGAACTCCCATCCCAAGTAGTAACACCCTCGGCCAAAGCAGGGTTGGTATTATACACCTGCAAACCCTTGTGCAGAGCCTTTGCTCCGGGAGCAGCTTCTTCAGCGGCAGTTAAGCAAGGCTGCAAAGAAGTAAGGCTAACAAGAAAAACTTTAGGTAGGTTAAAACCCTTGCTGGATGTTCCATCAGCATTCTCCTTCAAATCGAGCAAAGCACCCGCATTGGGAGCTGCATCGCTACCGATAGTTACTTGTGCAGTTGCACTAAAAATGAAAAACGAAAATTGAAAAGCGCAGGCTAAAATAAATGCCTGCCGTAGTGATTGTTTTCTGTTCATGATTACTTAATTGTTAGTTATTAATGTTTAATTATTATT
>NZ_QVMH01000024.1 GCF_010501035.1 Paludibacter sp. 221
AAAGGACAAGACTTATAGCTTGTAGCTGATAACTTGTAGCTAACTAAATCATTCCTCATTTTTGCTCGAAGAATGCAAGGACAAAAATAAAGGCTTTGTTTTTTTAGCACAAATATTTAACGGTATGAGGTAATATTGCGACAGATTTTGAATCTGTTTACTGCAAAAAGTATTGACACAAGTTGCGCTACGCTAAACTAGCGCCAATGGGAGTTGATTACTTTTATATGTTAATGCGGAAGTAGTAAAACTTACTAAAAAATGTTTCTGTTAATAAGATTTTGAAATATAGTTGTATTTTTGCTATCTGTTTACAACAACTAAGTGGATTTGTGTCAATTGGATAAATATAGAAATTTATGAAAAAGATAGTATTTTATTTTACAGCAATTGTTTTTGTTTCTTTGCTGTTTACAGCTTGTAAAGAAGAGCCTGTTTTTGACGAGGATTTGTTAATCGGGAAGTGGCGTATGGGCACTTTGTATGAAAAATACCTGCCGAATTACGATGGCTATACATGGGATACTTCCGAGGATGAGGATGTGGAAGAAGAAGAAGCACAGAAGTTTACATGGACATTGGTAAATTCTACATTAAGGCAAATTCATATTATGGAAATTGGAGGAAGCTTCCCTAAAACTTATACAGTAACGGAGCTTACATCGACAAAACTGACGTATGAGGATGATTTTGGTAAAGTTAAATCTTTTGTAAAGGTGGATTGATATTTGGGTGTACAAGCTATTTTCTTAATCTTATTGAAATAAAAAAGAATGAAGAAATCCCTTAAGATATTTTTGATTTCGCTGGCATCTTTGGTTTTGTTATTGGTTATCGTTGTCAGCATTGCTTTGTGGGTTGTTTTTACTCCTGAGCGGCTTACTCCTATTGTACGCAATCAGGCTGATAAGTACCTTACCTGCCAAACAGAAATACGGCGTGTGGAACTTACGTTTTTCAGTACTTTTCCGCACTTTGAACTAAAGGCCAACAATGTGAAGCTGAAAAATACAAGTATGGAATATCCTTGTGGCGATGCATTGCTGAGTGTGGGTAAAATAACTGCAAAGGTTGATGTCAAGGCTTTGTTGAAAAACAAAGAGTTGTTGTTGGATAATATCTGCTTGGCGGATGGCGAAATATGTGTCAGTACCGATGCAGAGGGAAATGCGAATTATGATGTTTTCGTGTCGGATACAACCGCGGTGGACGATTCGGATAGCGAATTTCCATTTAAACGTGTGGATGTTTCGTCTTTGGAGTTGAAAAACATGAATGTGGTATATGTGGATGAGATGTCGGGTACGACGTTTTTTGTTGATAGCTTTTCGGCCAAGATGAAAGGCTCGTTAAAAATGCCCGACATAGCACAGGCCAACCTTGAGATATATCCATTCAATTTGTCGTTTATAAACGACTCGCTGAAAGTACGTGCCGACCTTCAAAATTTTTCTACAAAGTTGAGTGCCGATTTAAATTCGGATAATGTCCGTGCCGATATAAGCATCCCTTCGTTTAAAACCTATCTGGATTATGCGGGCGAATCTTATATTAATGGTGCCGATTTGGAACTGACAGCTTTGGCAGGCGTGGATTTGTCGACGCAGAGAGCGAGTTTTGAGCGCCTTATGGCTTCTGTTAATGGAATGGCATTAAACCTTAACGGAATAGTAGGAAACGATACGGTAAGTAAAGGCATCTTTACTGACATTGCATATAAATTGGAAACATGGAATTTGACTGATTTGGTGGCTCTTGTGCCGCCATCGTTTGAGCATTATCTGGAGGGAATTGATGTGAGCGGGAAGATATCTTCGGCAGGAAAAATCAAAGGGCTTTATAATGATTCGGTCATGCCTTTGGTTGATGCGAATTTATCTCTCCATAATATATCGGTGGGATATGCGGAGATGTTGCCCTTTCCTGTAACCGATATTAATGGCGATATAAGTGTGTACACCGATTTGTCGGACGATGCTATATCGTATGTTAATATCAATACGTTTAAGGCAAAAACGCCGAAATCATCACTCCAAACTGCCGGAAAGATAGACCGGTTGTTCTCAGATATGCATATCGACCTGAAAACCAATGTATCGCTGCATTTGGCAGAGTTTAATACGTTAGTGCCCGATAGCATGAAGGTGGATATGAAAGGAAATGTGGCGGGGAGTATAAACACGGATGTAACCATGCAGCAGATAGAAAAAATGCAGTTGGAAAAGATGAAAGTGTCGGGTACGTTGGCACTGAATGGGCTGGATGTGGTTTACGACAGCCTATCGCTGAAAACAGATTATTCTAAGGTCGATTTCAGATTGCCAAATAATAATCCGTCGGGTAGGGGGGCGCGGTTTGTAGCTGCCAACATCACGTCGAATTCGTTAAAGGCTCAGAAGAAGGACGCTTTCAGCGCTTCGCTCAAGGATACACAACTAAAGTTGGAGGCCTCTGATATACGCGATACTACCGGTACTCCGGCGGTGTATGCCCATCTGATTTCGAAAAAAATAGAGGCGTCAGCCGATTCGATGAGCGTGCTGGCAAACGAGCCTTCGCTTGATTTTGCTATGGCACCCCAGCGGCGTAATGCAGGCAAGCCCCGTTTTAGCGTGAAATATAACGGGGGTAGCATCCGAGGTAATTTAGGAAGCGAGAAGGTGGATTTGGAAACGATTAATCTGGGTGCTACCGTTACCTATGATGAAGCTCAGGAAGATGTTTTCATGCGATTCATGCCAAGAGGTTTTGTTGATTTGAAAAACGGGGTTGTTGCTACCTCCATGTTATCATATCCGGTAGAGATACCCGCCGTGAAAATGGATTTTACTCCACGCGAATTTGAAGTGGAAAATGTGGGTGTGAAGATGGGTGCGTCGGATTTTACGCTTTGTGGAAAATTGAGCAATATACTGCCCTATTTCAGAGGCGATTCCATACTACGGGGCGATTTTACATTTCATTCTCCCAATACGGATATTCTGCAAATTATGAGTATGACCAGCGGTGCCGGAAGCGATGAGAAGAGTGAGAAAAAGCCGGAAGCAGAAGAGGACTCGTTCTCCGGTCCTTATATGGTGCCTAAGGGGATGGATATTTTGCTGCATACGGATATAAAGCAAGCTACGTTTGGGATAGATACTATTACAAAAATAAAAGGAGATGTGCGTGTGCACGATGGTATTTTGGTTATGGACGATCTTACGTTTACAACTCCCGGTGCCGACATGCAGCTTACGGCAATGTACCGTACTCCAAGGAAAAACCATTTGTATGTGGGGCTGGATTTTCATATGCTTGAGATTGAAATAAGTGACTTGCTGAGCATGATTCCTGAACTTGATTCGATAATGCCGATGTTGCGCTCGTTTGGAGGAAAAGGCGAATTTCATATTGCAGCCGAAACTTATCTGGACTCGCTTTATAATGTGAAGATGTCGACAATACGTGGAGCTTCGTCTATACGTGGCGAGGATTTGGTGCTTATGGATGGGGAAACTTTTAGTGAAATAGCCAAGATGCTTCGCTTTAATAAAAAGACAGAAAATAAAGTAGATAGTTTGAGCGCGGAGTTTACCGTGTTTCGTGATGAGATAGATGTTTATCCGTTTCTGATAGTGATGGATAAGTATAAAGCGGTAGTAGGAGGCCGGCACAATCTGGATATGAGTTTCGACTATAATATATCATTGGTTGATAGCCCGTTGCCTTTCAGGGCATCTGTCGACGTTAGTGGTAATTTGGATAAGATGAAGTTTAAGCTGGCTAAAGCAAAGTATCCTGATTTTTACCGTCCCGTATCGCGAAAGGTGGTTGATAGTGAACAGATGCAACTCCGTAAACTGATTCGAGAGTCGGTAACGCAGAAAGTAGTAAAGAAAGAAGAAGAGGATGAATAAAATAAGAGGTTGTTTAAATTTTTCACAAAGAAACAGTTATAGTTTTACATATGTCTTTTTCGCAATAAATTATGTCCTTTTTTGAAAAATTTCACCTTTCATTTTACTCTTTTAGCCCGCTAAAATCGTAAAATGAAGTCAAAATTTCCCTAAAAAATTACCAAAATTTATCTTGCGAGTAAAATTTAAACAACCTCTAAGAAGTAGCTGTTTTCTATGTTTAAAAAGAATTTTTCCAAGATATTTATTTTAATAGCTGCATTTTTCTTAATTGTTGCAGTAGGTGTTTCGCTTTATTATTACAAAGTATTTATTTCTCCGAACATATATACTGATAATAAGGAGAAAACATACATTAATATCTCTCAAAGTGTAGACACCCCCGATAGTGTAATAAAGATTTTACAAGAGAGAGTTCGGGTTAAAAATCTGAACTCGTTAAAAAAGGCTATTAAAAAATTTCAATATGCCACAGTTCGTTCCGGACATTATGAAGTGCATAACGGTATGGGTAATAAAGAGCTGATAAATATGCTTCAAAGAGGCTTGCAAAAGCCTGTTCGTGTCACTTTTAATAATATCCGTACCAAGGAGCAGCTTGCAGGTGTGCTGTCAAAACAACTGATGCCCGATTCGGTTTCAATCCTTACTTTGCTGAATGATTCGGAGTATTTGGCACGTTACGGTTTAAATCCTGAAAATGTTCTGGTTACCTTTATTCCTAATACGTATGAGTTCTTTTGGAATGTGGATGAGGGAAAGATATTTGAACGTATGTACCGCGAGTATGAAAAGTTCTGGACACCGGAGCGCAGAGAGAAAGCGACAGAGATTCCCCTGACTCCAATCGAGGTAAGTATTTTAGCGTCGATAGTAGAGGAGGAAACAAATAAAAGTTATGAATATTCTACTGTAGCGGGGCTGTATGTTAATCGGCTGAAAAGAAAAATTCCTTTACAGGCCGACCCTACAGTTAAGTATGCTATTGGCGATTTTGAAATAAGGCGCGTTCTGAATGTTCATCTGGATATTGATTCTCCTTATAATACCTATCGCTATAGAGGATTACCGCCGGGACCCATCCGTATTCCCTCGGTTCAGACTATTGATGCCGTTCTGAACTATGAAGAGCATAACTATATATATATGGTAGCAAAGGAAACTCTGAATGGAGAACACAATTTTGCATCTACCCTGAGGGAGCATAATAATAATGCCAATAAATACCGCAGGGCATTAAACCGGCTTAATATTTACAACTGATATAATTAACTTCGGGGTGCAACTCGATTCCGAATTTATTTTTTACCGATAACTGAATTTCGGCTGCAAGGTCAGCTATTTCTTTTCCCGTGGCATTTCCCATGTTTATTAGTACCAGTGGTTGCTTGTCATGTACTCCCGCGTTACCTATGTGTTTGCCCTTCCATCCGCATTGGTCGATGAGCCATGCAGCAGATATTTTTTCCTCAGTCGCAGAAATATAGTAATGAGAGATAGCAGGGTATTGCTGCTGCAATTCAAGAAAGGAGCCTTTTGAGATAACGGGATTTTTAAAAAAACTGCCTCCATTGCCTTGTTTCGCGGGGTCGGGTAATTTTTGTTCCCGTATTTCAATAATCGTGTTACGAATGTTCTGCAATGTTATCTCTCCCTTGTCGCGAACGGCAGTTTCCAAGTGGCAGTATTCGAAGGAGTAAACAGGTGTTTTGCTCAGTCTTAACAGGACTGAAGTTACTATGTATTTTCCTTTATATTGGTTTTTGAATATGCTATCTCTGTAGCCGTATTTACATTCGGCTTGAGAAAATGATACCGATTTATTGCTGCTTATTTCAAGTGCGTTGACTCTTTCTATCACATCTTTTATTTCCACACCATATGCCCCGATATTTTGAACGGCGGCAGCACCTACATGCCCCGGAACCAGCGACAGGTTTTCTATTCCATACCAACTTTTTTCTACGCAGTGGGCTACAAGGTCGTCCCATACCACGCCTGCACCTATCTCTATTAATACACTATCTTCGTTTTCATCAATGGGGCTGATAAACTTAATATCGGATTGAAGAATGGCTCCTTTAAAATCGGATAAAAAAAGAAGATTACTTCCTCCTCCCATCGCCAAAACCTGATTGGAGCGGACAATGTCTGATTCTATTACTTCGCGCAAATCGTCTACCGAATTGTATGTGATTAGATAATCGGCCTTAGCGTCGATACCAAAAGTGTTATATGGCTTTAGCGATACGTTTTCTTGTATTGTCATGAATCTTGAATTTTTTTACTGACAAAGTTCAATATTTCATCCTCGTCGCCGGGATGAAACCAATGAATTTCTTTGTCATTGTTAAACCAGCTTAACTGGCGTTTTGCATATCGTCGGCTATCCCGTTTTATTAGTTCTACAGCTTCCTCCAAAGTGATATTGCCACTCATATATTCATATAGCTCTTTATACCCCACAGTATTCAAGGTATTCAGATGCCTGAACTCATAAAACTGCCGCGCTTCTTCCAGTAGCCCGTCTTCCATCATCTTGTCCACACGCAGGTTAATACGCTCGTACAATTCTTCGCGTGGGCGAATAAGTCCTATTTTTATGATATTGAACGGACGTTTTTTTTCTTGTCCTGTCCGTATTTCAGAATAGGGTTTGCCGATTATGGAGCAGATTTCTAAGGCATGCAGTACCCGTTTGTGGTTTTGTAAGTCTACCAACTCATAATGTATGGGGTCGAGGCGTTTCAATTCTGATATGATAAACTCAGCTCCTTTTTCCTTGTATTCATTCAGCCAGAATTGGCGTGTTTCTTCGTCCACGGTAGGAATATCGTCAATACCCTTGCAAACCGCGTCTACATACATCATAGAGCCTCCTACAAGCATCACGGTGCTCATGGTGCTGAATAGTTCATTCAGCAATTTAAGTACATCCAGTTCGTACTGCCCGCTGTTGTATAAGTCGAAAATAGAATGTGAACCGATAAAATAGTGACGAACTTGTTCCAACTCTTTCTCGGTGGGGGCGGCTGTACCTATTTTCAGTTCTTTGTAGAACTGGCGCGAATCCGACGAAATAATAGGAGCAGCGAAATGTTTGGCTAAACGAACGCTGATGTCTGTTTTCCCCACCCCTGTAGGCCCTACCAAAACTAATAAAGTCGGTTTATTCATCGGTTACAAAAAAGAAGTGTAATAATTGGCAGTGCCTGAAATTAATAAAAAAACAGAAAATAAAAATGTTATTTTCTGTTTTCCGTTATTTTGTGGTTAAGCACTTTCTTTAAAAGTTAGGCTCTTCAGAAAACATGCTTTCGTCGAAACCTTCTTCGCCAAACCCTTCATCGTCCAGCTCTGAGATGTCAAAATCTTCGTCTCCATAAAAAGAATCGTCGAGAAGAACTTTTGATGTGATTGTCTGGATATTGTCAGAATACATTTGTTCCGGAGCATCTCCGTCTTTCACTGTACATTTGGCTTTGTCCAGATTCTTTCCGGTTGCTATTTCGCCCAATTCGATGAAAAAAGCCCTGTCCGATACAATGTCGAATACATATTGCAGCTTTTGTTTTTCATCAGTAATATAATCTTCCAATACGGTACTATCCATTACCAGATTATCGTATTCGGAGTCAGTATCCATTTCAATCAAAGTAATCTCCTGTTCACGTTCCCAATCGTCCGAGCAAAGGAAAAAAGAAGTCATCTGGTCTTTTGTATAATTTACCGAATCCAATATCGCTTCGTGCAGGTCGAAAAAGGTCGCTTCCGCATCAATATTGATTACGCGTACAAAATCATCGACCTCATCGGATAAGATTGTGAATTTATATACCATAGCTGTTTCTTTATATTTTTTTGATGTCGTAAAAATACTACTTTTTTTCGACATCACTCATATTTGTAATTTTTTTTCAGAAAAAAGTCGCTGAAAGTTTTTTACAACTACAGCGACTTTTTTGATTATGTTTTTTGACGAATTATTATTCTTTTTTCGTTGTCCTAAGAATTTTTTATTTTTTGCTCAATCTCGTTGACGCTTAGGCTGAAATTCTTATCAGTATCCATCAGGTCTTTCACTATTTTGCAGGCATGAAGCACGGTAGCATGGTCGCGCTGACCAATAGCTTCGCCTATCGACGCCAGTGAATTTTTTGTATGATTTTTCGAAAGGTACATGGCTATCTGTCGGGCTTGCACCACCTCACGTTTGCGGCTTTTTGTAGAGATGGCTTCGACCGAAAGCGAGAAATACTCACAAACAATATCACGTATTTTTTCTACAGTGTTAACCTTAGGCGTGATGTTTACTATCCGGCTGATTATTTTTTCGGCCAGTTGTATGTTTATCGGAGCATTCGTCAATGTCGAATGTGCCATCAATGATACAAGAACACCTTCCAAATCCCGTACATTATCTACCACGTGCTCTGCTATATATTCCACTACCTCGTGAGGAATGTCGAGCCCGTCGCGGTAAATTTTATGTTCCAGAATTGATTTGCGCAATTCAAAGTCCGGTTTTTCTATTTCGGCAGACAGCCCCCATTTGAAGCGTGTAAGAAGCCGTTGCTCCAGCCCTGCCATTACAATAGGCGAACGGTCGGAAGTTAACACCAACTGCTTGCCTGACTGGTGCAGGTGGTTGAAGATATGGAAAAAAGTATTTTGTGTCCCCGTTTTTCCGGCAAACTCCTGAATATCGTCAACAATAAGTACGTCTATTGTTTGGTAGAAATTCAGAAAATCGTTTGTCGTATTATTTCTTACAGCATCCGTGTACTGAATTTGAAATGTGTTGGCGGTAACGTACAGCACTCGTTTTTCAGGGTGCAACTGTTTCGACATTACGCCGATAGCATTTGCCAAATGGGTTTTTCCTACTCCCGACTGTCCGTATACGAGCAAGGGGTTGAAAATAGTTTTACCCGGTTCATTTGCGATGCTGATTCCGGCAGTACGTGCTAATTTGTTACTGTTCCCTTCAATAAGGTTGTTGAAATTGTAAACAGGATTAAGTTGCGGATCGAGCTCCGGTAGCTGTACCTTCTGATAAGGGCCGGCGTAAGTCGATACTTGTTTCTTTGGTTTAGGTTGTTCTTCGGCACTTGGAATTTGCGTTCCCTCGCCGCTCGATTTATCTATAAGAACCCTATACTCAAGTCTTGTGCCTGTGCCGACCTCCCTATACAATGTCATCCGAAGAAGGTCGATGTATTTTTCTTCGATGTACTCAACAAAAAATTGGCTTGGAACTTGTAAAACAAATACATTATCTTCGTACTTCAGCGGAACTATCGGCATGAACCATGTATTATACGATGCCTCGGTTATGTTATCTTTGATAACAGCCAAGCAGCGTTCCCATAATTGTTCATGAATTTTGTTCATTGTTTATTAAAATCGAAAAAATAATATAGTATGTTTTGTCTGAGGTTCAGTGGAATAACTCAACACGCCTTATTGCAAATCGTGTTTCACAAAATTCTGAAACTTTTTTCATTCGTACAAATAATATTTCCTTGCAAAAAAAATACAATTTACATTCTTTTTAATATCAGGCGTTTATGCTAAATGTGTGATAATTAGTGTTTTGAAATCCATTCGCATCTGAATATGCCTGATTTTAAACGTGTTGACTTTTTGAAAGCCTTAATGTGTTTGTATGAAATGAAAAACTGAAAACCCACTTAGAATATGGGGTTTTCAGTGGATGAAAATTGTTATGCTGATTATTTTTATTTTTAGAATTATTCTAAATAAAAAATCTATTGACAACAAAAAAGAGAAAGAAAAGTTTTGCGGTTAAAATAAAAAAACATGTATTTATTTTCTTCCGAATAACGAGAAGTGAACATAGCGTTTAGGATTGTTCTGCAGGTCGATAACCAAGCTGTCGGCGCTGTTACTTAGGCTTGATAAGTTGGTGTATAGCTGCCTGTCGTTGAGCAATGCTCCCAACGTGCCGTTGTCGTTATTTATTTTGTTTGCCACATCTCCAAAGTTTTGGATGGTATAATCCAGTGCCGAGAATGTAGAGTTGAAGTCTACCTGTTTTATATTCTTTCCTATGTCCGAAAAATCGCTTATCAGTACATCAGCTTTGTTTAATATACCCGGAAAATCATTTATCATGATACCTTTCAGTTGCGATGAGCTTACTTCAAAATCCGCAGTAATTTTCTCGATAGAAGCAAGGCTGTTTGTCAGGCTTTCGTTTTCGATAACGCTCCGAATCGAGCGGATAAGCGAATCAGCCTGATTGGATAGTGTGGCTATCTGAGGAAGAAGGCCGGCCGATAGCTGGTCAATCAGTCCCATGCTTACTTGCGATTCGATAGTGTCTTCGGCAGCATAAAAAGCAGTTGATTGGGCTTCGTGAGGTATCAGTAGCTGGATGGCCTTACCGCCCATGATACCGTCGTCATACAGTTCTATTTTAGTGCCTTTCGGCAGTTTTATATCCTTCGATACAGAAACCTTTACGGTGAAAGAAGTCTCGCGGCTGAAATCATACTTTATTTCATCTACCTGTCCTACTTTATATCCCTTGACATATACAGGGGTGGACACAACCAGCCCGCCTATATTGTCGTATTGCGCGTAGTAACTATAGGTCGACGAGAATATATTTATGCCTTTAAGGAAATTCAGTCCGAAATACAACAAAAAAAGTGCTCCTATAATAATAATTCCGAGCTTTAATTCGCGTGTAAGATATTTTTTTTTCATATTTATATGGATATGTTTGTTTTGGTTCGATGCTGAAAAAAGAAAGAGAGTGGTGAACCCTCTTTTTTTTTTAAAGTCTTATTATTTTTCTGATATTGCTTTAGCCTCGTTCACGGGAATTTTTCTGTCGCCTAAGAAAGCAATGATGAAAGCATCCGGAAATTTGGACTGGAGGCTGTTTTTTGTTTTCACAATTTTATTGTAATCGGTAGTGTCGCCGGTAGTATATTTGTAAACGCCGCCTTCTATATATACGTCTATGTTGCGTACACCTTTGAATGTTTTGTCGTTGGTTTTCAGTTCTGTTTTTGACGCCGCCACCTGAACTTTGAAAACAGGTTTGTCTTTATTATTGTTTGTAGCGCCATTTGATGTTACTGTGGTTATCCCCGATTTTTTATCATAATCGCGCTTGTAGGCATCAAAAGCATTGCTTATAGCCGCGGCAAGCTCGTTTTGACCTTTGGCGGATGCCATGTATTTCTCCTCGGCGGGATTGGTTATAAAACCAAGTTCGACAAGTACTCCTGGGCAGGCTGAGCGGTGCAGTACGATAAGCTCACTTTCTTTCACCCCCCTGTTGCCTCGCTTACAGTCGTTTGTAAATTTATCCTGTATGTTTGATGCAAACCACACGCTGCGTTCCATATATTTGTTTTGCATAAATTCAAACATGATATACGATTCGACCGATGTGGGGTCGAAGCCTTCGTATCTTGTTTTATAATCATCCTCAAGCAAAATAACGGAGTTTTCGCGCATGGCTACATCCAAGTTCGACTTCGATTTGGATAGTCCGAACACAAAAGTCTCGGTTCCGCACACTTTCTTATCCTTTGTGGCGTTAGCATGTATTGAGATGAACAGGTTGGCTTTGTTTTTATTAGCCAGTTCGGCACGTTCAAATACGGTCAGGTAAGTGTCGTTTTTTCGGGTGTACAACACTTTTACATCCTTGTGGTTTTTTTCTATCAGGTTGCCAAGTTTCAGGGCTACGTCCAGATTGATTTTCTTTTCTTGCGAGATAGCACCCAAAGCGCCGGGGTCGCGTCCTCCATGTCCGGCATCAATTACCACTGTGAATGGTGTGTTTTGTGCAAACAAATTGCCGACGAACAAGAATAGTATGTAAATAAAAATCTTTTTATTTATCATTATTATGTCTTTAAAATCTTGGAGTAAGGAATTAGGGTTACTGAAAAAATTATTTGCAAAAATAACCTTTTTTCTTCTGTTTCAGTATTAATAGTAATTGTATTTTTCAAATTATTCATAAAAAAACACTATAGTGCTAAACTCATCTCTTTTTTTCACTAACTTTGCAAACCTAAAAATTTCAAGAAAACCAGAATCCAGACGGATGCAAATCTGTAACCGATTATATTCCCATAAGATTAGTAAACTACTGCTGTTGTTATTGCTGTTGGTTGCTTCAACTTCCCTTTTTCGTGGGTTTGCTGCGTCTGTTGATGTGGAGCAGGAAAACAACCCAACGGTTTCGCCAGAAATGGTGCAAACGCCCGACTCTATCTCTCCGGCAGAACTACCTGCCGATTCGGTACCCCAAAAGCCTAAAAAATCGAACAGCATAGATGCGCCTATTGAATATACAGCACAGGATTCTATCGTTTTTTTAGGGAGTGGAACAGGGTTTTTACATGGTCAGGGCGATGTGAAGTATAAGAATATAACTTTGAAAGCCGACTTCATAAGGGTGAAAATGGATAGCAGCCTGCTTTACGCCCGTGGAACCACCGACAGCATCGGCGAAGTGATTGGCGACCCTATATTTGGAGAGGGCGAGACGGAGTACAACTCGAAAGAAATACTTTACAATTTAAAGTCGGGAAAAGGTTATGTGATGCGTGCAGTTACGCAGCAGGGCGAAGGTTATATTGTGAGCGAAAAAACCAAGAAAACGGATGACGAGTCGCTCACGATTGCCGATGCTAAGTACACAACCTGCGACGACCACGACCATCCGCACTTTTACCTGCATATAAAAAGGGGGATAGTGAAACCGGGACAACACATAGTGTCAGGTCCTGCACAGTTGGTATTGGCAGATGTGCCCTTGCCGCTTGCAATACCTTTCGGTTTTTTCCCTTTCAGCAACCAATACTCTTCGGGGCTGCTGATGCCCACCTTTACCGACGAGCTTACGCGTGGACTGGGGCTTGTGAATGGCGGTTACTATTTTGCATTCAACGATTATGTGGATATGGAGCTGCTGGGCGAGATTTATACCAAAGGAACGTGGGCTGTGAGCGCGCGGTCGTCGTATATAAAAAAGTATAAGTTCAGCGGAAATGTCAGCGTCAGTTATCGTGAAGATGTTACAGGCGAAAAAGATTTTCCTGACTACCAAAAGGCTAAGAGTTTGCGTGTGAACTGGTCGCACCGTCAGGATGCCAAGGCAAATCCTTACCGCACCTTGTCGGCAAGTGTCGATTTCTCTACCAGTGGTTATAACAGGAACAATATTAATACATATTACAATCCTAATATAAACTCGCAAAACACCAAGAGTTCAAGCATTACGTTCACACAGCGGTTTCCTAATATCCCTGTGCTTTCTTTGTCGGGCGGTATGCAGGTAACCCAGAAAACGAGCGACTCTACCATTTACATGTCGCTGCCCAACCTTTCTGTGTCGGTGAGCCGTATCTATCCGTTGAAGCGTAAAAACGCGATAGGTAAAGAACGCTGGTACGAGAAAATTTCGATGAGTTATTCAGGTTCGTTAGCCAATAGTATCCAGACTAAGGAGAATCAGTTGCTGACTTCCTCGTTTGCCCGCGACTGGAAAAATGGTATGCGGCATTCCATTCCTATATCAGCGTCTTTCACGCTTTTCAACTATATTACCGTTACACCTTCGTTTACGTACAACGAGCGTTGGCATACACGTACCATCCGTAAACGCTGGGACGATACTGCTAACAAGGCGGTGAATGATACGGTAAACGGGTTTAGCCGCAATTTTGATTTCAGCGGAGGGGTAACAGCGCAAACCAAACTCTACGGATTTTATACTCCGATACGCTCTATCTTTGGCGATAAAGTGGATAGGATAAGGCACGTATTGACCCCAAGTGTAGGTTTTAGTTATAATCCCGATTTTTCAGACTCGATGTGGGGATTTTATGATACCTACGTGAAGCCCGACCCATTAGGCCCGTATCCGGGATATAAGGAGGAAAAATATTCTATTTATGAAGGAACGTTGTATGGAGGGCCCGGTACCGGAAAGTCGGGGAGTGTAAACTTCTCGCTAGCCAACAACCTTGAAATGAAAATAAGGAATGATAAAGATACTACAGGCAGTGCGCCGACCAAGATAATAAGCCTGATTGACAATTTTTCGTTGAGCAGCAGTTATAACCTGATGGCCGACTCGATGAACCTCTCAAATATCAATGCGAACCTGCGGTTGAAATTCGGCAACAAAACAGTTAACCTCAGCGGGGTGTTCGACCCCTATATGTATGCTGTGCATGCTGATGGCACTCCATACAAAACAGCCGAATATACATGGAATCATGGTAAGTTTCCTCATTTTTTGGGTACACAAACATCGTATGGCTTTACGCTTGATAACAATACGCTGAAAAAGTGGTTTGGCGGTAAAGACGACAAAAAGGCTGCGCCTGATGGCAGTGCGCAAGGGGAGGAAACTACCGAAGGCGAAACGCAGACTACAACAGCCCCGAAAAAAAAGCAGCGTGCCGAGCTGGATAACGAGGGGTACGAAAAAGTGGATGTGCCGTGGAGCATCAGTATAAACTATTCGGTGTCGTACCGTCCGTCGATGGTAAAAGAGGATTTTTTGTATGATAAGATGAGGTACAAAATGCGGTTTACCCACAGTTTGAGTTTGTCGGGAAGCCTTACTTTGACAAATAACTGGCGTTTTACGGGTAATACTACTTACGACTTTAAGGCTAAACAATTTACGCAGGTAAATATTAATGCTACCCGTAATCTGCACTGCTGGACGATGACAGCAAGTTTTGTACCCTTTGGTTATTACAAATCATATAATTTCCGTATTGGTGTGAATGCGAGTATGCTGCAGGAGTTGAAGTATGAAAAACGCAGTCAGTACAACTCAAATCCGGTAGTTTGGTATTAAGTTTGTAATTTACTGCTGACTAAGAAACTGTTTTGAATTTTACGAATATTTTTAGGTCTGTTTTTATGGTATTCTTTCATGCTAAGACGATGTACTTATTCTGAAAACAAGAAAATAAACTATTTAAATAAAACAATAAGAAAAAATGAAAATTACAGTAAACAAGTATGTTGCGGCCGAATACGAATTGCGTGTTGACGCAGCAGCTGAAGGCGGCGAATTGGAATTGATGGAACGTGCAACGAAAGAAGAGCCGTTGACATTTATTTTCGGGGTAAACATGATGCTTCCGAAATTCGAAGAACATCTTTTCGGCTTACAAAAAGGTGATAAATTCGATTTTACTATAAACAACGAAGACGCTTATGGCCCTTATATGGACGAAAACGTTATCGACTTGGATCGTTCTATTTTCGAGATAGACGGAAAGCTTGATACCGAGATGATAGCAGAGGGCAATATGGTACCTTTGATGGATTCGGACGGCAACCGCCTGAATGCCCAGATAGTAAAGGTAGGAGCAGATAAAGTTACAGTTGACCTGAACCATCCGTTGGCGGGAGAAACATTGCACTTTAAAGGAAGCATCCTTGAAGTACGTGATGCTACCGAGCAGGAATTGGCATCGTTGATGGGAGGCGGCTGTGGTTGCGGCGGTTGCGACGATGGCGATTGCGATAGCGACGACGGTTGTGGTTGCGGTGGTTGCCACTAAGAAGCGTAATTATTAAGAACTCTTTTTATATTATGGATATTGTGCGGTTGTGTGCAATATCCATTTTTTTAGATTTTACTTTTTCACTACTTTTGTTTTTTGATAAAATAACAAACTGGTGAAACAAACGGAATAATAATAGCAGGATATGTCGAATACGTTTGGAAAAATATTTACGTTTACTTCGTTTGGTGAGTCGCACGGGCGGGCAATCGGGGGTATTGTTGACGGATGCCCGTCTAACATCGAGATAGACGAGGAATTTATTCAAAGTGAGTTGAACCGTCGTCGTCCCGGTCAGTCCGACATTTCCACACCTCGCAAAGAAGATGACAAAGTGGAGTTTCTCTCAGGTATTTTCGAGGGAAAAACTACCGGAACGCCCATTGCTTTTGTTATTTGGAATACCAACCAGCATAGCCACGACTACGAGCATCTGAAAGACGTTTACCGTCCGTCGCACGCCGATTTTACGTATCAGCAGAAATATGGCATACGCGACCACAGGGGCGGGGGGCGTAGCTCGGCCCGCGAAACAGCGGGTAGGGTAGTGGCAGGAGCTATCGCAAAGTTGGCTCTCAGAAACGTAGGTGTCGAAATCGTTGCTTATACTTCGCAAGTGGGGCATATCAAAATGCAGCAAACCGCAGGTGAGGTAGATTATTCTTTGATAGAAACCAACCCGGTTCGCTGTCCGGAGCCTGATACCGCCGATAAGATGATATCTTATATCAAAGAAATGAAAGAGCAGGGAGATTCTGTAGGAGGCATCATTGCTTGTACGGTAAAGAATGTGCCCGTGGGCTGGGGAAATCCGGTGTTTGATAAACTTTCGGCACGTCTGGCACAAGCTATGTTCAGTATAAACGCCGTACACGGATTTGATTATGGCGAAGGTTTTGAAGGTGTAGGCATGAAAGGCTCGGAAATAAATGATGCCTTTATTGCGGGAAAAGGCATGCCGAATACCCTTACCAATTATTCGGGCGGGATACAAGGCGGGATAAGCAACGGACAAGATATTGATTTCCGGGTTTTGTTCAAGCCTGTTGCTACCATATCAAAACCACAGCGTACTGTAGATGTTCACAATCAGGAGATTGAATTAAAAGCGCATGGGCGGCACGACCCCTGTGTTCTTCCCCGTGCAGTGCCTATAGTAGAAGCTATGACTGCTATAGCTCTGATGGATTTTTATTTGATGGATAAAGGCTGACCTAACTGCCTCTTAGTAGCTGTTAGGAAATAAGATATGTTTTAAAAAAAAGTATGCTGGCTTTTTCGGCTTGGCACGTTTTTTCCAAAATCCGGCAATGTACTGAAAAATAGTTGGTAAAACTATCAGCAAAATAATTATTATCTTCCGCGTGAAGTTGACGAGGACATAGGCTCTGCTGAGGAGCAACCTATCAACAATAAACTTCAGTAATATGCCACTTCACCGTAAATCCACTGTGTTAAATCGCGAAATCGCAACTATCTGAAAATCAAATAATTACACTTTTTTGTTTTTAAAAACATGTATACCTTATGTATACCTTCTTTTATCACACTTCATCATTTGCATACAGATAGTCGAACGATATTTTCTTGAAATCAAAAAATTCGTTCTTCTTAAAAAAACGTGCTAACTCTATCTCGGCGTTTTCAGGAGAATCGGACGCATGCACAATATTCTCCTGCGTACTGATTCCGAAATCGCCCCGTATAGTTCCGGGCGCTGCATTCCGGCAATTCGTAGAGCCGGTCATTGTACGTACTACATTTACGGCATCCAGCCCTTCCCAGCAACAAACAATAACAGGTGTTATCATCATGGCATCTTTAAGGCGTTGAAAAAAAGGACGCCCCTCGATATGGGCATAGTGTTCCGACAGTATCTCATCATCCAACTGCATCATCTTGATACCGCATAAACGCAAGCCCTTACGTTCGAAACGGGAGATAACCTCACCTACCAATTCGCGCTGAATGGCACTGGGTTTTAAAATCACAAGTGTTCTTTCCATAGTTATATTTTTTTAGTTACGAGTTACTTCGCCCTTCGGACAGTTACCAGTTACAAGCTAGTAATTACCAGTTATTAGTTAGCAGTTATTAGTTTCTTAGTCGATTGACAGTTCAAATTTTCACAGATTTAAAACAGATTTGGTTAATCCAAAGTATGGCTAATTGCCATTTTTGAATCGTAAATTTTATACACAGTGTAAAATTACAAAAATTATTTTTACCGTGTACAATTATCCAATAGCTCGTTAGTGTTTAGATAGCTTTTATATTGTATAAAATAAACTCTTTAATTTTTTGTTTGTTTTTTATAGCTTTTTACCTGTTCTTCAGATATTTCTATTATCTTTGATATTCAAGTTAACGCTAAAAAAGTATCTAATCATGAAAAAAATTAAATTACAGTGGATTTTATTGGCGATATTGTCGCTAGTTTTTTATTCGTGTGAAGTAGGGAATGAACCCGAAGAAGATGCTACGGCAATAGGCTGGGCAGAAATAAAGGGAGGAAATAAACATGATATCCATACCTTTATTGTACGAACGACGGATATATCTTCCTCTTTTAAGAGCGGGACTGTATACAGTCATAGTATCGTATTAACAGATGTCAACAGAAGCGCTGTTTATCTTCAATTCGCATGCTTTTCTAGTACTCCCGAAATAGAAGGTACCTATTCCGATTCTTTCGAGAATAAATGGGAGTCTAAGGCAAGTGATTATATCGGTCACTATGGAACTATGGTAGAATCACGCTTAGATTATAAACGGGGACTCTATTTTAATAATGGTGGTACTGTAAAAATTTCAAAAGAAGGGGAATTATATACCATAAAAATCAATGTGGAGTGTGTTATCAACGATAATGATTATGAACGGCTGATAAATCTTGAAGTATATTGTAAAGCCAAACCCGAAATTAAGGAATGAGTCATATTAAAAGTAATTGCAGGTTTTGTTTATTTGAAAAACAAGAGAGAGATAAACGTAAAAAATGAGCGTCTCATACCGCTCATTTTTTATGATAATACTAGTTTGTTTTGTATTATTTCTGTTTAGAATGTCTGATTAGAGATTCTATTCCTACCGACACAATTTCTTTATTTTTAATTAATATCAACCTATCACACTCCAGTTAAAATTTTTATTCCTCATCTTGCGCAATTGCAATGCAAGTATTTTATTTTCTTCTTTCTCCAGCATCGGGTCTTCTTCCAGTATATCCATAGCTGTTTGGCGGGCTATTTCAAGCATTTTACCATCCTTAGCCAAGTTGGCTATTTTCAGGTCGAACGGTATTCCACTTTGCTGGGTTCCATCCAGATCGCCCGGTCCCCGTAGCTGCAAGTCCGCTTCCGATATTTCAAAACCATCTTTTGTCCTTACCATTATTTCCATACGCTTGCGGGTATCAGCCGAGAGTTTATAGCTGGTAAGTAGGATACAAAAAGACTGGTCGGCTCCACGTCCCACGCGACCACGCAACTGATGCAACTGCGACAGCCCGAAGCGCTCAGCATTTTCAATTACCATTACCGAAGCATTAGGCACATTTACACCTACCTCTATCACAGTAGTGGCTACCATAATCCGGGTTTTACCTTCCACGAACTTTTGCATCTGATAGTCCTTATCGGCAGCTTTCATCTTACCGTGAACCATGCTTATCTGGTACTGTGGAAACGCCTCACGCATATATTCAAACCCTTCTTCCAGATTGCGTAAATCCATTTTTTCCGATTCCTGTATCAACGGATACACTATATAAACCTGCCTTCCGGCTTCTATCTGTTTGGCGATAAAGCCATTCAGCGCATTCCTCTTATCCTGATAATAATGGAATGTCTGTATCGGTTTGCGCCCGGGAGGCAACTCGTCTATCACCGATACACTCAGGTCACCGTAAAGCGTCATAGCCAGCGTACGGGGAATAGGTGTAGCCGTCATCACCAACACATGTGGAGGATTCACGTTTTTTCGCCAAAGGCGTGCGCGCTGTTCCACTCCAAAGCGATGCTGCTCGTCGATAACCACCAAGCCTAGGTTTTTAAACTGAACCGTATCTTCTATTAACGCATGTGTACCTACAAGCAAATGAAGTTCACCGTTACGCAACTGCTCGTGCAGTTTCTCCCGTTCTTTTAGCTTAGTGGAGCCTGTAAGTAAGGCGACATTTACACCTAAATCGCCCAACATTTCGGTAAGCGAAACAAAATGCTGTGTTGCCAAAATCTCGGTAGGAGCCATCATAGCTGCCTGATAACCATTGTCAACAGCCATCAGCATAGCCATTAATGCAACCAGTGTTTTCCCACTGCCCACATCCCCCTGTAGCAACCGATTCATTTGCTTACCCGTGCCAACATCAATACGGATTTCGCGCAATACCCTCTTTTGTGCTCCTGTCAGCTCAAAGGGCAGATAGTCATTATAGAATTTATTGAAATAATAGCCTATATGCTCAAAAAGAAGCCCCTTTATATTATGATTGCGCCAACTCGTTTGCTGCAAAATGCTCAACTGGATGTAGAACAATTCTTCGAACTTCAGTCGCTGCCTCGCATCGTTCAGTATTTTTGCATTTTGCGGAAAATGGATATTCTGCAACGACTCCTTCAAGTTGAGCAGGGCGTATTTCTTCAATACATACTCCGGAAGGCTCTCGGGCAGATTACTGTTTTTCAGGGGTTGAACAACGGAAAAAACAATTTTCTGAACGGCTTTCGAATTCAGGTAATTATTCTTCATTTTCTCCGTAGTATTGTAAAAAGGCTGCAACCCCATTTGTTCTACAGGTGGAAGCTCCGACAGCAGTTCCATTTCGGGGTGCGCTATATTGTAATGCCCGTTGAATAAGGTTGGCTTACCAAAAACAACATATTCGGTATTTACCTTATATTTGTCCAAGATATATTTTATTCCCTTAAACCACACCAGTTCAATCACTCCTCCGTGCCCATCCGAAAAAGCGGCCGTAAGCCGCTGGTTACGTCCCTCGCCTACTTTTTCGAAACGGACAATCCTGCCCTTCACCTGAATAAAAGGCATATCTTCCGAAATTTCATGCAGATAGTAAAAGCGGCTGCGGTCTACGTATTTATATGGGTAATGACGAAGTAAATCGTCCACTGTACGAATACCGAGTTCTTTGTTCAGCATATCGGCCCGCTTGGGACCAATTCCGGCTATAAACTTAATATCTTGTGTAGAAAAATCCAATCCGACTATATTATCACGATTTGTTAACTTAAAGCAAAGATATATTGGTTATACAAAAATAGTGAAATTTATAAGAACATACCTATTTCGTCGTTTAAGAAAGACAGGAAAAAAGAAATCTCCTATTAGCATCTTTATTTACTAATAGGAGATTAATCTGTTCTGAAAAAGGGGCTGCCTCAAAAGTCTTTTTTGGGACACTCTCTTTAAAATATGTTTTGTTCTATAACATCACTTATTCACAGATAAAAGATTCAGATCGACCAACCGGGCAGAACGCTCCTTTACCACACCATCTTTATCTATCAAATACATGGTAGGTGTGCCCACTATACCGTAAGTTTTAAAGTTAACGCCATCAAAACCCTCGTAATCACAAATCTTGGTTTTCCATGGAAACGGGGCAGACGACGACTCAAAAATATGCTCATCAAGGTCGGACGAGACAGTAATGATTTCGTAACCTTTCTTCTTTATTTCAGCATAATGCTTAACAAGTTCTTGCATCTGTATTTCACAGTTTTCGCATCCTGTTTCGTGAAAAACAAGCAATACATTCTTCGGCGCGATTTTCTTCCCATCTACATCTAAATGGGGAGCTTTGAATCCCGGACGGACTTTATGCTGCTCGAAAGCTGCGTATACCTTGCCGCTGGGATGTTTTATCCTGTTGGAATTTATCAAATACGACACAATAGTGTCTTGTGCTGCTTCCCAGCCAAATTGGAAGCAGATTGTTATCAAATCGTCGCTCAACGCATCGAAAACCGCTTTATCCCTTGTGCGTTTCAGCACCTCGGTCATATCAATACCAAAGTCTTTTTTATTTGAATATAACTCAAAAGTGCCTGATATTACATCATTCCACATGGCACTGGTGTACAAAGCCTCAACATCCAATTCTTTACGCAAATAGCTACGCAATTGATATACAGGGGTACGTTTTTGTTTAAGTTCCTCGTTATATTGCATCAACTTCAAATAGCGTGAAGCATATAGCCCGTTACCCGAAACCGGAGATGTACGGCCGCTGAAAAAATTTATCAGATAGTTATTCTCCACCGAATTTTTGAACGAAACACCATCCTGTGGGTTAGCCGATAACGAGAAATTCTCGTTATTAATAATCATCTCTATTCCTCCTCCTTTTCCTCCTTTAAAAGCCAAAGTGCCAGCGCCCTTATAGCCTGAATAAGATTGTGGTATCTGCAACACAGCTTCGCCTTTGGCATCGATACGTCCTCCCAATACCGAATCGGTTTTCTGCCCATGATAAAAATATAAAACGTACTCTCTGCCTGCCTCCGACGAAAGACTCAATTGGATAGTTTGTGCCCTAACACTACTAAGAGCCATCAAAAAAACAGATAAAGAAAATAATACGTATCTTGATCGTTTCATAATTCAATAGCCAAAAATATCTGTAAATTAATAGTAAAATTACCTATCCTTTTCTTTAATCAAGGATAAATAAACCAAACACACAACACATAGAAAATTCTATATGCAAATTTAGACATTAAACTCTGAAAAAACAAAACAGAACTGCATTCAAAAATAGAGCAACTCAAGGTAGAAGCATTTGGGTATTTGTAAGAGGTAAGGGGTTGCCCTAAATACCGAATAGTATTTGCTTTTTTTCTGCAATTATTTTAGTTTTGTCTACTTCACTTCCGAGCCGTCAGCCACTTTAGCCTTAGGCTGCACCAATACCAGCTTTCCATCGGCGTCTTCTGCCGAGAGTATCATCCCTTCGCTCATAACTCCGCGTAGCTTACGAGGCTCAAAATTGGCTATGAAACAAACCTGCGTTCCGATTAATTCTTCGGGGTTAGGGTAATACTGTGCTATACCTGAAAGAATGGTACGTTCTCCCATACCGTCCGCAATGCGGAATTGCAACAGTTTATCCGCTTTAGGTACTTTCTGACAATCGAGCACCGTACCTACACGGATATCCATCTTCATAAAATCGTCGAAAGCCACATTTTCCTTCACCGGATTAGCTTTGCGGGCTTCCAGTTCGTTTGCCTTTTTAGTATCCAGAAGTTTCTGTATTTGTGCCTGAATAACATCGTCTTCTATTTTCTCGAAGAGCAGTTCGGGAGTTGCAAGCTGCGCACCGGCTTTCAACAAGTCTGTTTTGCCTAAGTCTGCCCAGTCGAAAGTCGGCATATTCAGCATTTCGCGCAACTTTTGCGACGAAAACGGCAGAAATGGCTCGAAGGCGATAGCCAAATTTGCAGCTATTTGCAGGCTCAGGTGCATAATAGTAGCTACACGTTCCATGTCGGTTTTTGCCAGTTTCCAAGGCTCAGTATCAGCCAAGTATTTATTCCCGATACGTGCCAGGTTCATTGCCTCTTTCTGTGCATCGCGGAAACGGAAATTATTCAACAAACGCTCCACATCGGCTTTTACACCAGCAAACTCATTTAATGTTTGTTTGTCATAATCATCCAATTCGCCTAAAGCGGGCACTTTGCCATCAAAGTATTTATGCGTAAGAACTAAGGCACGGTTGATAAAGTTACCGTATATCGCCACCAACTCATTATTGTTGCGTGCCTGAAAATCTTTCCACGTAAAATCGTTATCTTTCGTTTCAGGAGCATTTGCTGTCAGCACATAGCGCAACACATCTTGCTTTCCGGGGAAATCTACCAGATACTCATGCAGCCACACTGCCCAGTTGCGCGAAGTGGATATTTTATCCCCTTCAAGATTCAGGAATTCATTAGCAGGAACGTTGTCAGGAAGTATATAGCTGCCCTCTGCTTTCAGCATGGCGGGGAAGACAATACAATGAAAAACGATATTATCCTTCCCTATAAAATGCAGAAGGCGTGTATCTTCATCTTTCCACCACTTTTCCCAATCATCAGGAAGCAATTCCTTGGTATTAGATATATAGCCGATAGGCGCGTCAAACCACACATAAAGTACTTTTCCCTCAGCACCCTCTACCGGAACAGGTATACCCCAATCCAAATCGCGGCTTACGGCACGCGGTTGCAGCCCCATGTCGAGCCAGCTTTTACATTGTCCGTAAACGTTTGGTTTCCATTCCTTGTGGTCTTCCAAAATCCATTGGCGCAACCATGCTTCGTGCTGGTCGAGCGGTAAGTACCAATGCTTAGTTGTACGCATTACAGGAGTACTCCCGCTTATTGTCGAGCGTGGATTTATCAAGTCAGTTGCATTCAGCGAAGTTCCGCACGATTCGCACTGGTCGCCATAAGCATTTTCATTACCGCAATGAGGACATTTACCCATAATATAGCGGTCGGCCAAAAACTGCTGTGCTTCTTCATCGTAATACTGTTCCGACTCCTGCTCGATGAAACCGCCTTTAGCTTCGATGGTCTTGAATATCTCGGATGCCGTTTCGCGGTGTACAGCCGAAGTTGTACGCGAGTAAATATCAAATGAAATACCCAACTCCTCGAACGACTTCTTTATCAACGCATGGTAACGGTCTACTATGTCCTGAGGGGTAACCCCTTCTTTTTTAGCCTTGATAGTGATGGGCACTCCATGCTCGTCGGAGCCTCCGATGAATAACACATCTTCGCCTTTCAAGCGGAGATAACGGACATAAATATCTGCCGGAATATAAACACCTGCCAAATGACCGATATGAACAGGGCCGTTGGCATAGGGCAATGCAGAAGTTACAGTAGTGCGTTTAAATTGTTTCATATTGTAAAATCAGAAGCCAAGAACCGTAATTCGAGACTACATATTATATTGAACGTAATATTTTTTTGGAACGCAAAGATACGCACAAAAAATCAATAAATATCCATAAAAAGCTGTTTCATAAGAGGCACAAAAGTAAAAAAACAGCAAGAATAGCTAAAATGCAATTTGCAGAAGAAAAAAATCGTAATTTTGTAATCTCAAAAAATTGAAGTCTATTTTATAAATAAACCAAAATGAATTTACAAGAACTTCTTCGTGCCAATATACGTAACTTGGAGCCGTACTCGTGTGCTCGCGACGAGTTTAAAGGAGAAGCATCGGTTTATCTGGATGCAAACGAAAATCCATACAATGCTCCGTACAACCGTTACCCCGACCCTCTGCAATGGGAAGTAAAAAAACGTATTTCCACCCAAAAAGGAGTGCATATCGAAAATATTTTTCTCGGCAACGGCAGCGATGAGCCTATCGACCTGCTATACAGGGCTTTTTGCGAGCCACGCATCGACAATGTAGTCGCGATAGACCCTACTTACGGCATGTACAAAGTATGTGCAAGCATAAATGATGTGGAATACAGACAGGTATTGCTCAATGACGAGTACCAATTTGCGGCCGATGAGCTGCTACAGGCAACTGACGAGCATACAAAATTAATATGGCTCTGCTCGCCCAATAACCCCACAGGCAATAGCCTTAATCCGGATGAAATAAAAAAGACATTGGATAATTTCAACGGCATTGTAGTGGTGGACGAAGCATACATCGATTTCTCGTCGCAACAAAGTTTTGCCAGCCGGCTAAGCCACTACCCCAATCTGGTGATACTGCAAACATTCTCCAAAGCATGGGGAAGCGCGGCTATACGTCTGGGCATGGCATTTGCATCGCCCGAAATAGTGCAGGTGTTGAATAAGATAAAATATCCTTACAACATCAACATACTTACCCAGCAGCAAGCGTTGGATGTTTTGGATAATGCCGAACGAACAAAACAATGGGTTGAGACGTTATTGAAGGAGCGGGCTAATCTGATAGAAGAATTAAAGAAAATACCGCTTGTACAACATATTTATCCGACTGATGCTAACTTTATTTTGATAAAAGTGTCCGACGCAAACAGTGTATATCACTACCTGACCGATAAAGGTATCATCGTACGCAACCGGACTAAAGTATCGCTCTGCCTGAACAGCCTGCGGGTAACTGTAGGCACACCGGAAGAAAATAAAATATTACTGGAAGAATTGAAAAAATATAATAACTAATTAAAAAATTAAAACTTACTTTAAGTATGAAAACAACTAAATTATTTTTTACGGCAATCGTTATCTGTTTAACGGCTTTTTCTCTCGGCTCATGTAAAAAGACAAGTAAAACAGCCGATAACAGCAACAATTCATTAGACTGGAATGGTATTTACACAGGCGTTGTGCCATGTGCCGATTGCGAAGGCATACAAACTACCATTGTATTAAACCTAAACAATTCTTACGAACTGCGAACCAAATACTTGGGAAAAAACACTGAAGAATATGTAAAAACAGGTACGTTTGAATGGAACAAAGAAGGGAATGAAATTACATTGTCGGGCATCGACAAAAACGAAGCTCCATCGAAATACATGGTGGGCGAAAACAAACTTGTACAACTCGACACTAAAGGAAAAAGAATGGAATCGGCTACAGAGCCTAATTATACATTAGCAAAAGCATCGGACATTATCGAAAAATACTGGAAACTGATAGAAGTAAACGGTAAGGAAGTAAAAACATCGGAAAACCAAGCAAAAGAAGCTCATTTTATCCTGAAACTTGAAAACAACAGGGTAAACGGAAACGGTGGCTGTAACTCTTTCTTCGGAACCTATGTTATCAAGAATGGCAACCGCATTTCATTTTCGCAAATGGGCTCGACCATGATGGCATGTTTGAATATGGAAACCGAATCGCAATTTATGCGTGCTCTGGAAATGACCGATAATTATACTGTAAATGGTGACACCTTGTCGTTAAACCGCGCTCGTATGGCTCCATTGGCGCGTTTTGTTGCAGTATATATGCAATAATACATTTAACAAATAAAAGACATACAAATGATTGATTAATTACTGCATAATTATTACTTTTGCAGACTTTTTTTAAGGAGTGTTTGGGCACTCCTTATTTTTATGCTCACAAACAGGGCTTAATTTGCTAAATATAAGCAATTTATATTTTATATAATAATATCAAAAATCATTTTTTATGGACTGGCTTGTGTCATTATTTACGGGAGATGGGATAGCACACACCATTTTGTTGTATGCATTAGTAATTTCGGTTGGGGTTATGCTCGGAAAGATAAAGGTTTTTGGCATATCACTGGGAGTTACGTTTGTTTTATTTGTAGGTCTTTTTGTCGGACACCTTGGGCTTACGGTCAACCACATGTTGCTCGACTTTATTAAAGAGTTTGGGCTTATTCTTTTCGTATTTTCTATCGGGTTACAGGTAGGACCGGGTTTTTTCTCCTCATTCAAAAAAGGTGGCATGAAACTAAACTTCATGGCTGTATCTATCGTACTGCTGGGAGTTGCCACCACCATCGCAATATACTATATCTTGTCAGGACGTATTCCGATGGCAATGATGGTGGGAATCCTGTCGGGAGCAACCACTAATACTCCGGGACTTGGGGCTGCACAAGAAGCACTGAAACAACTATTTGACGCCGGACAAATAAGCGAAATTCCACAAATAGCGTTGGGCTACGCTGTGGCTTATCCGCTTGGCGTAGTTGGGATAATTCTGGCTTTGATACTGGTAAGGTTGATTTTCAAAGTAAATTTTGATGACGAAAACAAGCAAATTGAAGCGGAAAACAACACTTCCACCATACAGCCCGAACAGTTAACGATAAGAATCACAAATCCGGCTTTGGACGGACGCAAACTGTATGATGTAAAAAAACTGGTAGAAAAGAAATTTGTTATTTCACGCTTGAAACGCGGAGATAATTATTTTATTCCACAGGCTGACACTGAACTTCATGTGGGCGACATCTTGTTAATAGTTACCGGACAATGTGACGAAGAAGCTATTTGTGCATTTATAGGTGAGCCGGACGAAGTAGACTGGAGCGGCTCGGAACAACGGATGGTTTCAAGACGCATTATCATCACACAAAGTAAAATCAACGGTAAAACACTTGGTTCTTTACGCCTGCGTTCGGTTTACGGGGTGAATGTAACAAGGGTAAACCGCTCAGGGATAGATCTACTTGCAGCACCAAACCTGACATTGCAGATGGGCGACCGTGTAATGGTAGTAGGAGAGCTTGAGGCTATCGAAAAAGTAGAGAAATTCTTAGGAAACACATTAAAACGTCTTAACGAGCCACATATCATTACTATTTTTATCGGTATATTCTTAGGCATCATACTTGGAAGCATCCCGTTTGCTTTTCCCGGAATACCGATGCCTGTAAGGCTTGGACTGGCAGGTGGGCCGCTTATCGTTGCAATCCTTATCGGCCGTTTCGGATACAAGGCTAAACTGATAACCTACACCACACTCAGCGCAAACTATATGCTGCGCGAAATAGGGATATGCCTGTTCCTGGCAAGTGTCGGGTTGGGTGCCGGCGGGCAATTTGTCGAAACCGTAATATCGGGCGACGGACTGCTTTGGGTAGCATGTGGTTTCTTAATCACCATTATCCCCTTATTGATAGTAGGTATATGTGGACGGAAATTCCTGAAACTGAATTATTTTACATTAATGGGCTTGATTGCAGGCAGTACCACCGACCCTCCTGCACTTGCCTACGCCAATAGCGTTGCCGGAAACGACGCGCCGGCTGTAGCATATTCTACAGTTTATCCGCTTACCATGTTTATGCGGGTACTTACAGCACAGTTGCTTATTCTTATTTTTGTATAATATCCCAAAAAAAGAACGCAACCAGCGCAAATAAACACGGATTTACGCAAGATATAAGTACAATCATCAGGTATTATTTTGCTCCGTATAGGGGCACATACAAAACACGACAGGAGCACATAGAAAACGGTTACAATCCTCTCTATGTGCTCCTATTGTATAATCTAACAAAGCCTATGCAGCGCAAGCAAGCGATTTTCTAATGAAAATCTTTCCATTCCCCATTAGCATAGCCCTGAAATGTACTCGTTGCAGAGTTGTAGCGAATCATCCCGTTTTGAGGGTTAGCTGCAGCGGTAGCATCTGTACCCGATATCTTCATATACCCCACTACATTCAAAGCTACGTCTATCTGGCTACTGCTTCCGGCTCCTACCCCTAACTTTCCCTGTATGAAGTTCTTTTTGTTAGTACCTAATATATATATACCCCAACGTTCTGTTACATTCATATCATCCGAACCACTTGTTGCATATATATCAATCATCCTATTAATAGTCCCATTTGAGCTGTATGGCGCAATATAAAGTCCATAACTATATTCTGTAGTCCCTAAGGTATTATTCTGACCTATATGCCCATAATTTATCTGCATGCCATACAACGTATTCAAACTACCTTTGTTATCCTGATTTTGTTCACTGGAACGGAATGCATTTACTCTCTGCCCTATCAATACCCCATTATTGGTTTTACCTTCGGGAACTTCCTGATAAGCTGTAACAAACAATCCCCTTTGGTCGAACTTACTATCCGGATTAGCCGCAATAGGAGTATCTATAATCGCAGTACTCGAAATTATACCCATATAAGATTGTTGATATCCATTCGAACCAAGTACCCAGTTTGAAGTATTAGACTTGCCATACGTATAAAACTTAGTATTCATCGAACTTTTTGACACACCTATAAAAAGACCTCCGTTACGCCAAATGATATCCTTTTTATTTTCTCCGGCATCTACACTCGTCCCCATCCGATACCAAGCTGTAGAAACAGGCTGATTATATGCCACATAGCTTGTACCGTTGTATATCCATATCTTCCCATCGGTAGACACATACAGGTAAGCGGTTTTAGCCTTTAGGCTTGCATCGTCGCTGAAGTCCACATTCGCATTACCGTCGTCATCGGTTGGCGACACATCATCAAAACGGGTGTTCGCATTATTCGGGTTTGTAGTGTCAACAAACACAATGGTACGCGATGTAGTAGCCTCTTGCTGGCGCACCCAGCGGGTACCATCGTTATAATACATGCCGGGAGTTACAGCCACGTCGTCGGCTCCGGCTGTAGCTGTGTTGTACACCGCCATACCTGCTACGTGATTGTTCAGAGGCGAAGGGGTTTCTGTATCAGTAAGCGTCACACGGGGCAATAGCAAGCCCTTGTTTGCACTTGCCAGTTCTAATATAGCATTGTCGTTAGGTGCCCTGTCAGCCCCAATAGTTACTTGCGCATTGGCATTAAAAATGAAAAACGAAAATTGAAAAAGACAGAACAAAACTAAAGTCTGTCGTAAAAATTGTTTTCTGTTCATGAGTTGATAATTATTAATTGTTAGTTATTAATGTTTAATTATTATTTGTTTCCGTTCCGTATAGCGGCTT
>NZ_QVMH01000025.1 GCF_010501035.1 Paludibacter sp. 221
AAAGTAACTGCTAAAACTCGGAAAGGGTCACACGTTAAACTGGTAGTCTCTCTCTAACAGAATAGAATTACCTGCAAACTTTTTAACATTTGCAGGAGGGATGAAGTTTAATGTCTTTTTATCAGAGAGATACATTCTTTTCTTTTAAGAAATACAAGCATAAAAGTAAATTCTTATGACCTTTAACACAAATTTTTAACAGGAAGAGATAGATAACCTCAGTCAAGAGTTATAGCATATGATCGAAAACCTACAATTAATACTTAACAGCTAATTGCTAAAAAAATACTACATTTGCTATATTGAAAAACTGAATCTTTAACACACACATCACACAATATGAAACATTTTCCTGCCTCACAGTTGATAATTAATAATGATGGAAGTATTTTTCATCTTCATCTGACGCCCGAACAATTGGCTGACAATATAATTTTAGTGGGCGATCCGGGACGAGTAGCTTTGGTAGCATCGTTTTTCGACACGCACGAAAGCAAGGTTTCTAACCGCGAGTTCAATACAATAACAGGAACTTATAAGGGGAAACGGATAAGTGTAATATCGACAGGTATAGGTACCGACAATATTGACATTGTAATGAATGAGCTTGACGCGTTGGCTAATATCGACCTGCAAAGCCGTACTGAGAAAAAAGATTTTCGCCGGCTAAACATAGTCCGCATAGGTACCTGTGGAGGTATGCAGCCCGAAATTCCATTAGGGAGTTTTCTGGTTTCTGAAAAATCAATCGGTTTCGATGGGGTACTCAGCTTCTATGCCGGACGCGATGAGGTATGCGATTTGGAATTTGAAGAAGCGTTTAAAACACACATGCACTGGAATCCTAAACTTGCTTCACCGTATGTTATCAATAATAATAAAGAACTTATCGAACGAATTGGCAGTGATGATATGCTTCGTGGGGTAACTATTTCCTCAAACGGATTCTACGGCCCGCAAGGGCGTGTGCTTCGCATTGATTTAGCTGATATGCAAATGAATGATAAGATAGAATCATTCCGCCACAACGGCTATAAAATAACTAATTACGAGATGGAAGGCTCTGCTATTGCCGGACTATCGGCACTGATGGGGCATAAGGCTATGACTGTTTGCTGTGTTATTGCTCAACGCCGCGTAGAAGCTGCAAATACAGATTACAAGCCACAAGTTGAAAAACTGATACAGACAGTACTGGATAGAATCTGAACACTGTGATTAAGAAATGAAAGGAAATGGGGTAAAGAATAACTTCTTTACTCCAATAAATCCTTTGCAAAATCAATTAAATTTATTCCCGAAAAATTTCCTGAGGTCATAAATAGCAGAGCAGTATTGTTTAAGTCTGTTTCTCGCAGTTTGTTTTGTAGTATTTCAGAGTTTGTAAAAACGGTCAGATTGTTGCCTCCGAAGGCTTCTTTCACTTGTTCCGCTGTAATCTCTTTCAGCCGCTTGTGCTTTACAACCTCAGGGTTGAAATACACGTATGCAACATCTGCTTCGGCCATGCAATCTTTATATTGAGGCAAAAAGTCTTCACGCAAACTGCTGAATGTATGCAATTCCATACATGCTACCAGTTTTTTATCCGGATATTGGTTTTTTACAGCTTCAACCGTAGCTTTCAATTTGGATGGAGAGTGGGCGAAATCTTTATAAGCTACTGAATTTTCTGTTTCGTAAATCTTTTGCAACCGGTTGGACGCTCCTGTAAACTCGGCAATAGCAGGATAAAATTTATCGTCCCAAATACCTAACTGGCGGCATACCAGCCTTGCTGCCTCCATGTTTTGCAGATTGTGCTCGCCAAATATCTTTAGAGGGATTTCTCCGTTTTTTACTTGTAAATAAGTTATACCATTGCGTACCTCGTACTTAGGCGTGTTGTATGGAAAAGTGATAATGTCCCGACGGGAATTTTCAGCTATTGTTTGCAGGTTTTTATCGTCCGCATAGTATATTAAACGCCCTTGATGCTCAATCAGGTTGACGAATTTACTGAATTGTTCCACATAATTATCGAAAGTGGGGAAAACATTGATATGGTCCCAAGCTATTCCGGTAAGCACAGCTATGTGTGGCTTATACAAATGAAATTTGGGGCGTTTATCCAGCGGAGAGGTCAGGTATTCGTCACCTTCAAATATAGCTATTTTGGCATCGTACGAAAGTTTTACCGTATTATCCAGTCCTTCTATCTGTGCTCCTACCATGTAGTCTGCGTTTATCTTCAATTTGTTAAGCACAAAAAGAATCATTGCCGTAGTCGTAGTTTTTCCGTGGCTGCCGCCTATTACTATACGTGTTTTTCCGCGTGTGTTTTCGTACAGATATTCGGGAAAAGAATAAATGCGTAATCCAAGTTCTTTTGCCCGTTGTAGTTCCGGATTGTCTTCGGTAGCGTGCATTCCCACTATTACGGCATCCAGTTTTTCGTGTATCCGTTCGGGGAACCATCCCATTTCTGCAGGTAAGAGATTATGCTGTTCAAGCCTGCTTCGCGATGGTTCAAATATTTCGTCGTCCGAACCTGTTATTTTCAACCCCGGATTTTTACTTAACGCAATAGCCATGCTATGCATGGCAGCACCTCCTATGGCTATAAAATGGATTTTAGGCATGATATGAAGTTTGTAGCTTTTTTTATAATAAATGTACTGGTATTCGCAAAATTAATAAGATTTTATTTATAACAAGTACATCACGTATTTATTATGTTTTTTAATTCAAAATAAGTGATTTTCTTTAGTACGTGACAAAAAACTGAATAGCAACCAGTATTTTATTGATATTTAAACCATCTACTTCCTTTTGCCTTGATGCAAAAGGAACAAAAAATCAAGACTGTGCCCGCTTCGCACGAAAAATTAGCGTTTGCCGGCTAAAATCTTCCAAACTCGCTCCTCACGTCGCTCAAACAGGGAAGATTTTTTAACGCCGTCTGCTCTTATTTTTCGGCTCATCGGACAAGGTCAGAAGAGTGCCTATTACAGGTTGAAAAATATTCGATATTTTTTTGTCATGTATTCAGGTGATTTTCTTTAATTTTATCTGTTTTTACTTGATAGCAAAATAGTTTTCTGAAAGTTGTTCCTTTGTAATGAAATTAAAAGAGGCTTTTATATTTGTCATATCGTTTTAAAATCATAATTTTATCTTTCAAAAATTTATAAATCGAAGAATTAAGGTATGAAGCTATATAAAATAGAAGCGGGAGTGTTTCATTGCGACGGGGGAGCTGTATTTGGGGTTGTGCCGAAAAGGGTTTGGCAGAAACGTTATCCTGCTGACGAAGATAATTTTTGTGCGTTGGCAATGCGCTGCTTACTGGTAGATACAGGTGATAAGCGGATTCTTATTGATACGGGAACGGGCGACAAGCAGTTGGAGTATCTGAAGTATTATAATTTCAAGGATGTTATAAATTTTGAAACGGAACTTGACAAAATAGGTTATTCCTGCTCTGATATAACTGATGTGGTACTTACTCACCTGCATTTCGACCATTGTGGAGGATGTACTTATTATGCGGATAAGGAAAGTAAACGAACGGCTTTGACTTTCCCTAATGCCGATTATTGGGTAGGGGAGAGGCAATGGGCGAATTTTTTGAATCCGAATGTACGTGAGGCAGATTCATATTTTCCTGAAAATATGTTGCCTGTGCACGAGGCGGGCAGGTTAAAACTGCTGAGCCGGAACGAATGGCTTACGCCCGAAATAGAATTAAGGCTTTTTGATGGGCATACCGTAGGGCAAATTGTACCTTACATATATGAGGGAGAAAGAGTAATTGTATATGTGGGCGACGTAATACCTATGGCCGCGTCTATTCCTATTGCATGGATTTCGGCCTACGATACTTATCCTATCGCTTCGATGCAGGAGAAAGAACGTTTGCTTGAAGAGGCAGCAAGCGAAAAGCAGGTTTTGTTTTTCGAGCACGATACTTACACCGAGTGTTGTACTGTGAAAAACGTGAATGGAAAGTATAGGGTAGGGGAAGTTTTAAAATTTGAGGGTGAATCGTAGTTTCTCCCTCAAATTATATGCTGTTTTATTCATTTGTTTTGTTTTCGTCATCTTTGTACCATCCTGCATACATGGCGTAGTTGTGCGCTATCTTACGGTTCATCTCGTTGGTTTGCTCCGGTTGCACTTCTTTTACCATTTTTGCAGGCACACCAGCCCAAAGCGTATATGGGGGTATTTTGGTGTTGCTCAGCACCAATGCTCCTGCTGCTACGATAGCACCTTCGCCCACTTCGGCATAGTCTAACAGTATTGCTCCCATGCCTATCAGGGCATAATCGTTTATTTTAGCACCGTGTACTGTTACATTGTGTCCGATTGAAACGTAGTTGCCTATTTCAACAGTCGATTTCTGATATAAAGTATGTAGTACTGCTCCGTCTTGTACATTTACGTGGTTGCCAATACGGATGGAATTTACATCGCCCCGCAACACGGTGTTGAACCAAATGCTACAGCCTTCGCCCATAACCACATCGCCTATTATGGTTGCATTTTCAGCCAGATAACAGTTTGTTCCTATTTGCGGGGTGAATCCCCGTACTGATTTTATTAAAGCCATAGTTTTTTCCTTCTTTAAAAACGTCACAAAGATAGTTATAAAAACAAATATCGTATGTATTATGTTGTACTTCGAATAGTTTTCGGGCGAAAAATAACATTGTTTAAAATAAGCATGCAGATTAATTTAACTATTAATAATATGTTCTGTATCTGCGATTTACTTATGTTGTGTAAATGATGAAGCTAATAGATGTAGAAACTAAAGCCTATTTTACCATGAAATCTAATTTAAAATTCAGCAATGTTTTTTTCATTATTTCCTTGTTTTTCTTTTTTTGTATGTCTTCTTGTAATTCGAAAAAAGCTCCTGTTTATTCCGATTTTGAGGAATTGCCTGACCCTACGGCTGATACTTTATCCGATTGGGGAGGTGTAAAGTCAGGCTTACATGCTTCTGATGAAAACTTGGAAAAATTAGCAAAACTGAATGAAGAAATCAATAAATTCAATACTTTGACTCTCGAAAAAACTCCGGCATTGATGCTGAAAGAATCGAGGGAGTTAATCGACGTGCTGTCGGAATAGGATTTTTTACTGTGATAAATGAGGCTGTCCGCGTTTTTTTGGAACAGCCTCATTGTGCTTTTAGGGGAGTGTTTATTTTACAACTATCTTTGTTTTGTAATCTTTATATTGAGCTATGTAAGTACCTTGAGCAATCGCTATATTGAGTTTTGTTCTTTTTTGTTCAATACGTTCCTGCATAACTAATTCGCCTTTCAGATTATAAAACTTTATGTATTCGTTTTCCGAAATATCATCTATCTCTACATAAATCAATTCATTTTGCTTTGCCGGATTGGGGTATATTCTGATAGATGTATCTTTATTTATCTGCTCCAAATCGTTCGATTTTAGTTTTAGCTTGATATAAAAAGATTTTCCCCGTGCGTTTGCTGTATTAATTGTAAACCGGATATTGCCTGCATTGAATTGCGAAGTTACTCCTGTTCCTAAAGAAACCACTTCATAGCTTGTATTTGCCAAGTCGAGGTAAAGCGTAGAGGAGCTTTGTGCCGGATTTGAAATAGAAATGTCTGTAGTGTTATCATTATTGTTTCTTATCATCAGCGATGCAGGAATGTTGACCGTGTAATTTTCAAATTTTCCGGCAGTCCAGAAATTGATTCCTGTGATTTGTAGTTTATTTTCGCGTACGGCATGAATTGATTCGTCTTGCTGCAATATCTCAATATCAGGATTTTTATTATAGGCTTTTGTTTCGTTTGCAGATTTGCCCGGCAAGAGAACATACGCATAACTTTCGTTTTGCGGGCTATTGCCATGTTCGAACCAAAAGGTAGCAAAGCTGTTGGTGCGTGGTTCAGTGTCAATGAATTTGAAATATGTGTTTACCAAGTGCCACGAGCCCGTTCTGGTTTCGCGCAGTCCGCGGACAGTTGCTTTTCCCGGAAAATAATAGCCTATATCGGTTTTTGCTCCTTTTGAGCCTTCAAGGTGTATCCACTCCACATTGTTGTGCAATGCTGTAAATGAGTCCTGAACCGGTTCGCCCGGAATCGTTTCTTTATCTTTATAAACGATAGAACCGGCTCCGGCATTGTTATCGGTTTGTGTTACGCTCCAATCGCTCAGGTTGCTAACGTTGCCTTCTTGTTTATCTTCAAAGTTTTCTTCGTAAACAACGGTATTTCCTGATGTAACTTTTATATTGTCCAGTATAATAGTACCCACGCCACCTTTGGGTGTCACAATGTCGAAGTACGTAAGTTTACCATTACTCCCGCTTAAGCTCTGGATAAATGCCCTGTCCGTTAAATCCGCTGTTACAGTATTACTGTTTCCGGAAAGGGCTGTACATGCGGTAATGTGGTTGCCATCAAAATAATAATTGTATTTCCCGTTGGCCATATCCAGAACTATCTTTACATGATGCCACTGGTTGGCAGTGACGCCGGCATTGGTAGAGCACGCGTCTTTTGCATCTCCACTGGCATTGGTGCGTTGGGCTAATATCCCTTCGCGCATTGTAGAGAAGTTTAGCAGCTTGTCGGTACTGTCTCCGCTTCCTTTGCCATATATGCGTACAGCCATAAAGTTGGACGCTGTAGGCAGTTTTATATCATATTCGAATGTGACGATACCACCAACCGTTGTGCTAAATGTATATTGTGCTACCACACTGGCGTTGGAGCTTGCTATAGTAGTTGTTTTTAATATCTTGTTGTCTACAACAGTGCTGCTCCCACCCCCGCTCAGGGTCATTACATTACCATTCATGGTAAGCGTGTTCGACAGGTCCGGTTTAATTTTACGATTTTCGATAATTGTTTCGACAGGGGCACTCCCGCTTTCCAGCTTTATGTTACTTCCCAAAGCTACAATCTCATCGTCGAACATAAACCATGATTTTTTAGCATCAAGTGCGCGGGCTGTACCTGTCCCCATTCCTTTAAATTGCATACCTGCGACTCCACAGTCGTCAAAATTAGTGCCTCCTACCCATGCATAAGGATTGTTAGTGCCGTAGGCATCTTTAGTGCCACGGGTGCTACGGGTCACTGTGGTTCCCGGCAATCGTTGGTAATCTACTGTTGCCCAGAAGTTGTCTGCAAACAAATCTTTGTCTTCGTTGTACAGGTAAGTCATACCATCGCCAATATGCCATAAGCGCAGTCCTTCATCATTAGTTCCTTCTGTATTTTTTATACGTGTGGAGGTCATTGCTAAACCGAGTGCATAATTTTCTCTTAAATGCACAATGCGGTCCATCGAAGAGTAACGGTGGTGGAGAATCAAGTCGCCTCTTGGAGTTATGGCTTTGTTTTTGGCAATGTCTAAAGATTTGGTTAACATGCCAACCGACAATGCATATTCGAGAAATCCATCGTTAGGTTCCGAACACACTTGTGCCAATACTTCCTCGTCTTTCAGCCACTCTTTTACCATTTTTTCGGCACGTTCTTTTTGCTCGCCCTTCAATACGTCGAGCAGTAAAATCATTGCGCGAATGGCTTGTCTACCGGGTACGTGGTCTTGATTAGCGAGCCGCGATATTTCCCTTTCGCGTACCATGTCCATAAATCTTCCGTTGTATATCAGTGGCTCGTAGGCCATGAAAACCATGTCGTAAAAAATTTGTTCTACATTGTCCGAATAGCTTATTTCCCAATCCGACCCTTTCAGTATATACATCAACGGGCTTATGGTACACAATAAAGCTTTCCCATAACCTCCTGTGTAGGCATAGCTTGTGTGTTGTACGAAAGAACCGTCAACGTAATATCCGTCGCCGGAAGTTACATATTTGAAAATACCTTTCAACCCATCCTTGGCCATAGTAAGCAAATCTTCTCTTCCCAGCAATATTCCTGCCTGAGCTACAATACCTGCAATCCACGTACGGTTTGCTCCTGTGGTATCAACGGCTTTGTTGTTTGCCAATACGGGTGCCATATAATTCGTTATTTGCTGTTCCGACAGCTCATCCGCTAACATAAACAAGAGATCGTTATATCGCAGCGGAGTGCCGATGCGCCAGTCGTACCAGTTGCCATACGTACCGGATGACGAAGTGCCTGTGCCCGGAGTAGCATTTTCTACCGAATAGTATTTGGTAACCATCATATCCAACGCGGCGATAATTTCGTTGAAAACATCGCTTCGTCCTGTGAAAGTGGTTTTGGGCAATTTATATGCTAAGGCAAGTGTTTTGAGGCGGTCGTATGTAAAGGTTATCTGGCTGGTTCCGGTTCTGTCTTTGGAGGTCATAGGCAAATCGGAAAAGATATGCGTTCTGGTGTCCGTGCCTGTAGGTTTTTTTACCATCGAATTCCAAACTACCATGGCCTTATCATTTACATCGTTGATGTATGCAAGTACTGTTGGGTCGTTTGTATCCAGATTTCCGTCGCCTATAAGTAATTTAGTCCATTTTTCACGCAGCAGGCTAATGTCATTCGACTGTGAAAATGCGTTTATGGATATCATCAGCAGTGGAATGATAAAAATGAGAGATGCTTTTTTCATGATATGGTATTATTTAATGTTACATTTGCTAAAACCCGGTAAAATTTTAGCAAATATAAAAAATAAATATGTTTTTACTTTATATTTAAACAAAAAAAGGCTTTTTGTGTTTATAAGCGTTTTTTAAGGAGTTATATATTTATATTATACGTTTTTTCTGAAAATGTATTTGTTAAAAACTTTGTAAAAATTCGGTCAGGTTTACGTCCCTGTTCAGATTCATCTTTTTTCTTAACCGGTAGCGGCTCATCTCAACGCTTCTGAACGACATATTCAGCAACGGTGCAATGTCTTTAGAGCTTAACCCCATTTTGAGGTAGGCACATAGTTTTTTGTCGCTTACGGTAAGTACCGGATATTTTTCGCCCAATCTTTTCAAATATTTTTCGTAAACCATATCGAAGTTGGCTTCAAATTTCTTCCAGTTATCGTCCCGCTCGATATTTTTTTTAATATCGTCCTGCATTTTCGACAATCTTCTTAATACACTTGTGGGTTCCTGATTGGTCTGAATCTCTCCGGCTATTTTTTCTATGCTATGGTTTATCTCAAGCAGAATCTCGTTTTTGCGTATCAGGTTCATTGTAGAGCTTGCCAGTTCCTGTGATTTATGTCTTAGCTCGTATTGTAGTTTTTGGTTTCTCAGGGCAATAATTTCTTTTTCCCTCTCCTGAGCATCAGCCCTGAATCGCTCTTCTTGTTCCTGCATCTCTTTTTCTTTCTGAATTTTCATTTCGCGTGCGCCTTTTTGCGAGCGCTTGTTTATGAACACTATCAGCAGTATAATCGAACATAGGAACATTAATATGTATATGGTTAAAGCAAGCGTAGATTCGTACCAAGGAGGTAGTATTGTGAAGTTATAACTTGTTTCTACTACCTCGTTGGTTATAGAGTTTTGGGCTTTTACCCTGAATGTATAGTCTCCTTTTGGGAGTTTTGTATATTCTTTTGTATTAATAGAGGAATAAGCAGACCAGGCAACATCGTAATTTTCCAGAAAATAACTATAGCTTACTATATTTTCACTTGTATATTCGGGGGCTACAAACTCGAACCGGATTGAATTTTGCTGGTATTTAAATTCAGGAATATTGATTTGTTCGCTTTGGTAGGCTCCTACTATCACGTCTCTTTCTTTAGTAAGATAGATGCTCCGTATTGATGCCTTGAAAGGAAAATCCTGAGTTTCATCAATCTTGGGCAGGTCTATCCATGAAAAACCATCTTCTGTATTTATAATAATAACATTCTCCGCAAAATTAAGGTCTAAAAATCCGGGAATCAGCTTGTTTTTTAGAAGAGGAAAGTTCTGGCTTTTTGTTATATAACTTCCATCCGGTTGTATAAGGGCTGCCTCTATCTCGGATTCGGAAATATACCAGATGTTTTTTTGTGGGTCTTCGAACAGGTGTTTCGAATATGGATGAATGCCAAAAAGGTTTTGAATATCTTCGGCATGTTTCAGCCTGTTTTCGGTTACATCGTATCTGAAAAAGCCTCCGTCGCTCGAGAAGATGACTTCGTCTTTGATTTTGAAAAAGATATTATTCCTGTTGGTGTAAAACCCTTTTGAAGTGTCGAACGATTCTATCGAAAATTCGTCGAAATCATCGTTGAAATCGAGCTTTACTATCCCTTTTATCCAATGCGAAAACCATATGTTGCCGTACTTATCTTCTTCGAACATACCGCCCGAATCGCTGAAGCCTTTAATGAAATTGGATAGCTTCCATTTGCCCTGTTCTTTTTTTAATAGAAAGAAGCCGGCGTAGGAGGAGCCCAATATATATCCGGGCTTGGAGTTTAGTTTAATAAAGTTCCATGTGCCGGGGATTCCCTCTATTTTCGTAGCTTCATTTCCGTTTACAATAAAAACTCCATGGTCGGTACCGCAAAAGAGTATATCGTCAATTTCTTTCAAGCTCCAAACCTGTCCTTGTATGTTTTGAATGAGTTTTATCGAAAGAGGCTCAGGGGAGCTTTTTATAGGGTAGGGGGTGACATATAAACCCTGATTTGTTCCAAGGTATAATAAATTGTTTTTTATTAGAGAGGTATATCCGGCTCCAAAGCGGAGATTGTTACCGAATAAATCGTACACGGGTGAGTTGATTATAACATAATCAATCCCTTTATCCAGACCCAGCCAGAGGTTCTCCTGATGGTCGAATTTCACACTTAAAACGGTGTTGTTTTGTAATCCGGAATGTATATTGGAATATATATTTGTGTTATTTTCTAAATCTTTTACTAATAACCCGTTTCTTACGGTGCCTATGGCAAGTTTTGTACCTTTGATGTCGGCACTGAAAACCTGATTGTTGTATAAAAATTCATCAACGTCTGTTTTAAGTTTGCTTACCTTTTTGCCATCAAATACAAATAGACCATTAAAGTCGGTGACAAATAGTATTTTATTTTTCTCGAAAGGTAAAATGGCACATACCTTTTTATTTTTTAATATATCCGAATCGGGCAGAGGTATAAAGAGGTCACCATTCATTATAAATGTACCATCTTTGCCGGTAGACACTATTAATAAATTATGCGCTGTTCCTGAACAATCAATTCTCTCGCTGAAATCAAATCGTTTCATGCTCTGATTTTTGTAACGGAAAATCTCTTTTCCACTTTGGAAGTATAAGTTATCTTCTATTTCAAGTATTTTCCATATTTCAGTGAACTCCCGTTCCTCTTCCTTTATTTCTTGTGTTAACGAATGATATTGCAGGATACCATTGTTATTCCTTTCGTAAAAACCAAATTCGTTATACGCACCTGCATAAATACGGTCGGTTTTTTCATCATAATGCAGAGACCGTACATTAGTATAGTTGCTTATAGGATAAAGGCTCCATTTGTTTCCGTCAAACTCTAACAGCCCATTATTATTTGCAAAATACATCCAGTTATTAGCATGTTGGATGATATCCCAGTTCTGAGTTCCCGATTTAGATATATTCCGGTTATAGTTTTCCACAGCCGGATATATAGCCATAAGTTGAGTCGTTGAAAGGGCTATAACGAATAATAGTGAATATAAAAATCGTTTCATATATAATATTTGAAATGAATAAAATTAACTTTTTTCCGAAAAACTATTCAAGTTTAGCTATTTTTCTACATTGAAGCGAGTGTTGAAATATGTTATAAAACATAATATATTGTATGTTGCTGTAAGACAGTTTTTTATTGTTTTTCTTGTTGTATAATTGTTGAGTTGATTTTGAATATGGGTAGAGTTTTTGTGTGGATGAAAATTTGAGCTTAAAAAGCGATACATATATATTTGCATCAGTCGGAAAGGCGAAAAAATCAACTCTTCAGTACAACTTTTTAAAAATTATAACTGATATGAAATTTGTGAATTTGAAACCAATCATTTATGTAGGATTAGTTCTTTTGTTTCTCACGTCGTGTGGCGAGAACAAAAGCACGCAGAACAATCCGGTAGAAAAAAGTATAAACGATTTGTTGTCGAAAATGACATTGGAAGAAAAAATCGGTCAGATGAATCAACTGACAGGTTTGGGATTGTCGGACGAAATGCAATATAATGTACGCGAAGGCAGGGTAGGGTCTATACTGAATGAGTTAGAGCCAACTGTAATTAATGAGCTTCAACGTCTTGCAGTAGAGGAGAGCCGTTTAGGAATCCCCCTTATTTTTGCTCGTGATGTTATACATGGTTTTAAGACCATTTTCCCCATTCCACTGGGGCAGGCAGCAAGTTGGAATCCAAGTGTAGTAGAAGATGGCGCGCGCGTAGCGGCTATAGAAGCTGCTGCTGCCGGTATTCGCTGGACTTTTGCACCGATGATAGATGTTAGTCGCGACCCTCGTTGGGGACGGATAGCCGAAAGTTTGGGCGAAGACCCTTATCTTACTTCTGTATTAGGAGCTGCTATGATTAAAGGCTTTCAGGGCGAAGACCTGTCGGCTCCAAACTCTATGGCGGCATGTGCCAAACACTTTGCGGGTTATGGGGCGAGCGAATCAGGAAAAGACTATAACACAACATGGATTCCGGAACTTCAGTTGCGCGAACTTTATTTGCCTCCTTTTATAGCAGCAGCCGAAGCCGGAGCAGCTACCTTTATGTGTTCGTTCAACGATATAAACGGGGTTCCTTCGTCGGGTAATCCTTACCTGAATAAAACCATCCTCAGAGACGAATGGAAATATGATGGATTATTGGTAAGCGACTGGGGCTCTATCGAACAAATGATTCCTCACGGAGTTTGTGCCGATTTGAAAGAAGCAGCGGAATTAGCTGCCAACGCTTATGTTGATATGGATATGATGGGATTTGCTTATATCAATTATTTGAAAGAATTGGTGGAATCGGGAGCGGTTTCGGAAAAAATCGTTGACGATGCGGTACGTAATATCCTGCGATTGAAACATCGCCTTGGTTTGTTTGAAAATCCGTATGTAGAAGTGTTGGACGAAATGCCGTTCTATACCGAGAGTTCTCTGCAAAAAGCAAAGCAAGCTGCGGTAGAAAGTGCAGTTCTCTTAAAGAATGACGGAAATGTATTGCCATTAGGCAGCAAGGTGAAAACAGTAGCGGTAGTAGGCCCATTGGCCGACGCTCAGGCCGACCAAGTTGGAACATGGTGTTTTGATGCAGAGCCTGAGCATAGTGTAACTCCGCTTACAGCGATAAGAAATGAGTATGGAAAAAAAGTAAACGTTATTGCCGAAAAAGGTTTGGTATATAGCCGCGATAAAGATAAAAAAGGTATAGAAAGGGCTGTGAATGCAGCAAAAAGATCAGATGTTGTTTTGTTTTTTGCCGGCGAAGAGTCAGTTCTTTCCGGAGAAGCACGCTCGCGCGCAGATATTAGTTTGCCGGGAGCGCAATCGGAAATGCTAACTGCGCTGAAAGCCACCGGCAAACCGGTTGTATTAGTAATCATGGCAGGTCGTCCATTGACCATCGAAAAAGAAGTAAAAGAAGCTGATGCTGTTTTATATGCTTTTCATGGTGGTACAATGGCGGGGCCCGCTTTAGCCGACCTTATTTTTGGTAAAGCTATTCCTTCGGGAAAACTTCCGGTGACTATCCCGCGAATGGTAGGGCAAATTCCCGTTTATTATGCACATAAAAATACAGGACGACCGGGAGCAAACGTCGATTTGATAGACGATATTCCTGTCGGAACGTTGCAAACTTCCATTGGTTTCACAAGCTACCATTTGGATGCGGGTACTACTCCTCTATTCTCATTCGGATACGGATTGTCATATACCAACTTTGATTATTCGGATGTGAAATTGTCGAAAAATACAATTTCGAGAGGAGAAACGCTGAATGTGGAATGTACAGTTAAAAATACGGGAAAATATGATGCTGCCGAAGTAGTACAGTTTTATATGCGCGATAAGGTTGCAAAACTGGCTCGTCCTGTACGCGAACTGAAAGGCTTCGAGAAAATACACCTGAAAGCAGGCGAATCGAAAACAGTGAAGTTTTCGCTGACAGAGGATGACTTGGCATACTGGAACGAAGACATGGTAAAGCGTGCCGAACCGGGAGAATTTGAAGTTTGGGTTTCGCCAAACAGTCAGACAGGAAAAGCAGTGTCTTTTTATCTGAAATGATTTATTAAGAGTTTTTAGTTTCCCCAATATAATAAGGATTGGGTTGTAGTTAACCAAAAGTGTGGTGCTCAGAGACAGAGTACCGGCGTATTTGAAATTTCGGGCGGTAATGCCGATAAGGTAAGGTATAGCCGCCTGAATTTACAAACTTGAATAATAATTTGACTGGAAATATACAGTAAAAAATATATTAACTTACCTAATAAAACATAGTATTATGAAAACAATTACTTTAAAATTCAGAAGCATCCTTGTGATAGCTTTAGTGACTTTCTTTGGTTTTAACGTACATGCTGCTGAAATATCTGCTTATTGTGGTTATTTAGTGGGTTCTACCGAAAATGCAAAGGCTTATATCAGTATTGAGACTTTGGCTAATGGCGATTTTGTAATGAGTATCAATCCATTTGCAGGCGACCGCAATACGGCTTTCCGTAATGATGGTTATGCTGATGGTGTGGTTGAAGCTATGACAGTAAATGACGACCAAAATGTTGGTTTCAAGTATTTCACAAGAACAATAAGTGATGATAAACTTCAGATAACTTTTACACCGGTTGCAGATATGATGACTGCGGGTGATGTGGTGTATATCAATGGAATATTGGAATATGCAACAACAGGCGACGGCAACTTGTGGCCTACTTACCAGTTTACATACACTTATGGCTCGGTATGTGCAGGGGCTCCTACTGTAAGTGCCACCCCTGAACTTTTGTCGTTCAGCCCTTACAAAGGCGAGCAAAAGTTTACAATTTCAGGCGAGAACTTAACCGGACCTATCACTTTATCTGCCCCAAAAGGTTTGACTCTAAGCACCGAAACATTAACCCCTGATGCAGAAGGAGTGATTGCAGGCGAGATTATTACAGTGAACTGGGTTGAGGGGTCGTCAGGAAGCAATTCGATTACAGTAACAGGTGGTGGCCTGATAAATCCTAAAATGATTGCAATTGCCTCAACTGGTTTTTCCGACTATTGTAATAAAATAATTAATTATAATCAGGATGGTAAGCAGCACCCGGCATATCTTACGATAAACGTATCCGAAGATAAAAAAGAAGTGACTTTCTCTATCGCCCCTGTATATGGCGAAACTGCTACATGGAACGGCAACTCATTACCTGTCGGCAATGTACTTGTAAATGAGGTAGCTCCTACTACCGAGCCGGTTAAAACTATTTCGGCTGACAATACCGAAATTAAATTGACTTTTGATACTCCTTTGGCCGACAATGACATAGTTTCGTTTGGAAGTCCATTGGTTTGGACTACAAGTAATAGTGACCTGGAAAGCTGGGGAAACTGTTTTATTGATGCTATACAGACATATACCGTAGGCTTGGGTTGCGAATTGGCAACATTGGAACTTCCTGAAATTACGAATGTAAGTTTCGTAAGTGCTACAGCTATTACAGCTAATGTGCAGGTTGTGGCTACAGAAGGAACTTTAGCTGTTGCGAAAATTCGTTTTTCAGAAGAAAATGACAAGGTAGATGATATAACTTTAGACAAAACCGCCGACAATAATTACGTATTGACTGGCTTGACTGCAAATGAATCGTATTCGTTCGAAGTATATGCTGTAGACGCAGAAGGTAACGAGTCGGTTGTTTTTACAGACAAACTGGTATTTACTACTTCTTCAGATACTACTTCTTTAAAAGACAATCAGATAAGTACTTACATTATATATCCTAACCCTGTGAAAGATGTTCTTTATATTAATAGCAATGTAAATGAAATCGCATTTTTCACACTTCAGGGGCAACGTGTTTTATCAATGGCAAATGTAGAGTCGGTTGATGTTTCAGGTTTGTCCAAAGGATTGTACATTGTTCAGATTACTGATGAACTTGGCGACAAGGCTTCTTTCAAAATAGAAGTACGCTAATATAAATGAATTTGATGAGGGTGTCTCAAAAGTATAAGGAACGCAAATTTCGCAAATAAACACAAATTCACACAAAGTTTATTTTGTTGAAATAAAGCAATTTAAAAAAGTCAAATTTGCGTAATCTGCGTAATTTGCGTTCAAAAAAAGATTTTTTGGGACAGGCTCATTTAAAATTTTCAGATATTTTCTTATTTACACTTTGTTTTTTTCTGCTATAGAAATCATTATAGAAGGATAAAAATCATTAATCTATAATTTGTGTGAAACTGTCCGGAAAACGTAATCCCCGGTTTCCGGACAGTTCTTTTTTTTAACATGCCGAAATCAGGTATGTTCACGGGGTCATTGTCTTTTAAAAACAGAAAATTATCCGATGAAAAAGTACATTATAATATCTTTCCTGTTTTGCTTTACAGCCAATATATTCTCTCAGCAAATTGTTCAGGCAGGTGAAGGAAGCTATGCAGAATACCCTCCCGAATCGGTAGCTTACGAAGACGGTTATTTCGCTGCACCATACAACTGGTTCGAACAAGCATGGCCACATCTGAATCTGCACGATAACGCGCGTAACAAGCCAATTCCTACAAACGATTGGTGGACAGAGTTCCTCTTTCGTGGCTTGGGACGAATCCAGCCTGAATACCATGTGCCACCTGTGACGGTTACCACCGATGGCGACCGCTTTGGATGCGAGGCATGGGCTTACCCCCACATGGTTACGGCAAGTGCAAATGGTTTTAATATGTTTTTCCCGAAAGGATTCAACGGTGGCGGAATGAACAGGGGTAACCCTCTGAAAATAAATGCTACAACTGTATTGCAGGCAAATGATGATAATGTGCTTTATGCTGATTTTGAAACCTCAGGCTGGCCTCAGGGTTGGACTGTGTCGAATAACACCGAAAACATACCCGGACCGATGGCTACCTGGGAAATAACCCAAAGCCCTACTCCAAACGGATATATAGGAGATAGGTTTATCAATACGTTTAAGGGCGATAACGCAAGGTTAACGCTTGTATCCCCAAAATTTACAATTGAAAAAAATTACATTCGCTTGTATGTGGGTGGTGGAAACTATCCGGACGATACGTATGTAGGCTTGTTTGTCGACGGGCAACGGGTGAAATTTTCTACAGGCGAAAGCAGTGGAACGCTCAAGCAACATACCTGGGATGTGCAGGAATATAAAGGAAAAGAAGCCGAAATACGCATAGTAGATAACTCAGGCGGTGGCTGGGGATTCATTATGTGCGATGAAATAGTGTTTACAAACAGTGCATTAGGAGGCTCAGGGTATACTCCCGATTTCCACACAGAGAGTGCGAAGGTATATGATTGGGATGACTTAGGTTTTACATTGCGGAGCGAAGACGGTGAGAAACGTATGGATGCTACTATTGTACATGGAGTGCCTTTTGTGTATGTGGAGCTGAACAAACTTTATCCGATATTAGCCCCTGATGGCAGAGCTTTGGTTTATGATGCGGATGGAAACAGTATTACTGATTTTCCCGTGCAGAAAAATACAGTAGCGCTCGAATCGAACGGTCGGGTTTACGGAGTCCATTTGCCTGCCGGAAGTATTATCCATCAATCCAACGGAGGCGATTTTCAGGTAGAAATGGCAGGAGATAAAAGGTATGTTGTAGTTTCGGCATTGCCTGACAAGTCATTCCTCGGCCTTTACGACCAATATGCACGGAATAAACCGGAGAATATTACATTCAATTACGAATATAAAGTAGCCGAAGGCAAGGTTGTTACCTCTTTTGATGTAAAAGCGGTAAATATGGATACAAAAAAAGATGGTCAGGAAATACTGATGAGCTTTTTGCCTCACCATTATCGTACAACAACTAAAAACTTTGAATTTATACCTGATGCCGACTATCATATGTTTAGGGGTAAAATGCACACCGGAGCAGCCAAATCGTTTACTTTTTCGTATGATTTTGGCGGTATGCCTCCTTACTTGCCTGAGCCGCTGGATATATCAGACGAACGTAAGGAAACATTGAGTTCATTGCTGGATTATGCATCGAAAAATTATACCATCAACGGCAATACATATGCAAAAGGGCTTGGCGAAAACAGTTCGCTGATGCTTATGGCAAAATCGCTCGACCATAACGGGTTCGACTTGTTTAAAAACAATCTGAAAAATGAATTTGCAGACTGGTATATTTTTGATGAATCGGAAAAAACTAAAAAAGAACGCTTTTTTGCAGCATATCCTAAATATGGAGGGGTAATAGGATTTCCTCCGGGGTATGGTTCGCAGGGATTCAACGATTTACACTTCCATAATGGATATTTCACCATTGGCTCGGCACGCCTGATGATGGTAGATAAGGAGTTTAAACGTGATTTTGCCGAAATGGCAAAATTGGTAACACAAACCTATGCTAACTGGGACAGGTATGAAAATGCCGGTGATACCTATATCCCTTTCCTGAGAACGTTCGACCCTTATTTCGGTCATTCTTTTGCCGGAGGTACAGGTGATGGAAGCGGCAATAATCAGGAATCGACATCGGAAGCCATCAACTCGTGGTTTGGTATTTATATGCTTGGCGTAGAGTTGAATGATAAGCGTATAATTGATACAGGCGCGATGGGCTACTTGCTTGAGGTGACTTCGGCCGGAGAGTATTGGCTCGATTTGTACGAGGAGAATTTCCCCGAAACTTACGAGCATGAATATGTAGGGATATTGCGGACTGATAATCTGGCTTGGGCTACTTATTTTGCAGGCGACCCTGCTTGGGTACTCGGTATACAAGCATGTCCGGTAGATTTCTTCTTCACTGATTTCGGTCTTAAGCCCGAAAGGATGAACGCTATAAACAAGGCTATGTTTCACGAACGGACTACTTTCTTTTACGATGGTAAGCCAATGCACACCAACGACGACCCTTATGATAATATCAAAACTATGGGGCCTTATCTGGGTGGTTATCACCTGAATATAATGAACTATATAGACCCCGTAAATGCTTCGGAGTGGGTGGATGATTTTTGTAAGCTGGAAGGAAAAGACGGCGAGGAATGGCGCAACCATAAAAATACGGCTACGAATTACTATCTGAGCAATGCTATGATTACTTACGGTAAACCAGCCGTAGGGTATCATACAAGTATTCCGTCGGGGGCTGTGTACCAGAATGCAAAAGGTGAATTAACCTATTTGTTATATAATTCGACCAATGCGGACGTGGATGTAGATATTTATAAGGATGGAACTGTTATCGAAACCATCAGAGTATCGGCCGGAAAGTATTACAATTCGAGGGTTGTGGGCGGACAAAATCCGAGTGTGTCGATAGCCACATATCAGGATGGAGACAAGATAGCATTGAATAAGCCAATTAAGATTCAGGCAAGTGCATCGGATAAAGACGGAAGTGTGCTTTGGGTAGATTTTTATTTTGGTAACGAACAGATAGGTACTTCGTACGTAGAGCCTTATGAGGTTTCGTTTACCCCGAATACTCCGGGCGTAAAAGAGCTGAAAGTGATAGCTACGGATAATGATGGAAACAAAAGTGAGCCGTATATTATCAATGTAGAAGTGTTGGCTACGGCACAAACCCCGTTTAATGATACACCTTGGAGTGTGCCGCAAGATAAAATACTTGCAGTAAAGTTTGACAATGGAGGGTACGGAATTTCGTGTTACGATCAAGAGATTGAAATGCAGGGAGGTAATAATTTCAGGCCGGGCACAGGTGTCGAAACCGAAGATAGTAACAATGGCGATGGCAATGTGGGATGGACAAATAATGGAGAATGGCTCGAATATACAATCGAAGTGCAAGAAACCGGCGTGTATGCAATGTATGGTCGGTTAGCTTCGGCCAATGGAGGTACTTTACAAATAGATATAGATGGCGAAGACAAAAGCGGCGGCATTGTTTTAAATTCTACAGGCTCGTGGGGCGATTATAAAGATGTTTTTCTGGCTAATATCCCTCTGAAGGCAGGTGTTCAGATTATGCGTATTACTGTTGCGAAGAATGGTGCTAACCTGAGTTCGTATAGTTTCAGCTTATTGCCGGACGAAAAATTACCTTCTGAGGTATCAGCCGGAGCAGACCAGGTAATCCAGTCGCCGCAAAACTCGGCGACACTTAGTGCAACGGTAAAAACGTATGGTGATGCCGTAATAACAAAATATGAATGGAAACAGGTAGATTCAAATCCGTTAATAACTATAGAATCACCTGCTGCGGCGACTACTACAGTGTCGGGCTTGCAGTTGGGAACTTATGTTTTCGAGGTGGAAATTACCGATAGCAACGGCTTTGAAACAACCGATAGGGTTGTGTTAGTGGTAAAACCCGGCAATTTTGCACCGATTGCTAATCCGGGTGCGAGCCGTACAATTTCGTCGTCCGAAAAAGAGATAGTATTGGATGGCAGTGCATCTACCGACCCTGATGGTACGATTGTAAAATACGAATGGCAGCAAATAGATGCAAATAATAAATTAACAGTACAGCAGGAGAGTACAGCCAATCCAACGGTAAAAGTGTCGGGCTTTGAAACAGGCAATTTGTATATATTCCAGCTTACCGTAACCGACAATGAAGGTGCTAAAAGCTCAGAAAATGTGCGCATTTATGTGGATAACACTACAGGTAACAATGACTTGAAGAACGGAAGTATCATGGTATATCCTAATCCGTTTTCCGATTGGGTGAGTGTGAGTTTGGATGAATCCGGAGCGTATGAAAAAGTTCGTTTATATTCGTTGGCAGGAGTGCTGATGATGGAAGAAAACGTTCGGGATTTACCGCAAGTCAGATTGAATACAAGCAGTTTGGACAAAGGGTGTTATATACTGAATATAATAGGTGCCGATAATCGTTCTGTTTCATTCAAAATATTAAAGTAAAATTATAGTAAAAAAGAAGAAGATAACCCATGAAAAAATTAATATTAATATCAGTAGCTTTTTTATTGAATATATCCTTGTTGGTAGCGCAGGATCTTATCAGCGAGGGTAAAGATAGCTGGGCATCCACTGTAGAGGGTGGTAACTCGGCAGCTAATGGTAACGATGGTGATGCCGATACACGCTGGGAAAGTAAACACTTGGAGAGTGCTTGGTGGACTGTCGATTTAGGTAAGGAGTATCATATATTCAGTGTGGAATTTAAGTGGGAAGCTGCTTACGCAAAAGTATATAAAATCCAATTGTCCAACGACCGCGATTTCAAAACATACGTTGATATTGCCCATGTTATCAATAGCCCCGGAGGCGAAGAAACTGTAAGTACCGATATCAACCCCAAGGGACGCTACCTGCGTATGTTAGGATTTGAACGTGCTATGGGATATGGATATTCATTTTATGAGTGCCGTGTGTATGGAGTTGAAAAGCTGAATCAGGTTCCGGTGAAGATTGAAGTTCCGTATGTTCAGTACCTGAAAATGCGTCTTACACCTGCCGATGTGGATGGTACGGATGAACTGACCATACAAAACAAAGATGAAGTTATCGACCTGACATTTAACGAAGGAAGTCCGTTGAAATTAGATTTGCTCGATTTCAGAGGGAACTTTGATATTGATTTCTGGACTTTGAAAGAAGGTACGCAGAACGATTCTATAAAAGGTATTCCACTCAATGTAAAAGTGTATCGTGATATGGTTATCGGAGTAAAGTTGACTCCTAAAATTACTTTCGGTAATCAGGCTCCCGTAGCCGATGCAGGCCCCGACATGATAATATATTCTCCTACAAGCTCGGTAGAACTGGACGGGTCGAGAAGTATCGACCGTGATGGTGAAATTGTTAGTTTCGGTTGGACTCAGGTAAGCGGGGCGCAAGCCACAATTGCTACTCCTAATTCGGCTAAAACTACAGTGAGCAATTTGGCGTTGGGCGACTATAAGTTTCAGCTGACAGTAGTAGATAATGAGCAGGCTGTTGACACGGATGAAATCATTGTCTCGGTATTGCCTCCTGAACAGGTAGATTTTAATTTGACTTTTCCGGGAAACAAAGCGATGATAACAGATACCCGCCGGCCAACTTTTACTTGGGAGGCTTGTGCTGATGCTGTTAAGTATGAAGTTTATGTCAACATCACGCGAAACGACTATGAGTGGCATGTTGCCGGAAATCTGTTGGACAGATATACCAAAGTGGGAGAATCAACTGCTAATTCGTTCACTTTGCAATCGGACTTGGTAGACAGGTGGACATACAAATGGTATGTAATTGCCACTACCACTTCGGGAATGAAGTATTCTGACAAAAAACAGTTCGGCTTGTACATTCCATATCTGGAGCAGGAGAATGATGGTATCGGCATGGTGAATGGTTGTCGTGATATGAATAAAAACGGAACAATAGAGCCGTTTGAGGACTGGCATCTTACCCCTGAAGAACGTTTGGACGATATTATGAGCCGCCTTACGACGGAGGAAAAGATTTCGCAGCTTTTTTACGGAGGTAATGAAAACCCTTTGGATGGTTTTGCCTTTTCGTATGGCGTAGAGGGTGGTATGAGAACAGAACAATACAAAGCCTCTAAAACCCGGATGGGTATTCCTATCGCGTTTTTAGGAGATAAAATGCACGGTTGGAAAACCATTTATCCTACCCAGCTTGGGCTTGCCGCTACACGCGATATGGATTTGGCATACCAATGCGGAAACCTGCACCGTGTAGAGCAAAAATCGTTTGGATTCACAGGAACGCTGTCTCCATTGGCCGAAGTAGCTACAAAAGCACTTTATCCACGTATTCAGGAAGGTGGCGGAGAAAATGCCGACGAGGTTGCGGCTATGGTACGTGCACTTGTTTGCGGTATGCAAGGAGGCCCTGAGGTCAATCCACATTCGATGATGATAACCGTGAAACACTGGCCCAGTCAGGGTGCGGGTGGCGAAGGCCCTACGCAATACGATGAAGTAACTATAAAATATCACATGAAGCCTTGGCACGCTACTGTCGATGCCAATGCAGTGTCGGCCATGCCGGGTTATAGCTCTTCACCATTTCTCGACCCTTCGGGTGCAGGTGCTAACTCAAGTAAGAAAATTATTGATTACCTGAAAAACGAGATAAAATTCAAAGGCTTTATCGTGACCGACTGGCTGGCTTCTAATACAGAACAATCTGTAGAAAGTATTGGCGCCGGAATTGATGTGTTGGGCGGGGCTCCTTCCAAAGACACTAACTTTGCCGAACTTGTAGCTGCTGTTGGTATGGATAGGATAAACGAGGCGGTAAGGCGTGTGCTGGATGTGAAAATCCGCATGGGGATGTTTGAGAATCCTTATGGCGACCCTACCTGCACTTGGACTAATGCCGAACATCATCAAATCGTATTAAATGCAGCACGCAAATCCATCACCCTGCTTAAAAACGATAATGTTTTACCTCTGAAACTGAATGCTGGTGATGAAATGGTCGTAGGAGGCCCGCGTGCTACGTGGAAATTCCAAGAAGACCCGAATGTCATTTGGCAATCGATTTATTATGACAATCCACAGGCAAAAACATATGTAAAAGCAGTTACCGATAGAGCTACGGAAGATGGTATTGAAGTTTATCAGGATAACAGCGACAATCCTAAAGTTGCAGTGGTGGTTATAGGTGAGCAGGGCTATACTCATGGAACCGAGTGGGACGGTAAAAATCCGAATATACCCGAAGCACAATTAGCAGTAATAAGAGACTTTAAAAACAGAGGTATAAAAGTAATAACCGTTGTTATTTTGCCGCGTCCGTATGTATTAACTCCTGTTGTAGAAATGTCGGATGCAATATTGGCTGTTTATCGTGGTGGAAATGGTATTGGTCAGGCTGTGGCTGAGTGTATTTTTGGAGATTTTGCCCCTACAGGCAAACTGCCTTTCCAGATGCCGAGGTCTGACGCGCAGATAGGAACTGATGATTTGAATAACCAGATAGAAAGATGGGAACTTCCTTACGATTTGGGAGCTACTGCTTACGAGCGTGAGCTGATACGCAACCACATTGACCGTGGCGAACAGGTGCCTCCTATATATGGCGACCCGCTTTTTCACTACGGTTATGGTATTCAGGGTTTTGGGGTAGAAGATACAACTCCTCCTGCAGCTTTTAATTTAATCTCGCCGGAGAATAGCACTACCGGAACAAGTACTTCAATCACTTTTACGTGGGAAGCAAGCTCTGACCCGGAATCCTCCATCGCTTATTACGAAGTATATATTGATGGGGTAAGGCGCGCGCAGGTTACTAATACCAACTATACACAAACCCTGCTGGATATAGGACAACATACGTGGTATGTGAATGCGGTTAATGGAGCAGGGTTGGGGACAGCATCAGGCTCGGTAAATACTTTTATCATCGATAAAACTTCGGGTGTCGATTCCCTAAATCAGTTGGATGAAACTATAGTTTATCCTAATCCGTTTTCTGACAAATTGTTTTTAAGTATTCCAAATCAGAAAGATATCGTTGGCCTTAGGATAATTGATATTACAGGAAAAACTGTGTTGGAGAGAAATACTCAGAACGAAATAACACAAATAGAGCTACAGCATTTGCATGCCGGAGTTTATTATCTGGTACTTAATGGAAAAGAAAGCCAGAAAATACTCAAAGTCATAAAACAATAATTTTGCTGATTTTTATTTTAGATAATAGTTTAAACATTTTAGTGAGAAAGGTGTCCGTGATGGATGCCTTTTTTTACTTTTAACAAGTGTAGTGTCACCCAATGTCGTCAACTTAAGCGGTAAGTCCTTTTTCCGAACAGCGGCTTCATGCCGCTTGTCGGATAAATCAGACTCCCCAAAAATACATTTCGCTACTCTGCAGCTCTTTTTTGCTTCTCGCTTGGCTACAAATATTCCGGTGCTCTGCACCTTAAGAGGCACAGTGTGCCGTGATTTTATCATATAACAACTCTCCTGTCCCTCGTTTGCAACGAGGGACTAAATGGGAACTACGTTTTAAACGTGAAACCATTAACCTCTCGTTACAAACGAGAGGTAGGTATAATCACCAACCTGCGTCAAATATGGGTTAAGCTCTGAATGTATTGTGCAAAAGGCTCCTGTAGGGAGCAAAGTTTGGTAACAATAAGGCATGATATGATTTTGGCGTACCGTAGGTACGCTACAATTACCGATAAAGTGGCATACCTACGGCGCGTTGTTGATTAATTGTGTTTTTACCAAACTTGCACGCCTACGGCGTGTCCATTGTATCTGAATATTATTGACTTAATAGAACTTAACAGGGGGCTGCCTCAAAAAGGAGAAGGGTAGAATATATTAAAAAGGGGGGTGACTTATGTGGAAGTGAAAAAGAGTTCTTGTGATAAATAAATCGGGTATGAAAAAACACCTAACACAGACTTTATAAGGTATTCAATGTGTTGTTTTTTTGCTGTTGATGAAATTATAAAATATGTTGTATAACATTCTATTTTAAAAACATCTGATAATCAGATTGTTTTGATGCTAAATGTTGTATAAAAATGAAAGCGATAGAGTGTGTTGTTGAGTTTTTGTGAGGGAGTAAATTTCGTTGCAAAGACTCACTTACTTACATTTGTAATGTTCGAATGAAATTTTTTTGAATCAAGATATAAAAAATTGAACGTAGTATGAAAAAATCTTTTTTATTGTATTGTTTATTACTTTTTGTTCAAGTTCTGTTTGCTCAAAATAATGTACAGGTAGCAGGGGTTGTTATTGGAGAAGATGATAATCTGCCCGTAATAGGAGCTAATGTAGTAGTGAAGGGTGCTACGCAAGGTACTATTACCGATTTTGACGGGAATTTTGAATTGACTGTTCCGTCCGGCTCGGTTTTGAGCGTATCATTTATCGGCTATCAAACTTTCGAGCAAAAAATAACTGCATCAAACACCTCTATGCGTATTGTGTTAAAAGGGGATGCTTATATGTTGGACGAAGTAGTTGCTATTGGTTACGGAACAATGAAGAAAAGCGACCTGACAGGAGCTGTTTCTTCTGTTAAAGCCGACCAACTACAAAAAACACCCGCTGCCGGTTTGGATCAGGCTTTGCAAGGGCGTGTTGCAGGTGTTACTGTAAACTCGAATACAGGACAGCCCGGTGCCGAAGCTGAAGTTCGTATTCGTGGTATAGGTACTGTAAATAATAGTTCGCCTCTGTATGTAGTGGACGGAGTGATGGTGTCTGACATTAAGTTTTTGAATCCTAACGATATAGAATCGACTGAAATCTTAAAGGATGCTTCGGCTACGGCAATTTATGGTTCGCGTGGTGCGAATGGTGTAATCCTTGTAACTACCAAACAAGGTAAAGAAGGAAAATCCAATATATCTTTTAATGCTTATTGGGGTGTACAAAACCGTTGGCGTAAACTGGATTTGATGAAGCGCGACGAGTTTGCCTCTACTATTGTGGGTTTAGCTAACTATAGAACCGAAAGTCAAATATTTAACGAACAGGGTTTTGGTGCTTGGTTGTCTATGTATAGGTTAGGGGAATCGCCATATTATCCTACTAATTTTGATTATTCAGCTCAGGAAACCGATTGGCAGGACGAAGTATTCAATAGCAATGCGCTGATTCATAATTACAACCTTTCTATCAGTGGCGGAACAGATAAAAGTGCTTACGCTTTCAGTGCAAGTTACTTTAATCAGGATGGTACTATTATCGGCTCTAATTATGAGCGTCTTACGCTGCGTTTCAATAGTTCTTTTCAGGTACGCAAATGGTTGAAGATAGGCGAGAATCTTTCGTTTATGTCCTCGCGTGGGCGTAACGCCATGAATAATAATGCCAGTCCGGCTGCTTCCGTTTTGTCGGCAGCTTTAGCTATGGCTCCATGGGCCCCTACTCATTATCCTGATGGCTCAGTAAATAGTGAAGGTAAGGATTTGAGCGGTCAGATTGCAGCATCATCCAACTTTAAAAATGTGACCAATCCGTTTTCGATGGTAGAAAATTCTCATCCGGAGTCCATAATCGAGCGTTGGGTGGGCGATATATACATGGAAATTACTCCCATCAAAAATCTGGTGTTCCGCTCCGATTTAAGTCTCGATTTGTCGAACAACCGCGATAAGCTATTTAAAAATGCTTATGAATACTCCAGTTTCGATAAAGCGGATAAAAACTATTTATCGAGCGGTATGAGCCGTTATTCTACCCTGATGATTGAAAACACACTGACCTATTCCAATACCATAGGTAAGCATAGTTTTTCGGGGATGATAGGACAAACCGCCGAAGAGTTTAATTATTATAACATTGGCGGTTCGGGAGCAAGTATATTGAATCCGGTAGAGAACAACTGGTATCTGAATCAGACAACTGAAGATAGGACTGAAGCAGGTGATGGGGTGTCGAGAGCAAGAAGGTTTTCGCTATTGGGACGTTTACACTATTCGTATGCAAGCCGTTATATGATTACAGCTAACTTCCGTGCCGATGCTTCAAGTAAGTTTCCCGAAAACTTGTGGGGTTATTTCCCTTCTACAGCATTGGCATGGCGCATAAGCGAGGAATCGTTTATGGACGATTTTGATAATCTGGACAACCTGAAACTTCGTGCAGGGTGGGGGCAGATAGGTAATGATAAAATTGGCGACGACAGCTTTATTTTGAAAGTGTTTAATTCAGGGCCTACGTTTGTTGATTATCCGTTTGGCGAAACATCCAAAACTCAGACAGGTGCAACTGTTCTTACATGGGTTAATTCCGGTGGTAAATGGGAAACTACCGAACAGCTAAACATAGGGGTGGATTTCGGATTCTGGAACGGGCTTCTGAGTGGTAATGTAGATTTGTATCAACGTGATACAAAAGAAATGCTATTGCCTGTAACTGCTCCCGCACATGTAGGCAACCGTTACGATGCGGTTAAGAATGTAGGAACAGTACGTAATCAAGGTATTGAGATAGCGCTCGACCATAGCAATAAGATAGGAAAAGTGAGCTATAATATAGGAGGTAATGTGTCATTTGTAAGGAATGAACTGACCGCCCTGAACGGGGGAGCGCCTATATACGGTGATGTAACAGTATCTAACGAGGGGCTTCCGCTTTATACATTCTGGGGTTATAACTATTTGGGAATTTATAAAGACGATACCGAAGCATGGAGACATCTTTACAGTTATGAGGATATTGATCAGCTTCCGTACCATGCAGGCGATGCCAAATTCGAAGACATAAGCGGTCCTGATGGTGCGCCCGACGGAAAAATAGATGATTATGATAAAACAAGCTTGGGAAATCCATTCCCTTGGTTGACATACGGAGTTAATCTTGGTGCTGAGTTTTACGGGGTAGATATACAATTGTTTTTTCAGGGTGTGTATGGCAACGAGATATACAATAAGATGCGTGTAAGAACCGAAGGCAAAGGCACTGAGGCTGCTTTAGGCACACAGATGCGCGATGCTTGGACTGTAAATAACCAGACGGGTACAATACCCAATCCTTACGGAAACTCGAACAACTATGCTACAAGCAGCCGTTTTGTGGAGAGTGGTGCTTATTTCAGGTTGAAAAACGTACAAGTGGGATATACTATTCCTAAAAAACATACTGAAAAGTTATTTATAAGCAGATGCCGCCTGTATGTAACTGCCAACAACCTGTTTACTATTACCAAATACACCGGATACGACCCCGAAGTGGGTGGTGGGGTTGATTATGGAAACTATCCTCAAAGCAGAACCTTTATGTTTGGGATAAACATGGATTTTTAATTTTAAAAGCACACGAATTTAGATAAATATGATAGTTATGAAAAAATATATTATAACGTTACCCCAATCGACTATAGTGCGATGAATACACTCCATATTGATGTGTGGACTCCAAATGCGGTTAAATTTGAAATATCACCTATCGGAGGTGGCGAAACACTTGTTGCATGTGCTCCGCTAAATCAGGAGCAATGGAACTCTTTCGATATTCCATTGTCAAGTTTTACAGGCGTAAATCCGGCTGCTATTTATCAGATGAAATTAGTTGCGGATGATGACGAAGTTAATGATAACCCGTCCAAGGCTATTGTATATGTAGATAATATTTATTTCTATCAGAATACAACAACCGGTGTTGCAGAGCAGGGAGTTGCAGGTGCCAACTGGTATGTAGATGCTGAAACTATTTATATACAGGCAGCTGGTGCTAAGAGTGTGAAGATATATGATATGCTGGGAAAAAGTGTATATACAAACCTTTCGGCAGATAATGCCATTGCCGTGAAATTGTCGAAAGGCATATATCTGATGGATATTGATGGTGAGGCTCTAAAAGTGTTTGTTAAATAAGAGCTTTGTTGTTTTAAAACCCGAATAAAAATCATCCGGTGGAATTGTATATTTGCTTTTTTAAAATGTTGAATAGCAATTCCATCAGATGATGAGTAAATGCTAAAACAAATAGCTTTTCAATTAAGATTTGTTTATCAGTAAGATTAATAATATAGGGTAGCAGGATTATTAGTTTTATGAGTGTATGCGAACCTCGTTAATGAAGTTTGCCTGTTGTTCTATTGTGCAAAAATAAAAGTATAAATAAGGTATATAAAGAAATAAAAATGATTAAATTAGAGAGGATATTGTGTTGTATTTCAGTTGTTTGTTTTTGTTTTCAGCTTCGTGCCGGAGCTGACTTTTCGGATAAAAAATCGGAAGAACAAGAGTACAAATTGGTATGGCAGGAAAATTTTGAAGGAAGTACCCTGAACGAAGCAAATAACTGGACTGTGGAAGTGAACGGAGACGGTGGCGGCAATCAGGAAATGCAGTATTACCGTAGAGAGAACCTGTCGATAGGAAAAGAGCCGTTGAGTGGAGAAAACTGCTTGATACTGACAGCAAAAAAAGAGAACTTTTCGCAAAAGAAATTCACATCGGGACGTCTGACCACGCAAGGCAAAATGCACTTTAAGTACGGCAAGTTGGAGGCACGGATAAAAATGCCTGAAACGGCCAACGGGCTTTGGCCTGCCTTTTGGCTTCTTGGCGCTAACTATGCCGAAGTGAATTGGCCACGATGTGGCGAGATTGATATTTTGGAAGCAGGCAACGCCGATGGAATAAAAAGCAATACTCAGGAGCGTTATTTCAATGGCGCATGTCATTGGGGCGTGTATGCTAATGGTGGTTATCCTAATTATGCAAAACACTCTACCGCGCCATATAGCTTGCAGGACGATTTTCATTTATATACCATTATCTGGGACAAGGATTATGTAAGGATGTATCTGGATTTGGATAAATATCCGGATGCAGAACCATACTTTGCAATGGCGATAAATGGGTATGATGATATAAACTCTCCCGGACATTATTTCGACAAGCCGTTTTTTGTTATTTTGAATTTAGCCGTCGGGGGGCATTTTACGGGAATCACAGGCAGTGCAAACATAAGTAAGATTACAGCACTGAATGAGTCAAATAATTTTCAATCCGCAATGTATGTAGATTATGTCCGCTTGTATCAGAAAGGCGAGCAGGGAGAGGAGTTTCATTATCTTGGATTGAATACGGGTGATGTGCAAACAGTACATGACCTTCGGTTTAAAATATATCCCAATCCCAGTACAGGCTATTTGAATATTGATGGCAGCGAAATACCTAAGAGGGTTGTGGTTTATGATATGAAAGGGAAAAAAGTGGCTGAATATGAAAATACTAACAGCATTGATATATCTCCCATGGCGTCGGGCAATTATGTGTTACAAATAGAGACTAATGGAGGATTCGTAGAAACACATCAATTAAATAAAAACTAAAAGGGAACGATTTCTCATGTATGTATGCTTTTAAATTCTTCTTTTAGTTCTTAATCGGAGGAAAGTTTGTGAAAATAAAGTTATTTTTGCAAACTTTTTTTCTTTATGGAGAGGAGTAAGAGGAACTGTCCAAAAAGCGAATAAGTCAATTGTTGTATATTACAATTCATAATGTAAAATAAGGTAATAAGGTGGGTTTATCCCTACTTGTGCGATTACTAAGGTTTGTCAATAATAACCTTATTACCTTGTTTCTGGGCGGTAATAATTTGATAGTAGCAAAATTGATTATTTTTGCTTTTTAAGACAAGCTCTTAGTACTTGATGAAAACTATATGGTACGCTTTGCCTGAAAGGCAGTAAAAAAAAAGATTCTTATTTCAAAACTTATCATTCTCTTAAAAAATAACTGATATGTGGTTGCTTCTCGGATTTGGGTCGGCATTGCTCTTGGGAGCTTATGATGTTTGCAAAAAAATATCATTGCAAAACAATGCCGTTATTCCGGTATTGTTCGTTTCCATTGTCATATCCTCGCTCATACTTCTTCCCTTTTTGTTGGTTTCGCGGTTTCAGCCTGCTGTTATCGCAGGTAGCATATTTTATGTTCCGCAGGTGGATTTACGTACACATTTGTTCATACTGCTAAAGTCTGTTATTGTTCTCACCTCGTGGATTTTTTCATATTTCGGTTTAAAGCACTTGCCTATAACGCTTGCTACCCCTATTAGTGCTACCCGCCCTATGTGGACGGTGTTGGGTGCGGTGCTTTTGTTTGGCGAGCAGCTTAACCTCTATCAGGCAGTAGGTATTGCCATTGCGCTTATCTCGTTTTTTATGTTTTCGGTAGTGGGGAAGAAAGAGGGCTTTTCATTCACTACAAACAAATGGTTTTGGTTTATTGTACTGGCAACCCTTGCCGGAGCAGCCAGCGGGCTGTACGATAAATACCTGATGCGCCAATACGACCATATGGCGGTGCAGGTGTATTATACCTTTTATCAGGCGGCTATAATGGCTCTTATCACGATGTTCATGTGGCGCCCAACCCGCAAAAAGACTACTCCTTTTCAGTTTCGCTGGTCTATTGTGCTTATTTCAGTCTTTCTTGTGGCGGCCGATTTTCTTTACTTTTATGCACTTACAATGCCCGATTCATTAATATCAGTGCTTTCTACCATTCGTCGTTTAGGAGTTATCGTTGCGTTTTTGTATGGCGCCATTGTGTTGCACGATAAAAACGTGAAACTCAAGGTAGTGTGCCTGTTGGGAGTGCTTTTAGGTATGTTGTTTTTGTTTTTAGGGTCGCGATAAGGGTTTGTGTCCATTTCCGTTAAATATTTGCACCTTAACGGCATTGCCTTTATTTTTGTCCTCACATTCTTCGAGCAAAAATGAGGAATGATTTAGTTAGCTACAAGTTATCAGCTACAAGCT
>NZ_QVMH01000026.1 GCF_010501035.1 Paludibacter sp. 221
CACCGCTACACCTGCTTCGCTAAAATTCAGCTACACTACGCTACAGGCTTTGAAACTCCTCGCTACGCTCGTCAAACAGCAAATCCTGTTTAACGCTTCGTTACGCTGAATTTTTTTACGCTCACCAGCTGAGGCGGAAAGATTAGCTTCGGCTACGAAAGGATAAAATAACAATTCTACATATTTTGATGTGGTTGTCCTTATACAAAATGGGAAACACTTCCGAAATGGCTAAAATAAAGTATATTCCTGCGGTTTCGTTCAATTTCAAGAGATATTCAAGTTAAATTTAGTTAAATAAAATGCCGTAAATATTTGTTTTCCAAAATATTTAGTCTATGTTTGTGATATCAAAATAATATCATTTTAAATTATAAATATTATGAAAACAAAAGAAGAAGTTTTTGGCAAAGTAAAGATTAACGGGATTTTGATGATAATCCTGAATACCCTTTTCCTATTGGCGGTTTGCGGAATTTTTGCGTGGGCTATTTCCACTCCTCTTTCTAATGGTCTTTTCGGATTTATAATAACATTAGACATCATCCTGTTTTGTATTAACTGCCTGTTTTGGGGCGGTTTTATGATGATAGAGCCAAACGAGGCGCGTGTTATGACTTTTTTCGGAAAATACGTAGGCACATTGAAAGAAAACGGATATTTCTGGGTAAATCCGTTCTACTCGAAAAAGAAACTGACCCTGCGGGCACGCAACCTCGATGCCGAGCCTATCAAAGTAAACGACAAAAGCGGAAATCCCGTAATGATAGGGCAAGTATTAGTATGGCGGGTGCAAGATACTTACAAAGCGTCGTTCGATATTGATAATATGTCGAAATCAAGTTCAATACCAAACTCAAAAACATCTGACAACGTTAGCGACAAAATGAAAGCCTATGAAGATTTCGTTAAAGTACAAAGCGATGCCGCCCTACGAAGCGTAGCCGGAATGTATGCCTATGACAATGCCGAAGAAGGAACCGAAGGGGGGCTAACCTTACGCTCGGGAGGCGAAGAAATAAACGATATTCTGGAAAGCCAGCTAAACGAACGCCTATCCATCGCAGGTATCGAAGTATTGGAAGCCCGTGTAAACTATCTGGCGTATGCACCTGAGATTGCAGCCGTGATGCTACGCCGCCAACAAGCGGACGCAATAATCTCGGCACGCGAAAAAATAGTGGACGGCGCAGTGGGCATGGTGAAAATGGCTATCGACAAACTATCGGAGAGCGAAGTGATTGAACTGGACGATGATAAAAAGGCGGCAATGGTAACCAACCTGATGGTAGTACTTTGCAGCGACGAGCCTGCACAACCTGTAGTAAATTCGGGGACATTGTATCATTAAGCCCATTCCAAACCTCCCCAAAGGGGGAGGCTCCTACCTCTCGTTTGCAAACGAGGGGAGTTAATGGAATTTACGTTTGAAAACGTTGTATCCGTTTAGGGGATGTCTAAAAATGATAACCCGCACACGGAATACACAGACAAAACGGAAAATCACAGATGTTGATTTTTTTAAGATAGTCCGGTTATGTGATATAAAAACCGTGTTGTTCTGTAAAATTGGTGGATTGCGTGTACTATAGGTCACTGATGAGATGCTCTCAAGCTAAAAAAGATAGTGTCTGTTTAGAAAATACCACGCGAAGGATTCGCGCGGTAGCGGGGATGATATTCTAATAGCGGATTTGCAATCCGATAAAATCAGAGGCAAATCGAAAAAGAAGAAGGTTCAACCATCTCACTATAAATAAAAATATGGTATGAAAAAAACATGGCATTTTATAATAATCACCTGTTTAGGTAGTTGGATACTTGCAAGTATTTTACGTTTCGCAGGCATTACAGCACCTTCAATAGCGTTCAACATTTTCGGGATGGTTTATATGCTCATTCCGGCCACAGTTGCAATACTTTTACAAAAGCTGGAGAATAAAGAGCCCATCAAAAAGCCTTTGTTGGTTTCGTTCAAAGTAAACCGATGGTTTCTTGTAGCATTACTTACTCCTATTGTTTTCGTAGCCCTTTCGCTCGGTACAAGCCTGCTCGTTCCGGGAGTAAGTTTCTCTGCTTCGGCCGAAGGGCTTTTCGACCGATATTCCTCTACCATGTCGGCAGCGGACATAGAGGCGATGAGAGAAGAAATGAGTTCCTTCTCGCAAGGTACATTCGTCCTGCTACAGATAGTGCAAGGATTAGTTGCAGGCTGCACCATCAACGCGCTTTTCGCTTTGGGCGAAGAGTTGGGCTGGCGTGGATATATGCTCCACCACTTGAGGCATCTCTCTTTTATGAAAGTATCTCTACTCACAGGGAGTGTTTGGGGGTTGTGGCATTTCCCACTTATATTGCAAGGACATAATTACCCCAACCATCCGGTAGCAGGAGTATTTATGATGATAGTTTTCTGTACACTGCTATCTCCCTTGATGACTTACATCGTAATAAAATCGAAATCGGTAATAACTGCCGCGCTGTTTCATGGCACAATGAATGCTTTTGCAGGATTTCCGTTAATATATCTTGTGGGCGGAAACGATCTGAGCAATGGTTTGACCGGATATGCCGGATTCATCGCAATTATTATTGTAACTTTGGGGTTCTATTTGTTTGACAAATATGTGACAAAAGAAAATATTTTCGCAAAAACGGTGGAAAATTCGCTGAATTTAAAAAAAACAGAAGCATGAAAAATAACGTGGAGTTTTACGAACGCCAAATCCGAAAACAATGGTGGATGTACCTGTTGTTAGCAGCAATCAACATCATTTTCATTTACGGAATAATCCGGCAGATATTTTTAGGCAAAGCCTTTGGGAATAATCCCATGTCCGACGGATGGCTTATTGCAGCTACCGCAATAATGTTCTTATTCTCCATCATAACGCTGGCTTCAAGGCTTGATACCTTTATCAATTCAGAGGGTATATACGCACGTTATTTCCCATTCAACCCCAAATACAAATTCTTTAGTTGGAACGATATTTCGCAGGCATACATCCGCGAGTATCGTTCCGGCAGGGAGTTCGGAGGAAGTGGGGTACGGATTAAAGTAATACGGGCGGGAGGCATACATTTTAACGGGAGAGAAAAAGCCTATATCGTTTCGGGCAGGTACGGGCTTCAGCTGGAACTAAAAAACAGGAAAAAGATTTTAATCGGCACACAACGCCCTGACGAAATCAAGGAAGTATTAAAAAAATTGCAATCCTGAGAAGCCCCCATTGGCGCAAGTTTAGCGTAGTGCAACTTGTGCCGAAAAAACACACAGTTTAAAACTGTAAAAAAACAGGGGCACAAGTCACAGACTTGCGCTAGACATGGGTATTATTTATGGTAAATTTAAGCAGTTTCTTAGCTTACGAATCTCGATTCTAAAAAAAACATGGCAAAAGACACTAAAAATAAAAGCTTCGTATTACGCATCGACGAAGAGCTGATGGACGCTATTGAAAAATGGGCTGCCGACGAGTTCCGCAGCACCAACGGACAGATATTATACATACTCGACCAAGCATTGAAGAAAAACGGCAGGCTCCCTAAAAAGAAAAAAGAACCTAAGCAATAAAACCGCTGCTTCGTCCGGACAAATTTCATTCATTCGGGCTATATCTCACTTTCTCCATTAAAACGGATTTTTCCCCTCCTACGCGACCTGTTCATCCCTTTGTTTTGAAATATTAACACCTTATAGCCCAAGAAATCACCATTATAAGCTATATTTGCACTCAATTTGACAAACTATACACAAAGAAAAATAAAAATTAATGGAGAAAATCAGTTATGCTTTAGGGCTCAGTTTAGGTAACAATTTATTACAAAGTGGAATTACTAAGCTGGACTATAGCAAGTTAGCAAAAGGAATTCAAGACGTATTAGAACAAAACGAACCCGAAATTTCATATCAGGAAGCCCAGGCAGTAATCAACGATTTCTTCCAAGCCCTACAGTCCAAAATGAATGAAAAAAATATTCAGGAAGGAAAAGATTTTTTGGCAAACAATGCCAAACGTAGCGATGTAGTAACCCTCCCCAGTGGCCTGCAATACGAAATTGTAACCGAAGGTAAAGGCGAGAAACCAAAAGCCTCGGACACCGTAAAAGTGCACTATCACGGTACTTTGATAGACGGAACAGTATTCGACAGCTCAGTTCGTCGTGGCGAGCCTGCCACATTCGGCGTAACACAAGTAATACCGGGCTGGGTAGAAGGATTGCAACTGATGCCCGTAGGCTCAAAATGGAAACTGTATATCCCTTCCGATTTAGCTTATGGCGCACAAGGAGCCGGACAAGCAATAGGACCACACACCACACTTGTATTTGAAGTAGAATTGCTTGATATTGTAAAATAATTTTTGAGATAAACACAGATGAAAAAGATACTATTATTGTCGGCAGTATGCCTGTTAGCCCTCAGCCCTGCTGAGGCTCAAAAGAAAAAAAATAAAAAAGCGGGTAAAGAAGAAGCACCCGTTTTTATTATGTCTAACGCGGTGGACTCAATGAGTTATGCCTTAGGAATAAGTGTGGGTAACGACCTCCTTACCAATTTTGAAAACATACCGGGAGGCGAGTACAATACCAATGTGTTTCTGAAAGGATTTGAAACCGCCTTGAAAAAAGATTCGGCTTTGATGACAAACGAGTTTGCTCAGGAGTTTTTCCAAAGTTATATGATGAAAGCGTACGAAAAAGAAACCGAAGCTAAAATAGCTGCAGGAGAAAAGTTTCTGGCCGAAAACAAAGAAAAAGAAGGAGTCATTGAAACTGCAAGCGGATTGCAATACATCGTCGAAAGAGAAGGAAATGGCGCAATACCTGCCGAAAACGATGTGGTGAAAGTAAGCTACGAAGGATTCCTGCTCGACGGAACTAAATTTGACAGCTCAATCGAAAGAAATGAGCCGTTAGAATTTCCTGTAAATCAGGTAATACAAGGTTGGAGCGAAGGCCTGCAACTTATGAAAGTAGGCTCGAAATATAAATTTTTCATCCCTTACCACCTTGCCTATGGCGAGAGAGGTGCCGGCAATGTGATACCACCATACTCCACTCTGATTTTCGATGTAGAGTTACTGGAAATCGTTCCGCAATAACTATCCACGTAATTAAGAAAAATAAAAAATAAAAAATTTAAACACAGCAAAATGAAAAGACAACTTATTTTTACATTAGTTACTCTAATTGCCGTTATCACAATGGTTTCGTGTAAAAAATACCAGGCACAAACCGTTACACTGAACGACATGAATGACAGTATCAACTATGCATTAGGCTACGTGGAAGGAGAGCAAATAGGAAACTACCTGATGGCATCTTACGATGACGAAGATGCAGCAGTAAAAGCATTTATCGACGCGCTGGACAAAGCCTACAACAGCAACGAAGAACCAAACGAAATGTATGACCTTGGGTTGAACTTCGGCTCGTGGCTGAAAAAACAGGAAACCGAAGGCCTGATGGGAGAGCCCGACCTTACGTTTAATTACAAAACTATGGAACAAGGATTGAAAGACGGATTGAACGACGTAGAAGGAACTTGGTCGATAATGGATGCTCAAACGTATCTGCAAAACACTATGAGACAAATTCAGGAAGAAAAAGCCAAGGCAAACCAAACTGAAGAAGAAGTAATTATTGAAGAAGAAATAATAGAAGCGGAATAAAAAAGAATTGTTCAACAAAATAAAATTCACCGAAAAATGAAAAAATTAAATATATTAGCAATTATTGTCGTACTTTCCTTTAGCATGTCTGCTCTTGCAAATCCTCCTGCCCTAAAAAACCGTACCGATAGTTTGAACTATGCGTTTGGGTTGCTGCAAAGCGGAAACATTAAAATGTACCTGCAAAACGACTCTACAGGCGAACAAACAAAATCATTCCTTCAGGGAGTGGACAAAGCTATGAAAAAAGGCTCAAAATACATCGAAATGGAAGGTATTGGAGCCAATATAGGTCAAAACCTGAAAATGCAAAACGAAACCGGGCTTCTTGAAAGCAAAGACCTGACAGTTAACATCGAACTTATCAAGCAAGGTTTGATAAACGGGCTATATGGTTTTGACGAGCAAATGAACTCAGGCGATGCACAAATGTATGTGAGAGGAACAATGCAACAAATTGAAGAAAAAAAGATGGAAGAGCTTTATGGCGAAAACCGTCGCGAAGGAGAAGAATTTCTGGCCGAAAATAAAACAAAACCGGGTGTTGTTACTACCGAGAGCGGACTGCAATACAAAGTGGTAAAAACCGGAAAAGGTAAAAAACCTACAGCTACCGACAAAGTAAAAGTACACTACCACGGAACATTAATTGACGGCACTGTATTCGATAGCTCCATAAACCGTGGCGAGCCTATTACTTTTGGCGTAAGCCAAGTTATCGCCGGTTGGACCGAAGCGTTAAAATTAATGCCTGTAGGCTCAAAATGGATTCTTTACATCCCTCAGGAGTTAGCGTATGGTACCCGCGACATGGGAACTATCCAACCTTACTCTGCATTGATTTTTGAAGTAGAGCTGCTCGGAATAGAATAGCATTTTAAAATAAACTCATATTATAACGACCGGAAAATATCTCCGGTCGTTTTTCATTAAAAAACATACATTGTCATCAAATTTCCAGCTTTCACCCCCGAATAACCATTTTTAAATAAATGATTTTTTCATATTCATTTATTTTACATATTTTTGTTGGCAAAATGGCACTAAATTGCATTCAGGTTCTTATATCATGGAAAAAATAGATCAACTCGACCGTAAAATCTTACAGATTATTACTCAAAACGCACGTATGCCTTTCAAAGACGTTGCACAATTGTGCGGGGTTTCGCGCGCAGCCATTCATCAGCGTGTACAACGTATGATTGACATGGATGTAATCACAGGCTCAGGATATACCGTTAACCCCAAAATGTTGGGCTACCAGATGTGCGTTTATGTAGGTATCACACTGGAAAAAGGCTCTATGTATAAAGAGGTGGTGAAGGAGCTTGAAAAAATCCCTGAAATAGTAGAGTCACAATATACTTTAGGAGCCTATACTATACTGATAAAGTTGTATGCTAAAAACGACGAGCATCTGATGGAGCTTCTTAATGGCAAGATACAGGAGATAAACGGAGTAGCTACTACAGAGACGTTAACCTCGCTCGACCAGCGTATACGTAGAACTATTCCTATCGAATAAAAACAGCTCCTATTCCGGATATTTAAAAACACAAAATAAAGTACGGCTTCACAAAACGTGAAGCCATTACTATAAATAAACACCGCCTTGGTGGTGTAATTTATAAACAGCTAAAAAACAAATCAATATATATGGATACAGTATTAAGCGGCATTCGCCCCACAGGCAACCTGCATTTAGGAAATTATTTCGGAGCATTGCGCAACTTTATTACAATGCAGAATGAGAATAATTGTTATTTTTTCATTGCCGATTACCACTCGTTGACAACACACCCAAATCCGAAGGATTTGGCAAGAAACGTACGTCAGGTTTTAATCGAATATCTTGCCGCAGGCTTAGACCCCGAAAAATCTACTATCTACGTACAAAGCGATGTGCCTGAAGTTGTGGAACTATACCTTTTCCTCAACATGAACGCCTATCTCGGAGAGTTGGAACGTGCTACATCGTTCAAAGACAAAGTACGCCAACAGCCTCAGAATGTAAATGCGGGACTACTAACCTACCCTACCCTTATGGCGGCCGACATTTTGATACACCGAGCTACAAAAGTGCCTGTAGGTAAAGACCAAGCACAGCACCTCGAAATGACCCGCACGTTTGCAAACCGTTTCAACCGCATGTACGAGGTAGATTATTTTCCTGAGCCGCAGGCATACAACTTCGGAAAAGAGCTTGTAAAAATACCCGGACTGAACGGCAGCGGTAAAATGGGAAAATCGGAAGGCGAAGGAAATGCTATCTACCTGGCAGACGAGCCCGAAGCTATACGCAAAAAAGTAATGCGTGCCGTAACCGACAGCGGGCCAACCGTACCAAATCAGGAAAAACCCGATGCTATTAAAAACCTGTTTCAACTGATGAGCATAGTGTCAGACCCCGAAACGGTAAAGTTCTTTGACGAACAATATAACTCATGCCAGATACGCTACGGCGATATGAAAAAACAGTTGGCCGAAGATATGATAAAATTCGTGCAACCTTATAGCGAAAAAATCAAAGAAATAGCCGCAGACGAAGAATACCTGAAAAAAGTGATGCTGATGGGAAAAGAAAAAGCGCAAGCCAGTGCGTCCAAAACCATCAAAGAAGTACGCGAAATAATAGGTTTCTGCAATAACTAAACTTCAAAGATAAAGTAATTTAAGAGTTGTTTCTTCGGAAACAACTCTTTTTTCCTACTTTTGCAATTACGAAAAAATAACAATGTAAACATACTCCATGCTACTATTGTTATAAGACTTTTACAACTTCTTATTATGAAAAAAATAACGTTTTTATTTGTTTTGCTTTTTCCTGTTTTAGCTATTTCACAAGGCATATCACCTCTGCAGGAACGTAAGCTTAAAACTGTTATGATGGCAGTTTCCAATCTGTATGTAGATAGTATTGATGATAAAAAGGTAGTGGAAAACACTATTGTTTCCCTATTGAAAGAACTTGACCCCCATTCCGCCTATATTCCTAAAGAGGAAGTACAACGGGTACAAGAACCCCTAAAAGGAAGTTTTGAAGGAATAGGCATTCAGTTTCAGATGCTCGAGGATACGCTTTTTGTTGTTCAGACCATTGCAGGTTCACCTTCCGAAAAAGTAGGTATTCTTCCGGGCGACCGCATGATATACGTCGAAAACGAATTGATTGCAGGCGTAAAAATGCAAAACACCAAAATAATGGAACGCTTGCGGGGGCCTAAGGGCAGCGAAGTGAATGTACGTATCTTGCGACGGGGACAAAAGGAATTGATAAATTTTAAAATCACACGCGACAAAATTCCTTTACACACCGTAGATGCCTCTTATATGATAGGAGACCGTATCGGATACATCAAAATAAACAATTTCGGTAGCACTACCATTGAGGAATACAAAAAAGCGGTAGACAAATTGAAAAACCAGGGGATGCAATCACTAATCCTCAGTCTGCAAGGAAATGGCGGGGGATACCTGGGCGCTGCCATCGAATTAGGTGACCAGTTCCTTAAAAGCGGGGAAATGATTGTGTATACCGAAGGGGCTCACCAACGACGCCAAGAAGCCAAAGCCACTTCGCGCGGAAATTTTGAAGACGGAAAACTCATTGTACTTATTGACGAGTACTCAGCCTCGGCAAGCGAAATCGTATCGGGAGCAATACAAGATTGGGATAGAGGAATACTGGTAGGAAGACGCACATTTGGCAAAGGGCTTGTTCAGAGGGAATTTGAATTGCCCGACAGCTCACTCATGCGCCTTACCGTAGCACGTTATTATACACCTACCGGACGTTCCATCCAGAAACCTTATAAAGATGGAGTGAAAAAATATGAAGAAGAACTGATAAACCGATATAAACACGGAGAGTTGTCTAACGCCGACAGCATCCAATTTCCTGATTCACTCCAATACAAAACTAAACATTTAGGAAGAACTGTGTATGGGGGCGGAGGAATTATGCCCGATGTGTTTATCCCGTTGGATACAACAAAATACACCGACTATCACCGTAAAATTGTAGCGCTTGGCGTGATGAACAAAACCAGCCTGCAATATATAGAGCAGTACAGGAACGAATTTAAAAAGAAATATCCTACTTTCGATAAATTCAAAAAGGAATATGCGGTTAAAGACGACTTTTTGACCCAACTGGTAGAAAATGCCGAGAGGGAAGATATAAAGTACAACGAGGAACAGATGGAGAAATCCAAAGACCTGATAAAACTGCAACTGAAAGCCCTTGTAGCACGCGACCTTTGGGACACCAATGAGTATTACCGTATTATCGACGAAGAAAACGAAGCTATAAAACGCGCCGTAGAAATTCTGCAAAATTACGGTGAATACGAGAAAATACTGAGTAAACCCAAAGAAAGTAAAAAAGAATACAAAAAAGTAAGCGAAAGCAGATAAGACTTACGTAAAGACGCGATGACGCAAAGCTTTTTGTTTTACTCCCTGTCTCTCGTTTGCAACGAGGGACTAAGTGGTAACACGTTTTCAAGCGTAATACAATCAACTCTTCGTTGATAAACGAGAGGCAGCATGAGGCGAAGATAACAAAACTTGTAACTAATCACTTGTAACTATTATGTTGACTTATTTGCAAAACAACTGGGTAGAAGTAGTTGGGTCCATATTGAGCCTTATTTATCTGTATCTTTCTGTTAAGCAGCGTTCCAGCCTTTGGATATTCGGTTTTCTGTGTTCTGTTTTCTATGTCGTTATCTTTTTCGACAGTAAGTTTTATGCCGACATGACCTTGCAAATATATTACGTGATTGTAAGCGTGTATGGCTGGATAGTATGGAAATGGGGAAAAGACAAAAGCGGGAAAAACATCCCTATCAGCAATGTCCCCAAAAGGACAATACCCTATCTCATTATCATAGCAGCAGCTATATTCTTTCTGTACGCATTTGTCCTGAGCAACTACACCGACTCTCCCCTGCCCAAGGCCGACTCTTTTACCACCGCGCTAAGTATTGTAGCCACATGGATGCTCGCACGCAAATACATAGAATACTGGCTTGTTTTCATTGTGGTCGATGCCGTATCTGCGGGGCTTTATTTCTATAAAGAGCTCTATCCTACAGCAATACTGTTTGTATTCTATACCATTATGGCAATAGTAGGTTACTTGCAGTGGAAAAAAACCATCGAAAAACAAATTTCTTAAAAAAGTGAATTTCTCGCCGAACTATGTATATTTGTACCCGTAAAAAAATGTTTAACCAAATAAAAAACAGAAAATGAAGAAGTATATCGCAGAAATGATTGGAACTATGGTTCTGGTGTTAATGGGTTGCGGAAGCGCAGTATTTGCCGGTGGAATAGCCGGAACAGTAGGAGCCGGAACAGGCACATTAGGAGTGGCTTTTGCATTCGGGCTGGCCGTTATCGCAATGGCATACACTATCGGTAAAATATCCGGTTGCCACATCAATCCGGCCATTACCTTAGGCATGTTCTTCGCTAAAAAAATAAGCGGAAAAGATGCCGGAATGTACATGATTTTTCAGGTAATCGGAGCTATCATAGGCTCGGCAATTCTTTATGCACTTGTTTCTACAGGGTCGCACGGAGGCCCTACCACTACAGGGTCGAATAGCTTTGCTGATGGGCAAATGCTACAAGCGCTTATTGCCGAAACCGTATTTACATTCATTTTTGTACTGGTAGTATTAGGCTCTACCTCCAAAGGCGCAAACAACAAATTTGCCGGATTAGCCATTGGTTTGGCACTGGTACTTATCCACATCGTATGTATTCCTATCACCGGAACATCAGTGAACCCTGCACGCAGCATCGGGCCTGCTATCTTCGAAGGAGGAAAAGCGTTGTCGCAACTGTGGTTATTCATAGTAGCTCCGTTTTTAGGCGCTATCATTGCCGCTTTTGTATGGAAAGCCATTGACACAGAACCCGAAACAGCAAAATAAGAAAACAAAATTCTAAATCAGAATTGCCAAAATATAGCAAGGAGTTGACTGCATTTAGTCAGCTCCTTGTTTTTTTATGAAAATTGGGATACGATTTGATGAAAATCAGGGTTACAGATATTTGAATAGCAATGTAAAAACCTTATTTTTGTACTAATACCTTAGTAATGGGTGATAGCCGCCGTACAGCGGCTTAATGCCGCTTGTCGGATAAATCATGCTTAAGTTAGGCGTAAAGCGGACTATAAGCCGCTATACGCCACGTAGGCACTTAATAACACACTTAAAATTAAAAACTTATGGATTACGAACAATTACTCGAAGCACGTGGGATAAAACCTACTTCGGTAAGAATACTTATCCTAAAAGCAATGCTCAGCTATCCGCAGGCCTTTAGCTTGGCAGATATGGAAACCGCACTCGACACGGTGGATAAATCTACCCTATCGCGCACTATTCATTTGTTTCACGACAAGCACCTTATACACAGCATCGACGACGGCTCAGGGTCTATTAAATACTCTGTATGCAACCCCCACTGCACCTGCGAACTGAACGACCTGCATGTACACTTTTACTGCAACCGCTGCAAAAAAACATTTTGCCTCGAAAGCATATCCATACCCCGTGTACAACTTCCCCCCAATTTTTTGCTGAACAGCGTGAATTTTGTAATGAAAGGGCTGTGCGACCAATGCTCTAAGTTTGCAACTTAGTTGCACGGAATCTCCCGTAACTTTGCCATCGTAAAAACAAACTATTGTTCAATCGTTAAGTTGCTCAATCGTTGAATTGCATAAAAAGATTATTATCCAACTTCAATTCAACAGTTTAACAATTCGGCAGCTCAACACTAAAAACATATTTACGATGTCACACAATCACAATCAGCAGCACGAGGTAAAGTGCCATTGTCACGACGATGGACCGGTTACGATTCAGGAAAACAACGGAAAAGAATGGAAAAAATACCTTCCTGCCATTATCAGTTTCGTTTTGCTTGTCGCAGGCATAACACTCGACCATATCGGCTCCATCACGTTTTTCGAGGGTTATTTAAGGCTTGCGTGGTACATTATCGCTTACATCCCGGTAGGATTTCCCGTAATTAAAGAAGCATTTGAAGAACTAAAGAATAAGAGTTTTTTCAACGAATTTTCGTTAATGACAATCGCCACCGTCGGTGCATTTGCTATCGGCGAGTTCCCCGAAGGGGTAGCGGTAATGCTGTTTTATTCCGTTGGAGAATTATTTCAGGATGCGGCTGTAAACAAAGCCAAGCGCAATATAAAAGCATTGCTCGACATTCGTCCCGATACCGCCTCTGTTTTGCGCAATGGGGTATATCAAACCATTTCGCCCGAAAAGGTAAATATAGGTGAGACCATACAGGTAAAAGCAGGCGAGAGAGTACCCTTAGACGGCAGTCTCCTCTCTGATTCAGGCAATTTCAACACCTCGGCACTTACAGGAGAAAGCAAACCCAAAACAATCCGCACGGACGAAAACGTCTTAGCAGGAATGGTAAATCTGGACAAAGTAATAGAAATAAAGGTAGAAAAGAAATACGAAGACAGTTCGCTGGCAAAAATTCTGGAAATGGTACAGAATGCCACCGCCCGCAAAGCAAAAACGGAACTGCTTATTCGCAAATTTGCAAAGATATACACCCCTATTGTATTTTTCTTAGCCTTAGGCATTGCCCTTATACCTTACTTCTTTGTAGATAGTTACATCTTTGCCGATTGGCTATACCGCGCGTTGGTATTCCTTGTTATCTCCTGCCCTTGTGCATTGGTTATTTCCATCCCCTTAGGCTATTTCGGAGGGATAGGCGCAGCATCGCATCACGGCATCCTGTTCAAAGGTGCTAACTACCTCGACTTAATGACCAAGTTAAACACGGTAGTTATGGATAAGACAGGCACGCTGACCGAAGGAGTTTTTAATGTGCAAAAGGTAGTAACCGTAGGCAAAGATGAAAAAGACTTCGTGGCTATTGTCTCCGCACTGGAACGCAGCTCCAATCACCCTATAGCAAAAGCCATCTCGGCATATGCTAACAAAGATACGCATTGTGAAGCAACAAATGTGGAAGAAATAGCCGGACATGGCCTTAAAGGAATGGTAAACGGACAAAACGTTTTAGCAGGAAACACCAAGCTAATGGAGAAATATGGCATAGCTTACGACACGAATATCAATTCTATCGTAGAAACTACGGTGGTAGTAGCCATTGAGAACGTATATGCCGGATACATCGTTATAGCCGACAAAGTGAAAGAAGATTCGGCCTTAGCAGTGAGCGAAATGCATGGACTGAAAATAGAAACAGTGATGCTGAGTGGCGACAAATCCTCTATCACACAAAAAATAGCCGATGAAATCGGAATAGATTTAGCCTATGGCGATTTGCTCCCTCAAGATAAAGTAAAGCATCTGGAGCAGCTCAAAGCTAATTCTGAAAACGTAGTAGCTTTTGTAGGCGACGGTATAAATGATGCTCCCGTACTGGCACTAAGCGACATTGGCATTGCTATGGGCGGGATGGGCTCCGACGCAGCTATCGAAACTGCCGATGTAGTAATACAAACCGACCAACCGTCGAAAATAGTTACGGCGATTAAAATTTCGAAAGCCACCAAACGGATTGTAGTTCAAAACATTGTAATGGCTTTCGGGGTAAAGATTGTAGTGTTGATATTAGGTGCATTTGGCATTGCCACCATGTGGGGAGCCGTTTTTGCCGACGTTGGTGTAGCATTGCTGGCAATACTGAATGCTGTAAGAATTTTACGGAAGAAATTTTAGAAACTGTTTTTGAATTAGAAAGCATACTATCACAAACAATGTAAAAACCTTATTTTGTATTAAACCTTAGTAATTTAACAATAGACCTGTAAACTCAACCTTATTAGCTTATTAAACAACTAAAAAATAAGCTAATAAGGTTGGTTGTTTATGAGGCATTGATGTTACTAAGGTTTTTTCTGAAGACAAGGTTTTATTTCTATACAGGATAGGATAAAAGGAGTGATTTGCATAGGGCGACAACATAGGAAAAGTTCCGTTAGGAACGCAAGTTTGGTAGAAACGCACATGCCCCATCATCGGCGTGCCGTAGGTACGCTACTTCTACATACTTATGTTGCGTACCTACGGCACGCCGAAGTCTTTTCAAATCCTGTATTACCAAACTTTGCTCCCTATGGGAGCTTGTAACCACCCCCACTTGTGCAAAAAATGCGCTCCCCGACTGGCGCAAGTTTAGCGTAGCGTAACTTGTGCCGAAAATACATGCAGTTTAAAACTGCAAAAAAATATAGCCACAAGTCACAGACTTGCGTCAAATATGTTTATTTTGGAGATAGTACTGATGCGTTAAATATTTTTTGGAAATTGAAATGTCATCCATGTGCTCCGTAGGAGCATAAGTTTGGTAACAGCACATAATATAACGGGCATTATTCGTGCCGTAGGTACGAAACTCTTGTGTATTAAACCTTAGTAATTTAACAATAGACCTGTAAGCTCAACCTTATTAGCTTATTAAACAACTAAAAAATAAGCTAATAAGGTTGGTTGTTTATGAGGCATTGATGTTACTAAGGTTTATTTTTGAGAAATAAGGTTTCATAGCGATTTATGAATATTGGAATTTTCCGAACAATATCATTTTTGGTTTGTTTATGTTATATATACTAACATTTTAAAACGAAACCAAATTTATGAAAGCATTGTATACAGCGGTGGCTACCACCATAGGAGGGAGAGCAGGGCACGTAAAATCATCAGATGGGTTACTCGATTTCGACTTACGCCCACCAAAAGAGATGGGAGGCCCCGACGGAGCATATACCAACCCAGAGCAATTGTTTGCAGCCGGTTACTCGGCATGCTTCGGAAGTGCGCTTAGCCACGTAGCTCTGGAAAAGAAAATAAGGATAAAACCGGACGTAACAGCCAAGGTAAGCATTGGCAATAAAGAGGGCGGCGGCTTTATGCTGGCAGTAGAAATGGATATAAACATACCCGAAGTGGACCAAAAAACAGCGGAAGAACTGGCAAAAGAAGCTCACCAGATATGTCCATACTCCAACGCAACAAGAAACAACATTGATGTGAAACTGAATGTGAAAGGTAAATAAAACCAATATATTTGAACTACAATACGAAACCACTTGTAAAACCACAGGTGGTTTTTTTATTTCCCCTACAAAAAAACATATCTTTGCGGGTAAATTAATTAAACCAATTTCCTATGAACTTAAAAAACTCCCTTTGGATAATATGTGTCTTTATTTCCTTTGCACTTTCTGCGCAAGATAAAACAGCACTCAAATATATCTCGGAAGTAGATAGCGTAAACCTGAAGTCAGTTTTGTACACACTGGCATCAGAAAAATACGAAGGGAGAAAAACAGGAGAAAAGGGATTTCAACTGGCCGAAAAATACATAACCGAACTGTTTGAAAAATATAATGTACAAAAGGGAAACGGAAAAAGCTATTTGCAAAATATACAGGCTAAAAGGAGAGAGCTATCCAATAAAAGATTCATACTCAACAATTTTAACTTCAAAGACAATTACTCTTACTCCAATACTGTATTTCAGGATTCGGTAATCAATATCAACGAATTTGTTTTTGCCGGGTATGGAGCTTATGACGCAGTTTACAACGATTTCGAAAATATAGATGTAGCGGGAAAAGGGGTACTTATACTCACAGATGGAAGCCCTACGAACCGGTACGGAATCCGCTACGATTCCAACCAGAAAACATTTCCCGATAAAGATTATTTGAAATCGCAGGATGCAAAAGCCATACTTCATGTGAGAACCGGATTCGACAAAATTAGAGATTACAGCTACAATGACATCTCGTTCTGGAGCAGAACACAAAAAAGCTCCACAGAAACTCCCGAAATATTTATTAATGAATTACTTGCAAACAAAATACTTGAAAAAGAAAATAAAACCATAAAACAACTCCGTTACGAAATAGAAAAAGAAGGCACTCCAAAATCTTTTTCGATAGCAACGGATGCCACATTCAACGGGAATGTATTCTTCTCAGACGCCAATGTAAACAATATTGTTGCTTACATCGAGGGAAGCAGCCTGAAAGATGAATACGTTATACTCACTGCGCATTACGACCACATAGGAAAACGTTGGGAAGAAGTTTACAACGGAGCCGACGACAATGCCTCAGGAGTAAGCAGCGCCATCGAAATTGCACGCGTACTGACTAAGGCTAAAAAAGAGAAGAAAGGCCCGAAACGCTCTGTTATTGTCCTGATAACCGCAGCGGAAGAAAACGGATTGCTGGGAGCGCAATATTATGTGGGAAATCCGGTATTCCCATTAGATAAAACCATTGCCTGTGTAAATATAGATATGGTAGGGCGAGTGGACGCTGCACACCAATCGGGCGACAGCACTTATATGTATGTATCAAATCACGATACACAGAGCAAACCAATCAGGGAAAAAATAGAGACTATTAAGCCCTATGCGGGAAAATTCAAATTCGAGTATCATACTTATCCCGCAGTTAACGGAAATTTCCGTAATTCAGACCACTTTGTATTCCACGAAAAAGGGATACCCTCAGTAATGTTCACAAGCGGGGAACATCCTGACTATCACAAACCTACTGACACAGAGGATAAAATAGCTTACAAAGCGCTGTACGACAGAACAAAAATGGTATTTCTAACTCTGTGGGAATTGGCGAATGATTAATTCGCCCGTTTTCTCTTCCTCTTTTCGGCTATATCGGCGGCAGCGGTAAACAAAACATCGGTCGAAGAGTTTAATGCCGTTTCCATCGAATCCTGTACTACGCTTATTGTCATTCCCACCCCTACTACAAGCATAGCAGTATCAGTAGGGATATTGAACAGCCCGCATGCCACAGGAATCAAGAGCAGCGAGCCGCCCGGAACGCCCGAAGCTCCACAAGCCGCTAATGCAGCCACAATGCTTAACAAAATAGCTGTAAATATATTTACCTCCACTCCCAGCGTATGTACTGCCGCCAGCGTAAGCACGGTAATAGTAACAGCCGCCCCTTCCATATTGATAGTAGCACCCAGTGGGATAGTTACCGAATAAGTATCTTCATCCAAATCCAGTTTCTTGGCAAGGGCAAGGTTTACCGGAACATTGGCCGCCGAACTGCGGGTGAAAAATGCGGTTATACCACTCTCCTTCAAGCAAGTAAAAACCAAAGGATACGGATTTTTCCTTATCTTCCAAAAAACAATAAGCGGATTCATTACCAGTGCAACAAAAAGCATAGTGCCTACCAATACTAAAACAACGTGCAGATATTCGAGCAAAACACTCAAGCCCGTTACTGCAATAGTAGAAGCCACCAAGCCCATAATACCCAGCGGAGCAAAGCGAATGATTAAGCGCACAACTGCAATCAGCGCATCGGATATATTATTAAAAACCAACTTTGTACTCTCGGATGCCTTGCGCATAAAAAAACCGATAGCTACCGACCATGCTAATATCCCGATGAAATTGGCGGTTATAATAGCATTCACCGGATTGTCTACTATTTTGAATAAAATCCCTTTCAACACTTCCATTATGCCCGTAGGAGCTTGAAGGGTTGTATCTGCCGTATCTTTCAGGGTTATGGTAGATGGGAATAGGAAACTGGCAAGCACCGCAGTAACCGCAGCCAGCAACGTACCCAGCAGATAAAGTACAATAACTGATTTGATATTGGTTTTTTGTCCGCTTTTATGGTTGGTAATAGAAGATATTATAAGAAAAAATACGAGAATAGGAGCGGCAGCTTTCAGAGCCGACAAAAACAAATCGCCCAAAACGCCGATAGAAACAGCGATATTCGGCAAGAATATACCGATTAATACGCCTAAAATCAACCCAATCAGGATTTGAAGCACGAGATTACCATTCAGTATAAAGTTTTTAATATTCATAGTATTTGATATTTTATTCCTAAAAACGACACCACATAGAGACGTTAAAGATACAAATTAGATAATAGTATAAAAACTCTGTCTTACATTTTTAGGCTAACCGTATCAAAAAGCAACTAAAATCCGTTGGTTTATTATTTACTCCTTTCGTAGCCGAAACTAACTTTTCCGCCTCAGCTGATGAGCGTTAAGAAATTCAGCGTAACGGAGCACTTTTCCCCTCTCCTTAAGGAGAGGGGGTAGGGGGTGAGGTTGGAAAAAGTAAGAGCCTGTCCGGCTTGAGGACGAAGGCAATAAAACAGAGAATGCTGTAACTCTCCCTAAATCCCTCTCTCAAAGAGAGGGAGTTGGAGATTGCTGTAACGGAAGAGCGATGTATGACAAATCCAGTGTTTAAAATGTATTTTTAATGCAGTTGCCCTATTACATTTTTATTATATTTGTATCTCACTTAAAAACAAATTACTATGCTAAATGTTGGCTGTCACCTGTCACTTTCCGGAGGCTACGAGGCTATGGGAAAGGATGCTTTAAAAATAAACGCGAATACATTCCAGTTTTTCACTCGCAATCCACGAGGCGGGGCAGCTAAAGAAATAGACCCTGCCGATGCCGAAGCATTAAAGGTGCTGATGGAGAAAAACAACTTCGCTCCCCTGCTGGCGCACGCTTCATATACTCTAAACCTTTGCTCGTCAAATCCTCAGACAAGGAATTTCGGTCGCGAAACAATGATTGACGACCTGAATCGTTTGAAGCAATTACCCTGCAAACTTTACAACTTCCACCCCGGAAGCCATACAGGACAAGGTATCGAAACCGGAATAAAACAAATTACAGAAGCGTTGAATAAAATTATTACAGAGGATTTGGATATTTGTATTTTGCTTGAAACCATGTCGGGCAAAGGGAGCGAGGTAGGAGGAAAATTTGAAGAAATACGGGAAATTATTGATGGTGTCGAACTAAACGACAAGTTGGGAGTTTGCCTCGACACATGCCATATTTACGACGGAGGATATGATATTGTAAACGATTTGGATGGCGTGCTAACCCAATTTGATAAAATAATAGGCCTTGACAGGCTGAAAGCAATTCATCTGAACGACAGTATGAACCCTATGGGAAGCCACAAAGACCGTCATGCAAAAATAGGTGAAGGAAACATAGGCTTGGATACTTTCGGAAGAATCATTAACCATCCCAAGCTAAAACACTTGCCATTTCTGCTCGAAACTCCTAACGAGCCGGAAGGCTATGGAGAGGAAATAAAATTACTGAGAGGGCTTTACAAAGGCTAAAAACACGAATAACATGTGTATTTTCAAAAAATATTGATTCTTGATTCTTGGTTCTTGATTCTTTATCCTTTATCACTCTACCCACGCTTTGTTGTGTATTTTCACTTTCCGTATGTCATAGTCTAAATTTTTGGCATAAGGTATTTTTACTTTATAAGTATTTCCCCCGAAATTTTCAAGTTTTATATCCCTTATCCAAAGGTTGTAATACTTCAATTGTGCAAAATCAGTATCGTGTTCCTGTGCCCATTCAGCCCAATTTTCCACAGGAGTATTTATCTCTACTTCTTCCGTCCTTACAGTATGGTAAAAATCTTCTTTTTTCAAACGGAATCCATACTTTTTCGGATTCGAGATTACCTCTTTCACTGCCAGCAGGCGAAAAATATAGCGGCTTGTCTCCTCATTCAGGTACAAACCAAAAAAGTCAGTTGCCCCTTGCTCCTCAAGTGCTTCAGTTACACGCCTGCGACCAGCATTGTACGATGCGGCAGCCAGCAGCCAGTCGCCATACATATCGTACGACTGCTGCAAATATCGGCAAGCTGCTATAGTAGATTTTTCCAGATGATAACGCTCGTCAACCTCGCCGGTTACCTCCAAGCCACACTCGATAGCCGTATCGGTCACAAACTGCCAGATTCCTACCGCTTTTACCGGAGAAACCACACGGGGATTCAGATAGCTCTCCACTACAGCCAGATATTTGAAATCGTCGGGGATGCCGTTTTCTTTCAATATAGGTTCGATTATAGGGAAATAAAGATTCGCCCTTTTAATAATCAAAAAAGTAGTGCTGTGCATGTAGGTAAATGCCATCAATTCCCTGTCGAAACGCTCACGGACATCATGCCTCTGCAACGGAATGGACTTTCCGGCAAATTCAGTTTGCTTCAACACCGGCAACGAATTTACACTTTGGGGAGGATAAGTTCCCGTCGAAGGCTCATTGTTTCCTTCGGCCACAATAGGCGACACAAAAGCGTATGTACTTATCAACAACACACACAATATCAGGCTGCTATACAGTATTTTTAGTTTTTTATTTTTCATAGCTATTATTTTCTCTCTCAATTAATAAACAAAATTAATCAAATCATTCAAGCCCCGAAACGAAGTAGATGTATATAATACATTTTTTCAGTTTAATTTTCATTTATTTGCCGTTTTTTCACAGAAATAATTTTATTACTCCGCAAAAAATGTTTTAATTTGCATTTAGAAAATACTTATTCCGGATTAGAACATACTAATCCCTTGGTTTTTAAATTAATCAAAAAATATATTACAATGAAAAATGAGATATTGAAGTATTTAGGAATCATTGTTATGTTGATAGGAGTTATCCTGTTGGCAGTATACCATTTCAGTGATTTTCCGGGCAACACACTACTTATCATAGCAGCCATTTGTGTTGTAGTAGGTGCTGTAGGACATGTTATTCTGAATAAATTTATCGAATAAATATATAAGACAACGATTTACAAATCCGCCCTTCGACTATCCCTGTCGAAGGGCGGATTTTGTTTTTATAACACGGCCTGCAATCATACCTGCATTTTCAATTCTGCAAATCACAAATACATTTCTTCCCAAAAAAACGTATCTTTGCAAAAACTTATTTCGCCGAAATGAAAAAAACGCTTCTGATACTATTTACTCTTGCTATATGCTTCGGTTGCAATAAAGCAACAAACAAGTCGGCAGAAAGACAAAAGGAAATGAAAGGTGTAAACATCCCTGTTTTCTCATCCGATTCAGCATATCATTACATACAACGTCAAGTGGATTTCGGGCCTCGTGTACCGAACACGAAAGAGCACGTTGCTTGCGCCGAATACCTGTCAGCAAAATTAAAAGAATTTGGAGCAGAAGTTACAGAGCAGCGTGCCGACCTTACAGCTTTTGACGGAACAACACTGAAAGCTGTCAACATTATCGGCTCTTTCCGGCCCGAAAACAAAAAACGTATCCTGCTTTTCGCGCATTGGGATTCGCGCCCTTGGGCCGACCACGACCCGAATGCGGCTAACAGGAAAAAGCCCGTTTTAGGAGCAAACGACGGGGCAAGCGGTGTAGGCGTATTATTGGAGATAGCGCGTCAGATAAACAAGCAGCAACCCAACGCAGGAGTAGACATTATTTTTTTTGATGCAGAAGATTACGGTGCACCCGAACACCTTGCCAATGCAAACACAGCAAATTCGTGGTGCTTAGGCTCGCAATACTGGGCAAGAAATCCTCATACATCAAACTACCGTGCCCGTTACGGAATTTTACTGGATATGGTGGGCGCTCCAAACGCAACATTCTACCGCGAGCAGATATCCGGCTACTATGCCAACGACATCGTAGATAAGGTATGGAAACAAGCCAAGAATCTCGGATTCAACCAATATTTTATCAATCAGAATGGAGGAGGCGTTACCGACGACCATTTATACATAAACCAGATTATCGGCATACCGTCGATAGACATTATACAGCAAGACCGTGAAAGCCCGCATGGATTCGGGCATTATTGGCACACGATAAACGACACAATGGAGCATATTGATAAAAACACACTGCAAGCCGTTGGCACAACCTTGCTGTACATCATCTACAACGAATAAAAACCCCTCCAACCTCCCCCCCAAGGGGAGGCTAAGAGAGCTTTGAAAAATGAAATATTTTACATAAACTATATTAAACAAAAATATACCCGATTTCCTATGCAAAAACCATCCATACCTAAAGGTACACGCGATTTTACGCCGGAAGAAATGGCGAAAAGAAACTACATTTTCAACACGATAAAAGATGTTTTCCGCCTTTACGGTTACCAGCAGATAGAAACACCCGCAATGGAGAATTTATCCACACTAATGGGCAAATATGGTGATGAAGGCGACAAACTATTATTCAAAATTCTCAATTCGGGCGATTATCTCTCCGGTTTGTCGGACGAAGAACTTTTGGGACGAAACAGCACGAAACTGACTAACCGAATATCGGAAAAAGGGTTGCGTTACGACCTTACTGTTCCTTTTGCACGCTTCGTAGTACAAAACCGTGATAAAATAACTTTCCCTTTCCGCCGCTATCAGATACAGCCCGTATGGCGTGCCGACCGTCCACAAAAAGGACGCTACCGCGAGTTTTACCAATGCGATGTGGATGTGGTAGGCAGCGACTCGCTATTGAATGAGCTTGAACTGATACAAATTGTAGACGAGGTTTACCGCAGGCTCAAAATCAATGTGTGTTTAAAAATAAATAACCGCAAGGTACTTTCGGGAATTGCCGAAATAATCGGCGAAAAAGATAAAATTGTAGATATTACCGTTGCTATCGACAAACTGGATAAAATAGGCCTTGATAATGTAAACGAGGAGTTGGCATCCAAAGGCGTACAACCCGAAGCGATAGAAAAGCTACAACCCATTTTGAAGCTAAGCGGCTCTAACAACGAAAAGCTGCAACAGCTAAAAACGATATTAGCCACTTCGGAAACAGGGCTTAAAGGAGTTGAAGAACTGGAAACAATTTTCAACCTTTGCGAGAAAATGGGCATACAAACCCAAATTGAACTGGATCTGACCTTAGCACGCGGACTGAATTACTATACAGGAGCCATATTTGAGGTAAAAGCTCTTGACGTAGCCATCGGTAGCATAACCGGAGGAGGGCGTTACGACAACCTTACAGGAGTTTTCGGCATGGAGGGAGTGTCGGGCGTAGGTATCTCTTTTGGAGCCGACCGTATTTACGATGTACTTAACCAATTGGAATTATATCCGGAAACCTCATCGGAACAAACACAGGTTTTATTCGTTCACTTCGGCGAAAACGAGAAACTGTATTGCCTGCCGTGGCTGAAAGAGCTTCGGGCGAAAGGGATTAATGCCGAAGTGTATCCGGACAATGCTAAAATGAAAAAACAAATGTCGTATGCCGACAGTAAAAAGATTCCATTTGTAGCAATAGTAGGTGAAACCGAGATGAATGAAAACAAAGTGATGCTCAAAGACATGAAAACAGGCGAGCAAAACCTTATTTCGCTTGCCGAATTACTGAGTATATTAGCAATCGTACGATAGCCAAGGGAGGCGGCATGCTATGTGACAAAAGGTATACATATTTGGAATTCAAAACAATACAATCAGCTGACAATCAGTCGATTACAAAGCAAGCTAAATCATTGATTATCCAAAATGTCATACGATACACGTGTGGTAGCGAGAGGTTTGCGTAAATTTGTGGAATAAGGTGCAGTTTAAAACTGCAAAAACAGACAGGCACAAGTCACAGACTTGCGCCAAATATGAGGGAGAGGAAAAGGGTTTCAAAAAAAAGAAGATTTACTCATCCTGCGAGTAATGCAAATCTCTTGCCCCTCGCACTTCCGACGAAACTTCGTTGAGCCAACCTGCCTGCTGAAAAACAGCGGTTTGCACTTTGATAAAACGAATATGTTCTAACTTTACGGAATTGCCTTTTTCATCTATTGCATTGGATATGTCAAATCTGTTGCTTTTCACTCCTTTATCATAATCTTCACCCCTGTTATTCTCAGCATAGCCCCATTTGAAAAGGTGGGCAGGCACAACCCAGTTTTCAGCCTGCGGGTCGGGAGAATTATTTACATAGGCATCAGGTAAGCGAACTCCACTCAGCTTTATACTATCCTCTTTTGTCTCGCTCCACCACCACGCAGCAGTACTTTTTGCCCCATGACCCGAAATCAAGTCCCCTTCTGCTCCCATACTGTCTTTCCACCGCACATTTGCATTGTCCGACTCCGGTTTAAAATAAACAACATAATAATCGCGGATTGTACTCTTGTTGTCAAACTCGCTGCCTTTCAGCTCATACCAAGTACCGTTTGGCTCTCCATCGCCGTTTTCATCGCTCATTACGTACACAACCGCAGGCTCGGGAGTTATTCCGGCCGAGAACACTTCAAAATCATATTCTCCTTCCACATTCATTATATCGTGGTCGAATCCCGCAACAACATACCCACCGAATCCCCCCAAATACAAATCGGTATCAGGCTTACCAACAAAATTTTGCGCATCTTCTTTTTTTCTGTCCTTAGCATGCTGTCCGGGAGCATATACATACTCGTAAACCTGAGTTACGTACATCGACAAATCTTCCTCCTCAGGCTCAGGCGTGGTATTACCACAGGCGAAAAGGAATAAAAAAGATATTGTCAGAAAAGCAGGTTTACACCATTTGTAAAGAACGTTTACCTCTGAATTATATTTTTTCATGATAGAATTGAATTATACGAAAATAATACTTATCCCATATTTGGCGCAAGTCTGTGACTTGTGCCTATCTGTTTTTGCAGTCTTAAACTGCGTATATTTTCGGCACAAGTTACACTACGCTAAACTTGCGCCAGTGATGGGCCAGTGATGGAAGTATGTGCAATTATTAGTTTCATTCTTTTATTTCCTTTACTTCTAATTCCTTTTCATTCCTCATTTTATAGTAACCATCGTAGCTCCGAAGCCATATTCGCGAAACGAAGCATCCTGAAAATAATAATGTTTGTATTTCGTTTTCAGTTGCTTTTCTATTTCTTTACGCAGCACCCCTTCGCCTTTGCCGTGAATAAAAACAATTTTCTGCCCTTTCTTATTCCTGTTCTCATCCAGTACCGCATGGAATTTATCCAACTGCAGTTGCAACATATCCGCGTTATTCATCCCCGCTGTAGAGTCTACTAACTGGCTGATGTGCAAATCAACTTCAATCACATTTTTTCCTTCAGGCTGTTCTTTTTTTACAACCCGGGGTCTTTGCCGGGGTTTTTCTTCTTTAGTATAAAGCGCTTTTTTTATTTCTTCGGGCGAAACCTCCGCCAAAGTTTGCTTCTCTTTTTCGGCAATTAAGTCGACTAACAGGCTCGGCTCATCAAAATACTCATTTTCGGCAAAGCTATGCAGCTTATAAAATTTCACCGTATTCAGCCGTATATGGGCATCAATCACGCTTTGCCGGCTATATGCCTTCCCTTCTTTAAAGGCAATTATCTGCGCTTGGAGGTGTTCCCAATCATTCAGATCATCTTTCGACACCCGTGCAATCAATTCCTGAGTATTTGGCTCAATTCTGCCATTTGCAACACTTTTTCTCGCATCCTTCGCTCCTATCACAAAGTTATAGAACAGGAAGTAATTGCTGTCGTTTACCAGATAACACTCGTACGATGTAGTTTGGAGTTGCTTAATATCTACCGGAAAAAAGGCTAAAACAGCATTTAGTGTATCGCCTTCAGGAGTTTCAACAATCGGTTCGGGCTCAGGTTGCGGTTCTGTATAAACCGGCATTGGTTTAGCCTGTACCTCTTCATTTTTCGAGCCGAAATCCTTTTTAGGTATATTGGTAGTTTCGCTTACATTCTGTATCACCACCACCTCGCGCATCAGAGCCGGAACTTCAAAGCCATCTTCATCTTCCACATACACCAGACTTTTCTTATCGTCAATTCGCGTTACCCTGCCCCCTCCTATCGAGTTCAGAAAACGTACTGTATCTCCTATTTTCATAATTATATAATTTACAATTTTTAATTTACGATTGAGTTTGATAATCGTTGGTTCTACCATGCTCTCTGCGTGCCGTAAGCACACTACTTGCTGCAAAAGTTTCGCACCTACGGCACGAAAAATGTCTATCACAACTATTACCAAACTTAAGCTCCCTACGGAGCTTCTGACCGACATACTTCAATCACATCACTGGCGCAAGTTTAGTGTAGCGTAACTTGTGCCGAAAATATACGCAGTTTAAAACTGCAAAAACAGATAGGCACAAGTCACATAGGGTAACCGCATCAAAATTACATTTTAATCATCAAATTCATCAGATATCGTTCTTTCGTTTCTCGCTCTCAAAGTCCCTCTCAAAAACTTTCTTTCCTTTTTCCCTCTCCGTTTGGAGAGGGTGCCTGAAAGGCGGGAGAGGTCGAAAGGGATTTAGGGAGAGTTCTGATATTCTCATTCCTTTATTACTTTGTCCTCGAGCCGGACAGGCTTTTACTTTTTCCAACCTCACCCCCTACCCCCTCTCCTTAAGGAGAGGGGAAAAGTGCTCCGTTACGCTGAATTTCTTTACGCTCACCAGCTGAGGCGGAAAGATTAGCTACGACNCTACGACTACGAAAGAATAAAATAGCAATTCTGCATATTTTGATGCGCTTGCCCTACAAGTCACAGACTTGCGCTAAATATTGTATTACTGCCAATAAATAAAAAAATATGACCGAAACTTGCAGCTATTTACTATTTTTGCAACACAAAAGTACAATAATTTTTTGTCAAATCCTGTGAGCAACCCGAACGAAAACCAAACGATATATATCAACGACTTTGATTATCCGCTTCCGGACAATCGCATCGCTAAATTCCCTTTAACTAAGCGCGATTCGTCCAAACTACTTGTTTATGAAGATGGAAAAATCGAAGAAAGCATTTTTTCAAATCTTGTTGATTTTCTGCCTCAAAACGCTCTTTTAGTTTACAACAATACCCGTGTTATTCAAGCCCGTTTGGTTTTTCGTAAAGACACAGGAGCACGTATCGAAGTGTTTTGCCTCGAACCCTCCGAGCCTTCGGATTATGCACTCTCGTTAGGCTCAACCCAATCGTGCGTATGGAAATGTATGGTAGGTAACCTGAAAAAATGGAAATCGGGAGCACTTGTTAAAACAATAGAGGATAAGGGGAAAATACTTTGCGAGCTAAAAGCCGAATTAATAAATAGCGAAGGAAACGCTCACTCTGTCCGTTTCTCTTGGGATAACCCGAACATACACTTTGCCGAAATACTGGAAAATGCAGGGGAACTGCCAATACCTCCCTATCTGCACCGCGATACTGAAGAAAGTGACAAAACCACCTATCAAACCGTTTATTCAAAAATAGAAGGGTCGGTAGCCGCACCTACCGCAGGGCTGCATTTCACCCCCGAAGTGTTTGAAAGCCTGAAAAAGAAAAACATCCGCACCGAAGAACTCACACTGCATGTAGGGGCAGGAACTTTTCAGCCGGTAAAATCGGAAACGGTAAACGAGCACCAGATGCACGCCGAAGTGATAGAAGTAAACAAGGAAACCATCGAAAACCTGATAAAAAACAACGGAAACATCATAGCAGTAGGCACTACCTCGGTGCGTACGCTCGAAAGCCTTTATTATATTGGGGTGAATATTCTGGAGAACCCCAATGCGCTAAATTTCAATGTTTCGCAGTGGCAGCCTTACGATAAATCGAGCAATATTCAAACCATCGAGGCGTTGCAAGCCATTGTAAGCTACCTCGACAGAGAAGGACTGAACAGCATTCACGCTTCCACGCAGATTATGATAAAACCGGGATACAAATTTCGTATCGTAAACGGAATTATAACCAATTTTCACCAACCAAAAAGTACACTTCTGCTGCTTGTTTCAGCCTTTGTAAAAGGTAGATGGAAAGAGATTTACGATTATGCACTCGCACACAATTTCCGTTTTCTGAGCTACGGAGACAGCTCGTTACTATTATAAAAGAAGAAAGTGTCTCAAAAGTTTTTTTTGAACGCAAATTAATTTTTGTAACTTGCTTTATTTCAACAAAATAAGATTTGCGTAAATTTGTGTTTATCTGCGTAATTTGCGTTCTCTTTCCTTTTGGGACACTCTCCCTCTTCTCATATAGTATTTAAGTTTCTCTTTTTAGTACATGACAAAAAACTAAATCACAATCAGTATTTTGCTGATATTTAATGATTTTGTTTAAGTTATCTACTTCCTTTTGCCTTGATGCAAAAGGAACAAAAAATCAAGACTATGCCCGCTTCGCACGAAAAATTAGCGTTTGTCNAAGATTTTTTAACGCCGACTGCTCTTATTTTTCGGCTCACCGGACAAGGTCAAAAAGCACCTATAACAGATTGAAGAAACATTCGACATTTTTTGTCATGTACTTAGGTTTCTCTTTACAATTCCACTATTTGAAGCCAGTTAGAACCAATTGCCCTTACTGTCCCTGTTGCTGTACTCTCAAAAGTCCAATCTATCATTTTTGCTCCATCGGTTATAAAATAGCCGCTAAAAGAAATTGTTGAAGTACTATTACTAACAGTATTTTCGACAGCACTTGCCCCATACAAAATCAGACTATTGGTATCGGAATAAAACAAATGAGTGCCGACAGATATGTTTCCAACAACATCTGGTCGAAATCTTACCATCGAAAAAACAAGGTAAACTCCTGCACGTGGAACGGTAAAACTAGCAAGCTTATTATATTCACCGATTTTATCAATAGTAACATCGGCAGCTAAATTTATTTTTGTTGCATATTTCTCATTACCCAACTCGCTTTTGTACCAAACCGTACCATTCCAAATATACACTCCCTCTCCAAGGGTTGTATTAGTGTTGTACACTTGCAAGCCTTTCAGTTTCGACAAGTCGGTTATCGCCGATTTGTCAGTAAAAGCATTGGGCATAGTCGATAAATTATCTAACGATACATTAGGCAGTTTTAGTCCACCCACATAACCGCCCGAAGGGCTCAAGTCCAAAACTGTACCTTTAGCAGGCTCAGCCTCTCCACCGATAGTTACTTGTGCATTTGCACTAAAAATGAAAAACGAAAATTGAAAAAAACAAGCTAAAATAAATGCCTGTAGTAAAAATTGTTTTCTGTTCATGATTACTTAATTGTTAGTTGTTAATGTTTAATTATTATTTATTTAGTTACAAGTTAATAGTTACGAGTTACAAGTTAGAGATAAGAAGTAGGGAGTAAGAGGTAATAAAGTAACTTTATACTTTTTCCT
>NZ_QVMH01000027.1 GCF_010501035.1 Paludibacter sp. 221
ATTAACAACTAATAATTAAGTAATCATGAACAGAAAACAATCAATCCGGCAGACTTTAGTTTTGTTCTGTCTTTTTCAATTTTCGTTTTTCATTTTCAGTGCAACTGCACAAGTAACTATTGGGGCCGACAAAGCACCCGAAAGTTTTTCACTATTAGAAGTAACAGGTACTACGGGTGGTTTGCGCTTACCTCAGCTTACTACCGACCAGCGTAACAAATTATCGGTAAGTGGTAAGGATTTAGCCAAGGGGCTAACTATTTACAATACCGACATTAATTGTACCGAGACGTGGAACGGCAGCAAGTGGATAGCTAATTGCGGTGATTTACAAAACGCTCTAAGAATCACCACTCAGCCTCGTGCTTTCAACTGGCGTGAAACAGAGACGGCAGGTGATATGTCGGGTATTGGTGGCAAATCGGCTACTATCAGCGTAACGGCTACCGGTATAGCTCCTCTTACTTACCAATGGTACGAAGTGACAGCTAACACCAATGCAGCTCCTGCCCCTATAACCGGTGAAACAGCCGCAACCTTTACTCCTGACTTAAGTAAATTGGGTATGCGCCGTTATTACTGCCAAGTTACCGATGCTAACGGCAACAGTATAAACAGTGATATAGCTGAAGTAGCTGTAGGCTGTGGGGCTAAAACCGTAGCGGGAGGATGGAGTACGTTTATGTGCTATAATCTTGGGGCGACTGTTACAACTATTGCAGATCAGAAATCAACTTCAAGCGTTGTGTATAGTTTTAGCGGTAATGAAACTTCCGATGCTCAGAAGGCTTCTCCAGTTTACGGAGACTTATACCAATGGGGGCGTACTCGCGACGGACACGAAAAACGTACCAGTGGTGTTTCGGATGTTGTAGTGGCAGATGTAACTACAGGTGGTACAACTACTAATGGTGAAACAACGGGTGGTATTACAACCTTTATTAAAGCTCCTTCTTATCCTTATAACTGGGTTGATGTTTCTAAGGCTCCTACTGCTGACCTTAACTGGGGTAATCAAAAAAATAGCACTTACGACCCATGTCCTGCCGGATGGCGTGTTCCCGCTCAAAGTGATTGGAGCGATATTTTCCGTGGTGGTTCAGCTCCCGGAGCTAAAGCTACTGCCGTAGCTAATACTTGGGTATGGAATGATGCTGCTAATGGTACTGCCGGTTACGAGATTAAGCCTGATGGCGAGACTACAACTTTATTTTTGCCCGTTGCCGGCTATCGCCACTTCAGTAATGGCGAGCTCTACTATGTAGGTTCTAGCGGCTTCTACTGGAGTGGTAGCGTTTACAGTTATGCCTCGTTCCTCTTGGACTTCAATGATAGTAACGTGTACCCTGCGTACCTGCTCAACCGTGCGTACGGCTTCAGTGTGCGGTGTATAGCAGAATTGTAAGGTGCTGTTTTTTTATTTGGAGGGTGTGTCAGAAGTATCTTACTTTTGATGCATCTTCTTGTTTTTTATGTCTGTCTTTTTTTTGATACTTTTGTTAGAAATTGTTTTGAATTTTTTCATAGGTCCATTTTCAGCTATTTTTATTCGAAAAAGGGAGAGAATGAGCATGAAAGAATATCATAAAAAATAAACCTAAAAATGGGTCGTAAAATTCAAAACAGTTTCTATTCTGAAATATAAAAACAGTTACGGCATATGTTTACAACAAAAGTAGAAATTCCGAAAGCAGCGGAGAGTATCGGTTACGAGGATAATATAATGACCTTGGGCTCTTGTTTTTCCGAAAATATAGGCAAAAAACTACAGGAATCCAGTTTCCTGACAGATGTAAATCCGTTTGGGGTGCTGTATAATCCCATGTCGATATACCGGAGCCTTCGTCACTTGTTGGATAACCAATTGTTTTCCGAAAAAGATTTGTTCTCCGATGGCTCGTTGTGGCATAGTTTTTCGCATAGCAGTTTGTTTTCGGGTGTAGATAAGGAGAAGTGTCTGAACGGGCTTAATGCCGGACTGAAAAAGTCTTCCGGCTTTCTGCGAACGACAAAGCATCTGCTCGTTACCTTTGGTACGGCGTGGGTGTATGAGTATAAGGATAACGGATGTGTTGTATCTAATTGTCACAAATTGCCTGCTGGCAAGTTCAACCGTGTACGGTTGGGTGTAGATGAAATAGTGAATAAGTATTCGGAAATAATAAAGGAGCTGAATAGGCAGAATGCCGGAATAAACATAATATTTACGGTAAGCCCCATACGCCATTGGAAAGACGGAGCGCACGAGAATAATATCAGCAAGGGGATATTATTGCAGGCAATAGATGTATTGCAAAAACGGTTTGAGAATGTCGGATATTTTCCTGCATATGAAATTTTGTTGGACGAGCTTCGCGATTACCGTTATTATGCTCCGGATATGTTGCATCCCTCTGATGTGGCTGTGAGTTATATTTGGGAACGTTTTTCGGATGCTTATTTCTCGGAAGAAACTCTTGCCGTAAAGAAAAGGGTAGAACAGCTGAAAGCCGATTTATCACACAGGCCGCTGCATCCTGAGGCTGACGCGTATAAAAAGTTTTTAGAAGCTATTGACAATAAGCGCGAGAAATTGGTGAAAGATTATCCGTTTTTAGCTGACAGGTTGATGGGGTATTAGCTGCAAGCCTTGTTGCAGTTTTGGTCGGAAGATTTTACTCTACGCGCTGAAAGCGTAGAGTAAATCTTAACTTGGGCTTGCAGCCCGCCAAATTTGCTCTTGTAAACTAACCCAAGGCGACGCTTCGCTTTGCCATTGGGCTAAATTAAAACGGGCTTACAGCCCTTGAATTAAAGATTTTTCTAACGCTTGGTAACTATTGTGTATCTGTTGTGGTTTAATTTTTTAAAAATTCGTCTAATCATTCAAAAATACTGCTTATGTTTCCTAATATGCCCGATACTTTTGCCTTTACGCACATCATACTGCCTCTATTGATTTTTGTAGCCAGAATATGTGATGTAACCTTAGGCACTCTCCGTATCATTTTCGTGTCGAAAGGTTATAAGGCTATGGCTCCCCTTTTGGGCTTCTTTGAGGTTCTTATCTGGGTTATCGTCATTAGCCAGTTGCTAAGCTCTTTTAGTAGCTGGGTGTGTTATATAGCTTATGCCGGAGGTTTTGCTATGGGAAACTTTGTGGGGATGATAATAGAAGAACGCATTGCGATAGGCACGCTTTTGGTGCGTATTACCACTCCTAAAGATGCGCGTGGGCTGGTGAATATGTTGAGCGAAAAAGGTTTCGGAGCTACCTTACTCGAAGGCAAAGGTGCTAAGGGGCGTGTAAATATCATTCAGTCGGTAGTGTCACGCAAATCTATTAAAGATATACAGCAAATATTGGACGACTACGACCCGAATCTGTTTTACAGTATAGAGGATGTGCGTTCAGTTACGAAAGGGGTTTTCCCTTCGGCTCGCAACATCAATTCGCGCTGGAAAGTAGGAAAGTAAAGGCAAACCTCTTGTTTTACCGACTAACTTACCGTCATTTCGCCGCATATATCCCGGCTTAGCAGTTCTTTTACTTCGTCTACCGCTCGGTATTCGCCAAGCAGGTACATTAGCTTAGTTACAAGTGCTTCGGTGGTGATGTCGTAACCACTTATTACCCCCGCATTTACCAGATTCAGGCTGGTTTCATAACGCCCCATCTCTACCGAACCTATGCTGCACTGTGTTTTGTTCACAACGATTATACCCCGTTCGTTAGCTGCTTTCAGTGCATTGTAAAACCAGATACGACGGGGAGCGTTTCCGGTTCCGAATGTTTCAAGTATAACGGCTTTCAGGTTGGGGATATTCAATATAGCGCTTACCATATCTTCCGTTATTCCCGGAAAGAGCTTTAAGATAGCCACATTCTGGTCAATTTTGGTTCTTAAATGCAGTTTTTCATCTGACTGAGGATAGCGTATTGCCGAGCGAAAATACTTGATGTGAACTCCGGCTTTGGCTAAAATCGGATAATTATAAGAATTGAATGCATTAAAGTGTTCCGCATTCTTTTTGGTAGTTCGGTTGCCTCTGAAAAGGGTATCTTCGAAAAAGATGCAAACTTCCGGCACGATGGCTCTCCCGTTCTCTTTTGCGGCTGCAATTTCGATGGAAGTAAGCAGGTTCTCTTTTGCATCCGAGCGCATCATGCCAATAGGCAACTGCGCTCCTGTAAAAACCACAGGCTTGGAAAGGTTTGCCAGCATAAAACTTAGCGCAGAGGCTGAATATGCCATCGTATCAGTGCCGTGAAGGATAACAAACCCATCGTATTTATCATAATTCTCTTTTATGGTGACCGCCATTCTTTCCCAAAGCGGTGGATGAACATCAGAGGAGTCTATGAAAGGAACGAACGGGATAGTGTCAATGAGAATACCCGTCTTTTTCAGTTCGGGCATTAACTCTTTCAACCGTTCAAAATCAATCGGACGCAGTGCCCCTGTATTAGCGTCTTCGGACATGCTTATAGTGCCTCCGGTAAAAATCAACAGTACTGATGCTTTTTCGAACATAACATATTGCTATTTTGAATATGCAAATATAAGCACTTTGAATTGCAAATTCATGACAAAATGATATTTTTATACGCCTTTTATTTAAATGTGTAAAAAAAGAGCTGTTTGGTAGATAGGAAGGATAGGTTTAGGTGGTGAAATATTATTCTTCATAAAAAACGTAAGGTATTTGTTATTTTTATTAAAATAACATATATTTGAGGCGAAAGAAAATCCTGTTTTTTCCGGATGTAAAATAGTTGAAGAGTCGATTCATTTTGTAAATCCCCGGAGGTTGCAATCATTTTTTATTTAATAAGTTTATTATTTCTATATTTTCATATACTCCTTAATATTAAATCTATTTTATTTAAAATGCTTATGAAAAAATTATTTTTACTTCTTACAGTCTTTTTTGCAGTAAATTCATTTACTAAAGCAAATGTCTCTTTCGATGACTTACAGTTTAGTGACGAAACTAATCAGTACTGGTACTACATTGAGTCGATACGCTCGTCAGATTTAGCAAAAGCATTTCATACACTTACCGTCGAAACGTATGAAGATACAGATTTAATTAAATATAAACCTGTAGTACGCGATAACGAAGAATTTTTATGGAAACTGGTAGGCGATGCCAATAGCTTTCATCTGATTAATAAAGCCGGCAAGGTAGTTTCAGTAGCACAGTCGTTTACCGCTACCAATGGAGATAAAAATTGTGTTACAGCTTCGGGGGATATTGCCGCTGCCGAAGAGCTCACAATAGAAGTTTGGAAAGATAATAGCGATTACGTACAAATTAAGTATGCTGCCGGAGATTATTTCGACCATAATAGTACGTATTGGAACCCTTTGCTCGATTTTGTAGGAAATTGGACTAAAGATGGTGAAGGTGCTCAGCTAAAATTTTATTCGGAGGACTATTTTGACCAACAACCTTATATTCCGGAAGATGGAGAGTGGCATTATATCGTATTCCAAAAAGGGGATGTGGTGTTGGAACGTGTTGAAGACGGAAGCCTGAAAACTGCTTTCCCACGCGAGGATGCTGACGGTCAACTTTGGAAGGTAGTGAAAACCGGAGATGAATATCTGCTTGAAAGTAAAGCCGGTGGAAAAATTGCTTATGCTACCGACACCTACACTACTACCGCTGCCGGAACAGAACTTAGCCTGCTGAAAGCAGATAATATAAGTTTCCCGCTTACAGTAATAATAAAAAGAGATGCTACCGACAATGCGTTGAGCCAAACGCCTAATGCCGGACTTGGCAAGATTATAGGAGAAGCCGTAGCCTCGGATGCAAGTGTATTTAAGTTTATCAAAGCCGACGAAATAGACTTTACAGCGTATCCCGACCATTCGCCTGTAATTAGCAATGCTAATAGTATATATTGGTATTACATTGTTTTCCAACGTAACAACGCCGATTTGTATCTTACCGATATGGGCGAAAACCAAGCCATAAAAGTACAAAATCTGTACGAAGAGGGTGAACAAGATACTCAGATATGGAAGCTAACAGGAGTAGGTAATGAGTATATCTTTACAAACAAGGAAGGTAATTCAATCCAATTTAAAGAAAATGCATTCCTCGACTATGACAGCAAGGAGCAAAATGGATTTGTTACAGTATCCGACATAACAGAAGCTACTACCTTATCGCTGAGAAAAGAAGTTAAAAGTGATTACAAAGGCGCATGGACGATAGCGCAAGATGAAGATACAAACAGTGGCTTCAATCCTTTTGGAGGAAGTATTGCTAATAATTATATCGGATTATATGGCTTAACCGACGGAGGTTCTGCCGTAAGGTTTGTTTTGTTTGAGGCCGAAGATACCGCGCTCGAATATATTTCGGTTGCCAAAGCCCAAGTAAGTGTTAGCAATAAAGCGCTCAAAGTAGAAGCCGAAAACATCAAGGATGTAACTATATTCTCGGCCACAGGCCAGATGATCGATTCAAAAGCAGGTTATTTTGAATTTATGTTGCCAAGTAGTGGCTATTATCTGGTTGCAATTAATTATACAGATGGAACGCGCGAAGTAGTTAAGGTGGTTTTGAAATAATCCCCCCTCCCTTTATAACATGGATAAAGCCAGCCGGAATACGGCTGGCTTTATTTATATCACAGTGTGGCAGATATGTGTCTCAAAACACCTTTCGCTGCGTTAAAATAAGCAAAGTCGTGCTTAAAAACATTGTTTTATAACATAGCGATTGTTATCGGTTTTTTAATGGAGATTTCATACATTGCAAATCATTTTTCCGGACAGGGAAGATAAAAATAGCTAAACATATTTCTAATCATTAAAAAATTGAAGCTATATGAAAGTATATCAATCAAACGAAATTAAGAACATATCCTTACTGGGTAGTTCTGGCTCTGGGAAAACCACTCTTGTGGAAGCTATGCTTTACGAGAGTGGTGTTATAAAGCGTAGAGGAACAATCGAAAGCAAAAATACGGTTTCCGATTATTTCCCGGTAGAAAAAGAATATGGTTACTCTGTGTTCTCAACAGTAGCTCAAATCGAGTGGTTAAACAAAAAACTCAATTTCATTGATTGCCCCGGTTCCGACGATTTCATTGGAGGGGTGGTAACTTCACTTAACGTTACCGATACCGCGCTGATCCTTCTCAATACTCAATATGGCGTGGAGGTAGGTACAAGCAACCACTTCCGTTATACCGAAAAATTTAATAAACCCGTAATATTCGTTACCAATCAGTTGGATCAGGAAAAAGCTGATTTTGATAAGACGGTAGAAGAACTGAAAGAAAACTTTGGAAGCAAGGTTGTTCTTATTCAGTATCCGATCAGCACAGGTGCGCAATTCAATGCTGTGGTTGACGTTCTGAAAATGAAGATGTACAAGTGGAAGCCCGAAGGCGGCGTTCCCGAAGTATTAGATATACCTACCGATCAGTTGGAAAAAGCGCAGGAGCTTCACAACGCATTGGTAGAGGCAGCCGCAGAGCACGATGAAGCGCTGATGGAAAAATTCTTCGACCAAGGCTCACTTACCGAAGATGAAATGCGTATGGGTATACGCAAAGGATTGCTTACCCGCGATATGTTCCCTGTTTTCTGCGTATGTGCCGAAAAAGATATGTGTGTGCGCCGCTTGATGGAGTTTTTAGGAAACGTAGTGCCATCGGTAAACGAAACACAGAAGCCGCAAACAAAAGAGGGAGTAGAGATAGCTCCCGATGCCAAAGGGCCAACCAGTATCTATGTGTTCAAAACCAGTGTGGAGCCTCACTTGGGCGAAGTATCTTATTTCAAAGTTATGAGCGGTACGCTGAAAGAAGGCGACGACTTGCAAAATATAGACCGTAGCTCGAAAGAGCGCATCAGCCAGATATATGCTGTTGCAGGGCAGGTCAGGACAAAAGTTGAAGAAATGGTAGCAGGTGATATCGGTGCTACAGTAAAGCTGAAAGAAACCCGCACAGGAAACACCCTGAACGCAAAAGGTGTGGATTACGATTTCAAAGAAATACGCTATCCGGAGCCTAAATACCGCCGTGCAATCAGGGCTGCTGCCGAGGCAGACGAGGAAAAACTCAACGAGATATTAACTCGTATGCACGAGGAAGACCCTACGTGGATTATAGAACAGTCAAAGGAATTGAAACAAACTATTTTATCAGGACAAGGAGAGTTCCACCTGCGCACATTGAAATGGCGTATTGAGAACAACGATAAGATACAAATTGAATATAAAGAGCCAAGGATACCATATCGCGAGACTATCACGAAGGCTGCACGTGCCGACTATCGCCACAAAAAGCAATCGGGGGGCGCAGGGCAGTTTGGTGAGGTACACATGATTATCGAACCGTATTTCGACGATATGCCCGACCCGGTTAACTATAAGTTTGGAGGGCAGGAGTATAAGATAAGTGTCCGCGACAAACAGGTGATAGACCTTGATTGGGGTGGTAAGTTGGTGTTTATTAATAGTATAGTAGGTGGGTCTATTGATGCCCGTTTTTTGCCGGCTATCCTTAAGGGAGTGATGGACCGTATGGAACAGGGGCCTCTGACGGGGTCGTATGCACGCGATGTGCGTGTAATTATATACGACGGAAAGATGCACCCGGTAGATTCTAACGAAATCTCATTCCGTCTTGCAGGGCGTAACGCCTTTGCTCAGGCATTTAAAGAGGCAGGGCCTAAGCTTCTGGAGCCTGTGTATGATGTAGAAGTGCTGGCTCCTTCCGACCGCTTAGGCGACGTTATGAGCGATATGCAGGGACGCCGTGCTGTCATCATGGGAATGTCGAGCGAGAAAGGCTTTGAAAAACTGGCTGCAAAAGTTCCACTGAAAGAGATGAGTAGCTACTCTACAAGTTTAAGTTCGCTATCAGGAGGCCGTGCTTCATTCTCGATGAAATTTGCAGGCTATGAGCTTGTGCCAATGGATATTCAGGACAAGCTGCTGAAAGAATACGAAGCTACTAAGAAAGAAGACGAATAAATGTGAGATAATTCCTTTTTTCTATATACAAGTAAAGCCGGAAAGACAAGTTACTCCTTGTTTCTTTTCGGTTTTATTTTTTCTAGGTAGATTATGGATACAGGGGATGGGAGAAAATAAAAAAAAGGTGGATCACTCCGCCTTTTTTTTGTTAACGAGAATTTACGAAAAAGATTAATTACGACAGACTTTATTTTTTATTCTCGTTCTATTTATAGGTTTAGGTTATTCAATCAAAAAGAATAGGATATTCGTATATTATAGTTTTGTAAATCTACATCAATACGGGATGGCAAGTGCCATTAAATAAAAGCTCACCCCCCCGGACGCGTTCTACTCTATTTCGAAATCAGCACAATAAACGTCTCCTCTTATCTCAATAGTCAGAAGGTATTCGCCTGCATCCCATGAGTCTATTGAAACCGACCATGTTGCTCCTACTCCGGCTCTGACAACATTGTAAGCAAGGATTCCGTCTTCGCCTTCGACGTATACAACCGCAACTCCTAATGCTTCTTCAAAAGTAACAGTCAGAGTGCCATTCGTGATATTTGCCGATATGGGAGTATATAGGTCATCACGTGTTTTTATGTCACTGCCCCCAATTTCTCTTTTTTTTATCAACACATCATCTGCCGATAAAGTGACAAAAGAACCCATGAATAAAAATGCGCTAACTAAAAGAATCAAATACTTTTTCATAATCAAAAAAATTAATAATGTGAATGAATGTTTGTTTGATTCAAAATTAGAATTAAAACTATATAACACCAAATTTCATACAATAAAAAAGTTGTACAAACGCATAGTCTATTATATTGCAAATCAGATGTTTGTTGAATATTTTTATTCAAAACCTGTACACGGTGAAACAAATGTTAATGAACGGTTAGAAAAGCGGTATCCCGGTTGGATGTTTCTCGTAAAAAAGGGATAAAATAGCTAGGTAAGCTTTCCAATTTCGTATAGTCTTTCAGGCAAGATAAAATTGGGAAGTGTTTAATGCAAGCCTGTGATTTGTGTCTATAATTTCTTGCTATTTTGGAGTTGTATTTGTTTCCGGCGCAAGTTTGCACTATGCTAAACAAAGAAAGATATTGCAGCAAAAAACTATCGTTAAGCCGGATTTTCAATCAGTCTTGGCCGGAAGATTTTTTCCGCCACGAAGTGGCAGGTTGCTTCAACCCAATGCAACACATTGGGTTGAAGTGAATATCTCTACTCTGCGCGCTGCAAGCGCAGGTTAAGCTTTAACTTGGGCTTGCAGCCCTTAAAATCATGATTATTCTAACGCTTGAGAGGTATGCAATGAAGTTTTTTTAATCCGATAAAAACATCCCCATGTTTGTGACAAAATAGCGTCACGCTAAACTTGTATTGTGGGGTTAGAGGGGTGTGTTATTTCGACATCTCTTGCAAGAAAGCCTTCAGTTCTTTAGTCGTACTAAGTCCTACTTTTTTTAGGATTCGTTGTTTTAGGGTGTATATGCTGTCTTTTTTGCAGTCCAGAATTAAGGCAATGTCTGCGGTGGGGATGTTGAGCAGGTATAGGCAGCACCATACAATATCGTTGTAGGCCAAAGCGGGATATTCTCGCTCCAACTTGTCGGGCATGTTGTTGAAAATGCTGTTCATTTTTGCGAAAAACGCCTTTTTATCATGTACATTCAGTACCTTGTCGTAAATGAGCCTGTTTACCTGCAAGTAGTCTTCTTTCACGTTGCCTGCTTTTTTGTCTTTGGCATACTGGCGCTGCATGTCATTTATCTTGTTCGAAACCAGCTCTTGTTGCAGTATAGTCTGTTTGCTTTCCAGTTTTGCCTGATATTGCTCGGCTTTCTTTTTTTGTATTTGCTTGTTGTACTTGTACGCAAAGTAAAAAATGGCTGCACCTGCTATAATTACTGCTATTATACCTACTATGTAATAAGATTTGCTCCGCTTTGCCTTGTTTGCTTCAAGGTTTAACTGGTGCAGGTTTTCTATAATTGTAATTTTGGGTTGCGATTCTATCTTTATGATAGAGTCGAAACATGCCTGATAGTTGTCGAAATAAAATTTTGTACTGTCTTTTTTATTGTGTATATTAGCTACATTGCCCAATACGCGGTACGATTCTCTTTTTATGTAATGGTTGGACGGATATTCGAGCGATTTTTTTGCGTAATGTGAGGCTGAATCGTATTGCTTCAAATCGAAATAAATGTCAGCAAGGGTAAAATACCTCATAGCCTGATTTACGGAATAATAGGGGTATTTGAGGCTTTCGTAGGTGTAATATAATGCAGAATCAAGTTGTCTCAGCGAATAATAACAATTGGCTATATCCAACAAGGTTGTACCAAACAGTATGGAATCGGTAGATATGTTTAGCGACTTATTATAATAGCTAAGGGCGTCATCATGTTTTTTCAAACAGTGATAAACTTGCCCTATACCCAAGAAAGTGTAGGCAAGATTGTCTTTTTCGTCAGCCTGTTCGAAGTATTGTACCGAAATTTCATAATACTCGTTTGCTTTTTCGTATTCTTTTTGTTGGTAACTAATAAATCCTAAGTCGAAATAAATTTTCCCTAAAAGGCTTTCGTTGTTTTTCTTTGTGTTTTTAGCATGTTCTATCGCTTGCAAAAGCAGAGTAGCAGCTTCGCTATCCTGATTGTGATAACGATACATTCTCGATTTGTACAGGTAGGCGTAAGCCAAATGGTATTTATCGTCTTTTTGAGAATAGTATTTAATTGAAAAATTTATTTTTTCCAGCGGCGACAATTCCAAATCGTTTTTATCAAGAGCTTGGAAGTATAGCAGCCCGAAAAATGCTTTTTCTTTATCGGACATTTCAGAATAATCCGGTAAAAGAGCTTCGAGCATGACAAGAGCTTCGGTGGGGTTGCTTTCTATAAGCTCCTCAGCCTGCTCCATTTTTTGGTTTGTAGATAAAGAGCAGGATTGCAGAAATAGAAGCAAAAACAACAATATATTTGTTATTGCAATACGCATGTATCTGTCTGTGTTAATTTTTTTCGTAAAATCGTCTCACAAAAGTAGAAAATATTCCGTACAATGATATTTACATAATAGTTAAATATAAGTAAATGGAAGATTAAATTTTGCTGTAATATAAGGTTTATTTTCTTGTTAAGAAAACCATAAAATTTACAATTTGAATTTATATTGAGGGAGAATAAAGCAAATTGTTTGTTTTTTGGGCAAAAGCAGCTTGTATGTTGCTGTAGTTTGGAAATAGCTTTTTTATTGTGTTCATTAGAAATATCTCTACATTTGCTTTACCAATAAAAATACTGGATGTGTTTTTAAAAAGTATGCTGACTTGAAAAGTCAGATTTTCATATGGAACAGTCCGATGTGTCGGACACCGCAGGCATGTGGCCTGCGGAGGAAACGTAAAACAAATAATCTCTGTCTGAACGGCAGGACTGAATGTCTCAGCCTTGCCTTTCAGGTATGAACATGTTTTTTTAAAACACCTCCAAAATACTTAATTTATATGTCTGCTATTTCATCATTTGCATCGCTCACGTCTCATCTTGCCACTCTCAATAGCCGGAAGCGTCTGGCTGTGGCGAATGCAGTAGATGCGCACACGCTGGAAGCTGTACTGCGGGCTGTGGAAACAGGTTTTGTCGAGGCGTATCTGGTAGGCGATGTAGCTGCCATCGAATCGCCGGGATTGCTCCGGCACGAGTTATCATCGTTCATACACATTATAGATATACCGGAGGTGGGTGCTGCCACGCGCGAAGCTGTGCGTCTGGTAAAAGAGGACGAAGCCGATATATTGATGAAGGGGCTGGTGAATACCGACGTTATACTGCGTGCTATTCTTGATAAGGAGAAGGGCTTGCTTCCACCCGGGAATGTCCTTACTTACAACGCTGTGCTTGAAATACCGAAATACCATAAGCTCCTGTTTTTGTCCGACCCTGCCGTGATACCTTCGCCCAACGTGGAGCAGCGCAAGGCTATGATAAAATACACGGCAAAAACCGCATATAAATTCGGCATACTACAACCCAAAATAGCATTGATACATGCTACCGAAAAGGCAAATCCTAAAATACAGTATATGCAAGATTACTTGGATATAATGCAATGCTGGCGGCAGGGCGAGTTTGGCGATGTGATAATGGATGGCCCGTTGGATGTGTTTCTGGCATTGGATGCCGAGCGTGGAGCGATAAAAAAGGTAGCTACTCCGGTGCTGGGCGATGCCGATATTGTGATTTTTCCGAATTTTGAGTCGGCCAATTCATTTTACAAAGGGCTGATGGCTTTTGCCGGAGCCGAAATGGGCGGACTGCTGCAGGGTACTGAAAAGCCTGTGGTGCTTACCTCGCGCGGCGAAAGTATCGAATCGAAATTCAATAGCATAGCTATGGCTTGCCTGCTTACCTGAGCTATTAAAACAGCACCCTCCGCTGGCGCAAGTTTAGCGGAGCGTAACTTGTGCCGAAAATAGATGCAGTTTTAAACTGCAAAAAAACATAGGCACAAGTCACAGACTTGCGCCAAATATGGGCTGACTTGAATAATGGAAATCCCATTTTTTTGTAACGAACTAAGGTTCGAGCTATAAAAACTGTACTTCTTTGAAATAAAATGAAAGGCGAGAGCCTTCTTTTGTTTGCAGTATTAGGCGTCCATCAGGTTGTATGTCTGTGATTTTAGCCTCGAAAGTGTCATTGCCTGAGCGGTAGGGATGAAATCCATCCTTGCGGTATAGCGATTGCATATACTCCTGATGAATTTGAGAAGGAGTCCAATTATTGTAAATGTTCAGTATATTTTCGCGCACGTTCTTCAAGAGTGACTTTCGTGCATAAGTCTTTCCGGTTATTTGCTTTAGCGAAACAGGGTTCGGGGCGTTATCAAATCCGGTTTGGTTGATGTTGATTCCTATTCCTATAACGCTTTCTTTTATCGTAGCTCCCTGTAAGGAGTTTTCAATCAGTATGCCTGTTATTTTGCTGTCGTTGTGGTAAATGTCGTTAGGCCATTTTATACTTATGTTTTCCACATACTTATCCAACTCTTGTTTTATCCCGATGCCGGCTGATTGCGACAAGAGGAAATTTTCGTTTAGCGGTATATGATGTGGATAAAGCAAAATACTGAACAGCAGGTTCTTCCTATTCTCCGATTCCCACGAGTTGCCGTGCTGTCCCTTGCCTGCCGTTTGGAAATCGGCATATGCCACAAACCCTTCGGGTAAGTCGTATGAGCGTAGCATCTCCCAAAGCAGTTCGTTGGTCGAATAAGTCTCTTTTATGTAAAAGCTGTCTTTCATCTTTAGTTAATAAGGTAAAAGTAAAAAGGTAAAAGTGCTTTGTCCTTTTTACTTTTCCCTAAAAATCTTGGCTCTTGATTCTTGATTCTTGGCTCTTGGTTCTAACTTCTAACTTCTCACTCCTGCTGTGTCATTGTGTTCAGCAAGAGCCTCTCTATCTGCTTTATTACCGCATTGGGGCGGCTGCTATAGTTGTTCACCAAAATAGAGAAAGCATAAGTTTTCTGATTCCAATTGATATAGCCTGCGTATGCCCGCACGTATGATATGCTTCCGCTCTTGGCATGTACTTTTCCTGATAGCGCGGTGTTTTTCAGTATCCATGCAATAGTGCCCGATTCGCCTGCTACGGGCAGCGAGTTGTAAAAGACTTTTGAATTGGCACTCTCATTTCTCATGTAGCTTAGCAGCGACACGAAGAACTGTGCCGACACTGCATCGGAACGTGAAAGCCCTGAGCCGTCGGACATGAATAGCTGCTCCACCGGAAGCCCTTTTGATTTCCAGAAACCCCGTATTACAGATATAGCCTTGTCGGTCGAAGCTACGGTGCTGTTTTGCAAGGCAAGGTACCTGAATATGTGTTCGGTATAGTGGTTGTTGCTGGTGAAGTTTATTTCCCTTACTATACGGCCTAACGACGGGGAGTAATAAATGTAAATTGTACGGCGGTTGTTCTCTTTGCTGCTCTTGACGAGGGGAGGATATGAGACATTTACCCCATTGTCGATTAATAAATCGTGAAAATGGGTAGCAAGCAGTAAGCCGGGGTTAGGGTTGTCGGCTTTCGATACAAAGTTTTTACGGTTTGCCGGTATCTCGCCATAAACAGTACGCACGTTCGAGTGCGGTGCGCCATAGAAGTAAGCACTGTCTTTGGCAATGGCTGTACATTTCAGGTTGTTCTGAAACTGTAAGCCCGGCACGTTGGGTACGGTCTTTGTTATCACCGGTGTGCTGCCTATATTGCCCGAATCGAAATATACACGTACGGTATTGTCCATGTAGGATATGCCATAAACGGCTGCTGCGTAATAGTTGCCAATATCTTCCCACGACCATTTGGGGTTTATCCCTTCATCATCGAACAGGCCGGGATCGGCTACAATGCTTCCGTTTATGCTCTTTATGCCTGCTTGCTGAATAGCCCTTACCCATTGTTTCAGGAAATCCCTATTCCCCATGAACTCCGAGCCTAAGGTGGGGTCGCCTCCGCCGTAGATGTACAGGTTGCCGTTCAGTATGCCCGATTCCTCTATTTCGCCCTCAATTTGCAACCGTGTTTCAAATTTAAAATCTGCTCCCAACAGTTCCAGGGCTGTTGCCGTAGTAACAAGTTTCATTGTCGACGCAGGCATGAAGCTATGTGTAGGAGCGTGTTCAGCTACTACTTTATCATCGTCAAGGCATTTTATCTGAAATCCTACGTTGGCATTGCGTAGTGCCGGATTGTTCAGAAAATCATCGAGTGGAGTTGCGGCTTTCAGGCCGAAGACAAAGAGTAAAAACAAATAAAAAATAAAATGCTTTCTCATATATTATTTCAAAAATACTTTAAACTTTCTTTCAAAATCGTTTCTCAATCTATCATTCATCATACCTATGTATGCTTTTGGCTCGCGGCGAAAAGGATAGTGCGAGCGTAAATCCTCAAAAGCATCCGGATTAGCCTTTAGTTGCAGGCTGTCTTTTTCAATGTCGTAGGTATCAAGAAAAAACCGGTTGATGTTGCTCACAGATGAGAGGTCAATCCCGTAAGGTGCAGGCAAGTCATTTACCTGCCAATCGTCGAAACCTAAAGAGAAGAAACGGCTCACTGCACGTACGCTATGGGTGGCGGCATTGGCTTTCCCGTCGGCCGAGTAGCCTGCAATATGGGGCGTTGCCAGCGTTGTCTTTGCCAGCAGTTCCCTGTTTATGTCGGGCTCATTCTCCCAGCAGTCGAGTACTACGTCTGCTACCATTTCCGCATCCATAGCACTTAGCAGTGCATTTGTGTCGATAACTTCGCCACGGGCTGCATTTATTATGACGGGCTTTTTCTTTAAGGATTTGAAAAAGTGATGGTCGGCCAAATGCAGTGTTTTATCCTGTCCTGAAACGTTCAGCAGGGTATGGAACGTTATGATATCGGCTTCTTCGCAAATCTCAGCCAGCGAAGCAAAACTTGTGCCCTTTTCGATACGTGCACGGGGTGGGTCGTTGAGCAGCACTCTCATCCCGAAATCCTCCGCCAGTTGTGCCACCTTTGAGCCTACTGCACCTACGCCTACGACCCCTATCGTCATATTACTGAGTTTAGCCTGATTGTTGTTTGCTAATATACTTAGTGCAGAAGCAATATATTGTACTACCGAGAGGGCATTGCACCCGGGTGCGTTTGTCCATCGGATATTGTTGTCGCTACAGTACTTTGCATCGATATGGTCGTAGCCAATGGTAGCGGAGGCAATAAACCTGACTTTGGAGCCGTCCAGCAGTTTGGCATCGCATTTGGTGCGGGTGCGGATTATCAGGGCATCGGCATTTTTTACCGAATCCGGGGTTATCTCCTTATAAGACAGGTACACCACATCTGCTACATTATCCAGCGTTCCTTTTATGTAAGGTATATATGAGTCTATAATTATTTTCATCAAACCATATGATTTTTTCGACATACAAAATTAGTCAATATAATTGATTCCGGTAGCACTAAATATCAAATACCACCGCATTGGTTATCTTTCTGAATATTATAAAAGGTATACATATTAATTATTTGAATTGAGTTTAAATCGCTGATTTTCAATAAGTTGTATTTTTCTAAAAATAAAGCCTTGATTTTTAAGTATATATGGGATATTGTTTTTTCCGGTATTGATGAAAAATAAAAGTAATTCTGAAACAAGCTTGCCACTTCAAAAAACTGGTGTTTGAAACTTCTCAGGGTCTTGTTCCGCCTTTCTCGACTGCTTTGATTTGCCTCTTTACTTACGGATTATTACAGAAATCCACAATATGATTAAAAAATGGAATTATCATTAACAGCGTACGTGATAATTAACACAATATAAACTAAAATATAGTTTTGTGTAGAATAAAATATCCGGATAAGTGTACAATTAAGAATTTATCGTGGCATATAATTGCCAATAAATAAGAACCGAGGAATTGTCCTAAATATATTTTTGGTTAATTGAAGTAAGTGAAAACCCCCAATAAAATAACAAGGCGTGCATTTGTTTTTAAATATGCAATTATAATGATGTCAAAATTGAAATAATTATTAATGATTTTAGAGTAATAAAAATTTAGGGCGTAAATATTTAACTCTTATATATTGCTAAACAAATCATATTTAACATAAAGGGTAACAGTGATTTAGAAAAAAATTAATTATTTTTGCAATCCGAAAATAAAAACACACAACGAAATTGATTAGTTTATTAATATATAATATTTTTGACGGTGTAACGCTTCATCCGGCCGATTTTTCTGCAATCATATCTTTAATAATCAGCATTATACTGTTAGGATGTTCTGCGCTTATTTCAGGTTCTGAAGTTGCTTTCTTCTCGTTTACTCCCACCACGCTGAACGATTTGGAGGAGAGTAATAGTAAATCGGACCAGCGTATTCTCAACGCTTTGAAACGTCCGCAAAATTTATTGGCTACGATACTGATAGGAAATAATTTTGTGAATGTGGCCATTATATTGCTGCTTACTAATTTTACCACCACTATATTGAATTTTGATAATGCGCCATTGGTAGGTTTTATTTTTCAGACAATAATAATAACATTCTTGCTGTTGCTGTTTGGCGAGATAATGCCTAAGATATATGCTACCCAATACGGGAAAAAGACAGCCTCGTTTACCATTGGCTTTATCACGGTACTTGGTAAGGTGTTCAAGCCGTTTGTAAAGTTGCTTGTAAGTTCTACTTCGATTGTAGACAGACGCTTGGAAAAGAAAAAACATGGCCGTTCTAATATCTCGATGGATGATTTGTCGCAAGCGCTTGAGCTGACATCGCAGCAAACTGATGAGGATACTGAGATTCTGGAAGGGATTATAAAGTTTGGCAATATACAGGTGTCGGATATTATGACTCCACGGGTGGATATTGTGGACATCGATATCAAGGCAAACTACAAGGATTTGCTTGCTGTTATAGCAGAGTCGGGTTACTCCCGTGTTCCGGTGTACTCCGGCAACAGGGATAATGTACGCGGTATATTGTATAGCAAAGACCTGCTTGCCTACTTGGACAAGCCGGCGGGGTTTCGCTGGCAAAGCCTGATGCGCCATGCCTATTTTGTGCCTGAAACTAAAAAAATTGATGATTTGCTGAATGAGTTTCAGGAAAATAAGGTACACGTAGCTTTGGTAGTGGATGAATATGGTGGTACTTCGGGGCTGATTACGCTGGAAGATATTCTGGAAGAGATTGTAGGTGATATTGCCGACGAGTATGATGAGGAAGAGAGCTTGTATACGAAAGTAGACGACCATACGTTTGTTTTTGAAGCTAAGATATTATTGAATGATTTCTACAAAATAGCTGAAATTGAGAAAGAGGATTTCAGCAGAATAACGGACGAGGTGGAAACTTTGGCGGGATTGATATTGGAGCTCAAGGGGGAAATTCCCATAAAGAATGAGCTTATTGAATATGGAAAGTATATTTTTGAGATAACATCAGTAGACGACCGAAGGATTAAAACAGTAAAATTATATATAAAAGAAAAAAAAGATACAAATGAACAAAACGAGACGCAATAAAAAGATAAAAAAGTTGTTGATAGGAAAAGCAACTTGCTCTCGTTTTTGTCCGATAGTTTTTTTGTTAATCGTTGTTGCAAGCATATCGTTTTCTTGTCGGGACAGTTATACACCACACCCATATGGCTATTTCAGGATTTATTTGCCTGAGCATGAATACAAAATAGCTGATACGCTAAACCTGCCCTATCAATTTTATATATCAAATACAGCCCGAATCAAGACCAGACCTGCCGAGGGAGAAATGTATTGGATTGATATATTGTACCCGCAACTGAATGGGAGTATTCATTGCAGCTACAAGGGGATTGATAACAATTTGTTTGAATTATCGGAAGACGCGCGAAGGTTTGTTTATGCACATAGCAATATTGCCGACGGGATTAATGAACATTATTTTGAACATCCTGAGAAATCTGTTTATGGGGTATTGTACGACTTGCAAGGGAATGTGGCATCGCCCGTACAGTTTGTGGTGACAGATAGTGTGAAACATTTTTTTAGGGGTGCCTTGTATTTCAACAACAAGCCGAATAAGGATTCTATTGCTCCAGTAGTGTCTTATGTGAGGACAGATATTGTACGTTTGATGGAAAGTTTTGAGTGGGAAAGATGATTTACGAAGATTATAAAATAGGCGATGCAAGGTTGGTAATATGGAAAATTGTTGAAAGCGTTGACGAATTATCGCGCGAGATGAATCTTCCGGAGAATATTGCTGAACTTGAAAAAATAAAGACAGAGAAGCGAAAATTGGAGTTTTTGGCAGCGCGTGTTGCCCTTAAAAATATATTAAAAGAAGAATTTTTTATTTTTTATACACCCGAAGGTAAACCTTTTTTATGTGACGATTGTTATAATATCAGTATTTCGCATAGTGGGATTTGGGTTGCTGTAATGCTTCATCCTGTGCGGCATGTAGGTGTGGATATTGAGTGCCTGAACGATAAAGTGCAAAAGGTTTATACCCGCTTTTTGAGCGTGGAAGAACAAAAGGACTTATCCGACGGTACAGATATCCGGCAGTTGCAGATAGCATGGTCAGGAAAAGAAGCCTTATATAAGATAATTGGAAATGATGCAGTTGACTTTGCCCATGATATGCGGATACAGCCATTTAATGCAGAGGCAGATGGTACGATGTTCATAACATACACGGGAAATAAGGAAACTTTTCAACTGTATTATATCCAAAATGATGAATATACTTTAGTTTATTGTATAAGCTGAGTTTATATATTGAATGTTAATGGAGAGATTTATTCCTTTAATTACTAAAATGTTATGAGAGAGATTTTTAGAACTATTTTATTAAACAGAGAAGCCGAAAAAAAGATGTTGGCTGTTCTCATCGATCCTGAAAAGTGCCAAGGTCCTTTGCTGGCTGCAACTATTGCTGCTCTCAAAGTAGAAGCTCCTGACTTTATTTTTGTTGGAGGAAGTTTAACTTCCACATCTACCAAGTCTTTGATAGAACTTTTCAAAGAAGAAACAGAATCGAAAATCATATTATTTCCCGGCAATGCAAGCCAGTTCACTCCTAATGCCGATGCATTATTATTCATGTCGCTTATTTCGGGGCGTAATCCGGATTATCTTATTGGGCAACAGGTGCAATCTGCAATAAGTGTAAAAAACTCCGGAATGGAAGTTATCCCTATGGGGTACATTCTTATCGAAGGTGATGCAAAAAGCTCGGTCGAATATATCAGTAATACGCAGCCTATTCCGCGCGAAAAGAAAGGTATTGTGCTTTCTACCGCTTTGGCGGGCGAACTGCTGGGTATGCATATTATTTATCTTGAAGCCGGAAGTGGTGCCAAAAGCCCTGTTTCTCCCGAACTGATTCAGTACGTAAGCGAAAACATATCTATACCGCTGATTGTAGGTGGGGGGATTACAACGCCTGCCGATATGATATCGTCGTTTGAAGCGGGAGCTGATATTGTTGTTATAGGCAATTTCTTCGAGAAATATCCGTATAAAATACCTGACTTTATTGAATATAGAGACAAGTATTATGAGGAAAAGCGAAAAAAGGAAGAAGAATAAATACTTTAGAATAAGCTCTGAAAAAACGCTGTAAATTGTGATTTTACGGCGTTTTTTTTGCGGCTCTTTTTCTTAGCCGGATGCTATAACTTTATTATCTTTGCCCGACAAGTATATTATTGCTGGCGCAAGTTTAGCGTAGCGTAACTTGTGCCGAAAGCATATGCAGTTTTAAACTGCAAAATATATAGACACAAGTCGCAGACTTGCGCCAAATATGCGGACATTCGGGTGCGGGGCATCGATGATATTTGTAGGTTGTAAATAAGTAGATTAAACAAGGTGCAGAACACCGGAATAGTTTAAATAAAATAAATTTAAACAACTTCTAAGTTTTGGAAAAAGGTAGTAAGATATTAGATAAGTTAAGCGCGAGCGAGTTTGTAGAGGTGTTTCGTTTGGAAGATATTGATGAGGGTGTTTTCAATAATTACCAGCGTTATGACTTTTACCAGCTTATATGGTTTACCAAGGTAGGTGTGAACAACACTTATTTCCTCGATTTCAATGAATACACCATCGCCGAAAATCAGATTGGACTTGTTTTTCCCGGACAAATAGACCGCCTCGATATAGAAGGAAACGAGGGTTATCTTTTTGCGATACACAGTGATAATTTTTTCAGAATAAGCCAGCGGATAAACTCAGACTATCTGAACGGGTATGTTTCCAATGTTTTTATTTCGCTCGATGATGAAGCCCGAAGTGTGTTGGAGGATATAATGCGGTTGATTCTTTTGGAGCTCAATTCGCAAAACCGCATAATGCTGATGGAGAGTTATATGGAGGCTTTTCTCTTTCATGTTTCGTCTTTTTTTCAAAGTTCGGAAGATTACAAAAAGTCGCCGGATTCGCAGGTGTCTTATTTAATGAAACTTATTGATAGAAACTTCATCGGTGAGCGGGAGACGGAGTTTTACGCCGCACAAATGCACCTTACCTGTAAAAAACTGAACAGTATAGCTCTGAAAGGAACGGGCAAAACAGTGAAGCAGCATATACTGGAGCGGTTGGTGCTGGAGATAAAAAAAGAAATCCGCTTGCATGAGAAAAGCCTGAAAGAAATAGCTTTTGCCTTAGGATTTAGCGAACCGGCTTATTTTACCCGCTTTTTCAAAAAAAATACCGGCATTACCCCCACCGAATTTAGAGATAAAGTGTGACTTGTGTTTTATAAGTACAAGCGATAGGAACAAAACTGCAAGCAAGTTTTGAGGTTCCTGTTATACTTTTGCACTCAAAAAAAAAGATGAGAGGTTTTAACTTTACTCAGTGGATAATCATTATTATTCTTTCGCTTTTAACCGCCCTTGAGCCGTTAAGCATCGACTTGTATTTACCGGCTTTCCTACTGATATCAGATGCATTCGGTACTACTATTTCGGCGGTACAAATGTCGTTGTCAACGTTTTTGGCCGGATTTGCCATCGGGCAATTGCTATGGGGCCCTTTGGCCGACCGTTTTGGACGTAAAAAACCGATATTGCTTTCGCTCCTTATTTTTATCGCGGCTTCCATTGCCTGTATTTATGTGAAGAATATACAGCAATTGTGGGTGATGCGTTTCGTTCAGGCGATAGGCGGCTGTGGCGGTGTTGTAATATCACGTGCGGTAGTTACCGATTATTTCGACAAGTCGAAAACGTTGAAGATATTCTCCTTGCTGGCTCTTATCATGGGGGTAGCGCCTATAATTGCACCTACTATCGGTAATCTGGTGCTGAGCGTTTTCAGTTGGAAAGGCTCGTTTGCCACGATGGCTTTTTTAGGGGCTTTGCTATTTGTGCTAACATTGATTTTTTTGCCTGAGACTAATCAGAATATTGGCGCGAAAACGGATAAGAATGTTTTTCAGAACTATTGGGGAATACTGAAAGTGAAAAAATTCCTTATTTACTCTATCCTTGGCGGTGTAGCCAATGGGGCTTTGATGGTATATGTAGCCAACGGGCCTTTTATTATCATGGAGCAGGGTGGTTTTTCCAATACTATGTTCAGCCTCATATTCGGTTTCAATGCTTTGGGGTTGATGGTTGCTTCCTCTGTTACAAGTACACTACAAAAGCGTACTTCAACTGCGAAACTGGTAAAACAAGCACTTGTGTTCATGTTTGCGGTAAGTGTTGTTTTGCTGGCCTGCATGTTCATGGAGCTTAACATCCATGTGATATTGGTAGTGCTGTTTTTCTATGTGTTTCCTATCGGCATATTGCTGCCTACTACTACCGAGCTTGCCATTACTCCATTTGCCGACAACAGCGGTACTGCCTCGGCCTTGTTCGGGTCTATACAGTTGGCAGTGGCTTTCGTTTGTACAATGGTATCGAACTATATAAGCAATGGTACTTTGGTTATGGTAGGGCTGGCTTTTTTCCTTTGCAGTATGTTTGGGTTCATCCTTGTATTTACCAGAGTGAAAATAAAAGAGAATACGAATAAAGAGCTTGTAGCTTAAATTAAGAAACCGCCCGACGCTTCGGGCGGTTTCTTTTTAAAACAGCTCTTTCATTTGTTTTCTGTTAAGTTTTTTGTACAAATTCTTTTAACTCGTATCTATTATTTATTTTTGCGTCGTAAAAAAATAAAAGCCCGGAAAACCCGTTAAAGCTAAAGTGAAATATTCCGCTTATCAATCACATGAAAAAAGTGAGGCTTTTGCGATTTAAACGTACAGAATGAAAATCCGATACTTTCACTTATTGCTGTTTCTATCTTTTATATCCGTTGTAGCGGCACAAACCAAGGTGCGTGTTTACGGCTATGTGATTGATACTAACAACCGTGGTATCGAGTATGCGAACGTTTATTTAGAGAATACTACAATAGGCACAAGCACTAATACGAATGGTTATTATGACCTTACGGCCGAGATTGCCGATTCGGCTACCATTGTTTTTTCGATGTTGGGCTATGAGACTTTGAAACATGTGATAAAACCAACACAAAGGACTATTCATATAACCGTGGAGCTGCCCGTTTCGTCTACTCAGATAGACGAAGTGGATGTGGTGGCACAACGCATACAAACCTCAACCATAGAATTGCTCGACCCATCAAAATACCGCCTGATGCCAAATACTTCGGGCGGGATAGAGTCGCTTTTTATTACTTTTACGGGAGTTAATTCTAACAACGAACTAAGCTCGCAATATAACGTGCGTGGAGGGAATTTTGATGAAAACATTGTATATGTCAACGGTATTGAAGTGTACCGCCCTTTGCTGATACGCTCAGGACAGCAGGAAGGGCTTAGTTTTATCAATACAGATATGGTGGAACAGGTTGCTTTTTCGTCAGGAGGATTCGATGCCGAGTATGGCGATAAAATGTCATCCGTTCTGGATATTACGTATAAGAAGCCAGAGAAGTTTGAATCGTCGGTTTCTTTAAGCCTGCTGGGTGCATCGGCCTATGTAGGTACGGCCGGAAAAAAGTTTAGCCAGATGCACGGTATTCGTTATAAAACATCAGCCTATCTGTTAGGAACGCTTGATACCGAGGCCGAATATAACCCTACTTTTCTCGATTATCAGACTTACCTTACTTACCAGTTCTCGCCAAAATGGGAACTTACGTTTTTAGGTAACTTTTCTCAGAACTCGTACCAGTTTGTACCGCAGGTGCGTGAAACCAAATTTGGCACACAGGACATGGCGCGCAGGTTGACTATCTATTTTGAAGGACAGGAGAAAGACCTGTTTCGCACATCTTTTGGGGCATTGACGTTAAATTATTCTCCACGGAAAAATATGAAGCTGAGTTTGTTGGCTTCGGCATTTCATACCAACGAGCGTGAAACTTACGATATATCGGGAGAGTATCGTTTGGGTGAGATAAAGTCGGGACTGGACGATGAAACTACCGAAGGCGAGGTGCTTGGCATAGGCCGTTATCATGAACATGCGCGTAACCGTCTTAAAGCCACCGTTGCCAACATAGGGCATCAGGGAGAATTTGCAGTTAACTCCCACCGTATGAAATGGGGAGCAAACCTGCAACGGGAAATTATTGACGACAAAATAAGCGAATGGGAGTGGCGCGACTCGGTGGGCTACTCTTTGCCGCATAATAGCGACAGGCTTGAGCTATATTATAACATGAAGTCGGATAACGTTATGTCGTCGTGGAGAGGGACAGCCTATTTTCAGGATACTTATAAATTCGAAGCCAATGCAGGGCGTTTTTCTCTTACGGGAGGGTTGCGTGCTAATTACTGGAGCTTTAATAACGAACTGTTAGTAAGCCCACGCGCTTCAATTTCGTTTATCCCGCACTGGGATAAGGATTTCAGTTTCCGGTTTGCTACGGGGCTTTATTATCAGGCTCCGTTTTATAAAGAATTGCGCGATACGATAATAGACGCTTCGGGCAATGTAAATGTTCATCTGAATGAGGATATAAAAGCGCAACGGTCGCTTCATTTTGTGCTTGGGGGCGACCACTATTTCCGTGCTTTCGGAAGGCCGTTTAAGTTTACTACAGAGGCTTACCTTAAGCTGGCCGACCGTGTGGTTACCTATTCGGTGGACAATGTAAATATCCGCTATTCGGGAAAAAACGATGCTATTGCTTATACCGCAGGGATTGATTTTAAACTATTCGGGGAGTTGGTGCCCGGTACAGACTCGTGGATTAATTTCTCGCTGATGCGCTCGCGAGAGAAAATTACGGACGGAAGCACCTATACGAAGAATATATACGACGAAAACCATAATATCGTTTCGTCGCAGGTGATGGAACACGATTGGGTTAGCCGTCCTAACGAGTGCCGTTATGCCTTGTCCATGTTGTTTCAGGATTACTGGCCTACCAACCCTAAATATAAGCTGCATCTGAAGTTTATTCTGAGCGATGGATTGCCTTTTGGCGCTCCGCGGAGTGTGGAATATCGTGCAGCGTCGCGCTTAAGCGCTTACAACCGTGTGGATATAGGTGCTTCGCGTGGTTTGGTGCAGGGTAAGGACAAAATAATGAACCGTCCTTTTTTCAAGCACATTGAAAGCATTTGGTTTAATTTCGAAGTCCTTAATCTGATTGGCTCTAACAACGAGAATTCGGTGTATTGGGTTACTGATATTTACAGTCAGGAGTGGGCTGTGCCTAATTACTTGACAGGACGCCAGTTCAATTTCAAAATCATGGTGGATTTGAAATAATAGCTTACCCGTTAAATATTTGCACCAAAAAAACAAAGCCTTTACTTTTGTCCTTGCATTCTTCGGAAAAAAAGAAGATGATTTAGTTAGCTACAAGTTATCAGCTACAAGCTATAAGTCTTGTCCTTTATCTTTTGTTCTTTT
>NZ_QVMH01000028.1 GCF_010501035.1 Paludibacter sp. 221
CCATTTTTCAGTATGTGTCATTTGCTTCCATTTTTATATATTAAATTTTAGTTTTGTGTTATCAAAATTTTCCTTCTCCGAATCCTATTTTTATTCGTTAAGAACTATACAATACGTTTGAGAAATTAAATGACTTTTCGTTAACGCTGTCCAAAAATGAGATAACATACTGGAATACAGCGAAAAAGGGTTATTTATGTTAAAATATGTAAAAGTTAAAAATAATTAAATCTGTTTTGACATAAACATAATTTACTGAATTACAGTAGATTGTAATTTTCTCACTGAGGCTTGATTTTGCAGTATTTAGGGACTGTTTATGGAGATTTTCAATTATTCCTACTTTATCTCATGCGAATAAGTCAAAAAGAAAGGAGATATTTCTATTGTTAGAAATACCCCCTACTTAATAAAATCTGTGTGACAGTTACCTTTTTACCATTTTATACCATGTTTTTTGCAGATATAAAAGAATGTTGCAATCGTTACTCCTGATTTGCTTTTATATTTTAAACATTTATTATACTGAGTATCACACTCAGGTTCTCCAAAGCCTTCATACATTCTGCTTATCATATGAAACCAATGTCTTCCATACTCTCCAAATTCATGAGCTAAAGCGCAACCTATTTTGAACCAATGCTCATATTTCTCTGTGATGTCAATTTTATGTTCACAAATAATATCAACTGCCCTTTTAACCTTTTGGTATATCTGTGCTTTTTCGGCAACTGTTCTTATAATATGAGCAGATTTGTCTTTTGTTTCCATTTGATATTGAAATGGAATAGGATTTGGATTATAATAAGGATTCTCATCATAACTTACTACCCGTAAACTAGCAGGACTCTTAACAAGAGTATCAACATTCAACCCAAATTTTCTTCTTAGATAGTATGCAATAGCATCAAAGTGTTGCTTGTGATATTCTGGATTTGATATTCTTAAAATAAGAAATATTCCTTCGCCTCCAAGAGATAGACCGGCATAGTATAAACTTGGACAATGTTGTCCTATTATATGCTTAGACTTTTCTAAATCAATATCTCGATTATCTTTAGAATCAATATCAATACAAATTAGCTGTGAATGAGAGATTAGTAACGATTCTTTTCTTTCAGAAAATGTGCCACTCGGAGTGACGCAGACAAGATTTTGCTTAATTCTTTTCTGCTCCTTTTCGTCATTACTTTTTCTATAAGCTTCAACTTCATCCTTAAATTTTTTTGTTAATAAAAACTTTCGTAACGGACCACATTTTTGGGGTATTGTCGAAAAACAATTTTCAAATAACGAAACTATTGGCTCTTCAAAATTATTAAAGATTCCGCTACCTTCTTCTTCATTTAGATTGTCATTTGCATTTTCTTTTTTCATATTCTTTATCATTTAAGACGCACTTTGTCTTTTTTAAATCATTTATAATTAATTGATTAATATTAATTTCTAATTCAATATCAGACCATAACTGATTAATCTTGCAATACATCACTATCAATATTATCAATTAAAGAGTCGATGTTTTTCTCTAATTCATTGTCTGAGATGGAGTTTTGAAAATTAACCTTATTTTCTTTCTTAGGTAATTTAATTTGTTCCATTCCTTCACCCTCAAAGAGCTCAGAAGAGTCTTTTTTGTTTTGGTTGTTTTTCACCCTTTGTCTATAGAAATACTTTTTATGATTCGCGTCAATATTTGGAATTGCCATTCTTAAGATAGACAATACGGCCGGAGGTAGGTCTTCTGGGGATTTTCGACAAAGTGCATATTGAGCAATAGCTTCATAGGCAATGAGTTTTTTCTTTCCTTTTAATGTTTTTATCGCCTCATAATAAGAACGATAAAATACAAAGCTATCACGTTCTATATTGAGAATATCCGCTTCCTGTTCTATGTTCTCTGTTATGTTTTTTTTATTTGTATTCATCTTTTTGTTGTTTAATTGTTTGTAAATAAATTTTCTGTTGTTGTTTGACCGTCTGTCTCATACTTTGCAAGTTTACTTTCTAATTCCTGTATTTGAGACTTATAGTCATAAATTATACCACAAAATGCTCCGAACAAATTCCGTAGTGATTTGTACGATTGTAGTTTTTGTTGAGAAGGACTCTTATTGTGATGTCGACCTTCTTTATTCCCCCTGTGATTCAGGGAAAACTCCTCATTAGTTTCAATACGATTGGATTGCAACCATTTGTCGATTTCATCCGACTTGAAGAATACTTTTCGTCCTCCATGTGCTGGTTTATGAAAAGGTATTTTCCTCTCATGGATTAACTTGTAAATCGTTGCCTTTTTGTAACCAGTTAGTTTTGATACTTCTTCAATATCAATAATTTCAGACTGATTATTACTTCCTTGTGATGATGATTGCTGAAACACACCTTCGATAACCTCTTTCATTTGGCTTATCGTCAGATGTACTAACAACATATCATCATGAATTTTTTTATTCATGACAACTTGTTTTAAGCATCAACAGAATTTGACATAGCAAATCCCATCTCTGCAATCAATAAAATATAATTACTGAAAAAGCGATTAATCTCAAAACGATATTAATCTAAAAGGAGATTAGTACACGGCAAACATAACCGCTCGTGCTACTTTGATTTGTGAAAGTTGGGGGAGAGGACACAACATAATTTTAATGTCTGTCTCTTTGTGGGAGGTTAAGCTGGATTATTGAGTAATGAATAACCACTTGTTAACCTGAGCCAAAACCCGAGACAAAGGTAAGAATTAACACCGACATTGGCAAAATTAATTGAATAAATAAATTCACATCGAATCTTAATACAAAACCTTTGCAGCTTCATCTATAACAGTCGTGTCAAAGCTATCCAAATAAGTATTAGTTGTTTTCATATCGGAATGTCCTAACATTTGAGAAATTTGTTCTCGTGCTACATCGTTACGCTGTAACATCATTGCCATTGTATGACGGCTTACATAGGTTGTTAACTTAATATCTGTTATTTCCAATTCTTTGGCTAAGTCAGACAAATAGTTATTGTATTTTTTATACCTAAATCGAATGTGATTATATAGCTTTTCCCCTGTATAGCCACCAATAGAAACTATCGGCACAATAAAATCATCTACGGTTGGACTATTTTCTTTGAGGGTGTTTAATAACGATTGTATTTCTTTTGTTATTTTAATTTTGATAGGCTTTATACTTTTTTGATGTTGAATTTTATGCCTTTTATAAACAATATACTCTCCGCTGTTAAGTTTTACAATATTGCTTTTTGTCAAATATGCCATGTCGATAAATGATATTCCATAACAATAATATGACAATATAAATAGATTACGTGCATATTCTCGCTGCGGATTTTTTGATGGAGTATTTCTAATTTTCTCCAAGTACTCAACGGGGAGATAGCGTTTTTCAGTTTCTTCTTCCAATTTTGCTATTTGAAAACCACCTTTCCCGAAAGGATACGTTTTGTCCGTCGCCTCTTTGTCTTGAATGGCTTTGTTTAAAATGCTCCTTAACGCCTTGAAGTAATATTTTCGTGTATTTCCTTTGCAGTTTCTCTTTTGCAGAAAAACATCAAATCCTTTGACAAACTTTATATCAATTTCTGAAAATACTCTTTTGTCAAGCTTGTTATCATAATGTTCAAGCATCTTTAATGTTGAGGCATAGCAATTTGCATTACCTATATGACCTGTTTCTCGCAAAATATTAATATGATTTTCCATATAGGCTTTTATCTTCCCTTGTTTTTCTTTGTTAAGAAAAGCATCAGCAAATTGATTTAGTGTCCAATCTATCCGTTCTCGCTTGAAATTATCTATTATTTCCTGTGCTTGTACTCTGTAAGAACTAAGCAGATAATTGTATTGTTTGCGTTGCTCGTTTTCTTCTTTTTGCTTTTTATCCCTTACATTTTTGAGAATGACAAAACATTCATTATCGGCATCCCAATATTCATCATTGGCGAATATTTTTAAAGAAAAATACCTACGCTGCCTCTCTTTGCATATTCGTAAACGAATAGCAAATAAACCTTGCGCATTAGCAGTATCATTTCTTTTTATAAAATTTATCACCTTTAAATTCAATTTGATTGTAGAAATACACGAAATCGAATGCTGAAATACATGAAATCAAAATAAATCAAACTTAATCAAAGATAACAATCTGTATTTCAGGCAAATATAATAAATATTTATTCATAATACGAATAAGGGAAAAATAATTCTTCTTGGCTTTATGGGAGTGGAGATTTACAATTTGCCTTCATCTGCATAGCTATAATAAGATTCAGAGGATAAAACAATATGGTCTAAAAGTTGTAATCCTAACATAGAACATCCTTCTTTAATTCTTCGTGTTATCATATCATCCGAACCACTTGTGTTTAGATTGCCAGACGGGTGGTTGTGGCATAAAGCTATGACAGACGCATTCCCTTTTAATGCTATTTGAAAGATAATCTTGTTATCTACAACAGTTTCAAAGTGTCCACCTTGACTTATTTTAGAAACTCCTAAACAACGATTTGCACGATTTAACAGCATGATATAAAATTCTTCGTGATGTTCCATACAGTCAGAAAAGAATGGGCGAAATGTTTCTTCTAACTGGGTAGAAGATTTTATTTGTGGCATTTCCGATGGTTTGAGCGGGTTTTTGTATTGGACTGTTATTTCCGTTACTCGGTTGTAGGTGGATAAAGTTGTTTGCATTGGTAATGTTTTTATAGAACTATTACGAACACAGGGTTTACTATTCTAATTCTGCTACTTGTTTGTACTATGTTTGAAAGTTCGCTAATTAGGTTGGCGGTCATTCTCATAAATTCGTAAATTTCCTTATATTTGCAATTCAGAGAAATCAATAAAATATGGCTAAATCAACGTCTAAAATAATTGTCTCAAATACAGAAATCACAGTTACTCAGTTAGACAATGAAGATTATATCTCTTTGACTGATATGGCTGGCTATAAAGATAATTTAGAAGCTCGAATCGTTGTTTCTAATTGGATGAGCACCCATTACACAGTCGATTTTCTGGCTGTTTGGGAACAAGTTAACAACCCGAATTTTAACCGTATGGGATTCCATACGGTTAGAAATGGAGAGGGGCGATTATTTTTAACCCCAAAACGTTGGGTAGAAATGACAAATGCAATAGGAATATTTTCAAAATCGGGGCGTTATGGTGGTGGTATTTTTGCTCATAAAGATATTGCTTTTGAGTTCGGCACTTGGTTGTCTGCCGAATTCAAGTATTTTCTTATACGAGAATTTCAACGGTTAAAAGACGATGAAAACAATCGTCTGAAATTAGAATGGAATTTACAACGTACATTAGCTAAAGTAAATTACCACATACATACCGATGCCATTAAGGAAAATTTGATACCCCAGAAAATCACTTCGAAACAGGCAAGTTTTGTTTATGCAAACGAAGCTGATTTGTTGAATGTTGCTCTTTTCGGTACTACAGCAAAAGAATGGAGAGAAACAAATCCCGACAAGAATGGAAATCTCAGAGATTATGCAACGTTAGAGCAATTAGTTGTTTTGAGTAATATGGAAAGTATAAACGCATTACTTATTCGTCAAGGATTACCACAAAATGAAAGACTCATTGAACTGAATAAAGTTGCTATTACTCAAATGAAATCCTTACTTGAAAGTAATTCAATGAAGAAACTAAAATAAGTGGTGAAGAAGACGAACTGGAACTAAACAAGAGATTTTATATTGAGTTATTACTGGAACACAAATGGAACACACCTAATCAAAATAGATAAAACTTAATAAAACTAACTTTTTGATTATTAACGTATTTAGTCAATAGATAAAAGACAATATTAATAGATAAAAGGCTAAGAATATCTCTGGGGGGCGTGTGGTCGCAGGTTCAAATCCTGTCATCCCGACGGCTAATTATCAGAGACTTACAAGAGATTGTAAGTCTTTTTTTATGCCTGCGTGACGGATTCGTGACGGATTTTGGGTTTGATTTTGCTTGTATTTTGACCTATCTTTGCAATGAAAATATAACAAAGATTAACTAAATTAAGATGTTTACAACAAAGCAAAAACTGGAATTGTGTGGAGTGAAGTATTATTTGGATGACTTTCCAGAGTTGTTCGACTATGAAGAGTATAAAGTAAGGATCATAGATCCTCACTTGAAAAAACTACCTCTCTTGAACGAATATGCCGAACACTTATTTGACTATGGGAAACATTCGTACTGTGAAAAACGACAAATACCCATAGGTCATAAGGATTTTATTTATTGCTATAATTTAGTAAAAGAATATAAGCTGCTGTTGGATGATGATATTGTTCCTAAAATATCAATCCCCGGATCTGACAATAGTCAGAAGCGAAAAGAAAAGAAAGATCATATTACTCATGAAAATTATAAAAAGATATTGATGTATGGTCTGGAAGAAGAAATGAAGCGATATAATCTAAATCGTATAGCCAAATCTGTAGAAGAAATTAGTTGTGATTTTAATGAGAAAGAAACAGTAGAATGGTTAAGACAGAAATTGTTAGTAATAGAAGGAAAATACTGGGACTATCCAAAAGAAAAAATAGCCGAAAAATTGGTGTATGACCATATTGTAGAATATACCCATGCCTTTGATTTTACTCCTGATTATATTAGTTTTCTTATGAAAAGGATGGAGGAATTAGATGAGGAATATAAGCTCATTAAAGCGGAAAGAGGACGCCCTTCGGCGACTTTAGAACGTGAATGTATTGAACGTTTATATTTACTTTTAACAATAGATGCTCGAATTGCTGAAATTAATGGTTTCAAAGATCTACTAAAGAAAAGTTCCATCATTGTCGATGATGTTATTTTTGCATTCATTTATGACTTTCTTAAATACTTTCATGTCTATGATACTAATGTAGATGAAAACAATACAACCACAAAATCAGATCTGATAAAAGCGTTATTTAATTCAAAGAAACACGTATCAAGCGAAGGATTTTGTTATGAATCTGCCATCAAAAGCATATATGCAGCTATATTGTGTACCAAAGCGAAGATGCGATAAAAGAGATAAATATGAAAAAGAAAAATAGGGGGTATTTTAATTCCCTCAATACATAATAGAACTTTAATTTCTTTGCCAGATATTTGCATCGAATTATTCCTAATAAATGCAATATGAAACAAAGAACAATCGAAGAACTCAAAGGAAAACCCTTATTTACTTTGAGTGTAGATGAATTTATTTCTCTACAAGAAACAATAAGGAACGAGAGTCTGAGTAGCACAATCCAATTCCCCGAAATCATGTCAATCGACATGGCAGCACAATTTACAGGCTATAAGAAAAGTACACTCTACCGTAAAACAAGCGATCATACAATACCATTTTTCCGGCAAGGAGCTCGAGGTGGTCGAGTTTTGTTCAGGAAATCGGAACTTGAAGAATGGTTACTATCCAATAAGCAGGAGACCGTTAAGGAACATATCGAGAGGTTAGAAGCCGAATTAAAGAATAAAGGAAGAAGGAAAATTTCTTGATATGGAATCAAATAAAATCACAGCAGAAGGCATTATTGATGATGCACTTCAATGCAGAGAGAAACTATACGGATCGGAGTTTCCAATCCATGCATTACCCAAACAGCTACGAGAGATTATTCATACCACAAGCGAACGACTTAATTATCCACCAGATTATATTGCGATGGCTCTCTGTTATGTCATTTCAACTTTGACAGGAAATACCCATGTTGCCAAGTTGAAAGAAGGATGGAGTGAGCGATGTATCCTCTATCTGGCTTTTCTCGGTCGTCCGGGAACGAATAAATCACACCCTTTATATTTTGCGTTGCGACCATTGCTAGATTCTGATGCCAATAATGCGCTAAAATTCAAGAAAGAATACAAGGAATATGAAGAAATCCTTTCTTATTCCCGGAAAGAACGTGAAGAAAGAGGACTTGATTTGCCAGAAGAGCCCACGTTAAATAAGTTTGTTGTATCTGACATTACCCCGGAATCGTTAGCTTTCCTACACGAAAACAATAAACGAGGTATATGTTTATATTCTGATGAATTAGCTTCGTGGTTTAAGAATTTCAATCGTTACTCCAAAGGTTCAGAAGAACAGTTTTGGCTCTCCGTATTTTCCTGTAAACCGATCATATTAGATAGACGTGGAGCGAAAAACTCAGTTTCAGTAAAACATTCCTTCATCAATGTAATTGGCACCATTCAACATGGAGTATTAAAGGAACTGGCAAAAGGAGAGCGTAGTCAAAACGGTTTTTTAGATAGAATCCTTTTTGTCATACCAAGCAACCTTGAAAAACGCTATTGGAGCGAAGATGAGTTGTCAACTCATGTAATCCCATACTGGAACAGTCTTGTTCAGAAACTAATTGATATCGATTTTGTAACGGACGAAACGGGCGATCCAGTCCCACGAGAACTAAGTTTCAAGCCGGATGCAAAGAAGAAGATCTACGAGTGGCAACGAACAAACACCGACCAGTGCAACCAAGAAAAAGACGAGATTATGATGGGTATATACTCCAAAATGGAAATATATGCTATCCGTTTCTGTCTGATATTACAAATGGCACGTTGGCTGTGTGGAGAAGCTGACAAAGATTATATTGACTTGAAAAGCGTAGAAGGAGCTATTGAGATGATCGAATACTTCAAGAGAACTGCAAGAAAAGTCCAGTATATTATCAGCTCCTCCGATCTTCTGGAGAAAATGGACATGGAGAAACAAAAACTCTATGATGCCTTACCGTATGAATTCGCTACCAAAGACGGTATAAGAGTTGCTGCCAGCCTTTCTATTCCTGAAAATACATTCAAGAAAATAGTGGGAAAATGGAATGGCAATCTACTAGAGAATTTTAAATACGGATACTATCGAAAACTGTACTAGTGGCACACTGTCAACTCTGTCAATTCTAACAGCTATCACATTGATAATCAATGAATAAACTGTGCTAAATTTTGAAATTCCGAGTACACACTTTCGGCTTTTTTCGTTGAAGTGTGCATCCAAAAATCGAGTTTTTAGGCACACTTTTCAGGGGATAACTAACTGATAATCAACGGTGATTTTGCCAGTGTGTACAAAGTTGACAGTGTGCCAAAGGAGGGAAAAATGAATTATCGATTTCACTTAGAAAAATACAAAACTCCGAGTTCAAGACATACTTGTCCGGCATGTGGACAGAAGCGAATTTTCGTCCGCTATGTTGATTCGGAAGAGTCTATTAAGTTCCCTAAATATGTTGGCAGATGTAATAGGGAGCAGAAATGCGGTTATCATTATACACCCAAACAATACTTCATCGATAACCCGACAGAAAAAGAAGAGTGGGATGCTTTCCCTATTCTTCAAAAACAAGTTAGAGAGACCGTAGAGCCGGATTATTTAGATCAGGCTTTGCTAAACAAAAGCTTAAAGCATTATGATACAAATAATCTATTTCTATTCTTTCAATCTAAGTTCGGTTGTGGTGTATCAGAACTACTATTCAAGAAGTATCAAGTTGGGACAGCCAATCATTGGAATGGATCAACCGTATTCTGGCAAATCGATCAACAAGATAGGATTCGTACAGGGAAAATCATGCTATATGATCCACAGACTGGAAAAAGAGTTAAGAAACCTCACAGTCATATCACTTGGGTACATTCGTTGCTAAAGCAGGAGAATTATCAATTGAAACAATGTTTTTTCGGGGAACATTTATTGAAAGAGAACAAGACCTCTCCCATAGCCATAGTTGAAAGTGAGAAAACAGCAATGATCGCTTCAATTTACATCCCACAGTATGTATGGATTGCTACCGGAGGGAAAAACGGTTGTCTGAACCAAGATAATATGCTTATTCTGAAAAACCGCAAAGTTGTTTTATTCCCGGATTTGGGCGCAAAGGATTATTGGAATATCAAAAGTGAACAAATGTCGGATCTTGGTATTGAAGTAATCGTTTCCGATTATTTGGAGAAAAATGCTTCTAAAGAACAAATCGAAGAAGGCTATGACATAGCAGATTTCCTGATAAAAAGTTGTCCTCGAAAAAGTGTTCTTCAACAAATGGTAGAGAAAAATCCAATGCTCAACTTGCTTATTGAGACTTTTGAACTAAAGGCAGTTTGATTGATGTTTAATCTAATTCTTTCAATAAGCAAGTTTATGTTTCGGGTACCCGAAACTCTACAATCCCGATGGTCTCACAAATAATTACAGTAAAAATGAAAGAAAAAAATATCGGACGGCCTACAAAAAAGGCTCACGAGAAAAGGAAATACCAAGTTAATATAAAGTTTATGACAACGGAATACTACACGCTAAAAGGAAAAGCAAAAGAAGCTGCTCTTTCCCAAACTGATTATGTACGTGCCTGTATTCTGGATAGCAATGTCATTCAACGCATGACGCCGGAAGCTAACGAGTTGATCCGAAAGCTTTGTGGAATGGCAAACAATCTAAATCAAGTTGCTAAGAAAGCTAATCAAGCCGGGTATAATGAGATCCGACAAGAATACCTCTATCTGGCAGAAAGTATAGATAGCATTATTAAGACAATGAGAGGATGATAGCAAAAATAGTATTAGGGAGCAGCTTTAGCCGTGTTGTCGATTATATGCTAGACAAAGAAAAGAGTGCTGAGATTGTAGATAGCAATGGTGTTCGGACAAGAGATAAAGATAGTATTATTGATAGCTTCCTGACTCAACAAGAAATGAACCCTAAAATAAAATGTCCGGTTTATCATATCTCACTTGATTTTTCATCGCAGGATAAAGACAAGTTATCCAATGAACGAATGGCTGAGATTGCCAGAGAGTACATGAAGAAGATGAATATAACAAATACTCAATATGTTATTATACGGCATTATGACAAAGAACACCCTCATATCCATTTATGTATAAACCGGATCAATAATGAGGGCAAACTGATCTCTGACAAGAATGACCGATACAGAAGTGAGAAGACCTGCAAGGAGCTTACTCTAAAGAATGACCTCTATTATGCCAAAGGAAAGGAACGAGTTAAAACGCATCGGCTAAAAGAGCCTGATAGGACGAAATATCAAATATATGATGCGCTTAAACAAGCCATGCCAAAATCGAGTAACTGGTCCGATCTCCAATCGGAACTCACCCGAAAAGATATTGAACTTTCCTTTAAGTACAAAGGGAAAACGAATGAGATACAGGGAGTTGTTTTTAGTAAGAACGGTTTTTCTTTTAGCGGATCTAAGGTTGATCGGAGTTTTAGTTACTCAAAAATCAATCAAGTTTTTACAGGAGAAGAAAAAATCTCATATTCAGCAGAAAGAGACTCCAACTTCATGGAGCGATCAACAGGCAAGACCTCTCCTCTGCAAACTATTATAGAAGCTCCTTTGGGTATTCTGGGAGCAATGGGAGCTTCTGCCGGAAGCTCTGACAATGAAGATCGGAAACGAAAAAGAAATCGTAGTTATTAAAAATCATAACAGTATGGCAAAAAATGATATTGCAGTTATTAGTGAAATGTTTGAGGAATTCAAACAAACATTAAATGAGATCTCTTCTAAAGTGGATGCAATGCATAATGAGGATGAAGCGAATCAGCCGGATCCGGAATATATGTGTCTTATCGAAAGGAGCAAAGAGACCGGTAATAAAGTTGATGATCTGTTCCATTTTATTAGACATGAGGTAAAGGAATGCCAAGGAGAAGTGGAAAAACGAATTAAGGAGCAAACGACAAAACTTGTCGGCTCTCTAAAGGAAACAGAGGAAGCTCTTCGAAAACTCTCTTTGGTAAAGGATACATTTGCAATTAGTTTCAAATCAATCAAAACTCTGACAATTCTGCTTTCGACAATTGTACTATTATTATGTTCCATTCATACGAACATATCTCAATACAAGGAAAAATATCTTTTGCAAGATAGCGATTTGAAGTACAGGTATATTAAACTTCAAAACGGTATTTCAGAAAAAGAACTTCTTGAACTTGAAGATCTTTTCAATGATAGTAAAAATACTGATTTGCTCAAAAAACTAAAAAACAGTATTGAAGAAAGAGAGAAAAAGATCAAATAGGATCACTCGTCGGGACGGGTGCTCCCGCCCCTTGCCGTTTGGCGATCCCCGAGCGATGAGTATTTGTCTTATTTTCCTCTTATGAATTCATGGATTTTTTGTCCATCCGGTGAAAAGATAAAAGTAGCATCCAGTTCTTGCCGGGAGGAGAGTTTCGAGTTCTGGAAGGACAATTTGCATTTTACGCTTTTGGCAATTAGTTCATTTTTATCTCTTCCTGCGTAACGATCTAGATAGTCCGGTCGCCATGATTTGATTTTCTCCAAAGTTGATTTGGCGTTATCTAACTTTTCTGTAGATTCAGCCAGAAGCATTTTATGAACAATATCACTTTTCTTCTTTTCGTGTTTGTCAACAGATTGTTGCCAATGGTCAACACTCTTTTGAGCGAATCTTAGTTTTTTCTCATATTCTTCCTGATACTGTTTTTCAAGAATGGCAATACTGTCAGAAACGAAAATTTCGAAAACCTCAGATTCGATAAACTTAATTTTCAAGTCAGTGCGAATTCCAGATTTTGAATCCGTTTCCAAATAATCAATAATGTTTTTTTCTAAAACCGAGTTTTGTGAATGACATCCATTTAGCACTAAAATGGAAATGACAAATAGCAAGATCTTTCTCATGTGATTTTTGTTTTATGTTGTTTGTAGCTGATTTGATAGCTGTATAATATCCTCTGCAAAGGATATTTGCTCTTTGCTGTAGTTGTCAAAATGAAAGATTCTGATTTCTTCCTTTTCGATACCCGGAAGAGGTATTGCCCTGAGCGAATCCTCCATTTGGAGGAAGACTTGAAAATCGTGGAATAAGCTCCACAACTCATCCATTTTCACTATTCCTAAAGAAGATGTATCTACAGTTTCTTCTTTATCAGCTTTATATGCGTAGTATATGCTGATAAAGTGATGATAGGGTATATCTATTTGTTCATCAGTTTTGACTAGCCAAAGATCCAGAAAGTGATTGGGGATAGAATCTAATATTGCATCGGGATTTTGCCTTACGAAAGCGTAAGTTTCTTGATAGACAGGATTTTCAAATTTCATTTTTTGTCAGTTTTGCACATTCACAAAACCACAAAAAGAAGACGTGGTACTCACCAAGTCCGAAACGGAGGTACTGGTATACCTGACAATCGAAACAAGGCAAGCCCACGCCTATACGGCATGAGCATTGCACAGTTTCCCCGATTGTCATTGAAAGTTACCAGTTTTCCGTTTCGAGGTATTGCGAACGCTATGTTAATATGTCTTTGCGGAACGAATCCGCTTGTTTTCTGGGAACAAAGATAGAGATTTTGTTCAAGAGAAGGATAAAACTAAATGAAATATTCTCAAAATGAATAGAGTAGTTATAGAAAGATGGAAATATATAACGTTTTAATTACTATATTTGCAATCAAAAATCTTGTATGTTTTCATCCAAAATGAAGGAAATGGAACTTAATCGGATCAAAGAAGTCCTTGATGAAAGAGGTATCAAACAGACGTGGCTTGCCGAAAAGCTCGGCAAAAGCTTTAATACGATAAATGCTTATGCTGGCAATAGGAAACAGCCTAGCTTGGAAGTATTGTTCGAGATAGCAAAAATCCTTCAAGTAGACGTAAAGGATCTGATAGATAATAAAGGGAAATAATCATATGAATATTACTCCATATCATGCAAAATATTTTGCTTATGAGCTAACTCGGCAATTACCAGCAAATGACATAGGCAAATTTACTGCGTCTTTACAGGATGCTCAAGTTGATTTGAACCCACACCAAGTGGAAGCTGCTTTATTTGCATTTCAATCTCCTTTGTCTAACGGAGCAATTCTTGCAGACGAAGTTGGTTTGGGTAAAACCATTGAGGCAGGAATAATTTTATCTCAGCAATGGGCTGAACGTAAAAGGAAGTTACTGATTATTTGTCCTGCCAACTTGCGTAAACAATGGAATCAAGAGTTGCTGGATAAATTTTTCTTACCGTCTGTTATATTGGAATCCAAATCTTTTAATCAAAGTATTAAAAATGGCAGTATAAATCCGTTTAATGTGGATGAAGCTATAGTTATTTGTTCTTTCCAATTCGCAAAAGCTAAAGAGTTTTATGTTGAAACCACAGCTTGGGATTTAGTAGTCATAGATGAAGCACACAGGTTGAGAAATGTTTATAAACCAGCGAATAGGACAGCTAACACGCTAAAAAATATTTTATGGAATAGGAAAAAGGTTTTATTGACAGCAACTCCGTTACAAAATACTATTTTAGAATTATTTGGATTAGTCAGTATCATTGACAATTATGTGTTTGGAGATTTGAAAAGTTTTAAAAGTCGATTTAATCACCAATTAAATGGTGATGATTTTAGAGAGTTGAGAAACAGATTGAAACCCGTTTGTAAACGAACATTACGTAGACAAGTTTTAGAATATATCAATTATACTGAACGGAAAGCAATTTGCCAAGAATTTTATCCTTCTCAACCAGAACAAAAACTATATGATTTGGTTTCTGAGTATCTTCGACGTCCGAAGTTATATGCTTTGCCTAATAGCCAAAGGCAGTTGATGACATTGATTCTGCGCAAATTATTAGCTTCTTCTACTTTTGCTATATTTGGAACGTTTGATACTATGATTGCTCGTTTGGAAGCTCTTGTAGGCACAAATGCAGAGAAAAATCTGAGTGAAATCGAAATCGATTTTGAAACATTCGAAGAAATTGAAGAGGAATGGAATGATGACGATGAAAGCGATGTTTTAAATGATAGCGGTTTGTCAGATGAAGACATAGCTGCGATAAGAAGAGAAATCGAAGAACTTAAGCAGTTTAGAAATTTAGCTAAAGATATTCAAAAAAACTCAAAAGCAGAACAGTTGCTTACAGCTCTTGAACAAGCTTTTGGTAAATTGAATGAATTAGGAGCTAACCAAAAAGCGCTAATTTTCACAGAATCGAGGCGAACGCAAGATTTTTTACTAAAATTATTGGAACAGCATGGCTATGAAGAAAAAATTGTGCTTTTCAACGGAGTAAACAATGACGATAAATCTAAAATAATTTATAAAAACTGGCTTGAGGAGTATAAAAACACTGATAAAATAACAGGTTCTCCAACTGCTGATAAACGAGCAGCTTTAGTTGATTATTTCAAGAAAGAGGCCACGATTATGATTGCTACAGAAGCAGCTGCAGAAGGTGTAAATCTTCAATTTTGTTCATTGGTTGTTAATTACGATTTACCTTGGAATCCACAACGTATCGAGCAGCGTATTGGTCGCTGCCACCGTTACGGACAGAAGCATGATGTAGTTGTTGTAAACTTCTTAAACAAAGCTAATGCTGCTGATATCCGTGTTTATCAGCTCCTATCTCAAAAGTTTCAGCTGTTTGATGGCGTTTTTGGCGCTAGCGATGAAGTGTTGGGTGCTATTGGAACTGGAGTTGATTTTGAAAAACGGATAGCTCAAATATATGATAGTTGTAGAACACCTGAGGATATACAAAATGCTTTTGATAAGTTGCAAGATGAGTTACAATCGGAAATAACAGATAGCATGATGCAAGCCCGTTCCACATTGTTAGAGAATTTTGATGAAGAAGTTCGAGAAAAACTGAGAATCGATTATAATAAGTCAAAAGAGTATTTATCGGCTTATGAAGAAAAGCTCTGGAATACAACCCGCTTTTATTTAAATGATTATGCGAATTTTTCTGATACGGACTATTCTTTCACGTTGAATAAAAACCCTTTCCCGAGCGAAAACATCCATTCGGGACCCTATATGATTCTAAAGCCAGATGAAGGGAAACGAAAATCAGAAGTATTTGTTCCTGACGACACAAATATTTATCGCTCTGGTCATAAATTGGCTCAACGCATTCTTAATGAATGCAAAGAACTTGAAACGCCCGTTGTTGAAGTTACATTTGATTATAATAATACCCCGACAAAAATAACTTTGTTGGAGTCTTTTATCGGAAAGTCGGGTTGGATGAAAATAGACCGATTATCCATTCAATCTTTTGAAACAGAAGATTATCTTCCTATAGCTTGCGTTTCGGATGATAACCAGGTTATTGATGCAGAACTCGCCAAGCGTATATTTTCTTTACATGCAACAACGGGAAATAGTTGCTATATCCCTATGGAATGGAATGAACGATTATCCAAACAATTGGCGATCCAACAACAAAAGATTATAGGCGAAAATATCAAACGAAATCAAACGTTTTTCGATACTGAAATGGATAAACTTGATCAATGGGCGGATGATATGAAAATCGGTTTGGAAAAAGAGATTAGGGACTTGGATGCGGAAATAAAACTGAAAAAATCAGAAGCCAAGAAAATGACCGATTTGGAAGAAAAAGTAAAAGCGCAACGAGTAATTAAAGAACTGGAAAAAAAACGTGCTCAGAAACGCCAAACGCTTTTTGCTGCTCAAGATGATATCGATGAAAAAAAAGAAAATCTATTGAGCGACATAGAAAAACGTTTGAAGCAAAGTATAGAAAGTAAAGAATTATTTACGATTAGATGGACAATTGTTTAAGCAAGTAAGATATGCCAACGAATAACGTACTAAATAGAAACTTTGAAGAGTTATTTTCCGCTATTGTAAGATATGAAATACCATTCTTTCAGCGTGGATATGCATGGGAGCAACGGCAATGGAAAAAACTGTTTGATGATATTGACAATGAGATTTTTGAATCGGTAGAAGATAACAACTTCGAAAATGCAGAGCATTTCTTTGGCCCAATCGTCGTTTTAGAAAAAATTAGTCAACACCCGTCATTAAAGCGATTTCTTATAATTGACGGACAACAACGTATAACAACTATATATTTATTGTTGTCAATAATTAGAAAACTCTTACTTGCTAAGACTCATTTATCAACTAGTGCTCAAGCATATATAGAAAAATTAGATTCATGGTTGATTAACAATTTGAATGATGAAGACGAATATCTAAAATTGAAAGTGTTTAGCACAAAAGGAGATCGTCTTCCCACATTCAAAGCATTGTTCGACAGAAATCCAAACTCAATTCATTTGTCCGAAGATCAACTATTATATGATCAAAACACCAACAAAGTTGATGAATTCATAAAATTTGCAAATAAGAAGATCAAAACTTATGATGTGCCTCAATTATGGCAATTGACTCAAGCGATCATAAAATCTTTGAAAATAGTTTGGATTCCACTTGATGAAAAAAAAGATGATGCCCAAGCTATATTTGAAAGCTTGAACGATGCCGGAATGCCTCTATCAGCCTCGGAGTTGTTATGTAATTACATATTTAAACCTTTAACTAATGATGCGACAAACGAACACGAACGACTACATAATGAAAAATGGCTAAAAGCAAGACGAGAAGTTGGCGAAAATAATTTTGAAGAATATCTAAGAAATCTTTTTTCTATTGGGGAGAAAAAAAGAATAGGTAAAGAGCGTAGAATGTATGTCCATTTTAAAATTAAGAACCTACGAATCAATGCTGATACGGCAAAAGCAACATTGGACAAAATTTTAAGTTACACAACGGTATATAATAATATTTCAAAACCTATTATGTGTCCGCATGGAAATGAAAAAATAAAACGCCTGCTAATTAAGATTTTTGACACAAACATGTCTTCTATCAACCCATTTCTAATGTCTCTCTTAAAGGCATTTCACAATGGAGCACTAACAGAAGCGGAAACGATCAATGTGCTTCATGAAACATTTGTATTGCTTGTACGTAGAAAAGTAACAAAACTTCCTGTAACTAAGTATGATACATTTTTCCCTTCTTTATTAGATAAGATTATTAACGAGCCAGATAAAAAGAAAGCATTTCATACTCAAGTACAAACAGAACAACTTTGGGTGTCGGATCAAGAATTTGAATTAGCCTTCCAAACAAAAGAAATATATAACTCCAGGGAGTTAAATTTTTCCCGCTTAATTCTCCAAGAAATAGACCGAAGTATGCAGCAATTTGGTGAACTGCCTGACTATAGTACAATAAACACAATTGAACATATTTTACCGCAAACGCTCAATGATCATTGGACTGTTTATCTAGGAGAAGATGCGCTCAATATTAACTTACCTGTAATAATAAACACACTTGGCAATTTAAGCTTAAATAGTCCACCTGCAAATAGCTCTTTCGGGCAAAAGCCTTTTGCTCAGAAGCAAAAGGAATATACTGATTCCAGTGCTCTGGCAAGAGATGTGAAAGCAAGACAAGAACCTTGGAATATTGTTGCGATTGAAAAACGGAGTAAAGATTTAGCCCGAAAAGCAATAAAGATTTGGAGTTGGAGTATGTAATTTTAAATGATATAGAAAACAGAATAACATAATGACAAAAAATAATCTTCAAAAACTCGAACTCACTTGGATTGGCAAAGGCGAAGAACCGAAGCTGGAACCGCGTATTCTGATAGAAAATCCCGAATACAGCTATGGCGACCCCGAAAGCGAAAATATACTCATTCATGGCGATAACCTCTTAGCATTAAAAGCACTTGAACAAGATTTTGCAGGAAAAGTAAAGTGCATTTATATTGACCCACCATTTAATACAGGCTCAAGGATTGATGCAGATGGAAATGAGGTGGGTTATGATGATGGCATAGAGCATTCAACTTGGTTGAGTATGATGTTTCAACGTATCACTATTTTACATAGGCTATTAGAGCCGACTGGTGCAATTTTCATTCATTTAGATGACAACGAGGCGGATTATTGTAAAGTAATTCTAGACCAAATTTTTGGACGTAATAATTTTATGAATAAAATCACTATCGATGCTCGTTCTCCTTCTGCTTTTAGCACTGTAAATCCAGGTATGTTTGTTGCTTCTGAGTATATTTTGTATTATGCAAAAAACAGAAGTAAATTAGTTGAGAATCCTATTAGGATTGCTCGTGCGCCAGATTATGCCTATAATAAGTTTATTTTAAACTATAATGAAAATTACAACAAATGGAAATTTATTAGTGTTTCAAATGCATTTGCAGAGATGATTTCATTGCGTTCTAACAATCCTGAAAATATAATAAAGCAATATAATAAATTTATAATTGACAATTCATATAGAATTTGTAGATATACAGCAATTAGTGATTCAGGCGCAGGTCAAAAAATTATAGAACTAAAAAATAAGTCCTTAGAAAATCGAGAGCAAATATTTAAACTTGAAAGAAGTGGATTAGATGATGTTTATGTCATGAATGGTCAACAAATTTCATTTTACTCTAAAAATATATCTGTGATTGACAATGAAGAGCAAGCGACTATGCCTTTGACTGACATATGGACAGATATTGCATGGGAAGGGATTGCAAAAGAAGGTAATGTAACTTTTAAAAAAGGTAAGAAACCAGAAAAATTAATTCGTCGTTGTTTGTCACTAATAACTAATGAGGGTGATTTGGTATTAGATTCCTTTTTAGGCTCTGGTACAACCACTGCCGTTGCGCAAAAGATGAACCGTCGTTGGATTGGGATAGAATTGGGTGATCATGCTGTTACGCATTGCTATCCTCGTATGAAAGCAGTGGTGGATGGCGAACAAGGTGGAATCAGTAAAGCAGTAAACTGGAAAGGTGGCGGTGGTTTCAAGTTTTACGAGCTTGCTCCGAGTTTGCTCAATAAAGACAAATTCGACAATTGGATTATAAGTCCGCAGTATAATCCAGCCATGCTTACTGCGGCAATGGCAAAGCAAGAGGGTTTTGTTTTTCAACCGCACGAATCCATTTATTGGAAACAAGGACGTTCCAGCGAACAGGATTTCATTTTTACCACTACGCAATTTCTCACAGTTGAAGTTTTAGACAACATACATGATGAAATGCAGCCGGACGAAAGTTTACTTATTTGTTGCAAAGCATTTCAGAAAGAATGCAAGAAGAAATATCCGAATATTACGATTAAGAAAATTCCTCAAATGCTTCTTGGACGTTGCGAATTTGGTAAAGACGATTACAGCCTTAATATTGTAAATTTGCCATCAGAAGAGCCCGATGAAGATTGGGATGATTTTGATGGAACGGACATTTCATCACAAGAAATGAAGACCCAAGAAGAAAATAATCAGCAACTAGATCTATTTTAAAACAAAATACAATGGCAACAATAGAAATCAGAAATATAGGTCCGATAGAGGATACAGGAAAATTCGACCTTAATACAGTCAATGTTTTTATGGGCCCGCAAAGCAGCGGAAAAAGTACCATCGCGAAGATAATCAGCTTTTGTACTTGGGTTGAAAAAGATGTGGCAACTAACCAATCTTTAAAGAAATATCGAGACAATGAGACTTTACTTAAAGATCATATTGAAGTCTTCCATAAAATAAAAGGCTATTTTAGGGCCGATAGTTTTTTTTCATACAAAAGTGATATTGTTGAAATAAAATGGGAAAATGAAAAAGGTTCACTGAATTGGGTAGACCAATATGCTTATAAGCGAAGTAAAATATCCTATATTCCGGCGGAACGGAATATGGTTATTCTACCGGAGGCACGGAAAGTTACATTTGAAGAGACAAATGTGAGAAGTTTCTTATTTGATTGGTTTGATGCCCGAAAAAAATATACCCAAGACGAGAAATTGTCAATATTAGATTTGGAAGTGGATTATTATTACTCAGAAGGAAATGACGAGGACCATATTGTAGGTACGAGTAAAAATGTAGAATATGATATTCTTTTATCTAATGCCTCAAGTGGATTACAATCAATAACCCCATTAGTACTTATGATTGACTATCTGACTTTTTGGATATATAAGGAAGACAAAACGTCATTTGAGCAAGAAGAGAAAAAACGCAAAGTTGATTATTTGTTGACTATTGAAAAAATTATAAAACCATATTTTGGAAAAGAACCACTAAACACAACAGAGGCAAACGAATTATTAAATAAATTCAATGACAAACTCAAAGAAAATGATCTGAAGGCTCACAAATTATCAAAAGAGTTGAATAGATTGCGGGATAGCCTATTTACAACAAAAAATGTTCAATATATAATCGAAGAACCTGAGCAAAATTTATTCCCCGAAACACAACGGAATCTGATTTATTCTTTATTGGAAAAAGGGTTGAATAGAGAAGGTAATAGATTGACAATAACCACTCACAGTCCTTATGTGCTTTATGCGCTGAACAACTGCATGATGGGAGGATTGGTTAATAGTCAAATAACAAACGAAGATAAAAAGGATGAATTTTTAGGTAATGAATTTCTCTCTGAAAAATCATGGATTAATCCACAATCAGTTTCTATTTGGGAAATTGAAGATGGAAAAATTCGTAATATCCAAGATAAAGATAATATTATTTCAGAAAATTATTTTGATAAAAAAATGACGGAATTAACGGATGAATATTATCAAATACTAAATTACTACAGGGATGAAGAATGAACTTTTGACTATATTTAGAGATAAAATAGAGCATCAAGGAATTTATAGTGATGAGATTCATATCGTTGATTATACAGAAAGAACAAAGTCAAAAAGAGCAGTTGTTGCACATTGTGTGAAGCCAGTGGATATTGATTCTCTTAAAATTTTAAATCCAACAAAAATTCATCTAACGACATCAATCTTCAAACCTCAATGTTTTATTGATGCTGATGGAAAAGAACTTAAACAATGTGAATGTGTTATTTATCCAACGTCATATGTAAATAATTATTGGATATTATTTGTTGAGATAAAAGATTGTAAACCTAAAAACCTATCTCGATTCAGCCAAGACGTAAAAGACAAGTTTATTGCAAATGTAACGATATTTAGAGACAAAGGAATAATTTCTAAAAACAAAATAGTGTATGCTATTGCTTCTTTTCCGAGAAGAAATAAAACGGATTTTCATAGTCACTTTATAAAAATATCAGAAGTAAAGAAGTTCCTAGACAGTCATAATATAATAATCAAGGGAACGAATAAAATTACTATACAAGATAAACAAATTATTTTATTATGAATCAAGTCGCAAGCAACATAAAACAACGCCTCTCTCTTCGCGAGCCACTACAAGAATCTTTGGATATTGTGGCTCGTTTAGAAGAAGAATTGAGTTTGTCAAAAACGCCTGAAGGCGCGGATGAAGCAGAATTATTTTTGATACAGGAGCTGGAAAAAGTAAAACAATTATATCCAACTTGTACTAACTTTGAGCGGGATTTTCCTTCCATTGCTTTTTCTATTGCGACAGGTGTTGGCAAAACGCGTTTGATGGGTGCTTGCATTACATATTTATATTTGAAAAGAGGGATCAAAAACTTCTTTGTATTAGCTCCCAATCTAACAATTTACGACAAACTAATTGAAGATTTTGGTAATCCTGCTTATCATAAATATGTCTTCAATGGCATTTCGGAGTTTGTACACAATCGCCCTGTGATTATTACAGGTGATAATTATGCTCAACAAGGAAATCTGTTTAGTGAATCTGAAATCCGAATCAATATCTTCAATATTGCCAAATTCAATTCAGACAATAAAGCCACAAAAAAAGGAGGGATGAGCCTTCCTCCGCGGATTAAACGATTATCTGAATATTTGGGTCAATCGTATTGGGAATATCTTTCGGGATTGAACGATTTGGTGATTTTGATGGACGAAGCACACCGTTATCATGCCGATGCCTCTAAAAATGCCATTAACGAATTGAAACCGATTTTAGGGATTGAATTTACCGCAACACCTTTGGACGAAAAAGGAAGATTGTTTAAAAATGTGGTATATGAATACTCCTTGGCTCAAGCTTTAAATGATGGAAAATATGTGAAAAATCCGGCTATTGCCACCCGCAAAAATTTCAAAAAAGATGGAATGAGCGAACGTCAATTGGAAATCGTTAAGTTAGAAGATGCCATAAGTATCCACCAAGACACGAAAAATGAACTGGAAATTTATGCCCTGAATAATCAAGTAAAATTAGTTAAACCTTTTATTTTAGTCGTTTGCAAAGATATAAACCACGCCAAAGAAATTTACGAACTGATAAACTCCGAGGAATTTTATGATGGAGAGTATAAAGGAAAAGTATTGCAAATAGATTCTTCCACTAAAAGAGAGGAAGATGTAGAGAAACAATTTCTTTCGTTAGAGAATCTGGATAACAACATTGAAATAGTTATTCATGTAAATATGCTGAAAGAAGGTTGGGATGTAACCAATCTTTACACCATTGTACCTCTTCGGGCAGCGAATGCGGCAGTGTTAGTTGAACAAACAATTGGTCGAGGGTTACGTCTTCCTTACGAAGGAAAACGAACCGGAGTTGATAAGGTGGATAAACTGACAGTGGTAGCTCATGAAAATTTTGAAGCTGTTATTTTGGCTGCACAAAATCCGAATTCAGTACTAAACAAAATGAGCTTCATTGAGATTCCGGACGAAGACATTAATCAGAAAACAGAGGTCGTAACTTCAATTCCGGTTGTGGAAAAACAATTAGAGCAAACGCAAAAAGCAGTAAGTCAGATCACTAATAGCAATGAAAGACAAAAAGCTCAAAATAATTTAGATGCTAAAAAGGCGGTTGTAAATGCTTTACCTGACTTCAATTCGCTTCCCGAAGTTCGTAAAGTAGATGACTTGAATAAACCCGAAGTTAAACGCAAAGTGATGCGTAAAATTGAGAGTGATCTGTCGAAAGGACAACAAAATCTATTCAAGGCAGATATTCTTAATGAAGTTGCAGCTGTTTACGAAGCAATGGTTGGCGAACTCAAAGAACGAATAATAGAAATTCCTCGCATGGACTTAGTACAAGGTGAAACGACTGTTTCTTTCGATTATTTTGATTTAGATGTTTTAGAATTTAATTTTCAAGCGCTTGAGCAAGAAATTATCCGTTTAGGATTAATGGATAAGCAAGTGGAAACATTACGAGCAAGATCAAGTGGTTCTTATGGAGATCCTATAAAACTTATAATCACACAGCTTATAGATTATCCTGAAATAGATTATGATGACAATGCTGATTTGTTATACCACTTAACCAGTCAAGCCGTAGAGAAAATTAAAGCTCAATTGAAAGAAGAAAAGAAATTATCAGAAACGGTTTTTCAATTCAAGTCTGCAATAGCCGAGAAAATATATAATCAGATGAAAGATCACTTCGAGTTGCATACTCCTGATTATATAGCCCCAAAAGTATTTCCTTTTGTTCGGATTGAACCTTGGAACTTTACGGCTTTAATAAATGCCGGATTCAAAGATTATAGAGATATTATCCAACCTGTTTCTCTTGTCCCAAAATATGTTTTCCGTGGCTTCGAAAAGGCTTGTCATTTGGAGTATAAATTTGACAGCAAAACAGAACAAGATTTGGCTTTTATCCTTGAAAATGATAAGTGTGTTATAAAATGGCTCCGTCCGGCAAGCAATCAGTTCCGCATTTATTGGGATAATAACTCAAAGAAATACGAGCCGGACTTTATTGTTGAAACAGAATCGGTAATTTACATGATAGAGACAAAAGCACGTAAAGATATTGATGCAATAGATGTTCTACAGAAAAAACAAGCTGCCGAAAAGTACTGCCAATATGCTACGGATTATACTTTAAAGCACGGAGGTAAAGAATGGAAGTATCTTCTAATGCCACATGATATTGTTGAGAGGAAGGCTTCTTTTAATTATCTGGCACAATTGTCGAAATAATCCAAGAAGTCTGGTTTTGCAAAATAATCATCAGTCAAAGAGGGAGCAAGCAAAAGATACAGAAATGCACGAATAATTTGTACCGTTAAAAATCTAACATGCTGTATAATAGGCATATTCACTTTTTGCGTGAAAAATGATATATTTGGGAATAAACTGTAACTACTCAGCTCCATAAATTATTTTCAAAATACTCCGCATTGTAAAAACACTACACACAACAAGTGGTCTGACACAAAGCGGGGTGCGAACATTTGTGTTCCCCCGCCAGAGCCAAACCGCTGCCCGTTACAACACACTCACCACTTCATCTATCACTCTATTCCCGAAACTATCCAAATACACTTCAGTCGTTTTCACATCCCCATGACCAAGAACCTGCGATATTTTATCTGTAGCAACATTTTTATTCCTTAGGCGCATAGCCACGGAATGCCGGGAAACATAGGTAGTCAAGTTGAGCTCAATGCCTAATTCTTTACCCAGTTCTTTTAACGCATCATTGTATCGTCCTCGCCTGTTCTTGATATGCTCATATAGTTTTGAATGGCTATAATCTTTCGTAACGGAGGGAGTAAGATAGTCTGCAGTTAAAAGAGTATTATGTTTGAACCAATCTATAAGGGCTTCCAGTTCCGGTGTTATTTTCAGATACAACGGCTTTGTTGAGTTACTATGCCGTAATTTGTAGCGCTTATAGACGAGATATTTATCGTTGTCAATGACATAGATGTTTCTGGTGGATAATAAAGCCATATCAATGTAGCTTATCCCATGGCAATAATAAGAGAACAGGAATAGTCTACGGGCTATCTCTAACCGAATGTTTTCACATGAAGTCTCTTTTACGGCTTCAAGGTTGTTGTCCGACAGATATCGTTTTGCTGTAATTTCAGTAAGTTTGTTTACTTCAAATTTGCCTTTCCCATAAGGATAGAAGCGTTCGTCTGCATCGCCCTCGCTAATAGCTTTGTTGTAGGCTGCTCGTAAGGCTTTATGATAATACTTCCGGGTATTTCCGCAACATCCCTCTCGCTGTACTATTCGCCCTCCTTTTTTGTATTTAGAGATTCTTGGCTTTTGTAAAAACACATCGAAAGCCCTCACGTATTTGAGATTAATCTCACTAAAAATACGCTTATTAAATTCAGAATCGAATATGCAGAGCATATCTAAAGTTCGCTGATAGCATTCTGCATTTCCATCATGACCGGTTGCTTTCAGATCTGAAACTAGCCTTGTGAAGAACTCACTTACATTGGATTGATAGGTTTTATGTAGAAATGTATCTTCAAACTGGGTAAGCGTCCAGTCTATTTTTTGACGGTCGAACTCTTCAACAATATCATGCGCCTGAACTTCTTTTCGATTCAGATATTCGTTATTTTGCGTTCGATCGGGATGTAGGTCTTTAGCTCGCCCGGTTTTGTATCTTTCCTCTATAATTATCATCTTCTCTAAGCAACAAATAGCTTAGAGAAGGTTTCGGTTTTGGCGCAGCACATGACTCCCTCTCCTCATTTTCCTTTAAATGAAGTTCTCTTAGTTAAATACTGACTTTCCTCTGCAAGTTTTAAACTTAGACTTGTTTCCTAAAAAA
>NZ_QVMH01000029.1:0-20747 GCF_010501035.1 Paludibacter sp. 221
TTAATTTCTTTCATAACATTACTTTTTTTATGTAACGCTATTTCAGGACGAGACAAATCAGACATATAAAAAGACGCTATAAAAAACACAAGGTGTTTTTTATTCTTTCCGCCTTAGCGTCTTGGCGTACAAAAAAATATAACGAACTATTGTTACTTAACTCCGTTTTTAATCAACAGCGCATCAATAGTAGGTTCCTGACCACGGAAACGTTTGTAAAGTGTCATTGGTAATTCGGTGCCACCCGGCATAAGGATATTCTCGCGGAACGATTTTGCAGTTTTTTTATCGAAAACGCCGTTTTTCAAGAATAAAGAAAATGCATCGGCTTCCAACACTTCAGCCCATTTATAGCCATAATAACCCGCAGCATATCCTCCTGAGAATATATGGCTGAAAGTTGGTCCCATCGCAGTTTCGGGTACTACAGGTAATACTTTTGTTTTATCCATTGCTCTATGCTCAAAATCAACCACATCACCGTCGAACGGTTTTTCCAGCGTATGCCATGCCATATCCAGATAACCAAAGCTTAGCTGGCGCAGGCAAAGATAACCTGTATTGTAGTTTTCGGCATCCCGTATTTTCTGAATCAACTCTGCAGGGATTTTTTCTCCAGTTTCATAATGTACTGCAAATCCATCAAGAAATTCTTTCTGAGGTGCCCAGTTCTCCATTATCTGCGAAGGAAGCTCTACAAAATCGTGGTAAACACTGGTACCCGAAAGCGACTCGTAAGTACACTTTGTCAACATGCCGTGCAACGCATGACCAAACTCATGTAAAAACGTAGTAAGTTCATCGTAAGTCAACAGAGCAGGTTTTGTTTCGGTCGGGCGTGTAAAATTCATCACGATTGTGATATGCGGACGGCTATCCTTTTTACCTTCCATCCACTGCCCTTTAAAGTCGCTCATCCAGGCACCTGCACGTTTTTCATCTCTTGGGTGAAAATCGGTATAAAGCACTGCAAGGTATTTGCCTTTTTCATCCAATACATCAAATGCTTCCACTTCGGGATGGTAAACCTGTATCTTATCGTTTTTCTTAAAAGTAATCCCGTATAGACGTGTGGCTAAGCCGAAAACAGCTTTTTTCACACTTTCAAGCTCAAAGTAAGGTTTAAGTACTTCGTCGCTCAAATCAAATTTTTCGGCTTTCAGTTTTTCCGAATAATAAGACCAATCCCAAGGCTGGAGTTTAAAATACGCTCCATTCTTATCAGCATAAGCCTGAACTTCGGCCAATTCGCTCATAGCTGCCGGACGATAGGCCTCCAGCAGTTGGTCTAAAAGATTATATACATTCTCTGGATTTTCGGCCATCTTAGTTGCCAAAACATAATCTGCGTATGTTTTATATCCGAGCAGATTGGCTACCTGCATTCTTTTATTTACAATATCTTTTATCACCTGACGGTTGTCCAGTTCATCGCCATGCATACACTTGGTTGCACTTGCCATATACAATTCCCTGCGTATATCGCGGTTATTTGCATATTTCATCACGGGAACATACGTGGTGGTTTTCAAATTGAGCATCCACCCTTCCTTACCTTCTTTTTTCGCGTTCTCGGCAAGCATTTCCATTACATACTCAGGTAAGCCCGAAAGCAAGTTTTCATCTGTAATCAACAAGCTGTAATTATTGACTTCTTTCAGCGCATTTTGCGAAAACTGAAGTGAAAGCATGCTCAATTCTTTCGACAATTCGCGATAAAGAGCTTTATCGCTATCAGAAAGGTTTGCTCCGCTGCGCACAAAGCCATCATATGTTTTTTTCAGCAGCATTTGCTGTTCTTTAGTCAGCTTTAGTTTATCTTTTTGGCTATACACCGCTTTTACACGTTCAAACAATTCTTCATTCAAACGGATAGAGTTTGAATGTTCGGTCATCATAGGAGATAACTTTTGCGCCAAATCCTGTAGTTCGTCGCTCGTCTCGGCACTTAGCATGTTATAAAACGGGCTGCTTACCTTCGATAGTAATTCGCCCGAATGCTCGAGCGCTACAATGGTATTCTCAAAAGTAGGCACATCCTTGTTACCCGTAATAGCAGCTATCTCTTTATTATGTTCTTCGATAGCTTTTTCGAAAGCGGGCATATAATGCTCTATTTTTATTTCGTCGAAAGGAACCGTTCCATGTGGAGTTTTATACTCCCCGAAAAAAGGATTGGAAGCCATAGCCGCCATTGCTGTAATTGCAGTCATAAAAATAATTAGTTTACTCTTTTTCATTATAAAATAGGTTTATATATTTGCTTGATTAATGTTTGATTAACTTCTGCCTCTGACAACCTTGTGTTGTTTCCAGATGCAACAAATAAATGCCACCGGCCATGTCTGTAATATCTACCACACCCGACCTGATTTTCTGGCTGTGACTTTTTACCAATTGCCCCTTCATGTTATAAAGTTTCCACGAAAGTATTTCATATTTTTCTGTATTCAAATAAAAAATCCCGTCAGAAGGGTTCGGATATACCGAAACCAAATCGTTAGTGTAATTATCAATATCATCATCGGTATCAACCAAGTCGCTATGACTTACCCGAATACTTTTTGCCTTTTTCGTAATCAATTTTTCATTAAACAGAAACGGAATATAGCTCGAAACCGATTCGCCGGCATTGCCACCCCAAAAATCATATTCCGACATTATCATCAGGGGAACACCGTCCGCAAAATTACTATAGTTTATCGACATTATATCGCGCCACTTTCCATAAACAGAAAAAAGTAATGTCCGCTTATCAACCACTCCGTTATTGTAGGAGTACTCATAGCGGCAATCACTTTTCCAATTCATTCCGGCCCATTTCCAATAAGTTTCGGCTACCAGTTCCGAAGCTGAGTTATATTCGTAATCAATTGATTGAAAATTCTCCCACCTTTGCGTTGTACCATTCCACCTCACTGTTCTTTGAGTCCGCACCAAATCGCTATCAGGGAAGTAATACCAACTAATAGAGTCCAAAGGCATCCGGTTGCCTTGCAATTCGTGCTTCACAAGCTGCCCTTTCAGCCTGCCATTCAAATCATAATAAAATACAAGTTTATAATTCAAATCGGCTTTACCATCTTTATAAGCGGTTATCCGGTGTTCTTTTATTTTATTTTCTTGATTGTACTGAAACGTGTTTTCCAAGGCAAGTTGTTCCCCTGCGTTGGTATAAACAAATTCTTGCTTGGCCGAAATTTTACCATACTTGTAAGAGGAGCGAATCTTTTTTGTCTGTTTTTTTTGCCCTTGTGTGTAAGTGAAATAGTTTTCAACTATCACATTATCAACCCTGTCGTATTCAAACTCTATCTCGCTGGCATTGTGCCAAGCATCGTTTCTGTATTCCCGCTCGGTTTGTCTCACGCAATTTCCCTGTTCATAAAACCACTCAGTTTGCATAAAGCGTTCCCAGTTATTGCCAACGCCCTGAACGTATTTTGTTTCTAACTGAACCTTTCCTTCGGAAGTATATAAAAATGTATGGCGATAGTCGTTATCCGATTCTGAAACATAAAGTTGCTTCACCCGTGTTTTGGCAGGAAAAATATAGGCAGGCAGGCACAAGAGTATAAAAAGACAAACAATCCTCATCTGTATGATAACGGCAAACTCCTTGATAATGTAATAACATACAAAGATAATGACTTTGAAGCAAAAAACAAGATAGCTGAAACAGAGGCAAACTTTTAATCAATAAACAGTTGTTTATAAATAGTTTGACCCTATATTTATTTAAGTGTTAATATCTATTTTTCAAAAATTGCACAATATACAGAATTATGTGTTATTTTTGCACGCGAAAGTAATTTTGATAAACCGCCATTTTAATTATGAGGTTTATCTTATGTCAAACTAAATAAAAGTTTTATGACTTTAAAGAAAAATGTAGAAGCCTTACGCCAAAAAAAGGCAATTGTTGAAAAAGGTGGAGGTGATAAAGCCATCGAAAAACAAGTTGCAATGGGTAAACTTCCTGCCCGTGAGCGTATTTTAGCTTTATTAGATCCGGATTCATTCCATGAATATGATTTATTTGTTGAACACGAAGAACGTAACTTCGGAATGGACAACAAAGCCTTACCGGGCGATGGTGTAATAACCGGAACCGGTACAATCAATGGTGCTCCTATCTGTATTTATGCTCAGGATTTTACGGTGATGGGTGGTTCGCTTGGGCTGAAACACGCACGTAAAATCACGAAAATCATGGATCATGCATTAAAAATGAAAATTCCATGTATTGGTATAAATGACTCAGGAGGTGCACGTATACAAGAAGGTATTGGTGCATTGGCCGGATACGGTGAAATTTTTTACCGCAACACGATGGCTTCAGGAGTTATCCCTCAAATTTCGGTTATACTCGGACCCTGTGCCGGAGGTGCTGTGTACTCTCCTGCCCTGACCGATTTTGTTTTTGTGGTCGAAAATATCTCAAAAATGTTCATCACCGGGCCTAATGTTATCGAAACCGTACTTGGAGAAAAAATCTCACAAGAAAACTTGGGAGGTGCACGTGTACATGCCGAAATTACAGGTAATGCCCATTTCTATGCCTTGAGCGAAAAAGAGTGTTTCGAGCAAATAAAAACATTAGTTTCGCTCATACCTCACAGCAACGAGGAAAAAGCGGCACGTATCGAGCCAAAGAAACCACGCTTCAAAAAGAAAATTGAAAACATTATCCCAAGCGACCCAAAACAGCCTTACGATGTTCGCGATGTTATTTCGGCACTTGCCGACGATTCCAAGTTCCTCGAAGTGCATGAGCTTTGGGCTCCCAACATCGTTGTTGGTTTCGGACGTATGAATGGCGAGACTGTCGGATTTGTAGCTAACCAGCCTCTATATCTGGCAGGTGTGCTTGATTGCGATGCTTCGGACAAAGCGGCACGCTTCATTCGCTTCTGCGATGCTTTCAACATTCCTATCATAACATTGGAGGATATGCCGGGCTACCTGCCGGGAGTGGATCAGGAACATGCCGGTGTAATACGCCACGGGGCAAAAGTACTCTACGCATACTCCGAAGCTACTGTGCCTAAAATGACAGTGATTCTGCGTAAGGCTTATGGTGGTGGATACATTGCAATGAACTCGCGTCACCTTGGAGCCGACTTTATGTTTGCGTGGCCGGGTGCCGAAATTGCCGTAATGGGACCTGAAGGTGCTGCAAATATTATTTTCCGCAAAGAGATAATGGAAGCGGAAGATGAAGACGCTATGCGCCAACAAAAGGTAAAAGAATATATCGAGAAGTTTGCCAACCCTTACGTAGCTGCTTCGAAAGGATATATTGATGCTGTAATCGAACCACAGGAAACACGCGAGCTATTGCTTCATGCGCTTGAGGTGTCGAAAAACAAAGACGACCATCGTCCGGCTAAAAAACATGGAATTCCTCCGTTTTAAGGATATGAGAAAAACAGGATGCTTACAAAACAAATCGTTGTGAGCCCTGTATTAATCATTCACTTGTAATTTTTTTTAAAATAAATGACTAACTTGTAAATATACATTATGTCAGAAAATAAAATAAAAAACGGAGAACAAGATGCAAAATCAGAAGAACTTATTGATTTTGCCGTAACAGCACGGAAATATAAAACATTGCTTACTACAAAATATAAGGAACGTAAACCGTGGGTGAATCCTAATCCTTATGACATTCAATCTTCTATACCCGGTACAATCATAAAAATACTGGTTAAGGAGAAACAGATTGTAAAAGAAGGTGAACCGATTCTTATACTGGAAGCAATGAAAATGCAAAACCGTATCGAAATGCCTTTCACAGCACGGATAAAGAAAATAAATGTAAGCGAAGGCGAAAAAATTCCGAAAGAATTTTTAATGATAGAGCTTGCACCTGCCGACGAAAAGTAGGATTAAAAACTTTTTTATAAATGAAATGCCCGAAACTATCGTTGTTTCGGGCATTTTGTTATTACGTAGAATATGTGTGTGTTAAGGACGATATCCTGATTCTTCAAGCACTTTCTGATAATCGTTTTCCTTCATCAGCTCCTGCAACGTCACATTCTTGTTATTTTGCATATAGCTCTTTATTATCTGCCAACCCATCCAAGTACCAAGCCTTCCGGGAGACTCCTGCGATATAGGACTTGTAAAAGGTGCATCAATTACATACTTACGAATCAGGAAACTATCAGTTGAAAACAAGTGTTTCTGGTCTATTATGCTTGCCCATACTTTACGCTCATTACTTTCACTCCACTTTATTTGTTCCGGCGTATATCCTATCAGATTTCCCGGCTTCTCATCAGGCATACAAACTGAGAGTAAATACATTACTTTACCTCTATACAGCATGTTATCAAGTAATCGCCCTTCGCCACTATCCATTCGGAACGTGCTAAAAAGCAAGGCCGAAATTAAATCAGGTGCCAGATTATCCCGTTTCATGCTATTAACCATGTATCGGTATGTCAAATCCTGATACAATGGATAATCGCTGCCAAGATACATGTCAACACCCATTCCGGCTATTTCATCCTCCATCATTATCGAAAGATTAAATCCTGAAACAAAAAAATAAACCTCAGGCAAGTGAATTTGTGGAAAATAGTGATGTATATAAGTGTACGCTGTGGATATTGACTTTTCAATATCCCCTATATCATCATATTTGCTCTGAACATCATTATTAACTCTCTGAAAGACTGAATCAGTCAGAAAACTATCAATCAATTCTGTAACCCGCGTGGTATCACTCGGAGGAACAGATAAAATACTTTCGACATAAAGCGGGAAAAAATCAGGGTACTTATTATACAGTTCTTTTACTCCCTCGTTTATATCCGAAGGGGCAATAGAAATAAGGTCTTTATCAAAACGTTTGATATCTACATTTACCCTGCTTTTATTTACGTTTATTTTAAACCTGTTCGATTCTCTACATGAAAACAGTGAAAATGAACATAAGAATAACAGCAGGAAAATAATTTTCTTCATCATATACAGTTTATTTGAGCGAGTATTTAAAGGCAAAATTAATATATAATTTTATTTCTTTATTAAGCTGTTATACCTTTATAACATATAATTGCAGACTCTAATATAAGAAAAGGGCTATCTCTAAAATTGATTGAGATAGCCCTTTACATCATTTCAAGCAAAATGTAATCGAGGTTTTAAAACACATCTACCTCATTTATTCTTGTATAAACTTCATCATTATACCCGTTTAAAACCGATAAGCGGAAATAACGGAATTTAGCAGGCTTATCAAGCTCTAAAATGTAAATAGATTCGGCCGGAGCGTCCACATGCAACAACTCTTTTTTCTTCCATTCCGGACTTTCTATGTCTAAAGGCTTGTCGCTGTACTCTATCATTATTTCTTTCGGAAAACGGCCAGCCCCTCCGCTTACAAAAAAGCGGAATCCGTTCACCTTTTCTTTCTTACCCAAATCTACCACAAAGCGGTGAGGAAAGCCTTTTGTTTTACCAGTCCATTCCGAATGCCAATAAGTATTAGCATCACCGTCGATAATAAGGCCGGCACGTCCGTTATCACTTCCTTCTCCAACGATTTCTTCCGTTGTATAAGCAACCACCTTCCACGCCGATTTATCCTTAACTTTCAGGTTCAAAAGTTTTTCTTCTGCAGCCTTCGCTTGTTTTTCGGCTACAAGAGCCACATCTACCCTTGTTACAAAAGGAGTTAAATCCAGATTTTCCAAATACGGAAAAGAGTTTATCAATGGCACTTCATTTTCAGTTTTCTTCGTCGTACCGTACCCACCCGATACCATATAAAACTTATCGGGATGCTCGCCGGAAACACCTTGCTCATAGTCGATGCGTTGCCCCATTTTGCCATCGGTATTGCTAAAACGCACTTTGTTGAAATGCGTCCACTTTCCATTACTTTCATCCTTACCAAAAGCATTATAATAGTAACCTTTACGGATTATCTGACCATTTCTGAATCCGTAATTTTCGAGAAACGAATAAAAGCCATCAAATGTATCTTTGCCTCCCGGCATAACAGGAACACGCCACGAAGCTATATAACGCCACCCCTCGCCTGCATCATACCATGCCGAAATTATCGAGTGTTTTATCACATCGCCCTGATAAGTAATAGAGCCATCGCGACGACAATTCATCAGAAATTTAACAGGAGTCCCGGTTTTCCATGTATTAACATTTCCTACCCCTACATACGACTGTCCTCCGGTACCTTCGTTGCCAAAGCTATTGGCGCGGGTATATTCGGCTTTATCTACAAGCCTTACCAACATTTCTTTTGGAGCATTGGGGTACTTATCTTTATCCACTGCATCCCAAGCCGAAAACAAGACACGGCGCTCGGTATCGCTGTTAGCCTGAATACCTAAATAACCCCGGAAAAAACCGATAGACATCCAGAATGTACTCAGAGGGTCAAAACCTTCGGGTACAAGAATTTCTTCGTAAAGCCAATCGTATTGTTTTGAGGTAGGAGCAGTTGTGCTGAAGCCTAAATGCACCGAAGGAGACGATAAATAATCAGTAGCATGCGTTTCAAATCCTTTTTCATCAATAGCTTTTCCTATTCCTTTGAACAACAGTTCATCAATACTTAAGCCTTCCATATTGCTTTTGGCTGTAAGCTCATAACGATAATATCCTGTTGTAGGAATTGTGATAGTAAAAGCCGGAGCAACCTCGCTCTTTTTATTGCCGGCAAGGGAAAATGAAAAATCAAACTTTTCCGGTTGATAATTCAATCCATCATAACATGGGGAAGTTTTCATCTGAAACTTATAATCTTTCTGAGGTTCAGATTTTACGTTGAAACTAAGCTCGTATGTACCTGCTTGTTGATAAAGATACCATACTACTTTGCGTTGTTGATTTATCCAACTCGACAAACCGCCTCTCTCCTGCATCCGGATACCGGAGCCATACGGGTCGTATGGTTCGGCATAACCATGTCCGGCATTAACTTTAAACACAGCAGATGCATTATCTTCATTTGCAAATGTTACACCTGAACATACTAAAAAAGTAAAGAGCAAAAACAAATAAGCCGTCTTTTTCATAATTAAATAACTTTTTACTTATAAGAGGTTGTCTAAATTTTCCACAAAGAAATTATTACAGTTTAGAATATGTCCTTTTCGCAATAAATTATGTCCTTTTTTGTGACACGAAGTTGAGCGTAGCTAAATTTCACTTTCTATTTTACTCATTTAGCCTGCTAAAATCGTAAAATGAAATCAAAATTCACTTAAAAAATCACCAAAATTTACTTTGCGAGTAAAATTTAGACAACCTCTTATAATTTGATTTTTATGCAAAATATTTTTTCAGGAAAAAATAATCACTTTTTTTTAAAACACATATATTTCATTCAACCGTGTGTGAACTCCATCTTCATAACCATCTTCGATTGTCAATTTGAAATACCGGAATCCGGATACAGGTGTTTCAAGTTCCAACAAATCAGGAGCCATAGGAGCCACTCCCGACCACACCTCAGTCCAACCTGAACTTGAGCTATTACTCACCTCTATTTTTATATTTTTCATCTGGCGTGAAACTCCCCCACTTCCTACAAATTTAAAACCTTTTAATGTTTGAGTTCCTTTCATATCCACTACAAACCAATGAGGAAAAAAGGAGCTGCCGCTTTTCCATTTTGAGTGCCAATAGGTATCATCATCACCATCAATAATCAGGCTTGCAAGTCCATTCCCGTTTGGCTCGCCGCTTGTTTCTTCCGAAGAAAAGCCGGTCACCTCCCAGCCTGTCTTATCAAGAAAAGGAATATTGTTCAAGTATTCTTCGCGAGCAATAGCCTCTGTTACCCTAGTTTCAAAAGGAGTTAAATCCAAACTCTCCAAATAAGGAAAATCAGTAATAAGCGGAACTGTATTGGCTGTTTTTTTAGTTTTTCCATAACCAGCCGATACCATATAAAACTTGTCAGGATACTCGGTCGAAACTCCCTGTTCGAAATCGATACGCTGCCCCTCTTTACCATCGGTATTGCTAAATCCCACTTTATTAAAATGCACCCATTTATCCTTTCCCAACTCCTTGCCAAAAGCATTGTAATAATATCCTTTACGGATTATCTGTCCGTTTTGAAAACCGTAATTTTCTAAAAACGAATAAAAACCATCGAACATATCCTTGCCTCCCGGCATTATCGGAACACGCCACGAAGCTACATAACGCCAACCTTCGCCGGCATCATACCAGGCCGAAATTATGGAGTGTTTTATCACATCGCCCTGATAAGTAATAGAGCCATCGCGACGGCAATTCATCAGAAATTTAACAGGAGTTCCGGTTTTCCATGTATCAGGATTACCAGTCCCGACATACGACTGCCCGCCTGTACCTTCATTGCCGAACGAATTTGCAGCAGTGTATTTCGCCTTATCAACAAGGCTCACAAGCATCTCTTTCGGAGCATTCGGATATTTATCTTTATCCACCGCATCCCACGCCGAAAACAAGACGCGCCGTTCTTTTTCGCCGTTGGTTTGTATTCCCATATATCCACGAAAAAAACCTAACGACATCCAGTAAGTACTTAACGGGTCGAAGCCTTCGGGCACAAGAATTTCTTCATAAATCCAATCGTACTGTTTGGTTGTAGATGCTGTTGTACTGAAACTCAGATGTACCGAAGGCGATGATAGATAGTCGGTAGCATTGGTTTTATAAGCACTGGCCGATATTCCCGGCTCATTAATTGCGGTAAACCACAGTTCATCTATAGTCAGATTTGCCATCGAGCTTTTGGCTGTAAGCTCATAGCGGTAATATCCGGTAGCAGGTATGGTTACCGAAAAAACCTTTATTGTATCGTTTGCTGAGTTTCCGCTTGCCTGACAGGTGAAAGCAAATTTTTCAGGCTGATAGTTCAATCCATCGTAACAGGGAGAAGTATTCATCTCGAATTTAAAGCTTTTATTCGTTTTCGAGTTCATCAAAAAACTCAACTCATATTTTCCCGCTTTCTGGTACAAATACCAAACAGCTTTCCTGTTGACATCAGACCATGCTGACAAACTTCCTTTTTCTACCATCTTTATGCCCGGACTACCCGAATAAGGCTCGGCATACCCATGCCCCGCTTTCACGCGCGAAATGTCTCCTAATACGCTCACCTTTACGGTATCCGAATAATAAGGCTTACAAGTTCCGTCGGTTATTTTAGAACGGTAATAGGCTGCTGTTGAAACTTTTTGCTTCAATTTCACCGAATTTCTTATAGCATTTACATTTATCCAACCTGTTGCATTAGCATTGGTACTACGTTGCCAGTAGATATCCCCGCCCTGATAGCCTCCAATTTCCAACTCCAATGAATCACCTTTTGATAAAGTAATCTCGTTTTGAGCAAACAGCACGTTACCTGCTAGTAAGAAAAATATCAGGCTTTTGAAAAAATACTTATTTAGATACATTATTGTGTATGTTATTATAAATTCGTTGAGTGTAATTAATTATTTTTTCACTACTTTATATGACTTTTTCTCCGTTGCTACTACCTGAATATAATAGCAGCCCGGAGCACATGCAGCTAAAGACAACCGGTAAGTGGAAATTGCCCTATCGTTTATCTTTTTTCGGTACAACATACGACCGTTTTCATCAAACAACATGATAGTTTGTTCGGCTTCGTTGGCAGATAAAGGCACATTCACTATATCAGCGGTAGGATTAGGATAAGCATTGAAAATAAGGCTCAGCTCTTCTACATTATTCAATGCACTGCCGACATTAACATATATCTCAGCCGAGCAGTTGTTATCATCTTTTATGGTAACTTTATGTAACGGATTATCTGCTTGCACTTGCTCCCAACCGATAGAATAACTACCTGTTCCGCCTGTGATGTCGAACTTACTTTCGTCGCCAACAAAATCAGGGTCTTCCCAGTAATTAACGGTTATTGCGGGCAGTTGCTTTACAGTAAGTTTTACAACAACTTTATTTTGTGAGAAAAGAAAAAACGGAAAAGACAACGTTAATATTACAGCAAGGAGGTTTTTCATCTGACTATTGGATATAAGATTACACTAAGTTAGGATACTAAAACGACATAAAGTGTTTAAAATACCTGTTTTTATTTTGCCGTACAGCAAAACAAATATAATATAAAAAAGCATCAGTGAGGCGATTAAATTAAAAGTAAATTGTGTAATTTTGTTCTCTCCTTTTTGTACGCACTTTTTTTTAAAGTGTGTAAATAAACGAAATATGAAAAAAATAATTGTATCTACCTCCACTATTGTTATAGTTATACTACTTATAGCAGTGTGTATAAAAAGATGGAATGCCTGGTTTGGCAATCCGGAAGAACCTGTATATAATTATATAACCGAACCGGGACGTATTCAGCTTACATTTGGTAACGATGGGGAGTTTTCCCGCAATATCAGTTGGCAGTGCGGAGACAGCCTTATCGAATCGAAAGTAGCCTTAGCCCAAAATACCGATACCACCTACATACAAGCACAGGGTAAATTATTCGAAACTAAAGGAGGAAAAACCGTATCATACCATGCCGTGCTGAATAATCTGAACGAAGGCATATACAGTTACAGTGTACGAACAGGAAATAACGAATCAGACTGGTACGAATTTAAAGTAAACAATCCAACCGATAAATTATCATTCGTGTATTTAGGCGATATTCAAGACACTATAAATGGCATTACCAAACAATTTGTATCCGATATTTACAAAAAGGAACAACATGCTGATTTCTGGGTATTAGGTGGCGATGTAATAGAACGCCCTCACGACCAGTATTGGAATGAGTATTTTAAAAGTATGGATTCTATTTCGCAAACCATACCTGTTATTGCAATACCGGGAAACCATGAATACCTGAAGGGAATAACACGAAGGCTGGAAGAAAGATTTGTTTATACATTCTCTTATTTCGTACAGAGTCAGTACAAAGGACATACGGTATATAATCTCCAATATGGAAATACAGCGATTATAACGCTGGATTCGAACAAAGACCCCTGGACGCTCTTTTCGCAGCGCAAGTGGTTGAAAAAAGCGCTTGAACAAGCCGAAAATGCCAAATGGAAAGTAGTGGTATTACATCATCCTATTTACTCGATAAAAGGAAAAGTAAACAACCTTACCGTGCGGTTAATGTTCAATTCGTTGATAAAAAAGCACAAAGTAGATTTGGTACTGCAAGGGCACGAGCATGGATATGCACGGATGATAAGCAAAGATAGTGACGATACTTTCGCCACGCCGGTTTATATGGTGGGGCAATCTTCGCCAAAAGATTACCGGCTTTATTTTAACGACAAGTACGACCGTTATGGCAATGGGAAACGTTTTTATCAAAACATAAGTATAAATGGAGATTCATTGTTAGTGAAATCGTACACAGACACAAACAAACTTTACGACGATATTTGCATTATAAAAAAAGAAAATAACATACAAATAGAAGACAGAGCCATTGCTATTCCCGAACAAATAGAGGTAAATTCCCGCAGTAAAAGGATGAATGACGAAAAGCTGAAAAAATACGAAGAAGATATTTCAAACTGGCTCGCCCGATAAAGAATAATTGCTATGAAACAAAACAAACCCACTCTACGCCAACTATTAACGCAACGAATATTAATTCTGGATGGTGCGATGGGAACAATGATACAACGCCACAACCTGACGGAAGAAGACTATCGCGGCGAACGGTTTGCCGATTGGAACTCCCAACTGAAAGGCAACAACGACTTGCTGAACTTGACCCAACCGGAAATTATCCGTTCCATTCATGCTGATTATTTGGAAGCAGGAGCGGATATTATCGAAACTAATACTTTCAATGCCCAAACAATATCAATGGAAGATTATGAGATGGAAGAGTTGGTTTATGAAATAAACATGAAAGGCGCACAGTTGGCTCGTCAGGCAGCGGACAAGTTTACAGCAAAAAATCCGGCGAAACCCCGTTTCGTAGCAGGGTCGGTAGGTCCCACAAACAAAACAGCTTCTATGTCGCCCGATGTAAATAATCCGGCTTTTCGTGCCGTTACTTTCGACGATTTAGTGGTTGCCTATAAAGAACAAATGACAGCATTAATCGAAGGTGGCGTGGATATTCTGATTATCGAAACCGTTTTCGATACGTTGAATGCCAAAGCAGCGCTCTACGCCAGCCAGGAGGCAATGAAAACTACAGGCAAAAAAGTAGAGATTATGCTTTCGGCTACTGTAGCGGATATAAGCGGGCGTACACTTTCGGGGCAAACGATACGGGCTTTTCTGGCATCTGTCTCACATGTGGACTTATTATCAATCGGGCTGAACTGTTCTTTCGGAGCAAAAGATTTAAAACCTTATTTACAGGAAATTTCTAACTACGCTCCATATTTTGTAAGCGCACACCCTAACGCCGGTTTACCAAACCAGTTTGGGCAATATGACGAAACGCCCGAAACGATGGCTAAGCAAATAAAGGAATATATTGATGAAGGGTTAGTCAATATCATTGGGGGTTGCTGCGGCACAAGTCCTGCACATATAGCTGAATATACGCACTTGGTGGAAAATGCAACTATACGCAAACCTAAAGAAGCGAGCAAGGATTTGGAATTAAGTGGGTTGGAGTTATTGAAGATTAAGACCTCACCCCTAACCCCTCTCCTTAAGGAGAGGGGAACAAGAGAGTGGAAAGAAGGTAATATACATGCTAACGAAACAACCGATGCTTTTTGCTGGAATTTATTGATTAACAAGGCCAAACAAATGCGCCATGAGCCTACCAAAGCAGAGAATGCCCTATGGGAATCGCTTCGTGATAGGAAAATTGGATATAAAATTCGCAGACAGCATATTATTGATGGTTTCATAGTCGATTTTACCAATATAGAGACAAAAACTGTAATAGAAGTTGATGGTGGAATTCACCAAATAAAAGAACAGAAAGAATATGATGCTGAAAGAACAAGAATGCTTAATATAAAAGGATTCGAAGTCTTACGATATTCAAACAAAGAAGTTTTATCGAATCCGGATGAGGTTGCAAAAAACATAAAATACGAATTAGATAAACGCTCAAAAAGCAATGTTACAGCCACACTTCCCCCCTCTCCTCAAGGAGAGGGGCCGGGGGTGAGGTCTGAAGGCTCCACTTTCACCAACATCGGCGAACGCTGCAATGTGGCCGGTTCACGTAAATTCTTGCGACTTATCAACGAAAAAAATTACGAAGAAGCCCTAAACATAGCCCGTAAACAGGTAGAAGATGGCGCACAAATCATTGACATCAATATGGACGATGCCATGCTTGATGCCAAAGAGGAAATGGTTACCTTTCTGAATTATATAGCTTCCGAGCCTGAGATAGCCAAAGTTCCGGTAATGATAGACTCGTCCAAATGGGAGGTGATAGAAGCCGGGCTGAAATGCGTACAAGGCAAATCCATAGTAAACTCCATCAGTCTAAAAGAAGGTGAAGAAGACTTTCTCTACAAAGCAAAAAAGATAAGGGAGTACGGAGCCGCTACCGTTGTCATGGCATTCGACGAGCAAGGGCAAGCCGATACTTACGAGCGAAAAATAGAGATATGCGCGCGTGCTTACAAGCTGCTTACCGAAAAAATAAACTTTCCTCCGCAAGATATTATTTTCGACCCCAACGTGCTGGCAATAGCTACTGGAATAGAAGAACACAACAATTATGCAGTCGATTTTTTGAAAACAATCTGCTGGATAAAAGAAAACCTACCATATGCTAAAGTAAGCGGGGGGCTGAGTAACTTATCTTTCTCATTCAGGGGCAACAATGCGGTACGGGAAGCCATGCACTCAGTATTCCTGTACTACGCCGTACAAGCAGGTATGGATATGGCTATTGTAAATGCAGGCATGCTTCAGATATACGAGGATATACCCCAAGATATGCTGGAACATGTAGAAGATGTAGTACTGAACTTGCGCCCCGATGCAACCGAACGGATGATAGAATTTTCGGAGAAAGTAAAAAACATCGAAACAAATACCAAAGAACAAAAAAAGGATGAATGGCGCACCCAGCCTCTTGAAAAGCGATTGGAATACGCGTTAATCAAGGGAATTGGCGACTATCTGGAAAAAGACCTGCAAGAGGCATTACAGAAATACGATTCTCCTGTCGAGATTATCGAAAAGCCATTGATGAACGGAATGGGTGTAGTGGGCGAGCTATTTGGAGAAGGCAAAATGTTTCTTCCCCAGGTAGTAAAGACTGCCCGCACCATGAAAAAAGCCGTTGCCATACTGCAACCCTACATCGAAGCCTGCAAACAAGAAGGCGACAGAAGTTCGACCGGAAAAATACTGATAGCTACAGTAAAAGGCGATGTACATGATATTGGAAAAAACATTGTTTCAGTAATCCTGTCGTGCAACAACTTTGATGTGTTAGATTTAGGCGTAATGGTACCTACCGAACAAATAGTGCAAAAAGCGATAGAAGAAAAAGTGGATATTATCGGCTTGAGTGGGTTAATCACCCCCTCGCTCGAAGAAATGTGCAATGTAGCATCAGAGTTAGAGAAAGCGGGAGCCAAAATACCTCTCATAATAGGAGGAGCAACCACTTCGAAAATTCATACAGCCGTAAAAATTGCGCCTCAATACAATGCTCCCGTAGTGCATGTGAAAGATGCATCTATCAACACATTTGTTGCCACACAGCTTCTGAACACTAATACACACAATAGTTTCGTAAACAAGCTGGAAGAAGAATATCAGGAAATCAGAAAAAACCAAAATAATCAATCAAAAGACACAATATTAAGCTACGAAGACGCAAAAAAGAGAAAGCCCAACCTATTCTGACAATTGAAAACCTTACTTATGAAAAAAGTTCTTAAAATACTGTTAATAACATTCATATCGCTCGTCGCGCTTGTGTTGCTTATTTTCCTTATTTCGGAATGGACAATAACACGAGGCTCGAACAAATATATTTACGATTCAGTAGAAGATGTCCCCACAAACCAGATAGTATTGGTATTAGGAACCGCCAAAAGACTATCGGGCAATAGGGAAAATATGTTTTACACCTACCGTATCGAAGCTGCAAAAGAGCTGTATAATGCAGGCAAAGTACGGGCATTTGTTGTTAGTGGCGACAACCGCAGGCACTATTATAATGAGCCGCTCACCATGCAAAATTCCCTTATGGAAGCTGGTGTCCCCAAAGAGATGATTTATCTTGATTATGCAGGTTTCCGTACGTTAGACTCGGTAATACGGGTGAGTAAAATTTTCGGACAGGATTCTTTTATCGTAGTATCACAAAAATTTCATATCCAACGGGCTATATACATTGCCCGCCGAAACGGGCTCGAAGCCTATGGATATGCAGCGCAGGATGTCCCCCTCAATCGCTCTTTCAGGACTTTCATACGCGAACGGTTCGCACGCGTAAAAGTCTTTATTGACATACTGACAAAGAAAGAGCCTAAATTCCTTGGCGAACCGGTGGAAATAAAAACTAATGTGGATGAATAATAATTACGATTTAATCACTATACTTGGCCCTACGGCGTGCGGTAAAACTACATTGGCGTGCGAACTTGCTTATGAGCTTGACACCGAAATAATTAGTGCCGATTCGCGCCAGGTATACCGCAATATGGATATCGGCACAGGAAAAGACCTGAGCGATTATATCGTAAACGGCAAAACAATCCCCTACCATCTGATAGACATTTGCGACGCGGGCGAAAAATACAATGTGTTTGAATTTCAGCACAATTTTTACACGGCTTATAATTCCATCAAAGAAAAGACGAAACTACCCATCCTCTGCGGAGGTACAGGTATGTATATCGAATCGGTATTAAAAGGTTTCCGGTTGCTCGCAGTTCCCGAAAACCCGGAACTACGAAAAAGCCTCGAAGGAAAAACACTGGAAGAATTAACAGAAATGCTCCGTACATATAAAAATCTGCATAATAATACCGACGTAGATTCAGCCAAACGGGCTATCCGTGCCATCGAAATAGAAGAGTATCAGCAACATCAAAAACCGGAAGTAAACGAGTTCTCCCCTCTTGATAGTCTCATTATAGGTATCGACATCGAGAGGGAGGAAAGACGAAGAAAGATAAGCAAAAGACTCAAAGCCCGCCTCGAAGAAGGCATGATAGACGAGGTGCAACAGATACTTAACAAAGGCGTTTCTCCCGAAGGCTTAATTTATTACGGGCTCGAGTATAAATATGTTACTTTATACCTGACAGGGCAACTTACCTACTCCGAAATGTATGCCCAACTCGAAGTTGCCATACACCAGTTTGCAAAACGCCAGATGACATGGTTTCGCGGCATGGAACGGCGCGGATTTACAATACATTGGATTCCATCAAACATCCCAAACAAAGAAAAAATAGAAATTATAAAATCTAAGCTTAGCAATTAACCTATAAGCAAGACACAGAAACATTTAGTCTATATTTAGACATTATTTTTTTAAGATATAAACAACTAACCTTTATCAAAATAGCTTTTTAACATTTTAACATGCTTTTTCTGTTTGAATTTAAAATTAAAGAATTATCTTTGTCACCGATTATTAATAAAAAAACAAACAAATTAAAAATTAGAAAAAGATTATGAAACTGAAAAATTTATTTCTGGCTTTAGCAGCCGTACCATTTTTCTTCGCAAGCTGTACTGGAGAAACTGAAACTTTTGATCTGAAAGTTGACAACGCAGAAGTTATCATCGAAGTAGGTAGCACTGCTACTGTTAAAATCACAGACGGTAACAGCGGTTATACTGCAACTCCAAACAACAAAGAAACTGCAACTGCAGAAATCAAAAAAGGTACAACTGAAATTACAATTTCTGGTGTTGCTGTTGGAACAACTGAAGTTAAACTGGAAGACTCTAAAGACAAGTTTACTACTATCAAAGTAATCGTTGTTGAATTTGACGAAACTGCAACAAAAGTTACTGTTGAAGACGGAAAATCATACGCTTACAAACACGAAGGTACTATCGGTTCTTTCAAAATCACTAGCGTAAAAGCTGGAGAGGTTTCTTTGACTATCGGAGGCAAAACTATTAAACTTAGCGATGCTGGTACTTCATACCTTACTACAAGCTACGAAGCTGTAAACAACGCTGCAGCAACTCAAGCTCCGGGTTCAATCCTGATGTGTTTATTAGCTAACTCATCTGATGTTGCATCTGCTACTTTGGCAACAAACGCAGCTATCAAAGATGGTGCAAAAGCAACATTATTTACAGAAATTAAATAATTATAATTTCTAATGATATAAAGAAAAACCACCTGCTTGGGTGGTTTTTTTTATTTAATTACTATTCTACCTATAACTCATTTATATGAAAAAGAATATTATTTATCTTGTTATCGTACTATTGTTATTTTCTGCCTGTAAAAAACAATATATCACAAACGAATACATTACTTACGAAACTTACGAGAACATATACTACAGCGACAACTATTATGTGTATCTTGCCGACCAAAAAGAAGTTACTGACGATATTCGCCCACCATATCTTGTTGCCGGAGACTCGGTAGCAATCATAGCTACCTCGAACTATGTGACCGAAAGCGAAATAGCTAACGGAAAAGCCATATTGGAAAGTTGGGGGCTAAAGGTAAAAGAAGCTGAAAACCTATACTATAAAGATGGCAGGTACGCCGGCAATATCAACGAACGTGCTAACGGCTTGCAGAAAATGATAGACAACCCCAACATAAAAGCCCTCATTGCTGCAAGAGGCGGGTATGGTTGCGCGCAGATTATAGACAAAATAAATTTGTCGCCGTTAAACGACAACCCTAAATGGTTAGTCGGTTTCAGCGACCTGACTGTAATGCACTCCGCAATCAACAATAAAGGCATAGAAACCATACACGGCGCTATGGCATATAACTTATCCAATGCAACAAGCCGCGATAACCTTAAGAAGGCTTTATTTGGCGACTATACCACTCTCTCTATCCCTACAAACGAAAACTGCACAGAAGGCACCGCCGAAGGACGGTTGGTTGGTGGAAACCTCTCTATCATATATAGCTTGGGAGGAACTCTGTTCGACTATAATATGAAAAACGCAATCCTATTTATAGAAGATACCGGAGAATCAAATTATGCTCTCGACCGTATGTTAATGAATTTGAAACTGAGTGGAAAACTCTTTTACATACAAGGAGTTGTTGTAGGGCAATTTACCAATATGACTACCGGAATAGATAAAAGCGTAGAAGAAATTATAACAGGCACGTTCAAAAATCTGGGTATACCTGTCATGTACGGCATTAACTCAGGACATGGCAATCCCAATTTCCCACTATATTTAGGACGCCCCATTAAATTAGAAGTTAATTCGGATAACGCTACGATTACATTTGAAGAATAAATTGTTCGATACCTACTCATAAAGCTAAGAAGCTACAAATACTTCTTAGCTTTTTCATTTTTACACAGTTGAGCATATCGAATGATAAATTACGTTTAAAAAACGTAGAAATTATTTTGAATTTTTTCACAGGTTATTTTCTATTAAGTACATGGTATTAATTAGTTTTTATTTTTTGCCATATAGGTTCAGTTAGTTCCCACATAGGCACACATAGCTTATATGTAATTTCTACTGTGTTTCTATGTGCTTTCATATGTGCCCTATGTGAGCTAAATAATATAAACTAAATTACCACACGCCTAAAGAGGCGGTGGGTTATATAACGGACTAAAAGTCCT
>NZ_QVMH01000029.1:20796-23681 GCF_010501035.1 Paludibacter sp. 221
AAATTCTCCGCCTAAAGGCGGGGGATTTCACCCATCCCAGAATTATAAATTAAATTGTGTCGAATACTTATTTTTCGAAAGATTTCAATTTATTTTTCCGTATAGCAGCGGGCTGCTTGAGATAAAAAATAAATTGAAAAACACGAAAAAGGGCGAAAATGAGCATGAAAGAATATCATAAAGAATAGACCTGAAAATATTCGTAAAATTCAAAACAGTTTCTTAATAGATGATAAACAAACACCCTACTCATTTGTTTTTTGTTTAAATTTGAATGTCAGATTAAATGATATTGAAATCCAATCTAATTTCATAAACTACAAAATAAAATCATGTCAAAATTTGTAATATATCAGGTACTACCCCGTCTTTTCGGAAATTACAAAACAAAAAACAAGTACGACGGCACTATAGAGGAAAATGGCTGCGGTAAATTCAACAGTTTCACAACCAAAGCATTGAATGAAATAAAATCGCTTGGAACTACCCATATATGGTACACCGGAGTTATCGAACATGCCACTAAAACAAACTATTCAGCATACGGCATACGACAAAGCCATCCGGCTATAGTAAAGGGCAGGGCCGGCTCGGCATACGCCATCAAAGACTATTATGATGTTGACCCAGACTTGGCTGTGAACGTAGACAACCGGATGGCTGAGTTTGAAAATATGGTGAAACGTACACATGCAGCAGATATGAAAGTCATCATCGACTTTGTACCAAATCATGTTGCCCGCGAATACCATTCCGACGTCAAACCTAAAGGAGTGACCGACTTGGGAGAAAAGGATAATCCCGATTGGGCTTTTTCACCTTCGAATAACTTCTACTATATTCCCAACCAAAAATTCACTCCCCAATTCGATATCGACGGATACAACGAGTTTCCGGCAAAAGCATCGGGGAATGATGTATTCAACCCCTCGCCTACCATAAACGACTGGTACGAAACCGTAAAACTGAATTATGGTGTAAACTATATGGAGGGAAAACAGAAACAATTTGACCCTATACCCGACACATGGCACAAAATGCTGGATATATTACTTTACTGGGCTTCAAAAAAAATAGACGGTTTCCGCTGCGATATGGCCGAAATGGTTCCGGTAGAATTTTGGGGATGGGCAATATCACGGGTAAAGAAAGAGTATCCTCACATCATTTTCATTGCCGAGGTGTACAATCCGGCTGAATACCGTAACTATATCTGCAACGGTAAATTTGATTATTTATACGATAAAGTAGGATTATATGATACATTGCGCAACGTAACAAGCCGGAATCATCCGGTGCGCAACATAACTTACGCGTGGCAGCAACTCGGAGGAATTGAAGATAATATGCTTAACTTCCTCGAAAATCACGATGAACAACGTATTGCATCCGGATTTTTTGCAGGCGACGGTATATATGCACAACCGGCAATGATAGTAGCCGCTACGCTGACCAAAGCTCCTGTAATGATTTATTTCGGGCAGGAATTAGGCGAATTAGGCATGGATAACGAAGGGTTCAGCGGTGTAGACGGGCGCACTACTATTTTCGATTATTGGGGTGTAAAATCGATACAAGCATGGGCAAACAAAGGAAAATTCGATGGGAAAGACCTGACCAACGAGCAATTAGAATTACGTGAATTTTACAAAAAGTTGCTCAATGTAACGATGAATGAAAAGGCAATTACCGAAGGGGTTATGTACGATTTGGAATTTGCCAACTATGACAATCCCAAATTCAACTCACACGAACAATTTGCATACTTCCGCAAGTATGAGGACGACTTGCTGCTTTTTGCCTTAAACTTTCACGATAAAAACCTTGATACAGAAATCAGGATTCCGGCTGAGGCTTTTCAGTTTTTGGGTATTAACGAAAACGAAAACTATAAGTGTGTAAACTTACTTGACGAAAAAGAAGAACTGCCCGATATAACATTAAGTTCAGCCGAAGTATTCAAAGTATATCTTCCAGCTTGGAAAGGAAAGATTATCAAGCTAATAAAGACCTCTAAAGGTCAAAAACAGAACAATACCACCAGTAAAACAAAAGCATTAGGAATATAACGATATTGGTACTATAAAAGGATACAAGCAGTGCAGATTACGCAAGAGTTCAATATTTGCGTAATTTGCACTCAGAGTAAAATCAGTATTCTCTCATCCCAAAAATAGTAGTCCCGATACGTACCAGAGTACTACCCTCCTCTATTGCTATTGGGTAATCGTCAGACATACCCATCGAAAGGGTGGAGAAATCATTTTTATCTGTAAAAAAGTCTCTCTTTAACTTATCAAACAAAGTTTTCAGAGTTTTAAACTCGGCTCTTACCTGCTCTCCATTGTCTGTAAAAGTAGCCATTCCCATCAGGCCGCAAACTGACACATTAGGACATTCTTTCAGCAAACCTTTTTCAAACAGTTCGTACAATTCACGCTCATCAAATCCAAACTTAGTTTCTTCCTGTGCTATATGTACTTGCAGTAAGCAATTTACGATGCGCCCTACCTTTGCAGCTTGTTTATCTATCTCTGCCAATAGCTTAACCGAATCGACACCATGTATCAGCTCAACAAAGGGAACGATATATTTCACCTTATTGGTTTGCAAATGACCTATAAAATGCCACAAAATATCCTTGGGCAGGCTTTCGTACTTACCTACCAACTCCTGTACCTTGCTTTCGCCAAACACACGCTCACCACAGTTGTATGCTTCCAAAACAGCATCATTCGGATGAAATTTGGACACACAAACCAACTGTACATGAGAAGGGATGTTTTGCCTTACACGCTGTATGTTAGCACACACCGACATGATATATTGCAACTAAATTACCACACGCCTAAAGAGGCGGTGGGTTATATAACGGACTAAAAGTC
>NZ_QVMH01000029.1:23734-50032 GCF_010501035.1 Paludibacter sp. 221
ATATGTTTGCATAAAAATTATATTTTTACAAATATATAAATTCTCCGCCTAAAGGCGGGGGATTTCACCCATCCCAGAATTATAAATTAAATTACCTATAATTAATTTAATTCTGAAGTTCGGTAGAAGTTTCCGAATCATAAGTGTACACATCCATAATCAGAGTTTCTGTTATCGAAGCCACTTCGTAGTCGGCAAGCGAGCCTTTCATACCCTCCTGCAATCCATCCCAAGCCTCTTTTACATTCGATGCCTGCACCATCATTGCCACGCCGGTACGCTTTTCCACTCCTTTTTCCTCGTCCAACGATACAAAAAACACCTTGCAACGATACCATTTATCCCCGTTTTCATTCGGAAACAACTCGCTGATACGGGCACGCTTAATATTCGACACAGTGAACTCCCCGCTAATAAAAGGCTTCATTTCTTTGATAATACGAGCTTCGGCCTCAGTAAACGACAATGCATCGACCAAGTAATTTTCACTCACACTAACAATTTTACCGTCGCCGGCACTTTTTTCGTACTTTACTTTGCACTCAAACCAATTATGCATAATATATCAATTCTTATTTTTATGATTTGTATTAAAAAAAGCCTTTGAAATTATTTATCCAAAGGCTTACAAAGATAATTATTTTTTCTCTTATTCTACGATATTTTTCATAAAACACCTTGCGCCAACATGGCCTTGGCTACCTTCAAAAATCCGGCTATATTAGCCCCTTTCATATAGTTGATATACCCATCGGCTTCGCGGCCATACTTTACGCATTGTTCGTGTATTGCACCCATAATCTGGCGCAACTTATCATCTACCTCTTCAGCTGTCCAGCTAATATGCATTGCATTCTGTGTCATTTCCAGACCAGAGGTAGCCACTCCACCGGCATTCACAGCCTTACCCGGCCCGTACATAACCTTGTGCTGCAAAAACGATTCAATAGCCTCTGGCGTGCACCCCATATTTGAAATTTCTCCCACGCAAATTACACCATTCTCTATCAATAATTTTGCATCCACTTCATTCAGTTCGTTCTGGGTAGCACATGGCAAAGCTATATCCACTTTAACCTCCCAAGGACGCTTGCCTGCATAAAACGGCACATTATATCGTTCAGCATAAGGCTGTACAACATCATTGCAGCTTGCACGGAGTTCGAGCATATAGTCAATCTTCTCACCCGAAATACCACTTTCGTCATATACATACCCGTCAGGTCCCGAAATAGTTACCACTTTAGCCCCCATCTCGGTAGCTTTCAGGGCTGCTCCCCATGCCACGTTACCGAATCCGGAAATGGCAATTGTTTTTCCGGCAATATCCATTCCGGCAGTTTCAAGCATTTGCTTCACAAAATACAACCCGCCAAATCCCGTTGCCTCCGGACGAATTAATGAGCCTCCGAACTCCAGATTTTTTCCGGTAAGCACTCCCGTGTTTTCGCGAGCCAATTTGCGGTACATACCATACAGGTATCCAACCTCGCGTGCCCCTACACCTATATCGCCTGCCGGAACATCCGTTTCAGGACCTATGTGCCGCCACAGTTCCACCATATAAGCCTGACAAAAACGCATGACTTCGGCCGACGATTTTCCACGTGGATTAAAGTCCGAGCCTCCTTTTGCCCCACCCATTGGCAAGGTAGTAAGTGCATTTTTGAATATCTGTTCGAAACCAAGGAATTTCAATATGGAAAGATTTACAGAAGAGTGAAAACGCAAACCGCCCTTATAAGGGCCAATAGCATTGTTAAACTGAACACGGTAACCCAGATTTACCTGTACCTCTCCTCTATCATCCACCCAAGGCACTTTAAAAGTAAAAATACGGTCGGGCTCCACCAAGCGTTCTGCTATTTTTGCCGCCTCAAACTCAGGATGTTTATTATATTCCTCTTCAATAGTAGTAAGAACTTCGCGTACTGCTTGCAGGTATTCATATTCGCCGGAATGCTTGGCTTCGAGCGATTGCATTAATTTATCAATATTCATGGTATTTATTATTAAAAATTAGAAGAATCAAGCATCTAAAAATATCAAAATGATATATAAATCAAACAAAAGCAACTAATTACTGTTAAAAACAGCACAAACAAGACGTATCTACATCATAAAACTAACAAATAGTTCATATTGCAAGTTTATATTTTTTATTTGTCATAATCAAACATTTTGATGTATTTTTGATAAATTTTTTTCGAAAACATATATCTATTAATAAAACAATATATCTCATGAAAAACAGTTCACTTATCCTTATTTGTTGTTTCGCAACGATATTCAACATCTATTCGCAAAAGAAACAAAACCTGCCGGAAATATCGGCAATACCTCCGGTAACTATAAACCTGCCTTTAGAAGTGGACAGCACTAACCTGAAAGGCGAGAAATTCACAGAAAAAGACTTGCTGAAAATGCCGCTTACCATTCCTTCCCAAAACAATTTCAGCATACAATTACAAGCTGACACAGCCGGATATTTTTATCCAACCGTTCCGGCAAACGATAATACAACATTCCAATTATTTTCTTTCTATATAAATGCCGACCGCTATGCTAAGGGAACGCTAAAAGTGACAAGTCCCAACATGCTTGAAGTATATATAGATGATAAACTGGAAAAGTCGAAAACCACTAAAGAAAACAAACTGGACGATAAAAACAACGTCACTACTAAATTCACGGCTTATCCCGAAAACAAACGGGTAGTAATAAAACTACTGGCAAATGCAACGGATTCTGTAGCACCAGCCCTGAAAGTAAGCATTGAAAACGAGAACAAAGATTCTCTGACCAATTACCAAACCACATTTACCGACAAACGTATCATCAATTTTAAAGATATGATGTTAGGGAAAAGAGTAACATCATCACGGGTGTCGCCCAATGGAAATTATATACTTATATGGTACCGTGAATCGTTTGGTGAAAAAAGCGAATCGAGCACCGAATTGTATAACATAAAAACAGGCAATAGCACAATTATTGATATGAACGGGCAAAAAAGGCAGCTTAACTGGATGCCCGAAAGCGAAAAACTGTATTACGTAGCAACTACCCTGACCGGACGAGACTTAATCACTATCGACCCGCAAAGTATGAAAGAAAGCGTACTGGCCAAAAACATTCCGAATGTAAATATCCGTTTTTCGCCTGATGAGAAATCATTTTTTTATACTAAACAAGACAGTGGCGAAGAACAAAAAGGCGACCTTACCCTCTTGCCATCGCCAAAAGCACGTACCGGAGGATACAACAACCGATGGTTTATTTGCAGATACGACCTTACATCGGGACTAAGTCAACAACTTACATTTGGGTCGACCAGCACATGGCTGAATGACATCAGCCCCGACTCGAAGAAAATACTGTTCGCTATATCAGAAGAAACCATAACCGAGCGTCCGTTCAGCAAATCATCCATGATGCTGTTGGATATAAATACAATGACAATAGATACATTATGGTATCAAGACCCTTTTGCATCGCAAGCCAGATTCGCGCCCGACGGAAAGAAAATATTAATAACCGGCAGTGGCGATGCTTTCGGAGGCATCGGGCTTAACCTTAGCGAAGAGCAGATTTCAAACACCTACAACACCTCTTCGTTCATCATGGATTTAGCTTCGAAACAAATAGACCCTATTACTAAAAACTTCGACCCAAGCATCAGCAGCGCGGTTTGGAATAAAAAAGACAACCTTATTTATTTCCGTACCGTAGACAAGGACTTTGAAAATATATACACATACAATGCCTCCAACAAAACATTCACCAAACTGCCTCTCGACGAAGAAGTAGTACGCAATTTTAGCTTAGGTGTAAACTCCAATGTGGCCACTTATCATGGGGTAAGCCTGTCGAACTCTACCAAAGCATATATATATGATTTGAAAAAGAAAAAATCCACATTAATTGCCGACCCATATAAAGAACGTTTGGATAATATAGAATTAGGAGAAGTAAACGATTGGAACTTTACAAATTCAGATGATGTGGAAATATACGGAAGATATTACCTGCCGCCAAATTTCGATTCTTCAAAAAAATATCCTCTTATAGTTTATTATTACGGAGGTACTACCCCCACAGCCAGAAACTTTGAAAGTTCATATCCCGGTCATGTATATGCATCGCAAGGATATGTAGTATATGTAGTGCAACCAAGCGGCACTATTGGTTTTGGTCAGAAATTTGCGGCAATGCACGTCAACGCATGGGGAAAACGTACAGCCGAAGACATCATAGAAGGAACCCGGAAATTTGTGTCCGAACACCCTTATGTAAACGGTAGCAAAATAGGCTGTATAGGAGCATCGTATGGCGGATTTATGACCATGTACCTACAAACACAAACAGATATGTTCGCAGCAGCCGTATCTCATGCCGGAATAAGCTCCATTAGCAGCTATTGGGGCGAAGGCTATTGGGGATATGGATATAGCTCGGCAGCAAGTGCCTTTAGCTATCCGTGGAACAACCATGAGCTATATGTAAACCAAAGCCCGCTGTTTAATGCCGATAAAATAAACACCCCTATACTCCTGACACACGGCACAGTAGACACCAATGTCCCTCCCGGCGAAAGCATCCAGATGTTTGCAGCACTGAAAATATTGGGGAAACCCGTAGAATTTATACAAGTGAAGGACGAAAACCACGGAGTAGCCAACTATAAAAGGAGAATTGAGTGGTTCGATTCCATCATGGCATGGTTCGGCAAGTGGCTGAAAGAAGACGATGAATGGTGGGAAAGCATGTACGGAAAGAAGAAATAGGACTAAGAAGAAGTAAAAAAAGTTAGGCGAAGTTAAGCCGAGTTGAAGCCACTATACAGAATAGGGCTTACCATCTGCTGGCGCGGATGCTACATTCCGACGTGTCGGAAATTGTAGTCCGTGTCCTGCTTGAAAAGCAGGAAATCTTGACTCTTGATTCTAACGCACATACAAATATGAATACCCAAAGCATAAAAAAACTTTATTTTAAAGACACCTCGTTTGCCGACCTGATGAGGCACCGTATTTATAACGTATTATTGTATGCCAGTAAATACGATGCTTTCGCATTGGAGGAAGACGGACGTATCGACGAACAGATTTTCAAAGAATACACGGCGTTAAACCTGCGTTACGCACCACGCTTTACGCTCGTATCGACCGAAGAGGAAGCAAACGAACAGCTACGCGAACACAAGTTTGAGCTAATCATTTCGATGCCCAGCGGAGATAGTATCAACCCCTTTGAATGGGCAAAGCAGGTGAAAAAAGATTACCCCGACATTCCTATCGTTGTACTTACCCCCTTCTCCAAATCGGTATCGATGCGTATTGCAAACGAAGATTTAAGCGCTATTGATTACGTTTTCAGCTGGCTGGGCAATGCCGATATCCTTCTCGCAATCATTAAACTTATCGAGGATAAGATGAATGTGAAAGAAGATGTAGAATCGGTAGGCGTACAGGTTATTATGCTTGTAGAAGATTCCATTCATTTTTACTCGTCGCTTGTTCCCCGGTTGTATAAGTACGTCTTTACCCAATCGCGGTCGTTCATGACAGAAGCACTGAATGAGCACGAACAGATGCTCAGGATGCGTGGACGTCCTAAAATTCTCCTTGCCCGCTCGTACGAAGAAGCCATGAGTATATATGGAGAGTACAAGAACAATATGCTGGGCATTATTACCGACGTGAGTTTTCCACACAACGGTGTAAAAGATAAAAAAGCCGGAATTGAACTTTGCAGGGAAATACGCAGCGTAGACAAATATATCCCGCTTATAATACAATCGACCGAAGAAGAGAACCACGAGGCTGCCGACCAGCTAAGGGCGGCTTTTGTAAGTAAAACATCGAAAAACCTGCAAAACGAAATACGGGATAAAATATCGTCCAATTTCGGATTCGGCGATTTTGTATTCGTAAACCCACACACAAAAGAACCTGAAATACGGATACGCAACCTCCGCAGCCTGCAGGAAAACATATACAACATAAGCGACGAAAGCCTTCTTTACCACGTTTCGCGCAACGATATATCACGGTGGCTCTACTCGCGTGCCATGTTTCCATTGGCCGAGTTTCTGAAAGACATTACCGTTCCGGCTGATGGTAAAGTAGATATGAACAATGTCAGGGAAGTTATTCTCGATGCCATTGTTCAGTACCGGAAAATAAAAAACAGAGGAATTGTTGCCGTTTTCCAGCGCGACCGCTTCGATAAATACTCCAACTTTGCCCGCATAGGCGATGGCTCGCTCGGAGGCAAAGGGCGTGGACTGGCATTCATCGATGCCATGATAAAACGTAACGAAGAAAAATTCGAGGAATTTGAAAACTCACAGGTTACCATCCCAAAAACGGTAGTTATCTGTACCGATAACTTTACCGAATTTATGGAAATAAACCAACTCTATCCGGTAGCATTATCCGACCTGCCGGACGAAGAGATATTGAAGTATTTTCTGAAAGCACGCCTTCCTAAAGACTTGATAGCCGATATATTTGTATTTCTCGGTGCTGTGAAATCGCCTATTGCCGTTCGTTCATCAAGCCTACTTGAAGACTCTCACTATCAGCCGTTTGCAGGGATATATTCCACCTATATGGTTCCTTATAACCCTGTAAGCCGCACACATACGCTTATGATGGTAACGGAAGCCATCAAAGCAGTATATGCATCAGTATTTTTTGCAGACAGCAAAGCCTATATGACTGCAACTAAGAATGTGATTGATGAGGAAAAAATGGCAATAGTGCTTCAGGAAATCTGCGGCAATGCTTACGAAAACAGGTTTTACCCTTCATTCTCAGGCGTGGCACGCTCACTGAACTACTACCCTATCGGCTCCGAAAAACCCGAAGACGGTATAGCAAACATAGCTATGGGATTGGGTAAATATATAGTAGATGGAGGAACTACGCTTCGTTTTTCGCCCGCGCACCCCCACAATATACTGCAAACAAGCACTCTGGACTTTGCACTGCGTGAGACACAAACATACTTTAATGCACTGGACCTGAGCCGGATGAACTTTGTGCCTCAAGTAGACGACGGATTCAACCTGCTGAAAATTAATGTACAAGATGCCTTTAAAGACGGAACATTGAGATACATAGCCTCTACTTTCAACGTTCAGGACATGGTTATATACGATGGCTTGTACGACGAAGGGCGCAAGGTTATCACATTTGCCAACATACTGCAACACAACGTTTTTCCTCTTGCGGATATATTAAAGGAGATTTTGAATATATCACAGATAGAAATGGGACGTGCGATAGAAATAGAATTTGCCGTTAATCTCGACTATTCACCTCAAAAAATGCACACTTTTTACCTCCTGCAGATTCGTCCTATTGTAGATAGTAAGGAAGTTATCGCGGAGGATATTGGCTCTATCCCCGACAAAGATACCATCATATCATGCAACAACGCTTTAGGACATGGTATTACAAATGACGTTTACGATGTAGTATACGTAAAACCGGAAGCATTCAGCGCGTCCAAAAACCAGTTGATAATGTACGACATCGAAAAACTGAACAAGAAGATGGTAGCCGAAAACAAGCATTACGTATTGGTAGGGCCGGGCCGATGGGGCTCAAGTGATGTATGGCTTGGTATTCCCGTAAAATGGCCTCATATAAGCAATGCCCGCGTCATTGTCGAGTCGGGCTTATCCAATTACCGTATCGACCCAAGTCAGGGAACGCATTTTTTTCAGAACCTGACTTCGTTTGGCGTTTCATACTTTACCATCAACCCCTTTATTAACGATGGAAGTTATGATACAGAGTTTCTCAACTCGCAGCCAGCCGTTTACGAATCGGAATACGTGCGCCATGTCCAATTCAAGAAACCAATAGTAATAAAGGTAGACGGCCGCAAAAATAAAGGAGTGATAATGAAACCGGAAGAATGAAAACCCGAAATGTATTGTATAGCATATTTATTTTTCGTGTGATAAATACTATATTTGTAGCTGCAAAATAAAAAATACATCAAAATCATATTAATCAATTAAATTAAATTTTATGTTTAAAAATCATCCAAAAGGATTGTATGCGTTGGCACTGGCTAATACCGGAGAACGTTTCGGGTATTATACCATGCTGGCGATTTTCGTACTCTTCCTGCAAGCAAAGTTCGGATTCAACGTAGACCAAGCCGGGCAAGTATACGGGATATTTCTTGCTTTAGTTTACTTCATGCCACTTGTAGGAGGTATTCTGGCTGACAAATTCGGTTATGGAAAAATGGTCACAATCGGAATTATTATTATGTTCGTTGGCTATTTATGTTTAGCTTTCCCCGTACAAGAAAAATCTCTTGCCCTCATTGCTATGTATGCAGCATTATTCTGCATTGCAATAGGTACAGGCTTATTCAAAGGAAACCTTCAGGTATTAGTAGGCAACCTGTACGATGCGCCCGAACATAAAGCAAAGCGCGACAATGCTTTCAGTATATTCTACATGGCTATTAACGTAGGTGCTATGTTTGCCCCTACTGCCGCTACTAAAGTAACAAACTATTTTCTTGCAAAAGGAGGATTCTCTTACAGTGCTCAGATACCATCACTTGCACATCAATTCCTCGACGGTACAATAAAACCCGAAGGAGCCGAAGTATTGAAAAACTTAGCTATAGAGCAAGGAGCCGGAGCTATGGATTTAGGAGCTTTTTCATCGCAATATATTGAGTCACTTTCGGGAGCTTACAACTATGGTTTTGGTGTGGCATGTATATCGTTGATTATTTCAATGATTATTTACGTAGTGTTCCGGAACTCTTTCAAACATGCCGATTACAACTCAAAACAGCTGGCTGCTAAACAAGCCGCATCAGGCGAAAAAGTTGTAGAATTGACACCTGCACAAACAAAATCCCGTATTACGGCATTGATACTTGTATTCCTTGTTGTTATCTTCTTCTGGATGTCATTCCACCAAAACGGCTCTACAATGACTACATTTGCCAGAGACTATACCGCCGGATATGCAGACGGCTTTACCCGTATCGGATTCGATATATTCAATCTTGTATTAGTGGCGATAGCTGTATACGGAGCATTTAGTGTTTTCCAATCCGAGTCCAGACGTTCAAAAATCATATCCGGCGCAATTGCTGTTGTAGCTGTTGCAGGTCTTATTGTGCGTTATATCGGGATGGATACGGTTATACCTATACTTCCACAGATATTCCAGCAATTTAATCCTTTCTTTGTAGTAGTACTTACACCATTTTCCATGTCGCTTTTCTCCATGCTTGCCAAAAGAGGAAAAGAGCCTTCCACACCGCGAAAAATCGGGCTTGGAATGGTTATCGCCGCTTTCGGGTTCTTAATTTTGGTTTGCGCATCCAACGGGCTGGCAAGTCCTCTGGAATTGGAAAAAGTGGGAGGTGTAAGCGATACTTTAGTTTCTCCAAACTGGCTCATTAGCACATATCTGGTTCTTACATTTGCCGAATTACTTCTTAGCCCAATGGGTATTTCATTTGTAACAAAGGTAGCACCTCCAAAATATAAAGGCGCTATGATGGGACTTTGGTTTGTGGCCACCGCAATCGGAAACTACCTCACAAGTGTAATTGCAAAAATATGGGGCTCAGGAATGCAACTATGGATGATTTGGAGTGTATTAGTTGTACTTTGCCTGATTTCAGCCGTATTCATGTTCTCTATGATGAAAAGACTGGAAAAGGCAACAGAAGATTGCTAATTGACTATCTATCTTTATAAAACAATAAAAGCTGCGAAAATTCGCAGCTTTTATTGTTTTAAACTATCTATATCTTATTTTACATCCTCCGGCTTCATTCTCATAAAACGAAGCATCTTCAAAATCCAATCGGGTAATGGTTTTTCCACATCACGTTTGCGAAGGTTCAGGTACAACCCAAGTTTTTTCATGATTGGAATTTTATGCGTTTCTACAAACTCAATCAGATATCCGTCAGGGTCTTCAATGTAAGTGAAATGTCCGGCTGCATCTCCCATCTCGAACGATTCGGCATCGCTTTTTTGCTTAACTGCGCTATCGGCTGTGAAGGGGAAGCCAAGACTTTCACATTTTTTCTCCAAAGCACGCATATTACGCACATCAAAACATATCTGGATAAATCCCGGATCGCCCCAATAACGGCCTTCGTATATTTTACGAGGCGTGCGGTCTAATGCCTGTACCAGTTCGACATACGACTGTCCGAACAAATGGCTAAAGCCTCCTTTACGGGGTTTCGATTCTGTGAGCAATACACGGCGATATTTTTTATCGCCCGAAGGCAAACCTGCAAGATCATTGAAAACGCCTGTTTCGTCGGCAAGCACTTTGTCATACCCTAAAATATCACGGTAAAGTACAAGTGTCTTATCAATATCGGAGCAACCTACAATAGCCCCTACAGGGCCTCCTGTAGAACGCTGCTCATCGCGAAAAAGATATTTATCTTCAACTATCTGAAAGGTATTCCCGTAAATATCTTCGATAAAAAAAGTCTCTTTTCCATCAATAGATTTCGACAGGCTGCCCAAGACCTTTACATTCTTTTTTGAAAATTCTTCAAAACTTTGCTTTACATCGCGGCTTTTTATTTTAGCTGCAAAGCAACCTAAATCACCAAACTGAAGTTCGAAATCAGCTTTCTTCGGTTTATGCTGCTGATGGTTCCAAATTTCGAATCCACCACCACCCTGCATATTAATTGCGATAACAGCACGTTTCTGACGGGGTTTTCCTCCCATGTAAGGTGCCATTATATCCGCTACATTATTATCATCCAGTATCTTTACATCCATATTAAATAACTCAATGTAATATTTCCATGCAGTAACCAAATCTGTTACTCCGATACCTATTTGCTGAATTCCGCTGATTATATACTTTTCCATTTCAATATATCTTTTATTCTATCAAAAATTTTTCCGTCTTAGTATCTCCTGTCGGATAAAGAACTGAGACTACATACACACCAGATAGTAATTGGCAGGAAAAAGGGATTTGATTTGAACATACCATTTGACCACCTATTGTATAAACAGACGCTTTTCCACCGTTTACATCTTTAATATGTGCATTTTTACCCTCTACAAAAACTATCCGGTTTTTGTCGGGAGTATTGATTATTTTATCTTTAGTAGCTCCTGCAAACGGAATTAAAGTAAAGTTTTGTCCATCTTTACTATATTTAAAGTCTGAAAATACAGCTGGTGTTTTCCCTGATTTTCCATTTCCGCTAACAGCATATAAGCCGATTTTCAAAGTCTGTGTACTTCCGAGAGCCGAATTTGTAACTGCATTTTTTATTTGTATCCAGGTTTCTCCTTCCAAACTGTAAAAAGCGGTAAACAAAGTCCCTTTTTTATTTATCTTCAGATAAACAGGAACATCTACTGCAGGGTCAGCAAAATCTTGTTCACTAAAAGTGCTTCCGTTTTGTGAAACAGTAGCTAAAATATTTCCATTATAACCCGAATGGTATCTTCTATACGCGCCAAATATTTTGCTGTCATCTAAATAAACTATCAATCCAGCTGACAGATAATCCTGCTGCGGACTGAAACTCAGTTTAACAGTAAAAGTAAAATCCTTATCTTCGGCAGTTGTTAAAAAAATATTTTCAGCATTCTCAGTACCGGGATAAAGCTCTCCCGGCGCAGTAATAATACTTACAGAATTTTCTGACTCAATTTCCCAGTTTTCCTTTGTATTTCGGATAATCTCCCACTTATCTGTTAAGCGGTAAGCATCTTCCAGTACCGTTACTTTACAAGTAGTGCTTACTTGATTGTTGGAACCTGTGGAAACAGTAATAATAGTTTCACCCGCTTTCTTTGTATTTAACACACCAGCTGTAATCAGAGCAACAGACTCATCTGAAGAACTCCACTTCACTTGGTTGTAATAGGCATTGACGGGACGAACCATCGGAGATAAAGTATAGGATTCCCCTATTCCCAACGTTAACTTTTCCTCTTGTAACAAAATGCTTGTCGGTTCCGCAGGCGCTTGTTTGGATATTTTTATACTGGCTCCTCCCGTTTTTGCCAAAGGGATAGTAAAGGAACTTGCTTTTGTAACTTCTTTAATATCCGTTGCAATATCGTCATATGACTCACCATCTTTATAAATATATGCATAATAAGTCCCCTCATCCAAAAAGTCTAAATTTACCTGAGCAGTCCGTTGCGTATCACACATAATGCCAATATACCAATCCTCACCGCTTCGTCTTGCTATATTTACATATTCTCCCGGTATTCCCTCCAAAAGTATAGTTTCATCCCATGCGGCAGGCAATTGCGCAAGAAGGCTTCGGGCAGGAGAGCCCAAATATACTTCAGTACGGTCTGCCAAGCATTGAATACCGCTTTCATAAACAATAGCCATTGCTGCCATATGAGATACTGTATAATTCCGGCGGTTGCCACTTACCCGGTAAGAGAGCATCGGGGTAAAATCAGCCGGGCCTACAGCATTTCTGGTAAAGGGCAGCATACAGTTCCAGCGTGCGCTCATTTCAGCCGGTTTAAATAAATCCTGCTCTGCGCCAAAAACACCCTCGCGGGTTAATGTATTCGGATAAGTCCTTCTTTCACCTGTCGTTTTATTTGCTCCGTGCGGATTCAGCAGAAGTTTGTGTTTTGCCGTTCCTTTCATCAGCGCATCATAAAACTTCATCTGAGATTGAGATTGAGAATTAAAAAAGTCAGGCTTCACACCTTTAAAACCCATTTGTTCCCATTCCGAAAATGATTTCGTCCGTTTAGCATCTGTATTCAAGTCAATATTATTAGCCCATACTAACAGACCAACTCCTTTCTCATTAGCATATTTTATCAACTCCTCAGTCCAATCGAAATATCCGTAATAAACATATCCGTTCTGGTCTACTTTTGGCTGCCATCCTTCATCCAGCAATAAATACTCCCAACCCATTTCCGAAGCCATATCTACATATTTTTTATACGTATCAAGGTTGTCTGTGCTTTCTCTGTTCAACCAAGTCCAAGCCGTAACTCCCGGTTTTATCCAATCCGTACCATCAGCAAATGCCTCCTCATCCACTGCCGGACTTAAGTTTTCCGGCATAGTATTTTCTACTATTGTTTTGGGAGTGCCCACTACCGCAAAACGCCACGGGGAAACAAAGGAAGTTACCGTGGAAACATCCCCGCTTTGCTCTTGCGAAAAAACAATATTTAATTCTCCATTGGTTTGCCCTTTTATCTGAGCCCCGCAATACTCCGTAGACAAGGCAGCCTCCGACATCAAAACCCACACATCCTCCACGGTCTGATATAAAAACGGCATCATATAATCACCACTTAAGTCCTTGATTTGCTTTTCGTAAGCAACTGCTTCATGATGGTTAATATAGGACATTGCCTGCGATACCGAGCCGGCGGGCAGTTGCCAGGTAGTTTTTTCTGCCGATATTTTCAAAGACTTGTTACTTCCATCTTTCATCTCCACTCCATAACGGAATGCAAAACCATCATTGTATGCTCTTGCAATAACTTTGAAAACTGCCGTATCTTTATTAAAAGACAGTGTTATTTCATTAGCTTGCGACTCCACATGCGAAGTTTTAGCTCCTGTCAAATCATAGTTATCCGTGATTAACTCCTTATCCACCTTGTCAAAAGCAAGCCCAGTAGTAAAATTTCCTAAATCGGTAACCAATCCTAAAGAGGAGTTATCGACAACGATTTTTCCATCCTGATAAACAACATATCCGAGACTCCCTTCGGTATCAAGGGCAAACCCTACATTCAATTTATTGTCAGGAGAGCTCAGTACCCATGAACTGGTATTATTACCATTGCCGACAATACAAGTTGCCGAAACTGTATAAGGATTTTCATTATAAATTGCCTGACAGGTAATAGTAGCATTTCCTGCCGCTACCGCAGTAATATTACCTTGATTGTCCACTTGAGCCACGGCAGTATTACTGCTGGTAAAATTCAAGGTAGAATTACCGGCATTCAACTCTACCGACGAGTTATCAACTAAATATGCATACACTTTGGAGGCTGCATTTTCTCCGACATTTAACAGGGCTGGAAGAATAGAATAATTTAAAGAGTATACAGGCAGATGTACATCGGGAGCCAATATCAGTTTTGCATCAGCCCATATACTATGGTCGTTGCTATTGCCGTCGCCTCCGTCGGTGGTTTGTAAAATAAGTTTCTTGGTATTAGCAGGGATATTTATATCAATATATTTGCCGATACCGGATTCCGACAAAACTTCACTTTGATAAAGAACAGCATTGTCTGCCTTCAACACAAAACCACAAGTACCTCCTTTGCCATAATTAACACCAATATATGCCTGAAATTTTGTAGGTTCAAGCGCTTCCACATTATATACTATTTCGGAAGCCGCATGCGCGCAAATACCTTTTTCAAACGTGCGGGTTTCTCCTCCTTCCATGCGCAGCTTTAAAAGAAGCCCCTCCAATCCCTTATCTCGCTGAGGGGAATCATACCCCACTTTAGCTGTTTCCCAGTTCAGGTCGCTGAGATAAACCATAATTCCCGAATCTTTTGAACTAGATACATTTGCCTTAAGATAACATAAGCCAATAAATAAAAACACACTAATCAGTAACAGTTTGTCTTTCATATATATTAAATTTATCAAAATTCAGATATTCAGGCAGTAAAACTATTCCGGTTTTATTTTTCTTACTAATTTCCTGTTCAATGCGGGAACAAAACGTTTGAAATATACCATCAACAACTCCTTACTGCCCACTAATACTTCCGGCTTCTGTTTCCTGATGGCTTTCACTATTTTCTTTGCAGCTTTATCCACCGTGATTCCTCCGGCTTGTCCGGCATCCATTTTTCCGTGCTGCTTACCGTCGTTTTCAAGTGCATAAAAGGATATATTGGTTTGCACACGACCGGGGCAAACAAGTACGCAACGGATATTCTGGTCGTAATACTCCGCATGCACGGTTTCGAAAAAACCATATAAAGCATGCTTGGATGAGCAATAAGCGGAGCGCAATGGGAAACCAAAACGTCCCGAAATACTGGTAGTGGTTACAAAAGTTCCTCCACCGTTTTTTATCATTTCGGGCAGAAGCAACTTGGTTATTTTAACCGGAGCAAAAAAGTTGACATCCATTATTTTCCGGTCAACCTCGAACAAGGCATCACCAGCCTTAGCCCGCTGGCTGATTCCGGCATTGTTATACATCACATCTACCCGTCCGAAAAAGCCCAACGCCTTTTCAACAAGCGCCGGAATACCATCCAAATCGGACAAATCATAAGGTAGTATTTCACACTTTCCACCAAGGGAAATACATTTCTGCTGCACTTTGGCCAACAAATCGGCTTCCAATGCTGTAAGAATCAGGTTTGCTCCTTCTTTTGCAAACAGGTAAGCACAAGCCTCTCCTATTCCCGACGAGGAACCTGTTATCCATATGGTTTTATTTGCGAATGTCATATTTCAATAATTATTTTACTTGCTGTAAATAAGTAATTTTTTTAGCAGGAACGTCGTATATTTCTATAATTGGGGCATCAGACATTCCATTCGCTTTTTTATATTTATTCAAAGCGGGATATACTTTCATTATTCCCATCATGATAGAGATATTACCTTTGAAGGGAAAATCAGTAGCGATATATTGCCCTGCGGGAAGAGTTTTTACTTTCAGTTTTGTTTCGATACGTGAAATAAGAAGCGAATCCGAAATACCGTCTAAAATACAACCTACTTCCGAGCGCATTTTACTCTGTTCGGTATCCTGAGGGTTATCGTAGAAAATGCCAAAGCCTTTATAAGTCTCTACACCAAATTCATTCAACAGTATGCTGTAAACCCGGTTACTTATCTGAGGTGTTTGGGAATATTCGCCTGTTACATCCTCGTATGTAAGCAACTGAGAATCTAATTCGGCAACAGTAAATTGAACTTTACGGAAGCCACCATAATATCCATAAAACACAGCAAACAACGCTGCGAAAATAACGATGGTAAATAAAACGGCTCTGATTATCTTTTTCATATCGTTAAATTTTTAATCCTCTATTGCATTCCACAGCATTTCACGGTAATTATTCATATCGTGCGGTTTACAGTCGTCTACACACTCCACTTTTTTAGTGGTATAAATCATTTCGTTTACATAATCGGGAGCACGCCGCACGCCTTCGCCTGTATTAAGCAACACACGTTCTCCGTTTTTAATCAGCCCCTTTTTCAGCGATTCGAAAAATCCCGCAATACATACTGCCGATGCAGGCCCTAAAATAATTTTACGTTCAAAAGCCACCAATTTTCCATAATCGGGCAGTTTATCTTCGCGCATACGTACAAAAGTTCCGTTGCTTTTCCGTACCAGTTTGGCAACGATAGGATAAGTTGCCGGCTCGCCCGTAGCCAAAGTGGGAACAGACGTTTTAGGATTCTTTATAGTTGGATATTCGTTCTCGAAACCTTCGGGGAAACCATTCTTTTCAGCCTTTTCCCAAGCCTGTACCATAGGGTCGCATTGGTCGGGCTGCACTAACAGCATACGGGGCATTTTCAGTTCAGGATGCACCGCCGATACTTCGCGCAAGCCCTTATCCATAGCAATAGGCCCTGTGCCTCCACTTACAGCTTGGATATATACATCGGGCATTCCTTTCAGTTGGCGCATCCACTCAAAAATCATTGTTTTCTTGGCCTCAACCCTAATCGGGTCAATGTTTCCGGTAGAAATAAGTATGTTGTATTTCTTTGCATATTCGGCTGCAACGGCCTTAGCTTTAGCATAATCGCCATTAACACGAAACACCTGCTGACCGTAAGCACTTATCATTGCTTCGGATGCTTTCAGAGCATTATTCGGGATAAAAATAGATGCGTTGACATCTGCAAGTGAAAGATACAAACCATAGGCAGTAGCGGTATTTCCTGTAGAAGCCACACAGTATTGTTTCACTCCATTCTCTCTGAACAGGCTTGCAGCCAGCGAAGCAGCCACGTCTTTAAACGTTCCTGTTCCACCATTCAAGTCGTTGCGGTAAGCAAATACTTTAATGTCCAATCCATATTTTTCCTGAGCATATTTTTCGAGGAACGACCATTGTTCGATAGGAATAGCCCCCTCATGTCGGCTAACGATATTATTATCGCTCTCCAACGGCAGAAAATCGAAATAATGCCAAAAACTATCGGGATAGTGTTTTATCAATTCATCAAGTTTCTTATAGTCGGTATTGTACCAAACTTCAGAATGTTTACTACCGCATTTAGGACAAATTTGATTCTGAGAGAACCATGTTTTAAAGTCAGGAGTGATATATCCACACTGAACACATTTTAAGTAGTACTTGCTCATGATATTGATAGTGCTTTTTTAGTAATTATATTTCTAAAATTTGTGCGAAAGAGGGAATCGAACCCAACGAGTAAAAACCATTTTTCGCTTATTTGTAAAAAACGAAGAAATAAGAAAAGCAGCAGATGCCACATTCCTTATTTCTTCTGTGTCTGTATTTACATAACTAACACGTAAACATTTAAATAAGTTTATCAGGTTAGTTTCATATTTTGCATTTCGTCCGATTTGTATTCGCCTGCATCGAGTTTCGCTTTCACTTTTTTGAAAACCTCGATTGTACGGTTTACATCGTCCATAGTATGAACTGCCGTTGGGATAACCCGAAGCATCAATACACCTTTTGGTACTACCGGATATACTACGATAGAACAGAAAATGCCATGATTCTCACGCAGGTCGATCACAACGTTTGTTCCTTCGGGTACACTACCGTTCAGGTAAACAGGAGTTACAGGCGATTCTGTATTTCCTAAGTCGAAACCTTCTTTACGCAACCCATCTTGCAGCGCGTTAGCAATACTCCAAAGGTTTTCACGCAATTCAGGTTTGGTTTGCAACAGTTCTAAACGTTTCAACGCTCCGATAACCATAGGCATTGGCAATGATTTGGCAAAGATTTGCGAACGCATGTTGTAACGAAGGTAATCAACTATCTGAGTGTCCGACGCTACAAAAGCACCGATTCCTGCCATCGATTTGGCAAAAGTAGCAAAGTAGATATCCACATCTTTTTGCACACCAAAATGTTCGTCAGTTCCTGCTCCTGTAGGCCCCATTGTTCCGAAACCGTGTGCATCGTCAATCAACAAACGGAATTTAAATTCCTTTTTCAACGCTACAATTTTATCCAATGCACCCAAGTCACCGGCCATACCGAAAACTCCTTCGGTAATAACCAATATACCTCCGCCTTGCTCTTCTGCCAATTTAGTAGCATGTACAAGTTGCTTCCGAAGGCTGTCCATATCGTTGTGTTGATATACAAAACGCTTGCCGATATGCAGGCGAAGACCATCCAGAATACAAGCATGAGATTCAGAGTCGTAAACAACAACATCTTTACGTGTCAACAACGAGTCGATGATTGACACCATTGCCTGATAGCCAAAGTTAACCAGATAACCCGATTCACGGCCTACAAATTTAGCCAACTTCTGCTCCAGCTCCATGTGCCATTTGGTTTGCCCCGACATCATACGCGCACCCATTGGGGCTGCCATACCAAACTGTGCAGCTCCTTCGGCATCAGCCTTGCGTACTTCCGGATGATTGGCTAAACCAAGATAATTGTTCAAACTCCAGTTCAGCACTTCTTTTCCGTTGAATTTCATATGAGGACCAATTTCACCTTCCAAAATAGGAAACATGAAATAACCATCCGACTTACTTCTGTATTGACCCAAATCGCCTTCAGCTTTTTTAAGCCTGTCAAAAATATCTACCATTAGTACAATGATTAATTATAAATGATTAATTATAAGTTTTATTTCAAAATATTAAATACACCTCTATGTTTTCTGCAGCAGTTAATCCACAAGCAACTTTTCGCCCCTCGTTTCTATCTTTTCATCAAAAAATCCGGTGTCAAAAGTAGTGTTTTTTTCCAAATTCTCAGCTACTATTTCAGCAATGTCTTTCACTTTTACTTTATTGCCGTTAGCAAAAGTCTTTTTACAAAGCGGACAGGCAGTTGCCAGCACATCCGGATTAGATTTTGTAAGCATCTCAAGAGCATTATCACGCACCATTTGCTGCTTATCCAACGAAAGGAGTGTGTTGCCTAAAGTGTTGCCACAGCAATAGGCTTTATTGTTCTCAAATTCAGGTTTATTCAGGTTTCCTACCGATTGCAACACACGCCGCGGCTCATCATATATATTACATCCCCGCCCCAACTCGCAGGGGTCGTGATAAACAATGTCGATATCCGCTTTATCCACTTTTATCCGCCCGTATTTAATCAGGTAATCAATATATTCGGAGTGATGCATTATCTCCATGTCTTTCAGCATATAATCGTTCTTGAAAGTCTTATAACATATAGGACACGAAGTAACCAACAGCTTAATACCGGAAGAAATAATCAATTCTTTATTACGGAACATCAACTCATCTGCCTGCTGCAAAAATCCCTGCTGGCGCAACGGACGGCCACAACACAAGCCCTTATCCTCGTCCATAAACCAGTAACGCTCATTAGCCTCTTCAAAGATTTTTTTCATAGACTTTATGATAGCAGGGGTAAGATGTGTCATACAACCTGCAAAATAAATCACATTATACTTCTTCGTGGCTTTCTCGGCACGGTCGTAAGTATAATATAGCCTTCCTTCTTCAGACGTTTTATTGCGTATCTGCTGGCGAATCAATGTCGATTCCACCCCTACCGGACATGCATCAACACAGCGGTCGCACATCAGGCAATTATTGAGTGATTCGGCTGTCAACCTCCTGTAACGGGTATCAGCTACAAAATTAACAGGTTGAATAGTGTTGACACCGGCTGCAAACCCCAACTGACAAGCATCAATACATATACCGCAACGCGAACAGGCATTCAACTGTACCATCGAATAACCATTGAATTTCTCGGTAGGCTCCACACCCAGATTGCGCAAAAATATCAATACTATCTCGGTAAAAATATGCATATAGCGCGAGAAAGGCATACAAGCAAAGAAAGTACATAGTGTCAACGAATACGCCCACCAAACGGGTAACTCAATATACTCCAATGGTAGATTCATAGCTACAAATAAATTTCCTACCGACTGTGTGAGGAAACTTCCATTATCGGCCAAACCGGCAGTTACGCCCTCGGCAAGCAAGCGAAACGGGAAAATAAACCATAAAGCCGTCAACGCCACTTTATCTATTGTGGTCTGCTTGGTAGTTTTCTTCATCCCCAACGCACGTGAACGGAAACGCTTGAAAATGGCTAAAGCTAAACCGCTCAACACAACTACCAGCAGAAAATCCATGATGAATGAAAGTGTATTCTGCCCGAAATACAGATGGGTATCCCGAACAAAATAACGGAAGAAAATAGCGAATGAAGGGTCGTCGAGCAAACTACGGTTGTATATCGAACTTTCAATCTTACCTACAACAATCATAAGAAACCAGCCTAGAGCCAAGCTCATATGCATATAGCCCAAAAGCGGGTTTTTCTTGTATATCTTCCTATGGAATAACGACTCGCTGAAAGTTTCTTTTATCGCGCTGAACACTTTCAGGCTGAAGATATTACGCCACATCAGTCGCCGCTGGCTCTTGTCTATCATCCTTATCCAGCGAACATACTTGTAAATAAGCACGCCAAACAGGAATAAACATCCCAGATAAAACGGAACTACAAACGATATAAAGTAGCTACTCTTTACAGTAATAAAAAGAGAAGTGTCCTGAAGAAATTCGATAAATGTACGGCTACTTTCCAACAGCATGGCTTACCCTCCTTTCGTATGATGTACTACCCAGTAAAATACGCATATTCTGAACCACGGCACGTGTATTTACCCCACGCGGACAAACCAGCATGCATTTTCCGCAAAGCATACATTTATCCAATTCACGAGGCAGATTTTCCAATTGCCCATGTTTGAACATTAAATGGCATTTCCTGAAATTAAATTCAGTATGATTATTTACAGAACAAGTTGCCGTACAACCTCCACACATCATACAACGCTTTAGCGACGGTACATGCCGCGTCAGTTTTTTATATAAGCTGAAATCAGCCTTATCCAAATCAATTATCCTTGGCTTTGATATTTTATATCCGAATTTGTTCATAAATCACCCCGAACCCCTTAAAGAGGCTTTTAAATTAACAGAAATTTCATGGGCTGAAAGCCCTTATTAATTCAGCCCAATGGCAAAGCGAAGCGTCGCCTTGGGTTTATTGATTACAAAAAGTAAGCGGGCTGAAAGCCCAGGTTAATCCGTCCACAAATGCTGCTCATTATATTCAATACCATATTCTTTTAAGAACATCAAATACTCTTCCCGAAAAGTCATCTTTTTATGGTGTTCCTCCTGATTTTCAATATATCGTTTTGTTTTATCATGCAGAGACGGACTAACCGAAAATCCACCATATCCTCCCTGCCATGCAAAATCCTTATAATACGAATTAAATCTTTTTATCCAACGACTACTATTTCCTTTTATTTCTTCTACTAATTTTGATAAAGTTATATTCTTTGACATCACGCACAATATATGAAGATGGTCATCTGTCCCATTTATTAAAATAGGAATGGAATCTTTATCTTTAATGATAGCACCTATATATGCATACAAATCACTTTTATCTTCCTTTCGTATTCTTACAGATTCTGTCTTTATATGAAAAACAACATGTATATATAATTTCGATAAAGACTGTGCCATCGACATTTCTTCTAACTTGGGCTTTCAGCCCGCTCGTTTGATACAATTATTAACCCAAGGCGACGCTTCGCTTTGCCATTGGGCTGAATTAACCTGCCACTCCGGGCGAAAGTTCCGCTACTTTCTACTTTCCCCTCACGTACTCCACTATCTCACCTGCTGCGGCACGTGCATCGGCTATAGTTTCGGGAATGGTAAGCGGACGTTTACAAGTTCCTGCCAAAAACAGCCCTGCTTTATCTGTTTTATTATCATTCAGGAACGAACCGAATGCTTTGGCAAACCCATACTCGCCCTCGATATTATTTTGGCTTGATAATTTTTTTGTTGTTGGTGAAGGTTCCATACCCACCATCAATACCAGCATATCGACTGTAATTTTCAATGGTAAACCCGTCAGAGTATCTTCCGACTTTATTTGCACACGGCTATCTATAGTACCTGCCGCTTCGGAAATCCGTCCACGTATGAAATTCACATCGAAATCCTGTTGCGATTTCCGGTACAATTCCTCATAACATTGTCCTGACATACGCAAATCCATATAGAACACATATACATCCCCATCGGGCACCAGTTCCTTATATTCTACAGCCTGTTTCACTGCATTAATGCAACATACACGCGAACAGTAGTTATTTCCCACTTTCTCGTCGCGCGAGCCTACACAATTCAAAAAAGCTATACGTTCAGGTACTTTACCATCGGCAGTCAGTATTTTTCCGTCTTTCGTCATTTTTTCGAACTCAACCGAGGTAATGATATTATCATAAATACCATATCCCAATTCTTCTTTGCGTCCCGCATCAAACGGCTCAAATCCGGTAGCCAGCAAAACCGCATCGGCCGAATATTTTGCATCAGAACCATTCCGAGCAATCCACTTTCCTCCTTCTGCATATAGCTTATTAACCGAAACGCCTGTTTTTACATCTATTCCTTTACTCTCCAATTTGCTAAAAAGCCCTTTGCGAATATCGGAAGCATCGGTAAAGTCGGGAAACAGCTTAACCCAGTTTTTTACATTCCCTCCAAGTTCCTTGTCCTTTTCGAGCAGTGTTACCCGAACACCGTTTTGAGCTAATTGCGAAGCTGCTTCGATTCCGGCAGGCCCGGCACCTATTATGACGACACTTGCAGCCTTACCCGAACTCCCCACTGAGGAATTTTCAAATGGCTGCCCGTTGTTTTTATTTTGATTCATTTATTGTATTTTTTATCTGATTTTCTTTTGAAAAAAGTGACAAAAGGTCTACATATTTTTTTGTTATATCCTTAGTCTTCAAGTGATGCAAAATTCTGACTGTCAACACATTACACACAAAAACATCTCAATACATTGGAAAAAAGGCGTACTAAGCTACACCTTCAGATTCTCCGGTTTTTCGGGTTCGCCAAGGTGTTTTCCCGATTTCCCCACATACTTATCATTAGGGTCATATTCTATCCCTATCTTATCCAAGAGCGACTCTACCTGTACCTGATGCACCTGCATGCCAATATCCCATGGGTTATACCCTAACAGCATTCCTGCCATTTCTTCATAAGTCAGCACGGGAATCCCTCTCCCCTCATTTCCATACGTACGTCCTTCCATCTCGGCAATAGTATATTGCCACCTGTCCATAAACATGGCGCATCCGGGGCAGTTAGCTACAATAAAATCGGGCTTGTACGGTTCCATCGATTCAAATTTCTTCTTTGTATTGGCTACAGAATACCCACGGTTTGCCTGCACCAGATAGTTACGGAAACCAAACCCGCAGCAATGTCTGCGCTCAGGATAATCTACCACTTCTCCACCCCACTCGCGTATCATTCCGGCAAGCACCTGAGTGAACTCCGCTCCCCCAACTGCCTTATCTTTAAACACTTTACCATAATGACATCCTACGTGCTCTACCACATTCAGGGGCTTGCCCGTATGCTTGTTTACAAGCTGATATTTCATTTTGGCTTTCAGCTCTTTTCTGAACTTGTAAACTATATCGCTGGGGTGAGCTATATTATCAGGCATTTGAAACTCCCGCCCTGTAGCCCTTTCCAGGTTTACTTTGGTCTTTTCCAGTTCTTCCGGAAAGTGTTTCCAAGTCTCTACCACTTCGGTAAACAGCCCGAAAGAAGTTACACACGAAGGAACGTAATTTTTCAATCCCGCGTCGTTCATCAACGAAAACAAACGGGCACACACGGTTTGTGTAGTATCAAAAGGAACAATATCCGAGTGATAACCTATCCCGGTACAAGTATGGGTATTAGGGTCGTCAACGATATTTTTTCCTAATTCATCTTTCAGTATTTTAAGGAAAGTAGTTTCCGAACCGGGGAAAAACGACTGACGAATACAACTTCTTTCGTAGAAGTAATCGTCTTCCGCTATTTCTTTCTGGTACTCTCTCCAGTAATCTTTTTTTGCTTCCATTTAATATAATCAAGCCGGAACTCTTGATTTGCTTAACCAAGCCGTCCGGCATACATAATTTTTCACTATTTTTGATGGTCGTCCGAATTTTCAGTATAAACCATATCGGTGTACTTATCTATATTTTTCTCGGTATAACCCATCTCCCGAGCTTTTCGCAACGAAAAAGTTTCTATATCATTCTGCAAATCGGTACCACCCGTTACCTCAAATATCTTTTTTATTTCCTCCAAATTATCTTCGGCTATAATACGCAATGCTCCGGGCCCCCGACGATGGTAATTAGCCCCCAAGCGGTCGGTAACTTCCTGTATGTTATCAATATACCACTTCCATATAGGTCCTTGTTCGGGATGTTTTTCGGGAACCACAATATCGGGATGTACACAATATCCTATGCGCAAAATACTATGCCCTACAACACGTTTCAATGCAAACTGTTGGCGTCCTTTCTCGCTTTCGGTAAAATACCCCAACTCCTGCGACAGCTTACGCAGCACCGTAATAACAAGCCCCGGCACATTGCCACGCGGACAACGGGTTTTGCACGACATACATTGTCCGCAATACCATATAGTTTCGCTACGCAACAATTCCTCTATTTTTTCTTCGTCTTTGGACTGAACAAGAGAGCATATCTGACGGGGATCGTATTTGTAAAATTCCGCAGCCGGACAAATAGCCGTACACACACCACAATTCATACATGCAGTAAGCCCCTCGCGAAAGCGGACATCATTCAATAGGATTTCTGATAATTTAGCCATGTAATAATTTTCCGAGCGTCTGCCTGTTGCAGTTTAATTTATTTGTATGACCTGTAAATCCCGAAAAGGTTTAAACTAAGTCAGGTTAAAACAAAAAAAGAAACGGTCAGCAAACCTTATTCTAACTACCCTCTCCTCCATCCGGTCTTTCTTCCGGAGAAGAGATAATAAATCAAAAAGAAATCAAAAGTAAGAAAAAATCATTTAACACAGAAAAAAATATCGACCAAACAAGAGATAAAATCGACAATTACCTTTATTCTAAATAAATGGGAATCCTAAAGTAGATAAGTCAATTGCTAGCCATTACAATTTGTAATATAAAATAAGGTAATAAGGTAAGTTTACCCTTATTTGTATAATTACTAAGGTTTATCAACAAAATAAAACACTCAACAAAGTCCTGATTCCCAGAACAATAACGTTATAAACTGATGCACTCCGTTAGGAGTGGAAGTTTGGTAAAACACTATTCTTCAGATATAGCGGGCGTGCCGTAGGTACGCAACTTACTCTTTGATTGTCGCGTACCTACGGCACGCCGGATAAATTGTAAACTTTAACTTGGGCTTACAGCCCTTAATATCTTGATTCTTGTAATGTTTGATATCTTCCAACCACTACTGATTAGAATGTAATTTTGATGGGGTTGCCCTAATTGAAAACAAACTCCATTATATTTTGTAATCTTAAATAAGGTAATAAGGTTACTATAAAGCTATACTTGGGTGGTTACTAAGGTTTGATAATAGTACTGGTGCGTTAAATATTCGGAGGTGTTTTTAAAAGTATGCTTCTGTCTGAAAGGCAGGACAGGGGGCATTTAATCCTGCCTTTCAGGCAGAGGGTGTTGTTTATCTTTCCTCCGCAGGCCACATGCCTGCGGTTATGAAAGTCTGACTTTTCAAGTCAGCATACTTTTTAAAATACATTCAAAGATTTTTTTGTAGATTGAAAATATCATCCATTGCAGCAAGTAGCGTACCTACGGCACGCAGAAGCTGTGTTAAAAACAGCATTACCAAACTCCCGTCCCTATGGGACTTTAAATGTCAATCGAAAAAACGATGTTTATCTGTATATTACGATGGAATAGAGAATTACCGAAAATAATTGCATTCTGAACGTATCAGTAGCAGTTTGATATATAAAATAAGGTACTTGATAAAAACCTTATTTTCAAAACAATAACCTTAGTAACTGATACTGACTGACAATGATAACCTTATTACCTTATCTCTAAGCGTTGTGTACCTACGGCACGCCGGATAAATTGTAAACTATAACTTGGGCTTACAGCCCTTAATATCTTGATTCTTGTAATGTTTGATATCTTCC
>NZ_QVMH01000029.1:50052-57292 GCF_010501035.1 Paludibacter sp. 221
TAAGGTTACTATAAAGCTATACTTGGGTGGTTACTAAGGTTTGATAATAGTACTGATGCGTTAAATATTCGGAGGTGTTTTTAAAAGTATGCTCCATATATTTTTCTGATTACGTAATTTTTTTTAGTTTAAAAAATCAAACACATGTTATAAGAAACTTTTATTTTAAGATTGGCTCTCGAAAATGGAAGATATTTTTTATCTTTGCCCAATTAAAACAGATAGTAATAAAGTTAGTTTGATTAAAAACATGGGGAAAATTATCTCTTTAGCAAACCAAAAAGGAGGAGTAGGAAAAACAACTACTGCTATCAACCTGAGTGCATCATTGGCCAGTTTAGGCAAAAAAGTATTACTTGTAGATGCCGATCCGCAGGCAAATGCCTCGTCGGGATTAGGCATTGATATCCGCTCGCTGGAATACACCATATACGAATGTTTAATTGATGGGGTATCGCCCGAAAAAGCTATACTGCCAACCGAAGTGGAAGGATTATACATTATTCCGTCGCATATCGATTTGGTTGGTGCCGAAATTGAAATGCTCAATATGGAAAACCGCGAACGGTGCATGCAAAAGCTGCTTACCCCACTGAAATCTGATTACGATTATATTTTCATCGACTGCTCGCCATCGCTTGGCTTGATTACAGTGAATGCGCTTACAGCATCCAATTCGGTGATTATACCGGTACAATGCGAGTATTTTGCACTAGAGGGCATCAGCAAGCTGCTTAATACGATTAAGATAATCAAGGGCAAGCTCAATCCGGCTTTGGAGATAGAAGGATTTTTGCTTACAATGTACGACAACCGCCTGCGCTTGGCCAACCAAGTGTACGACGAAGTGAAAATACATTTCGAAGGTATGGTTTTTGATACGGTTATCACCCGCAATGTCCGGCTGAGCGAAGCTCCAAGCCACGGAAAACCGGCACTGCTGTACGATCCGGAATCGAAAGGAGCTACAAACTATATAGATTTAGCAAACGAATTGATTAAATCACATTGAATCTAAAATAAGATTATTTTTCATGGCAAAAAATACTGAATCAAGACTTGGCAGGGGATTAGGAGCACTGATAGACACCGATAACATTAGCACCAGCGGCTCATCGTCTATCAGCGAGGTGGAACTAAGTCTTATAATAGCCAACCCTAACCAGCCACGTACGCATTTTGACGAAGAAGCATTAAGCGAACTGGCTACCTCAATACGTGAGCTTGGCGTTATCTCTCCTATTACCTTGCGTAAAAACGAAGATGGCACTTACCTGATTATTGCGGGCGAAAGGCGTTACCGCGCATCGAAAAAAGCAGGGCTAAAAACAATACCTGCCTACGTGAAAACTGCTGCCGATGAACAGGTAATGGAAATGGCGTTGATAGAGAATATTCAGCGTGAAGACCTGAACGCCATTGAGATTGCACTTAGCTTTCACCGGCTTATCGACGAGTATAAACTTACACAGGAACGCCTGAGCGAACGTGTGGGAAAAAAACGGACAACCATAAGCAACTATTTACGCCTGCTGCGCCTACCTGCCGAGATACAAGTGGGCATTAAGGATAAAAAAATTGACATGGGGCATGCACGTGCCATACTTGGACTGGACGACCCCACAGCACAACTGCGTATATACGAAGCTATACTTAAAAACAACTATAGTGTGCGTAAGGTAGAAGAGTTGGTGCGCTTATATTCGGAAACAGGAAGTTTTGAAACTGACAATAAATCAGAGAAAAAAGAAAACCCGGTAAGCAAACTGAAAGAGTTTGACGAACTGAAAAAACAGTTAAGCAACCGATTGGGCACAAAGGTTCAACTCACATGCAACACCAAGGGGAAAGGTAAAATAACAATACCTTTTGCCGGCGATGAGGAACTTGCACGCATTATGGAGCTGTTTGATAAAATCTGATAAGAGAGTTTGACCGGTGTATAAATATCCTTTCATATTATTCTTTATCTTATTTGCGGCAGGAGTTTCGGCTCAATCGCTGAGTGAGAATTTTTACGAAACTCCCGAAAACCCTGTTGAAAAAAACGACACGGTTGTCCATAGCAATATACTGCCGGATAATAACCAAACTGTGATTACCACCGATAGCGTACTTTCAGAAGGAACAGTATTGGATACTGTACGTACAAGGAAAGAAGCATTCAAACCCGACCCTGAAAAAGCTATTTGGCTGGGAGCTATAATTCCCGGATTTGGGCAAATCGTAAACAAAAAATACTGGAAGCTACCCATCGTTTATGGAGGGTACATGGGATGTGCATTTGCTATAACATGGCTTTCGGGCGAATACAATTTTTACAAATATGCCTATCTCGACATAATAGACAAGGATGATACTACAAATAGCTTTATGGATCCGATTCCCGATGGATATACCGTCGAATACTTTTATGGAAGCATGGAAACATATAAGAACACGCTGAAATCGGGAATGGATAATTACCGCCGTTACCGCGATTTGAGTATCCTTGTTTCTGTTGTTTTTTATGGCTTAACAATACTGGATGCGTATGTAGATGCCCAGCTATACGATTTCGATATAAGCCCTGATTTATCCATGCGGTTTGAGCCAACGATAATAAACAACAACACGGCATATGCACATGTGGACAATGATTATACTGTTGGACGTTTTTCGCAAATAAATGCCCCAAAACATGGTAATGCCATTGGAATACAATGGAGCATCCGGCTAAAGTAAAAATTAGTATATTTCAAACTTTAATACATGACAAAAAACTGAATAGCAATCAGTATTTTGCTGACATTAAATATTTTTGTTTAAGTTATCTACTTCCTTTTGCCTTGATGCAAAAGGAACAAAAAATCAAGACTCTGCCCGCNTGCCCGCTTCGCACGAAAAATTAGCGTTTGTCGGCTAAAATCTTCCAAACTCGCTCCTTACGTCGCTCAAACAGGGAAGATTTTTTAACGCCGACTGCTCTTATTTTTCGGCTCACCGGACAAGGTCAAAGAGTACCTATAACAGATTGAAGAAACATTCGACATTTTTTGTCATGTACTGAGGTCTCAAACTTCGTTTTTTCTAATAAACTGATGTAAAATAAAAAGGCATATTTTTTGTTTATATAAAACAAGAGAGAGAACATCCCTGAATAATTTTACCATTTAGTTTTTTTACTTTTTTCATCTACAATGAAGCAACTCTATAAATATATCACTCTGATATTATTAGTAATCTTTACAGTTAATTCGTCCTATGCATTTATCTTCAAAAACAAGAAAAATGCAGGTAAAAGCACAGAAAACGAGCCTACGGATACAATAATATCCACCGATTCATTGCAGTCCATACCTCAAGACTTTTACAGCATCGAACTCGTTAATGACAGCATAAACGAAAATGATACTATTGACATATTATCAGAAATCGAGCCGGGAATAACCGACAACGACCTTCAGCTACTTCAAGCTATCAGTTACGAACCGATGGAGCCTGCGTTGGTTTTTGACACTACGGGAGTAATACCCGACAATTTCGATTATATGCTTGACTATATGCTTCACTCGTGGGTAGTACAGCGTTCGCAAAAGCCGGAATGTAACGGCAATGGCGAAATCGTCCAAACCTCAGATTCTTTGTACATACGCCGGTTAGCATCGTTGCCTCATGTAATTGAAATGCCATACAACAAGCTGGTACGCAACTTAATTGAAACATATACCGACAAAAAACGTACTCAACTTGAATATATGCTCGGAATAAGCGAGTACTACTTCCCTATCTTTGAACAAGCGTTGGAAGCTAACAAACTGCCATTGGAACTGAAATACCTGCCCGTGATAGAATCGGCATTAAACACCAAAGCCGTTTCGCCTATGGGAGCTACCGGACTATGGCAATTTATGATTGGCACAGGACGCCTTTATGGCTTGGAAATAAACAGCTTGGTCGATGAGAGGATGGACCCCATAAAATCGACCAATGCAGCCATTCGTTTCTTAAAAGACCTTTACTCTGTATATGGAGACTGGCATTTAGCCATTGCAGCATATAACTGCGGCCCGGGCAATGTAAACAAAGCTATCCGGCGTGCGGGAGGCAAACGCGATTTTTGGGAAATATATCCGTTCCTACCTCGCGAGACACGCGGTTACGTTCCCGTATTTATAGCAGCAAACTATGCTATGAATTTCAACGAGCAACACAATATCTGTCCGGCAAAAGTTGAAATGCCCGTCCTTACAGATACAATCATGGTGTCGAACCGTATCCATTTGGAACAGGTAGCCTCAATTCTGAATATCCCGATTGAACAGATAAGAACATTGAACCCGCAATACAGAAGGGATATTATCCCCGGCGACATACAGCCCTACGCATTGTGTCTACCCCTGCAATATGCCAGCGCGTATATAGAGAATTGCGATTCGATTTGTCAGTACAGGGCCGACGAGTTGGTAAACAACCGCCGGAAAGAGATTGAGATATACAGGGCATCCGCTCCCGGTGGGTCGGGCAATTTGATTTATCATAAGGTAAAAACCGGCGATACATTGAGCGGTATCGCAGTGAAATATGGTACGTCAGCATCAAGAATACGGTCGTGGAACAACCTTTCAGGCTCAAGGATATATACCGGACAGCGTTTGAAAATATATAAGTAACTGCCAATGTATTCGGTTACAAGTTACACCTCTCATCGGATTTATAATTCGATGACATTCTAATAACGAATTTAAAATCCGAAAGAACAATACAACATTTATTCTGATATTGATGGAAAAGATATATTACTCGATAGCCGAAGTAGCAGATATGTTCAAGGTAACACAACCACACCTGCGTTTTTTGGAAAAAGAATTTGATAAACTAAAGCCCGGACGTACCCCGAAAGGAACCCGCCAATATACAAAAGAAGATATAGCAATGCTTGAGCAAATATTCTTCTTAGTCGACCAGCAAAAACTTACACTCGACGGTGCAAAGAAAAAACTGAACGATAAAAAAGACATGGTAGAAAAACAGCAACAAATACACAAAAGCCTCACTTACGTAAAAAAAGAGCTGAAAGGCATAGCACGCTTTTTGAATGAAGAATGAAGAATGAAAAACATCCGGTGAACGAAATTTCGTACGAAAAAAGGACTGTTGAACGTATGATAAGGCTGTATTGCCGTAAAACACACAAAAGCCCCGTACTGTGCGAAGAATGCTCTACCCTGTTGCAGTATGCGGACGATAAACTACACAAATGCCCATTCGGCAACGAAAAACCATACTGCTCACGATGCCATGTACATTGCTACCAACCCGAAATGCAGGAAAGAATACGAAAAGTAATGCGGTTTTCAGGACCGAGGATGATATTGTACTTTCCTGCCGACTTTTTCAGATATTGTTTCAGCAAATAGTTTTAGAAACTGTTTGCTGAAAGCACCTTACCCATTACCTTATCAAAACGGCTGTCCATACAGACACTCAAATCGGTAGTAACGAACTTCCCGTTATAGAATAAGCTGAAAATAGTAGCCGGAGACGGTGCATTTAAAGCATCCTCCAGCGTTTCCAATTTAATAACCGTCAGGGGAATGTTTCTTTTTTCAGCAGTTTCGACAAGCGAATTTCTAACATGAAATTCAGAAAAAGGACAACGGTTGCTGTAATACACAGTGATTCCTGTTTTATTCTCACATTCCCCACTCACTACACTTTTATTAAATTTCGGATTTTCGGCATCTTTCTTTATCTTTTTTACAAGCAAGGAAAAGCCATAAGGGAGCGTCTCGCAAATTTCAAATCCTTGCCGCTGCAGCCACTTAGTATCACTCATGAAGTGAAATTTACTTGTTCCGGCCACTGTAACCAAGCCATTTTTACCCATCTTTTCAGCATCGTCCAAGGCCGCTTGTAGCAGAGCTTTGCCATATCCTTGGGATTTATATTGCCCTGAAACCCAAAAACAATTTATCAGCAAATAATCAGGAGCTACAACCGGCACCCAGCCCTTCTCAGCAGGAACATACTCGATAAATACTTTGGCACGGGCATCAATCCGCCTGAAAATATAACCATTATCAAATTCCTTTCGGAGCCATTCTTTTTTCAGTTCGTAGCTTTCTTTGCACTTTTTATCTGAAAAAGCACAGCAGATATGCTCTTTATCCAGATTATCTTTGTTCAATGTGATAAAGTGTTCCATCGTATTAAAATAATTTTAGAAAATGTTTAAATTTAGCTCGCAAGATAAATTATGATGATTTTTTAGAAAAATTTCGGATTCGTTTTGCGATTTTAGCGGGCTAAATGAGCTGAATAGAAGACGAAATTTTATAAAAAAGGGGATTCAAAGAAATATAATCTCTAATAATTACCGATTCATAGATAGAATATCGCTCTGAGTAAGATAATTACTATCGTCGGCATATATGAACAGCACCGAACCTCCTTTTATCAAATCAATAACTTCTTTGCTTATGGCTTGTGGCAATGCCGGGCACCCCTGACTTCGTCCCAGCCTCCCTGCCGACTTTATAAACGAGGGATTAGAATAATCGGCTCCGTGAACTACGATAGCCCTGTCTTTTGCCCTGTCGTTTATTCCCTTCTCAAGCCCGCAAAGCACCAGCGAATAGCCATTTTTGCCCTGATATGTACCTTCGGTAAGGAAAAAGCCTAAAGAACTCTGATTAGACCCCAGCTTATTAGAGAAAGAAGTCGCATAATTTCCACCGCTATTTTTACCGTGTGACACATGTGTTTTGTACAGCACCTTCTTTTGTTTCATATCTATCACAAACAAACGTTCTTCGGTAGATGGTTTCGAAAAATCAATCAAAGTAAGTATATCTTTCTTTTTACCTTTAATGTTTTCAAAGCCCATATACGCCTGTTCAAATGCCTTATAATCCAATAAGCCATTCAGGTTCAAATCACTGTAAACTGATTTTATTTCAAACTTTCTTTGGTTGGGCGATATTTCTTTTATTGCATTTGTACATACAAAAGGAAATATCAATAAAAATAAAATAAGAATGTATTTATTCATCGATTATCCTTGTTTCGTAACAATACAAAGATAAACAATTTTTATACCAAACAACAAAACAGTTCGTTATCCCACAGAGTAACTCTCTAAGTATTTTCTTGATATCGTTAAATATTTGCCTCAAAAAATCAAAGCCTTTACATTTGCATCCATATTCTTCGAGCAAAAATGAAGAATGATTTAGTTAGCTACAAGTTATCAGCTACA
>NZ_QVMH01000002.1:0-23779 GCF_010501035.1 Paludibacter sp. 221
GATATAGCTGCTTTTTCAAAGCAGGACACGGACTACAATTTCCGACACGTCGGAATGTAGCATCCGCGCCAGCGGGGGCTTGTAAAACAAATATAACTCTCCCTAAATCCCTCTCTCAAAGAGAGGGACTTGAGAGCGTAAAACGGATGAAAGGACAAAGGAATCGAACAAAGTAGCGTACCTATGGCACGCTTATAATGTGGTGGTTGGCATTGTTACCAAACTTAAATCCCTACGGGATATTTTAAAAATATGAATAATAGAAATACTTGTAGGGGCGAAAAATCTTTCGCCCGATAAGAAAGAAAACAAAAGAATATTACCCGTAAAGCGGACTCGAATAGATTAAAGAATCAAGAGCCAAGAATCAAGATAAAAGAAATAAGAATAAGGAAAAAGATGAAAGGTGAAAGGGAAAAGTATAAAGTTGCACTACTCCCCCTCGTTTGTAACGAGGGGTTAAATGGGGATTACGTTTAAAACGTAAAACAACAACCCTCTCTCCCCAAATGGCGCAAGTTTAGCGTAGTGTAACTTGTGTCGAAAACAAATGCAGTTTAAAACTGCAAAAAACATAGTCACAAGTCACAGACTTGCGCCAAATATGGGCGGACTTGAATAGATTAAAGAATCAAGAGCCAAGAATCAAGATAAAAGAAATAAGAATGAGAAAAAAGGTGAAAGGAAAAAGTATAAAGTTGCTTTATTGCTTCTTATCTCTAACTTGTAACTCGTAACTCGTAACTCGTAACTCGTAACTCGTAACTATTAACTTGTAACTAATTAATAACTAATAATTAAACATTAATAACTAATAATTATCAACATGAACAGAAAACAATTTTTTCGCCAGACATTAATTTTCGTCTGTATTTTTCAATTTTCGTTTTTCATTTTTAGTGCAAAAGCACAGGTAACTATCGGTAGCGATGCAGCCCCTAATGCGGGTGCTTTGCTCGATTTGAAGGACAACAGCAATGGTACGTCTACCAAAGGCTTTCAGCTTCCTCGTGTTGCGCTTACCAGCTTAACATCCTTGTCGCCTTGCTATAGCGGTACGGATGATACTGAAATTGCCAATCACAAGGGCTTGCAAGTGTATAATACCAATACCACCATTGGCGAGGGAGTATATACTTGGGACGGTGCATATTGGGGAAGTGCTAATGTAGACGAGGTTATACGAATAGGCTGGGCGGCTTCGACAGAAGAAACCGATTTGTTTAAATTTGGGTCTTATACTGCCGAAAAAACAGGAGTATATTTGGCAATGCTGAGTTTTGGTATAGTAGAGTCATCTTTGCAGAGTGGAATGTCTTATTTGCGTTTTCAGGCGCACGATAATGGAAACAATGTATTGTTTAATTCACACATCCGTATTTCCATAGACTCAACCGGCCGTTCGTATGGACAGTCATTTTTGCTTGTAACAATGAATAGAGGCGAGACGTTGAATTTTTGTGCAAATATAGGAATGCAGATGAAATTTAATTCATCAGGAGGATATAACTGGTTGAGAATAGTTCGCCTTTAGAGTAAAAAATCCGTCCGACAGGTTTTGCCTGTTGGACGGATTGAAATATAATAAAGAGTGATATTAACGCTTTAGTTGAAATGGTACAGGAAAACCACGTTTGCCTCTAAGGCCGGTTTCTTATTGTCTTTTATCTCCATCACTACCTCTATTTCGGCCTTAGCCACTCCGCGTAGGTTTACCAGCGATTTCAGTTTGGCTTTCAGCCTTATTTCGTCGTTCACCTTCACCGCCTGCATGAAACGGAGCTTTTCGATGCCGTAATTTACCGTCATTTTCAGGTTGTTCACCTCTATAATCTGGCTCCACAGGTAAGGGAGTATGGATAAATTGAGATAGCCATGAGAAATAGTCGATTTGAAAGGGCTTTCTTCCTTAGCCCGTTCCTCGTCTACGTGTATCCACTGAAAATCAAGTGTAGCTTCTGCAAATTTATTAATTTGCTCTTGGGTGATTTTGTGATACTCGGAAGTACCCAGCTCTTTGCCTGTGTATTGTGCAAAATCATCGTAACTATTTATCACTAACTTGCTCATGGATTGTTTCTCTTAAAGTTAAAAAATGACACAATTCTTTGAAATTTGTGCAAAAATAATGGTTTTTATTTTGTTTGCAAATAAATTCGGAGAATGTTTGCCTAAAAAATGTATTTTTGTATAAACACCATTAACGGAGTATTTGTTTATGAAAAAATTAGTTGTTCTGACGGGTGCCGGTATGAGTGCCGAAAGTGGTATCAGTACTTTCAGGGATGCCGGAGGGCTTTGGGAAAAATACCCTGTAGAAGAAGTAGCTACACCCGAAGGCTGGCAGAAGAATCCCGCTTTGGTGCTTGATTTTTACAACCAGCGCAGAAAACAACTGCTTGATTCGAAGCCCAACGAGGGGCATAAGCAATTGGTGGAACTGGAAAAGTATTTTGATATTCACATAGTGACGCAAAACGTTGACAACCTGCATGAGCGTGCAGGAAGCAGCAAGGTACTGCATTTGCATGGCGAATTGATGAAGGTGCGCTCCACAGGCTACGGGCAGGAGGTATTTGACGTGGATAAAGCTAAGCCCGAAATAAACGTAGGCGATTTATGCCCGAAAGGTTATCAGCTCAGGCCGCATATTGTATGGTTTGGCGAGTCTGTGCCCGAAATAGAAAATGCTGCCGAAATTGTTTCGCAGACCGATGTGTTGGTCATTATCGGTACTTCGCTACAAGTGTACCCCGCTGCCGGGCTGGTGAATTATGCAAAACGTGGCATTCCCGTTTTCCTTATCGATCCCAATGAGGTGGCGGTAAACAATGATGTGCATATTATCCGTAAAGGAGCTTCGGAAGGTATATGGGAGTTGGCAAAAATACTTTTGGAATTGTAGAACTTCGAGAGGATATTACAGTCCGGTAATCATGGATGCAGGTACGATACGATGGATATAAACCAGATCGGCATGTGTTGTGTAAATTATTGCCATCCGCTTATAATTAATACGCCGTACGTTAGTTCCATATTGTAAAAGCGAGCGACGTGTTTGTATGGTATAGCTTTCGGGTGAGCGTTTTAGGTCGTTAATTACCTCTCTCAATCCGCGCATATATTTTTCGGCGGTCAGAGGCATTTTGTATGTGTACATTATCGTATCCGATAAATTGCGCATATCGGTATATGCTTGTTCTGTAAATTCAAGCCTATACATTTTACCTGATATTAATCTTTACTCCATAGTGTTCGGACATCCGGTTTTCTACCATTTCCCAAACTTCATCTTCACTATATGTTTTACCGGATATCTCAGGCGGTAGAGGGTATTCTATCTTCACATTCTTTTTATGCTTTTCCAACTCACGGACAATTTTGCGTCCTGCCGGAGTTGATATGTCGATATGTGCTATTACTTCATTGTTCATTATGTAATCTCCTTTAGGTACAAATATAATACTTTATTTTGGAGTCTGTTTAAATTCAGCTCCGAATATTTAAACAGGCTCCAAATAGATATTTTGTCATTCTCAGTCTATTCCGATTTCAACCCCTTTATCGCTCCACTGAATGAAATAGGGTCGCGCTGAAATGAATTTACTTTAATAAGCGAACTTCCATCGTTAAAGACGTTCATCATAATATCATAATTATAATCAGGGGTATCCACCTTGAAGCGAATGTCCCATCCATCATTCTTTTTGTTTGGAGCGATAGAATATTCTTTCATCGGTTCGGCAAACTTAATGCCTCCCTTGCCACCGCCATAAGGAGCACGGCTAACCACTCCATAATATGGAAGATAGGCAAAGGCCGAGTCGTTCTTTATCCTCAGGTCGTAGTCGAAGTTTAAGTAAATCTGCTTTCCTCGCATTGGGTTGGCATAATTTACTCCGATGGTGTAGTCCTTTGCATTAATTTTTTGAGTAACCTCGTTAAGTCTTTCGAGGTTGGTTTTTACCGATGAACATGCCACTGTAGCCAGCAAAACAAATACGGATAGGCTAGCCTTGATTATTGTTTTCATATCACTCCTCTTTTCTGTTTTAATATTGAACGCTTGTATGTTTATTGTCTTGATTATCTTGTATTAATAACAATGCTTTTACAGCCCGTTTTGTTCTGAAAACAACATGAAAAAACGCTACAATAATTTTGCCAAAACCGCTTGCGAAGAGTTAATTAAATCTATAGGTGAAATCTTAATCTGCAACCCGCGTTGTCCGGCACTCACATAGATAAAACCGTATAGCATACAGGTGTCGTGAATGTAGGTAGGAAAATGTTTTTTCATACCGATAGGCGAGCATGCACCACGTATATATCCTGTAACTGCGAGTAAGTCCTTCATCAGGATAAGATTGCAGTTTTTGTTTCCCGATGCTTTTGCGGCCAGTTTAAGGTCGAGTTCTTCCGCACCGGGAATGATACATACGAAATACCCCGTTTTATCCCCTTTCAGCACCAGCGTTTTGAAAACCTGCTCTATCGGTTCATTCAGTTGCTCGGCAACGTGTATTGCACTCAAATCCGATTCGTCCACCTCATAGGGTATAAGCTCATAAGCTATCTTGTTTTTATCGAGCAGGCGTGCGGCGTTGGTTTTATTTATTTTCATTTTTTTCTTGTTGCAGATATTCGTGATAAGTAGTACAAAATTATGAAAATATCCTGTATTGCTTGCTGCAATATCGGTTATTAAAAGTTTGAGATTTTATACTTGAGCCAAATGCAGGAAATAAAATGTGTTTTTAATCCGATAAAAATAAAATAATGATTGGTGCAAGTTGTGTTACACTAAACTTGTGCCGGTGCAGGGTAAAAGAGAAAGGAAAAGAAGGCTATCCCAAATCTATTTTGAAACAGCCTTCATTCTTTTTGTTTGTTATTCTGGCGTTAGTTATTCGGCTTTATTTATAATGTGTATGATTTTACCATTATTAGTGTCTTTTTCCAGTTCCACCAATGCGCCGTCTACAAATGTGAGTTTGTAAATACCATTATCCGCCGCTTTGTACCCTATTACGTACGCTCCGGTTCCCATTTTTATTATTTCATAGTCTTTTCCCAGTTTGGAGACTACTTTTTTCTTACTCATCCCAACCGAAACCTTTCGCATATTCCTGTCCAACGTGCTGATGTCCTTTTGCGACGAACAGGCAAAGCAAATGAGAGTAATTAGTATAAAAACGGTCTTTTTCATATCTGATGAAATTTACAAATTGGGAAAAACGGGTCTAATAACTTTCATTTTCGTTGGGGAAGTCGTTGCCTTTCACATCCTGTATATAGTGTTGTGTAGCTTCGGTCATGATGGTATTCAGGTCGGCGTAGCGTCGCAGGAACTTAGGCGAGAAGTCCTTGTTTATTCCCATCATATCGTGTATTACCAGTACTTGCCCGTCTACACCTCCGCCTGCACCTATACCGATTACAGGGATTTTTACCTGTTGGGCTATGCGTGTAGCAAGTTTAGCAGGGATTTTTTCCAATACAATCCCAAAAGCTCCAAGCTCTTCCATCAGCAGGCAATCGTCAATCAGTTTTTTAGCTTCCTTATCCTCTTTTGCACGGATGGTATATGTGCCGTATTTATTGATAGATTGTGGCATAAGCCCCAGATGCGACATAACGGGGATACCCGCGTCAATTATCTTTTTCACATCTTCCTGTATCTCTTTTCCCCCTTCTATTTTAAGAGCGTCGGCACCTGTTTCCTGCATGATGCGGATAGCTGCTTCGAGCGATTTCAGAGGATTGCCCGAACACGTGCCAAAAGGCATGTCCACAATGACTAATGCTCTCTTGGTGGCGTTTACTACCGATTTTGCATGGTAAATCATTTGGTCGAGGGTAATGGGCAGGGTTGTTACATTTCCTACCATGGTATTGGAGGCCGAGTCGCCTACCAGTATCGAGTCTATTCCGGCTTCGTCCACTATTTTTGCCATAGAGTAGTCATAGGCCGTAAGCATGCTTATTTTTTCTCCACGTTCTTTCATCTCCATAAGGCGATGAGTGGTCACTTTTCTTTTATCTTCAGTATAGGTTGACATGATTAAATAATTTAAGGTGCAAATGTAGATAAACCTATTTGATAAACAAAAGGTTTGTTCGTGGTATTTGTGATATAAGGTCTACATATATAAAATTGCATGAGCTTATATGGAACATATTGTTTTGAGTGTAATAAATTGATTATCAATATGTTTGCGTTGTTTTATTTCAGACTTTGTATTTGGCGCATTTTTTTGACTTGTATCAATACTCTTTTGCAGTTTTAAACTACATTTGTCATCAGCACAAGTTACGCTATGCTAAACTTGCGTCAATCATCGGTCGCCTGTCTTGCCTTTCAGGCAAAGTATAGTTGGGTAGCTGTTGCCGCAAGCTGCGCTCCGCTTGCATGCGGTATCCGATACATCGGACTGTTCCATATACAAATACTGTCTTTCAGGCAGAAACATACTTTTTAAAACACCTCCTATTTGTTTTTAGAGCCTATATTTAAGTAGGGGTTACGCTACGTTAAACTTGTACCGGACTTGGGAGGTATTGGCAATCAAACAAATAGGCGTAAAGCGGACTATAGCCGCTATACGCCAAGTAAAATACATCCACTCTGTAAAGTCTGTTTATTCCGTGTGCTTATGAGATTTGTTACAAACTGATTTTGAATCCTGCATAGATAGTTCGTGGCAAGGTAGGGCCGTAAATGTACGAAGGGTCGCGGTCCATTCCTTCATCAAAGTCGCTTTGGTAAGAGTTGAATACGTTTTTCACACCGCCATACAGTTGTGCTATTACGCCGCTTCCGAGGCTGAAATTGTAATGAAGTTTCAATCCCGCATCGAAGAAATTGTTTGAAGGACGCAATTCCCCTTCCTCTGGATTTTGGAGCTCAGTTCCGAAATAAGGAACAAGCATCTTTCCGGTGTAGTTCCCGTTTGCAGACACTCCGAAACGTGGTGTGATGTCCCAGTCCAGCGTGAAGAAGCCATAAGCGTTTGGAGTGCGGAAAAATTTTGTTTCGCCGAATGTATCATCCGCTTCGCCATATTTGCTCGATTGTACTGTAAACCCGCTTGTGAAAGTGAGGTCTTTCACAGGGATGAGTTTCAGTTCAATATTCATCCCTTTTACTACCGCGCCCGATTCCGAATTCATACGGGTATAAACAACCGTTCCGTTTTCGTCAGGCTCGCCTATCTCATTGCGGAAAGGGTTGTGAAGCTGGGTGTAGAAGCCTTCGATTAACAAACCTGTGCTTACATTCCCTATACGCTTGTTGAAATCTAACGATAGTGTGAAGCTTGAGCTGTTCTCCTGTTTCAGATTGGGGTCGTTCCGGTTTATTACCTGGCGCGAGCCTGATGTCTCGATGTGTAAATCCTCGTCGAAAATCTGCGGTGCACGGTAGCCCGACGAGTATCCTAAACGGGCTTGCAGATACGGCAACACATCATACATAACACTGGCACGGGGAATGAACACGAAGTTCGATTTCGGGTCGTCGTCGCTTTGCTTGTCCTCTATGTTGTAATAGTCCAGACGCCCTCCGGCAAGCAGTTTGAATTTACCCAGTTTTATCTCGTATTGTGCAAAAGCCCCTGTAGTGGTAAGCGACTGGTCTGACACGATTGTATTCGGCTTGTGGGGCACTTCCACTATTTCATTGTTTTCTATCACCGCGTTTTCATAGTCGGGGGAACCTAATTTTTTATCAATCAGGTGCGAGCCTGTGTGCTCCACTCCACCTATCAGCGACGAGCGGTTGAAAGCGGCTTTGTACTGTACGCCCAGATTATAGGTTTTGTCAACGGTGTTTCCGTAGTCGCTCAACGAATAGTTTGCTCCATAATACGAATCGCGGTTGAGGTATTGCCCTGATGCAAATACGGATAGAATATCGCTTTCGCGGAAGAATTGTTCAAATGTCAGCGCACCGGTTTTCATATCGTGCGAAACGGATTCGGATACTCTGCGCTCATGGTATGGTTTATCTACATCGCTTCCTCCGTCGCGCGACTCTGCTATATTAAAGAAGTCCAACGATAATTTGCTACGGTATGTCGGGCGGTGAAACAGACGTGCGCCGAATACGGTATTTTTCATAGGCGCGATTTCCGAAAACTCATCTCCATTGGCATCAAATATGCCTCTGTCGCGCGTATTACCGTATACGGCCAGTCCGCTGCGGCGGTCTTCCGTTACCAGCGATGCGCTGAAGTTGATGTTATAGTCGGGCGTAGGGCCGTTAGAGCCTTTTACTCCCACTCCCATAAGCGAAGCGTTTGCTCCGGCTTCGAACGAGTTTGATTTAGGGTCTTTCAGTATCAGGTTGATTGTTCCCGCAATGGCGTTTGAGCCGTACAGTACCGAGCCTCCGCCACGTACCACCTCGATGCGTTCGAGCATATTGGCAGGGATAAGCTCAAGCCCGTACACTCCTGCCAACCCGCTGAAAATAGGGCGGCTGTTTATCAGAATTTGTGAATAATGTCCTTCCATCCCGTTCATGCGTACTTGCGAGAATCCGCAGTTTTGGCAATCATTTTCGTATCGCAATCCGGTACAGAAATTCAGCCCCTCGCCCAATACTACCGAGTGGGTTGTTTCAAGTCTTTTTGTACTTATGGTGTTTACCATTACAGGGGCTTCCATGCGTTTCTGCTCGGTACGCCCGGCTGTTACAATTACTTCATCCAGTTTCAACACATCTTCTTCCACATCAAAGTTTACCTCGATTGACGTGTTATGCTGTATTTCTACAGCTTTTTCTACAGTTACATATCCTATCCCTTCGGCAGCTATAGTAAACTTGCCTACAGGCAGGTTGGAGAGCATGTAATGCCCTGTGGCATCGGTAGTAGTGCCAATGGTGGTGTTTCTGATTATTATGTTGATAAACGGCACGTGTTGTCCGGTTTTTTTGTCGATAACATGCCCTGATATATGAGAGTCTACTGCTTTTTCGGCAACGACACCGGAAATAGCGATTGATAAGAATAATATGATGGTAAATAATTTCTTTGTCATAATGATATGGTTATATTTTGGTGAATATACTTTATAAGTGTTATGCAGAATGAGACTACTCTGTATAAATAAGCTATCATGTTTAGCGCAAGTCTGTGACTTGTGCTTGTTTTTTTAAAAACTGCATTTGTCTTTTTCGGCATAAGTTACGCTACGCTAAACTTGCGCCGGTGTAAGTGTTAGAAAAGATAATGGGAAAAATCAACGCATTGCTTCCGCGCGAATTTTTCGCGTGGTAGGATAAAAGATACCACACGATACAATGGTGCGGCAACGTGATGTAAATCAGCAGAATGATGGTGGGGGACGGCAGAAAAGAAACCGGTAGTATTTGTCGAGTGAGATGTTTTGTGCCTTATTGCTGACCGAAAGTATAGCACACAGAAAAAATACGGTTAAAGCCGAAGTGAAGAAAGAATTAGTTGCATTGAAGTGGGAAATCTGCTGAATAAGCTGGCATGTGCCCGATGAGTGCTGATGTTCGTTGCTTTTGTGGTACGGATGCGAGTGGATAATGGTTTTTCCCTCGATGTAATGAGCATGCACAAAACCTGTAATGCTTATGTAGTAAGCAAGGAACAATACAAAAGGAATCCATTTATTTATATGTTTCGGCAGGTGTTTCAACGCATTTCTCTTTTTCAGGGGCAAAGATATTATTTTTATTTTAACTACGATATAACTATTTTTAGGTATTGTTAGGCGTAACGTGGATTTTAAGTCTAAGCTTTCCTGTATTGTCGGTATGATTGTATCATGTGGCTATCACCTCACCCCTGCCCCTCTCCTTGAGGAGAGGGGTGAGATTACTAACGATTGCTATATTTTATCGCTGGCGCGGACTTGTAGTCCGTGTCCTGCTCGGAGAGCAGGCATTGCCACCCTGTTGCGTACCTACAGCACGCTGGCTGTTTTATGAATATTTTATTACCAAACTTACACACCTAACGGCGTGCATATGTCTGAATTTTAATTTTCCTACTCCCATGTTTAGCGCAAGTCTGTGACTTGTGCTTGTTTTTTTCAAACTGCCTTTGTTTTCGGCACAAGTTGCGCTTCGCTAAACTTGCGCCAACGGAGGTCAGCAGAGCGGGGATGGGAGATAGTTTGTTAATTTTTTTTCGTAATGTAAAATAAGGTAATAAGGTGGGTTTACTCCTACTTGTATAATTACTAAGGTTTCCCAATGAGATGCTTGATAAAAACCTTATTTTCAGCTAATAACCTTAGTAGCTGATACAGTCAGCCAATAATAACCTTATTACCTTGTTTTGGGCGGTAATAATTTGATAGTAGCAAAATTGATTATTTTACTTTTTCTGCCTTTGTTTTCGGCACAAGTTGCGCTTCGCTAAACTTGCGCCAACGGAGGTCAGCAGAGCGGGGATGGGAGATGGTTTGTTAATTTTTTTATTTCAATAAGATTTGTAAGTGTAAATAGTTTTGGCATAATGGTTTTATTTATACCTTTGCGCCCTGTAAAAATTAATATGTGTTAAAAACATGAAAAGAAAATTTATTTTATTTTTGGCCTGTGCATTGTTTCTTAATGCAAACTTGTTTTCGCAAGAACGTGTAAAGGCGTTCAGCCATCTTTCAGTAGGGGTAGAAGCAGGTACTACCGGATTTGGTTTAAACGTAGCCACTACGCTGAGTAAGAATTTTGCGTTAAGAGGGGGCATTGTTATGCTGCCGCTATCTTATAGTACAGGGTTTGATATGGATTTCGACCAGTCTACCCTGGATTTGATTGACCAAACAATTGCAGATTATCCTGTTGTAGGAACTGTGCTGCAAAGCAAAGGTTTGCCTACCACAAGTGCCGAAATTGAGACAGAACTTAATGCAACAGCTAAATTAGGATTGATAAACGGTAAGCTGCTTGTAGATTATTATCCTTGGGCAAAAGCATCGTTCCACCTTACTACCGGTCTGTACTTTGGCTCTAACCATCTTATTAAAGTAGAAGGAGGTTTTGCTGACCAAACATCAGAAATAATTGATGTGCTGGAGGAGTATAAGGATGTAACGGGTGTATATTTCGACCGGATGAAAATTATAGAAGGCTATAATATCGATATCCGCGATATGAAGAAAGTAGATGCGAGCATTGGTATTAACGCTTTGAAACCTTATATTGGCTTAGGATTCGGCAGGGCTGTACCTCTAAACCGTGTTGGCGTACAATTTGACCTTGGCGGATTTTTTCACGGAACTCCGGCACTTACAAGCCAAAACGCAGAAGTTCAACGACTGATGAATGCGGAACTGAGCGGAGATATAATAGATATAATGGAAAAAATTAAATTCTATCCTGTATTATCACTCAAGATTGTTTGCAGGATATTTTAAATAAATAACATGAATATAATAAAAAAGCCGTGAATTTTTCACGGCTTTTTTGTTATACCTCTTCTCTTCTTTTATTGTATTTGTTTGCAAAGTATTTGTATGTAATATCTCAGATAAAAAAGCTATTTTTGTAGGCATATTGAATAGTGATTATATGAAAAAGAAAGTTTTATTTATAGACCGTGACGGTACAATCATAGTGGAGCCTCAGGACACTTATCAGGTGGATACGCTGGAGCAGATAGAGTTTCTGCCACAGGTTATTCGCAACCTGTATTTCATCCGCCATAAGCTTGATTTCGAGTGGGCGCTGGTTACCAATCAGGATGGCTTGGGAACTGACGTATACCCACAGGAAAATTTTGACCGTGTGCAAGCCAAATTCCTGCAAACGCTGAAAAACGAGGATATTGAATTTGATAAAATATTTATAGATAAATCGTTCCCCGAAGATAACCTGCCTACCCGCAAACCCGGTACGGCAATGCTTACTGAGTATTTCAGCGATGCGTATGATTTGTCCGGCTCGTTTGTTATAGGCGACCGCTATACCGATGTGGAGTTGGCTAAAAACTTAGGATGTAAAGGTATTTTTATAAGCAGTGATGAGAATATACTGAAAGAAAAAAATCTGGAAGAGTATTGCGCATTGCAAACTACTGACTGGAACAGAATCACGGAATTTCTGTTTGCAGGGGAGCGCACAGCTACTATAGTACGTAAAACTAAGGAAACGGATATTGCTATTGAACTGAATGTAGATGGCTCGGGCAAATGCGAGATAGATACGGGATTGAAGTTTTTCGACCATATGTTGGAGCAGATAGGTAAACACTCCGGAAGTGACCTGAAAATACATGTAAAAGGCGATTTGCAGGTAGATGAACACCACACTATCGAGGATACCGCTATTGCACTTGGCGAGGCTTTTCTTAAGGTGCTGGGCGACAAACGCGGGATAGAACGTTATGGGTTTACCCTGCCAATGGACGATTGCCTGTGCTCGGTTGCGCTGGATTTTGGCGGGCGTCCGTGGCTGGTGTACGATGTTGCTTTCAGGCGCGAATATACGGGTGATGTGCCTACCGAAATGTGGCTGCACTTTTTCAAATCGTTCAGCGATTCGGCTAAGATGAACCTGAATATAAAAGCCGAAGGCGATAACGAACACCACAAAATAGAGGGTGTTTTTAAGGCATTGGCAAAGGCTATAAAAATGGCTGTAAAACGTGATGTTTATCAATATCACCTGCCAAGTACTAAGGGGGTGTTGTAGGTAGAACCAAGATTCAAGAAGCCCCCTCTGGCTCCCCCGAAGGGGGAGGACAAGGAAATGATTAGTCAAGAATCAAGACTTAGAGTTTGCCTAAATTTAAAACAAATACCCCATATTTAGCGCAAGTTTGGGACTTGTGGATATATATTTTTGCATTTAAAAAAACACCTGATTCAAAAAATATTTAGATGAAAAAATAATGCAGCAAGATAAAATCTTAAAATTTTTCAGGCAAAAGCCTCCCCTTTGGGGAGGCTTGGTGGGGCTGTTTTTCCTTTCTGTAGTTTCTGCAGCGGCGCAGCCTGTAGCAGAAAAGCCGAAGCTGGTTGTCGGTATTATGGTTGATGGATTGCAGCAGGAGCATATTAATTCGTTTTGGAATTATTTTGAGCAGGACGGGCTGAAAGCGGTAATAGCCAATGGTAGTTCCTTCCATCAGATACAGTACAACATTGTATCGGCAGGGAATGCCGCCGATGTGGCTACGTTTGTTACAGGCTCTACTCCTGCTTATCATGGCATAACGGGAAACAGCTATTTCAATAAAACCCGAAAGCAGGAGGAATCCGTGTTGTTTGATGTCAGTCAGGTAGGAATAGGCACTTCGCATAGTTATTCGGCTCATAGGCTGCTTGCCAGCACTATTGTGGACGAGCTTATGCTTTCTACTGCGGGCAACTCAAAATCGTATGCCGTGGCTATCGACCCCGAAACCGCCATTATGATGGGTGGCCATACGGCGAAAAGCGTGACATGGATTGACGATGTTTTCCTGAGTTGGGTTACCACGGGATACTATGCCGATGGGCTTTCGTCGTATGCCGACCAGATGAATGTGGATAAAACCTTTGCCAGAATAGCGGGCGCTAAATGGAGTCCCCTTTTCCCCACAAACTCGTATGTGTGGAATAACAAAACGCTTGTCCGCCCTTTTGAGTATGTGCCCGCTGTGCGTAAAAAAGGGTCGTCTCAAACCCTGCTTAGAAATACGCCTGCTGCCAACACACTCGTCACGGAGCTTGCCATGAAACTTATTAAGGAGGAACAGCTTGGCTCGGATGATTATACGGATATGCTGATGCTGCAATACACTGTACGCACTCCGAATGAGCAGTTCTCGTCCGTAAAATCAATAGAAAAGGAAGATATGTACCTCCGGCTCGATAAGGAGGTAAAGCGTCTGCTGGAGACAATCAGTCAGGAAGCGGGATTGGATAATACCTTAGTCGTTGTTTTCTCGAATAAATCGGGCGCTCATACTCCGGCGGAACTGGGTGAAAATAAGATACCCGCAGGCTATTTCAATGCTACCCGTTCAGTTGCTTTACTCAACACGTACCTGATGGCAATATATGGGCAGGAAAGGTGGGTTGAAGGCTATTTTGGAAAAAACATTTTTCTCGACAGGCAAAAAATCGAGGCAAAGAAACTTAACCTTAATGAGGTGCAGCAACTTGCGGCTGATTTTATGGTGGAGTTTGAAGGTATACGCTCGGCTTATACCGTCAACCAAATAAGAAACCAACCGGCATCGGGCGATGCCGATGCTGTCAATATACGTAACTCGTATCATAAAAACAGCGGTGGAGATGTGGTTATCTCACTGCTCCCGGGCTGGCTGGAGGTTGATAACCTGAACAATCCGATAGGCGAAACCACCAGTACCAACAGCGATATTCCGGTCTACTTTTATGGATGGAAAATACCGAAGCACAAAAGCAATAAATCTTATAATATTACAGATGTATCCCCTACGCTGGCTGCTATATTAGGCATCCCTTTTCCGAATGCGTGTATTGGGAATCCGATAGAGGAGGTGCTGAAATAGAGGCAAGGAGTAAGAGGTAAGGAGTAAAAAAATACTATATAATCATGAACTATAATTTTGACGAAATAATAGATCGCCGCAATACCGATAGCTATAAATACGACAAGTGTAAGGAAGTATTCGGAACAGACGACATCCTCCCCATGTGGGTTGCCGATATGGATTTCCGTACTCCGCAGTTTGTTTTTGATGCTATTTACAGGCGGTGCGAGCATCCTGTTTTGGGTTATACCTCTATTTCTAAAGATTATTTTTCGGTCATTTCCGCATGGATAAATAAACAGCACCAATGGCAAACGGAGGAAGAGTGGATGGGTTTCATGCCCGGCATTGTGCCCGGACTTTCGTTCGCGGTGCAGGCGTATACTGATGCCGATGCCGAGGTTATCGTTCAGCCTCCGGTGTATCATCCGTTCATGTATTCGGTGCAGAAAAACGGGCGGAAACTGGTTTATAATCCATTGAAGGTTGCTGATGGCCGCTTTGAGATGGATTTTGATGATTTGGAAAGTAAAATCACTCCTAAAACCAAACTGTTGCTGCTTTGCAACCCGCACAATCCCGGAGGGTGTGTTTGGGATAAAGATACGCTTGTACGACTGGCTGAGATTTGTGCCAAGCATAACATTGTGGTCATTTCGGACGAGATACATGCTGATATGGCATTGCCCGGATATAAACACATTCCTTTTGCGTCGGTGTCCGAAACTGCGAAAAACATTGCGGTTACTTACATGGCGCCGAGCAAAACTTTTAATATGCCTGCGCTCATCGCTTCTTATTATGTGATTTCGAATCCGGAATTGAGGGATAAGCTGAAACGTTTTCTTGAAAGAAACGACGTGGCAAACGGCAATGTGTTTGCCTACGAAGCTACTAAAGCTGTCTATTTGCAGGGTGACGAGTGGCGCAAACAAATGCTGGCGTATGTACAGGGTAATGTTGACTATATGGTTGATTTTTTAGCTAAACACGTACCTCAGATAAAACCTATGATACCCGAAGCCTCGTTTTTGGTTTTTCTGAACTGCAAGGGTTTGGAGATGGGCGGAGACGATTTGCAAAAATTCTTTGTGCAGAATGTTAAAATAGGAATGAACGACGGGCGTATGTTCGGGCCGGGAGGCGAGGGGTATATGCGCATGAATGTGGCTTGCCCGCGTAGTACGGTAGAAGAAGCTATGAACAGAATAAAGAATGCTTTAAGTTAAAAAAAATAATTTTTATATCTTTGGGCTTTTTAATAGCCTTAAATAAACAGCTATGGATGTACGTATCGAGCAATCGTGGAAAAATGTTCTACAACCGGAATTTGACAAACCTTATTTTGAACAGCTAACTGCATTTGTTCGCAGCGAGTATCAGACAAAGCAGATTTTTCCTCCGGCAAACCTTATTTTCAATGCGTTCGACCAATGCCCTTTCGACGATGTAAAGGTTGTTATCCTTGGGCAAGACCCTTATCATGGGGTAGGGCAGGCGCATGGGCTGTGTTTCTCGGTAAATGATGGTATTAAATTCCCTCCGTCGTTAGTCAATATTTTCAAAGAGATAGAAGCCGAGTATGGCAAGCCTGCTCCTGCCAGCGGCAATCTTATACGTTGGGCACAGCAGGGAGTGCTGCTGCTCAATGCTACGCTTACTGTTCAGGCTCATCAGGCCGGTTCGCATCAGGGGCATGGCTGGGAGCAGTTTACCGATGCGGTTATCCGCATCCTTTCGGAGCAAAAACAGAACCTTGTTTTTATACTTTGGGGCGCGTACGCGCAGAACAAAGCCTCTTTTGTCGACAATAACAAGCATCTGGTATTGCAGTCGGCACATCCTTCGCCGTTTTCCGTTCACCGCGGGTTTTTTGGTAACAATCATTTTGTACTGACAAACAATTATCTGAAAGAGCAAGGACTGAAAGAGATTGACTGGTAGGTTTGTTTTACTGTTAAAATTTTGTATTAACATTTTTAAGCCCTTACTTTTGTTCCTGTATTTCAAAAGAAAAAGATGCTTGCCTCTAATAAAATATTCTTGAATAATAATGCTTTTGCAGACGTTAAAAAGTTTGTGAGTAGTGTTATTTTATTAGAGAGAGAGAGAGAGAGAGAGAGAGAGAGAGAGAGAGAGAGAGACTAAACCATTTACCATTCAGCTATTTACCATTTACTATTTCCGTAAATGGGTATCATTTTTTACCATTCCTTTTTTTCTCTTATTCCATTTTATTTCTTTACTTCCTTTTATTCCCTTACTCCTTTGTTCTTTTATATCCAACTATTATAGGGCGAAAAATCTTTCGCCCCTACCGTTATTTGTTTTCCCTTGTTTTCTATTCATACGTAATGAATGTTGGTTGTGTGTTTCACAGAGCCGCACGGAGTCATTCACGGAGTTTCACAGAGTATTATTATTTACCTCTGCGTTACCCCGTGTTCTTCTTTGTGTGGGTCTGTGGGATATTATTCCGTATAGCGGCTTTCAGTCCGCTTTACGGATAAAAGGGAAGACGGGTGAAATGATAAAGGAATCGAATAAAGTAGCGTACCTACGGCACGCTTGTAATGAGGTGGCTTGNAATGAGGTGGCTTGTACTGTTACCAAACTTAAATCCCTACGGGATATTTTAAAAATATGAATGATGGATAACAAATGTAGGGGTGAAACATCTTTCGCCCGAATAAAAAGAGAACAAAAGAATATTACCCGTAAAGCGGACTTGAAGCCGCTATACGGGCGGGAGCAGGCTCGAATAGATTAAAGAATCAAGAGCCAAGAATCAAGATAAAAGAAATAAGAATGAGGAAAAAGGTGAAAGGGAAAAGTATAAAGTTACTTACTTCTTATCTCTAACTTATAACTAATAATTAAACATTAATAACTAACAATTAATAATTAAACATTATCAACTCATGAACAGAAAACAATTATTACGGCAGGCGTTTATTTTAGTCTGCATTTTTCAATTTTCAGTTTTTATTTTCAGTACAAAAGCACAAGTAACGATTGGTGCGGATGCTTCTCCTAACACCAATGCGGTATTAGATTTAAGGGCAAATTATGAAACGGGTAAATATGGAGGGTTGCTTTTACCCCGGGTTGCACTCCGGGCAGTCAATAATGCTTATCCTTTAACAGCCCATGTGCAAGGCATGGTGGTATATAACACTGCTAATGCGGGAAGTAACGAGAATTCGGTAACTCCCGGAGTTTATTACAATAATGGTAGTAAGTGGATTCGTCAGCAGGAAACAACCCAGCAAGACAACCGCATGGTAGTGTTTATAAACAAAACCAGTCCTAATGTATCAGGTGCGTTATTCGACGATGTTCCTCCTACCAATGAGGATGGAACGCCTAACGCGGAATTTAGCAATGATGACACCTTGAAAGCAAAGACCAACTATCTTTATACTGCTACGAATGGGTCAATCTGGATTTATAATGGAAGTACGTATATAACCTATACCCAACCGGCATCAACTGCATGGTATAAATCAGGAACCACGATTGATGCCGGAACTGATAAAACAGGAGGAATCAGCCGTTCGGGAGGTGTTGGCATTGGTACATCAGCTAGCGGGCTCAACTCTTTGAATGTGCTTTTTGATACCAGCGTATCAACTTCGGCAATTAATTATGTACAGGGTGCACGTATTGCCTCATTTAGTCAGATTAATTCAAATACTACTCATTATCAGGTGGGAGCAAGCGTTCAGGCTTTTCAGCATATATTGTCATCTTCTAATACCAATTCCGGATATTTAATCGGACAGTTTGTCCAAACCTTCAGAACAGAAGCAAAAGCAAATTTAGGAATCTTGCAATCAATGGAGGGAAACCGTATCCATTTTGGACATGGTGGTAATAATATCGGGAAAACTTATTACGCTTATGGTATAAGTATGATACCCTATGTAAATTCCGGTACTATTGAAAATATTTATGACATTTACCTTGCAAACTACGTAGGTGCTGGTACGGCCGTAAATAAATATGGTGTGGTGGTGAAGGGAACCACTAAAAAAAGTATTTTCGAAGGTGTTATTAAATTAGGTACTGATGGTGGAGAGCCGGGCCTGAACGGGGTTATCCGTTATAATGCAGGTCTTAAGAAATTTCAGGGATATATTGATGGAACATGGGTGAATTTTCACTAAATTGGTATAAATAAGGTGTTTATACCAAATCAGCATTGACCTATATTATTTAAACTCTTTCTTCATTTCCGTTTTGTGAAGAAAGAGTTTTTTGTGCTGTAGTTCACGGATTTATACAGTTTCTTATCTATTCAGCTTCTTTCGGCGGTTTTCGCGACCAATATGTTGATATTGTAAGCCCCGATACAATGTGCCATATTCCCCACCATGCAGTAACGAAAAGCATCCCCCCGATTGCCAAATCGGGTGAGAATATCTTGGGATTGAAAAGAAGTACCAGCCCAAGCCCCGAGTTTTGTATCCCTGTCTCAATAGTCATGGTTCGCCTGTTTCGGTCGGGTTGTTTGAAAAGCGTTGCTACGCTGTAACCTGTGGTAAGCGCTACGAGGTTATGTACCAAAACGATAATAAAGATATAATGTATGTAATTGGTAAAAAGTTTCCAGTTGTTGGCAAACATGATTGCTACCAGTGCAATGAAGAATATGATTGACAGGTATTGCAGTGGTTTTTTAAGCCTTGCGGCTATTCTGGGCAGGTAGCGGGTGCAAAGTATTCCGAGTACAACGGGGATTCCAAGAATGATAAAAACCGTTTCGAACATCTGCCCGAACTCAATTTCCAGAGGTTGTAGCAGCTCGGCACGGTTGCTGATAAACCTGACGTACAGCCCTCCCCAGAATGAAAAATTGAATGGGGTCATAAATATAGCCAACCCGGTAGATATGGCAGTTAAGGTGACGGAAAGCTCCGTGTTACCTTTGGAGAGCGATGTCATAAAGTTTGATATATTCCCTCCGGGGCATGCTGCTACCAGAATCATACCCATAGCTACTGTGGGGGTAATAACCTTGCTGAAAGCAAGTACAAGAAGAAAAGTAATGAGAGGTAATGCAACGAATTGGAGCGCCAGCCCGAGTACTACCGGTTTTGGAGATAAAACCAGTTTTTTGAACTGGCTGGCACGAATGCCCAAAGCCACCCCAAACATGATAAATGCCAAAACAAAGTTGAGGATATATGATTGGGAAAAATTAATCCGTATGCTATCTAATTGTAATAATGATTCGTACATATTGTATTTATTTGGAAAAACAAGCGACAAACTTACATAAAAAAATGGATTTATTTATCCTTTTAATTTATAAACTTACTTAGCTTTGTTAAGCTTGCGCCAATGGGGGTTTTATCCCCGTGCAAATACCATTTTATTTTCGGTTGAAAGCATACTGTTGTACCAGTATCCTTCGGTGTCAAATCCTTTCAGGTCTTCCACCTTTTCGATGTGGTTTTGTAGTATGTAGCGTACCATCATACCACGCGCTTTTTTTGTGTAAACTGTAATCGGTTTGTAACCGTTTTCCCTGCTTTCGATAAAATCGAAGTCGATAACTTTAGCGGATAAGTCCTTGTGTCGAATAGACTTGTAGTATTCATTGGATGCCAGATTAAGAAGCACTTCGGGTTTGCCCGACTTGCGGATAGCTTCGTTTATCGATTTGCTTATTTTCTGTTGCCAAAAGGCATACAGGTCTTTCCCCGCCGGGTTTTTTAGTTTGGTAGCCATTTCCAAGCGGTAAGGCTCTATTAAATCCAAAGGACGCAGCACACCGTAAAGCCCCGAAATAATTCGCAAATGGTTTTGTGCGTACTCAAGGTCAGTTTCAGTAAGTGAGTTTGCATCCAATCCGCGATAGGCTTCGCCATTGTAAGCCAGTATTGCCTGTTTGGCATTTTCGGGGCTATGGTTTACATCCCAATTATAGTAGCTGTCGGAGGAGTTTCGGGCAATATCCTTATTCACTTTCAGTAACGACTCAAGCTGCTTTGCCGAAAGGGGTTGCAAAAGGTTTATCAGTTCTTCGGCTTGTTTCAAGTACTCAGGCATCGTGTATTTGCCGGTAATTTGTTGCGGTTTGAAGCTTTGTATCTTGGCCGGAGATAATATCGCTAACATAGTATTCTTGTTTTTTGAGAATGTAAACTATCCTTTTTGCAGTAGAAACAATCAAATAAATGAAATAGTTTTTTAAAGCCCGTTGTATTTACAAAAACAGAAAGTGTTTGCCGGAACCGTCCGGCAAACACCATTTTCCGAAGTATCTGTAAATTGTTTGAACTTCATTGGCGCAAGTCTGTGACTTGTGCTGATAATTCCATTTCTTTTTGAAGTTACAAACTGCTTGTGTTGTTAAGCACAAGTTACGCTTCGCTAAAACTTGCGCCAATAATATTGTAAATGAAGAAAGTGTTCACCATCGAATCCGGTAAACACTTTCCACTATTTGATTTTCAGAAAAATTATTTTCCTTGTTCCAGCAATAAAGTTTTGCTTGGTTGGTCGCATACTTCCGTTGGCCCATAATATTGGATAGGTCCCGGATAGATGTAGCTCAGTTTGTCATCAGCCCAGCTTTTGCGGTACTTTTCGAAGTATTTGAAAGGTGCTCCGTCAAGACGTACCAACGCTTTCTGAATCACAGGTTTCATTTTACCGTGGCGGCGTTCCATGTTCATCATCATGGTGATTGGCACACCTCCGGCAATCCACTCGTCGGCAGGGGCGGTAAGGTTGCGTACCGACGACATATAGCCTGTTTTTCCTTCCGAAATAAGTATCGAAGCTGTGTATCCTAACGAGTAAGTATAATCAGCGTCAAAGTTTGAAGGTATGGCACAACGTCCTTCGTATCCGAAGAAATGGTTGATTGAGGCAAATTTGCCTTTGTATTTACCTTCTGCTTTCAGCATGGCCAAACGTTTTGCCACCATCTCAATCAATAGCTTTTCGGTTTCGATAAGTGATACTTGTACGTTGCCGTGTGGGTCGCGGTCCAGTGTAAGCTGGCGTGCAATGCCTTTTGGCAAGCTACGGTACACCTGACAGCTATCAGGGCTCAACAATCCTTTTACATATTGGCGTTTTTCATCTTCAGTTTGCAATGCGTTGAAATCGTCGTTGTGAGCCAGCAGGTCGTTTAGTTCCGAGATTAATTTTTTCATTGCAGGGATGAATTCTATCAAACCTTCGGGAATCAGTACTGTTCCGAAGTTTAATCCAGTATCGGCACGCTGAACGATAACCTGTACTATTTCTTCTACTACATCGTTCAAAGTCTGGTTTTTAGCCTCTACTTCTTCTGATATGATACAGATATTTGGCTGGCTTTGCAATGCGCACTCTAATGCGATATGCGAGGCCGAACGTCCCATCAGGCGGATAAAGTGCCAGTATTTTTTAGCCGAGTTTGCGTCGCGTTGTATATTACCGATTAGTTCTGAGTAAACTTTACATGCAGTGTCGAATCCGAAAGATGTTTCAATCATTTCGTTTTTCAGGTCGCCGTCGATGGTTTTAGGGCAGCCTATAACCTGAATACCGTGTTTCTTTTGCACATAGTATTCGGCCAGCACACATGCGTTTGTGTTCGAGTCATCACCACCTATAATTACAATAGCGTTGATACCTAATTTTTTACAAATTTCGGCTCCTTTTTCGTATTGTTCCTCTTCTTCCAGTTTTGTACGTCCCGACCCAATAATGTCGAAACCTCCTGTATTGCGGTATTCGTCAATTATGGTATCGGTAAGTTCTACGTAGTCGTGGTCTACCAGTCCGCTTGGGCCGTTCTTAAAACCGTATAATTTGTTTTTAGGATTTAATGCTTTCAAGCCGTCATACAATCCGGATATAACATTGTGTCCGCCCGGAGCTTGTCCGCCCGAAAGTATAACTCCTACACCTACTACAGGATATTCTTTTGCATTACCATTTTCGAATGTGATAAGCGGCATCCCATAGGTATTTGGGAATAATTTTTTTATGTCTTCCTGATCGGCTACAGACTGTGTTGCAGCACCTTCTTTCAGTACAACGCTTCCTTTCAGTGCAGCCGGCATTTTAGGCTGATAACTGCTCCTTGCGATTTGCAGAGGGCTTTTAGTCATTAATTCCATGTTTTGTAATAGTTTGATTTTAAAATATATAGTTTGATTTTTTTCAAGTCGCAAAATTAGTCATTTTCATTGAAAAATGAAAGCGTTATTTATTTGCCTGCGGTCAAAATAATCTACGGTCTACAGTTTACGATAATCTGCTGATTGTAGATAATAGGCTTGTTGACTAATAGTCCTAAATCAAGCCTGCCTGTGCAAGCAAGTGTTCCATTTCCAGTTGTACCTTTGTAGCTTCGGTACGTGCTGCCTGTGCATAATCATTTTCCGACGAGGCGTAAATAATCTGGCGCGACGAGTTTACCAGCAGTCCGCAGGTGTCGTTCATTCCATATTTAGCCACTTCTTGCAGGCTGCCGCCTTGTGCTCCTACTCCGGGAACAAGCAGAAAGTGGTTCGGAACAATTTTCCGTATATCGGTCAGCATTTCGGCTTTAGTTGCACCCACTACGTACATCATGTTTTCGTCGTTTCCCCATTGCTGCGACATACGGAGCACGGTTTCGAACAGACGTTCGCCTGTTTCGCCCGATTTGACAAACTGAAAGTCGAAAGCTCCTTTGTTTGAAGTGAGTGCAAGCAGGATAACCCATTTGTCGTCATAGGTAAGGAACGGAGTAACCGAATCTTCGCCCATATAAGGGGCTACCGTAACGGCATCGAAATTCATATTGCCGAAAAACGTACGCGCATACATTGCCGATGTATTGCCGATGTCTCCGCGCTTGGCATCGGCTATGATAAATTGGTCGGGGTAAGTGGTGCGGATATAGTCTACTGTGCGCTCCAGTATTTCCCAACCTTCCAGCCCTATACTTTCGTAAAAAGCCAGATTAGGCTTATAGGCAACGCACAAGTCGGCTGTAGCGTCTATAATAGCTTTGTTGAACTCAAAAATGGGGTCTTCCGTTTCGTCGAACAGGTGTTCGGGAATTTTATTAACGTCGGTATCCAACCCTACACAGAGGAATGATTTCTTACGCCGGATGTTTTCAAAAAGTTGTTGCTTATCCATATGTTATAGTTGTTAGCTACAAGCTACGAGCTACGAGTCCGTAACTTATGTGTTTTAATTTATTGATTTTTACAAGAATTTTATCTAACAATACAAGTTCTGTTTTCTTCAAACGCCGCAGGCGTGAGATTATGCATAACCGTGGGTGTAGCGAAGCG
>NZ_QVMH01000002.1:23811-97979 GCF_010501035.1 Paludibacter sp. 221
GGTAATGCTCTATCTGTATCTAAAGCCCCGCATGGGGCGGGATATCTATCTATATCATAATCTCGCCTCTGCGAGGCTTGTTTGCTTGCCGTAAGCTACGCTACGCTTGCATACGGTTATGCATCTCTCGCCACTGCGTGGCTTCCTTTTAGTTTATTTGTGTTCAGTTTCTGTTTCACAGGCTTTTTAATCCCCGTGATTTATTAACTGTGGATTTTAAATCTGTTATTAGAAACACTCGTAGCTAACTCAACTCACTTTCCTTCAGGCGTTCTGCGTTTTCGGCTATTATCAGTTGGTCTATTACGCCTTGTATGTTGCCATCCATAAAGTCCGACAGATTGTAGATGGTATAGTTTATACGGTGGTCGGTGATACGTCCTTGCGGATAGTTGTACGTCCGGATTTTGGCCGAGCGGTCGCCTGTCGAAACCATTGTTTTGCGCTTCGACGAAATGGCCGACAGGTGCTTTTGCAATTCGATATCGTACAGTTTGTTCCGCAGCATTTGCAATGCCATCTCGCGGTTAGCCAACTGCGAGCGTGATACCTGACATTGTATCATAATGCCTGTAGGCTTATGCGTAAGCTGCACCTTTGTTTCCACTTTGTTTACGTTTTGCCCTCCCGCACCGCTCGAACGTGCTGTTTGATATTCGAGGTCGGCAGGGTTTATTTCCACGTCTACCTCTTCTGCTTCGGGTAGTACGGCAACTGTGGCAGCCGAGGTATGCACACGCCCTTGTGTTTCGGTTTGCGGCACACGCTGTACGCGGTGAACTCCCGATTCGTATTTCAGCGTGCCGTATACGTTTTCGCCAGTTACCTCGAAAATTATTTCTTTGTAGCCGCCTATAGTGCCTTCACTTTCGCTCGTTACCTGCATTTTCCAGCCTTTGGATTCTATGTACCTTGTGTACATCTTGAATAGGTCGCCGGCAAAGATAGCCGCTTCGTCGCCGCCAGTGCCCCCACGTATTTCCATAATTACGTTTTTTCCGTCCTCAGGGTCGGCAGGTATAAGCAGTAGTTTTATGTTTTCTTCCATACCGGGTAGCTTCGGCTCTATCTCTTCAATCTCCATTTTTGCCATTTCCCGCATTTCGGAGTCGCTTTCGGTATCAAGAATCTCTTTTGCCTGTTCCAGATTCGAGAGAGCTGTTCTGTATTCGTCGCGCGCATCCATCAGCTTTTTCAGTTCGCTGTATTCCTTGGTCAGCTTTACGTAACGCTTTTGGTCGCCCAGCACCGAGGGGTCGGTTATAAGTGTGGCTATTTCTTCGAATTTTGGTTGTAACCCGTTTAGTTTTTCTAATAACGATTTTTCTGACACGGTCTTTTTTTATTTAAGTATTTTATAAAATTAATGTTACATGTTTTATTCTTGATTATCAGAGAATAAATTTCGTAACTCGTAACTAAATACTTGTAAAATGTGCTTACAATTTATAAAGTTTACGATTTGTTTTCTTCAAGCAGATTGGCTGAGAATTATTTCTCCTCCATCTTGCTTGTTATATTCGACAATAATCTGGCAAAACGCCATTCGATGTTTTCGCGGTATTGCTTCTTTGTCATCAGGCTATAGGGCTTTTCCAGCCTTACATTTGCTGTGAATATACACTCGATGGTATTATCTGTTCTCTTGGCAATGTCGAACTTGGCATCGACATGATTAATTACGTTGTCGCAACGGAGCATCTCATACCGGATGGTTATCCTATTCCCTTCTTGATGCTTCGATACTGTAGTTTCATACCCTGTATTTGTAAAATCCTTTTTCAGGAGTTTGATACCAATATCCATCACTCCATCCACTTTGTTCTGAGTTTCGTTGTAGTTGTGCGATTTCAGATTGAATGTGATAAAATCGTCTTGTTCCCCTCTTAGTTTCAGTCCTTTCAGTGCCCAGCCGAAAAGCCCTTCCAAGTTGGTGTTGTACTGGTAAACAAACAGGTCTGCGATTTTCTGAACATTTTGCCACGAGGCGTTGCTTGCAATTTTTATGGTTGTAATAAATTCTCCTTTTTTATATTCCGACGAAATATCGGGTTCGCTCTGTTGTGCCAATCCGGTAGTAAAAGCAAGAAAAATGCTTAACGATACTAATATTGCTTTTTTCATATTTCTTCTTTAAAGTATTTAGCAGATGGGTATTTTTGGAGAAAGGAAAAAGGGAAAACAAGAAAGTGCTTTCAACTTTCAATTTTTATCTTTTACCTTAGAGGTTGTTTTAAGTTTTTCACAAAGAAACAGTTATAGTTTTACATATGTCTTTTTCGCAATAAATTATGTCCTTTTTTGAAAAAATTCCCAAAATTTATCTTGTGAGTAAAATTTAAACAACCTCTAAAACCTCACCTCTATAACCCGCAGTTGCTTGCGTTTTCACGTTTTTGAGCTTCGTCTTTCAGGTTTCGCGCCAGTTGCTCAAAACGCCATTCAAGATTCTTTTTATATATTTTCTTGGTAATGAATATATTGAAAAACCATCCGAACTTTACCCTTAAGTCCAGTGTACACCACGCGCTGTTTGCGTTTTCGCGTACAATTTTAAAGGTAGCGTCGGCTTCCCTGATAAATCCGGTAGCCGTCAGTATATCATATTGTACTACCACTTGCTCGTCAGTAAGCTCTTTTTTGTACATTTTTCCCTCGATTGTGATATCGGGTACTGTCAGTATTTTAGGCACGATTACATCCATTTTTCCCCGTATAATCTCTGTTTCGGGGTTGTATTCGCTCGATTTCAGGTAATAAATGATAAACTCATCGCCCTCGCCACGCAGATTCATATCTTTCAACGCCCATGTAAACAGGCTGTCCAGATTGCTCCTGAACTGGATTATAAAATCGTCCATCAGGCTGTTTGTGACCTCTTCCGAAGCATCAATCCATACCTTACATTCGGTAGTGAACCGCCCGTCTTCATAAAAAGTACGAATCGAATCTTCGGGCTCACTTCCGATAAGAGGGAATGAACAAAGAAAAAGAACGTTCAGCAGGATGATAGTATTTTTCATTTATTGCAGTAATCAACCTGTACGAGTTGATTAAGAAACTGTTTTGAATTTTACGAATATTTTTAAGTCTGCTTTTTTTGATATTCTTTCATACTCATTTTCGCCCTTTTTCGTGTTTTTCAATTTAAATTTTTCTCAAACAGCCCGCTGTTATACGAAAAACTTAAATTAAAATCCTTCGAAAAATAACCTATGAAGAAATTCAAAACAATATCTAAATATCCGGATTTCTCACTGCAAAGATATAATAATGTATCCAATTCTGAATCTTAGAAGTTGTTTTTATTCGGTGAATCCTGCTTATGAGAATTTTGAAAGGTGTTTTACGCAAGATTTAAAACAACCTCTAAAGAAGCCGGAGTTTTTTTGCAGGTTTTTCGAGAAATGCCGGGGTACGGCCTACCCGTTTTACAAAAGTTAGCTGCACGCCGCCTGAGCTTAATGCTATTTTACGGCTTTTTGTATAGTAAGTGTAAATCAGGTTGTTGACGTATGAGAGGCTTATACTCCAGCTTTCGGCATTATATCCGGTGGCAAAGCGCGGAATTGCCGTAGGGTAAATCATGAATTTCTGGTCGTTGGTGAAGCCGAGGTTAAAACCTGCCGAAGCAGAAAGGCTGATAAAATACCGTTCTGTTATAGCCCAGTTGTAAGCGTATCCCGCACTTGGGCCTATCTGGAAATTAACTTGTTTCACACAGTCCGGATTACTGAAGAATCCCGGAATATCAGAATGAACCTCGTTGTAATAGATACCGCCTCCCAGCAGAAAACTGCCTGCCGATTTCACTTGCCGTTCCTTTTGGTTGAACGCTGCGCGGTACGAGAATCGTGACGAATTGAAAATATATTGTCCAAAAAAGCCGAGCTTGATTGTTTTCAGGTCAGGATGAGTTTCGTAATTATTTTGATTATTATCGTTGTAAAACCCTTCGTAGTATTGCCCCATGAGGTCGAATACGATTTTTCGTCCGTAATTATGATATTGCAAATCCAACGACCGTGTATGCCCTTTTTCTTTGTCGCGTAGGAAATCGAATCCATAACTGACACTCACTCCCATTTTGCCCAAAGTGAACCCCACGCCTATGCCCGGCGGGCGGTTGGGGTCGTAAGTATTTTCTTCCAACAGGTTTTCGTGAAGCAGGGAGGCTATCTTGTTTGAAGCATATACTTTAAGCGAGAAATTTTGAGCAAAAGGCTTTATATAGGTGCTGTCGGTTTGCGAATAAGAGCAAAGAGGGGTGATGACTAATAATGTGAAAATTATTCGGGTTAAAAAAGGTTTCATAGCGTTGGAGAGTATTTCGCATACAAAAATATTTATTTTTATACATGCGGTTTCAATTTTTCGACGAATGGGCTTTTTTGAACGTCCAATTCTTACTCATGTCGAAAAAACGGTGTTACATGTTTTTATTTTGTAGTAGTAGCATATTTTTATATTTTTTGTTATCTACTAAAGGTTTTTGACAGTTTCGGTGAACTTTTCTTTGTACATTTGTAATGTTTATGTTCGGTTTGACGATGAGATTTAAAATAATTTTTCTTTTCTTGTTCTTTGCTGTGTTTTTTCAGGCTTTTGCCGAAGAAAACATTAAGGGTGCGCCGGGTAATACTCCGGCTCAACCTAAGGTTTTCATCGATATTGAAAAAGCCTTTAATGACTCCTTGCAAATAAAAACAGACCTCCGGCAAATAAATCTTCCTGATTCGGTAAAACCAGATTTGAAGCATGGAGTGTCGGCTGATACCCTTTCGCAGAAGGCCGAAGCGGATACTGTTCCGGCTATGCCTTTGGTTGGTGCGGTTTCGGCTAATGTTGCTTTAAACGATTCGCTCCCTTATGTAGATAGTGTGCAAAATACTGATACACTGGTTTTTGTCCGTGAGCCGTTTGTTCCCGTAATGCTGGATAGCATAGTCTATGTGTCGAACCCGCTTTTTAATGAGCTGGTTTACATGGAAAAAGATGTGGAGCTGGACTGGAAGAAAGATAATCCTTTCACTTTTCATACAGGACTGCAAAAAACGCTTACCGAGCCGCTTGAATCGATAGATATTCCTTCGGCCGACGAAACTCTGTTCGAGCTGAGGAATGGCGCGCGCGCGTACATAGCACAAACCAAGCCCGAACTGTATAAAAAAACCTCCAAAGAGCTACCTAAGGTGAGTTGGAGCCAGTTTCAGGCTATTGTTACCACTCCTGTAGAGCAAATACAACTGGACGAAGAGCATGCTCATGTGCCCGTCACTACAAGCGACCGAATCATTATCCGCCGTAAGAAGATAAGTCCTTGGGTAGGCAGGGCAAATAGTTTGTTGCAGTTTTCGCAAACATATATCTCTCCCAACTGGCACAAAGGTGGTAACAATTTTACTTCTATTTTAGGAGTTTTGTCGGGGCGGTTGGATTATGACAATAAGAAAAAAATAAAGTGGGAGAATAGTGCCGAGTGGCGTGCCGGGTTCAACTCGGTGGATGGAGATACGGTAAGGTTTCTGAATCCTAACGACGACGTTTTTAAAATATACAGCAAGTTTGGGCTGAAAGCCACAGGTAATTTCTATTACAGTACCTCGGCCGAATTTCAGACACAGTTTTTTGAGAATCCTAAAGCCGTGAATTCGCATGAGTTGAAAGCGGCTTTTCTTACTCCTATCCGGGTAAATATAAACGTCGGTATGGACTATAAATACAAAAAGCTGTCGGTGGTGCTGTCGCCGGTATCTTTCAAGTATATATATGCTACAGATACGGTAAATGTGAACCCTAACCAGTTTGGTATCAAGAGTGGAGAGAATAATCTGAAAGAAATTGGTAGCAGGTTGGTGGTCGAGTTGAAAGACTATCGTCCGATACAAGGGTTGAAACTGAACTCGAAATTCAACTTCTATACCAATTACGAAAAAGTGGAAATAGACTGGGAAATCGTTGCCGAATTAGCGATTAACCGTTTCTTGTCTACCCGCCTTATGCTGAATCCGCGATTCGACAATACGGTCATCATGCCCGACCACGAGAAAGCCAAGATACAAATGAAAGAAATGCTCACTGTGGGCTTCTCCTACCGGCTTTATTAAAATTATACGCGTACCGGATAGGAATGATGTAAGACATAATTATAAATCCGCTTTGCTTGGTGCTGAAAGCGGATTTTATATAAGAGGTTGTTAAATTTTACTCGCAAGATAAATTTTGGTGATTTTTTAGGGAAATTTTGACTTCATTTTACGATTTTAGCGGGCTAAATGAGCAAAATGAGAGGTGAAATTTTACAAAAAAGGGCATAATTTATTGCGAAAAAGACATATGTAAAACTATAACAGTTTCTTTGTGAAAAATTTAAACAACCTCTTAGTTCGAAGAATGTGTTTTTGGTGCTTTTTTACAAGGGTATTTCGGCTACTTTTATTTCTTTGCCGAACTCGTCGATGTAAAGGGTGGGGTTGTCATTAAACTTGAATACATACACCAATGTCTTTTCTTCGCTGGTAGTGTACATTTTCGCGTTTTTATGATTGTATAATGGAATGTGGTATTCCATCTGATAGCGCTCGTTGGGGTGTTCTCCTTCTGTTTTTTCCAATAAAGCATTGAGTACAACGGTTGGGACTTTCTCTTTTTCCGACATCTCCCAATATGTAGCGAGCCATTCCTTGTGCGAGTCGAAACATATGGTTTTATATTTTTTTTCGTACACTTCAATGCAGAGTGGCTCTGCGTGTATATCGGCATCAACAATTACAGTTTCGTCGTTGTTGCAATTGGATTGCAGGTACAACAATATGTCTTCGTCTATCTCCAGCGGGCGGTTTTCCCAATCGGTATCAGTTTTTTTGAAAAGGTCTCCATTGCGGCGGAAAAATAAATTTGATATTTTGTTTCCGGTTTCCACCTCAAAAACGTATCTTGGTTCTATCTTTGGGTTTGCTTCCATGAAGTCTACCCTCATAACGTTTCTTATTTTACCGTATTTATTTTCAACTATTGGTACAATCTCTTCCGGATAATTCTTGCTGTTTAGTTCGGTTTCTGTCATTAGCCATTTGCCATTGGCAGCAAACCACGCACGGCAGAAAAGTCCGTCTTTGCGGAACGAACCAACGGGGTAACCGTCAATAATATCCCACTCCAAGTAAAGCGCGTCGGGGTATTTGTCAAACAAAGCGTCCTCTATTTCGGGGGTTACGTAAAATTTCGAGTCGGAATTGCAAGAAGTGAACAACAATAGGATTCCTATTGTCAGTATAGTGATGATTTTAGTTGTTTTCATGTTTCTTTTGACCTTCGTTGTTTAGTCATAAGTAGATGATGCACAGCATCTCTAAATACAAAGATAAAAAGAAATTACCGGAATAATGCAAGAAAGGTGATTTTTTTAACACTTGTGTCTTTCTAACTCGTTTATTATGAGTCTGTTTGGTTGTTTGCGAGGCGGTTTGTGTTAATAATGAGGCATTTGAAAAACTTGTAAAGGGCGATAATTGTTCTAAACTATTGTTTGTACGGTGCTGTCAATATGTCATAACATGCTTGGATGGCATTTTTTTTGTAAAACCATAGCGGTTTCAGACTTTAAAAAACATATAAAATCATATATATTATGGCAAAAGGAAATATAGGGGTTACGAGTAACGATATTTTCCCCATTATCAAGAAGTTTTTGTATAGCGACCACGAAATTTTTCTTCGTGAGATAGTGTCTAACGCGGTAGATGCCACCCAAAAGCTGAAAACGCTGGCATCGGTAGGCGAGTTTAAAGGCGAATTGGGCGACCAGACCGTTCATGTTAAACTGGATAAAAAGGCAAAAACCATTACCATATCCGACCGTGGTGTGGGTATGACTGCCGAAGAGATTGATAAATATATCAATCAGATTGCTTTTTCGGGAGCCGAGGAGTTTGTGAAAAAGTATAAAGACAATGCGCAGGCTATTATCGGGCATTTTGGGCTTGGTTTTTATTCTTCGTTTATGGTTTCTAAAAAGGTAGAAATCATCACACGCTCGTTCAGAGAGGATGCTGTGCCTATGCGTTGGACGTGCGACGGTACGCCCGAATATACTATGGAGGAAACGAAGAAAGAAGACCGTGGTACCGACATTGTGTTGCATATCGATAGCGAGAACAAGGATTTTCTGGAAGAAGCACGCATACAGGAATTGCTGACAAAATACTGCAAATTCCTGCCTGTGCCTATTGCTTTCGGTAAAAAGAAAGAGTGGAAAGACGGAAAAGAGGTGGAAACGGCCGAAGATAATATCATTAACGATACAAACCCGCTTTGGACACGCAAGCCTGCCGACCTGACCGACGAGGATTATAAAAAATTCTACCGCGAGTTGTACCCTATGAGCGACGACCCGCTGTTCTGGATTCACCTCAATGTAGATTATCCTTTCCATCTGACAGGGGTGCTGTATTTTCCTAAAATTAAGAAAAACATTGACCTGCAACGTAATAAAATACAACTTTACAGCAATCAGGTTTTCGTAACAGATTCGGTAGAAGATATTGTGCCCGATTACCTTACCTTGCTGCATGGTGTAATCGACTCGCCCGATATACCGCTGAATGTATCGCGCAGCTACTTGCAAAGCGATGGCAATGTGAAGAAAATTTCGGGCTATATTACCAAAAAGGTAGCCGACCGCCTGAACGATATATTCAAGAAAGATCGTGCACAGTTCGAAGAAAAATGGGACGACCTCAAAGTCTTTATCCAATACGGTATGCTTAGCGACGAAAAATTCTACGAACGTGCCGAAAAGTTTGTACTGCTGAAAAACGTTGACGGCAAATACTTTACATTGGATGAATATAAAAATCTGGTGAAAGCAAATCAGGAGGATAAAGAAAGTAGCCTGATTTACCTTTACACTACCAACAAAGACGAACAGTACAGCTACATTCAGAGCGCTAAAGACAAGGGCTACGACGTACTGCTGATGGACGGGCAACTGGATGTGCACGCAATAAGCCAGTTGGAGCAAAAATTGGAAAAAACCCGTTTTGTACGTGTGGACAGCGATACGGTTGATAAACTTATCCAAAAAGACGAGCACAATGAAGTGACGTTGACCGACGAACAGCGTGATGCGCTGGTTGCTATTTTCGACTCGCAAATGCCGGAGATAGAAAAAACCAATTTCATTGTTACTTTCGAGCATCTTTCGCCTGCCTCAAACCCTGTGTTTGTTACTCAGAACGAGTTTATGCGCCGGATGAAAGACATGTCGGCCATGCAGGGCGGCATGATGAGTTTTTACGGCGAAATGCCCGACAGCTACAATCTGGTGGTGAATACGGCTCACCCGCTTATCGAAAAACTGCTGAAGGATGAAGAATCGGCAACAAAAGATAAGGTAGAGCCTATTGTGAAAAATCTGTCGGATGCTGAAAGCAGAAAAAATGCTTTGAAAGAAAGCCAAAAAGATAAAAAAGACGAGGAAATACCAGCGGCTGAAAAAGAGGAACTAAACGACTTGCAGAAAAAAATAGATGAACTTACAACCGAGAAAAAATTGGTGTACAAAACTTATGCAGGCGAAAATACTCAGGTAAGCCAGCTGATAGACTTGGCATTGCTGGCAAATAATATGCTGAAGGGCGAAGCGTTGGCTAAGTTTGTAAAACGTAGCGTTGAATTGCTATAACAGATAATAGCAGAATTTATATATAGAAAAACCTGCTGGCAAGAAAACACTCTGTCAGCAGGTTTTTTTTATGTGTCTGTGTTCCACTTTTTTCTTAGAGGTTGTTTAAATTTTCCACAAAGAAGCTATTATAGTTTTGAATATATCTTTTTCGCAATAAATTATGTCCTTTTTTGTAAAATTTCACCTTTCAATTTACTCATTTAGCCCGCTAAATTCGTAAAATGAAGTCAAAATTTCCCTAAAAAATCACCAAAATTTATTTTGCGAGTAAAATTTAAACAACCTCTTATAGCGGTTTACTTGTCTGATTCATCGTCCCGCCAGTGCTCCGGCTGGTTCAGTACGTCGGCGCATTTTATTTTTCCTTTTCCCGCGTCAAAACCTTTGTCGCTGATTGGCTGAACCATCCAGTAATCGCTGTATTTTTCCGGAATAGGATAGGGGGGCGGATAACCCAAGTTTTCTGCTCCGGAAATAAATCCGTATTTAGGATAATACTCTTTATGTCCCAAAACAAATACAAGATGTGAGCCTTTTTCCTGCAATAGTTTGATTCCGGCTTTTATCAATGCTCCTCCAATCCCCTGCCGTTGATATTGAGGTTTTACTGCCAATGGTGCGAGAATGTGCATCATTGGCTGTTCCTGCTCGCTGTCGAAGCGGGCTCTGGTAAAAAGGATATGGCCAATGGCTTCTTCATTGCAGAATGCAAGCAGCGACACGATAGGCTCGGCAGTGTGGTCGGTTAGTAATCCGGCTACCAGTTCGGCTTCTTTGTCGTAACCAAATCCTTGTTTTACTACGGTCATTATATCGTTGAGGTCGTTCGGATTCGTTTCTCTTATTTGGATATTATTTGAAATCATTTTTTGTGATAATATTGCTGAGTTGACATGGGGATATAATGATTCCTTGTCAAATCTTTGTTTGTAAATATGTATAGACATGAAAATAACTCCGGCATGAACAGCCTGAGTAAAAACGAGAGGATAACCTTAAGCAGAAATGCTCAAAGGTTATTTACTTCACCAAATCCTTCTTAAAATTAATAAACATCCAAAAGTTTTAGTTACTGCAAAGATATTTAAAAATATGCGATTTATAAGCGAGTCAAATAAAAGAATAGCTTGTTTTTTTAGTTCCATGACAAAAAACTGAATAGCAATCAGTAATTTACTGACATTAAATGATTTTGTTTAAGTTATCGACTTCCTTTTGCCTTGATGCAAAAGGAACAAAAACTAATTTCATTGAAGCGCCTACGCTCAGCAAAATTCAAGTAAACTTGATTCAGCTTTCGCTTAAACGGCGCATTCAAAACTGTGCCCGCTTCGCACGAAAAACAGTTCCCCCAATCCCTCCAAAGGGGGACTTTTTAGCCTCCCCTTCGGGGAGGTTTGAAGGGGCTTCTGTTTTTTCGGCTCACCGGACAAGGTCAAAAGAGCACTTATAATAGATTGAAGAAATATTCGACATTTTTTTGTCATGTACTGAGCTGCAAATAATTTGTAATGATTTTGTTTATAGTTTTTTAATGATGGTTTTATAACCATGAAAAACTATATATAAAACAACTGATTACATTTCTTGTTTTTAATAAGTGTAGTTTCAACTGGCTATACTTGTTGAAATAACTTGTTTTTCAATAAAAAAAGTTACATTTGTAATAATAATTTAAAAATTAAAGAGCAAAATATATAGTTTATGGAAGTGACCAGATTGTTTGATTTACTGGATAATTATTTGGAAAAATTCCCTCAACAAGATGCAGCATTGGCATGTAAGAGAGAAGGAAAGTGGATAAAATACAGTATTCAGGAGTATATTGAGATAACTAATAATGTTAGTTATGGATTACTTAAGCTCGGAGTAAAGCCGGGTGACAGGGTAGGGATTGTTAGTGGAAACCGTCCGGAATGGAATTTTCTTGATTTTGCAGCTATGCAGATAGGAGCTGTTTCTACACCTATTTATCCAACCATCAGTCAGGATGATTATCGCTATATTTTGAATCATGCTGAAATGAAAATTATCTTTATAGAAGGTAAAGACCTTCGTAGAAAGTTAGAACCAATTTTGCCCGAAGTAAAGACTTTGGAGCATATATATACTTTTGTCGACCAGGGCAATGGCTATAGTTATTTAGACCAATTGATAGAAATAGGAAAGCAGAATCCCCGTCCGGAAGAGCTTAGGGCGATGAAAGAAACTATCAATGAGCACGATGTTGCTACTATGATATATACTTCGGGCACAACAGGCAATCCCAAAGGGGTAATGCTTACACATAGCAATATCGTCAACAACTTTAAGAATGTGGCACATACTCCAGCCAAATGGAGTAACAAGGCTTTGAGTTTCCTGCCTATTTGCCACGCATACGAGCGGGTTATGGTATATCTTTACCATTATCTGGGCATGTCGGTTTACTATGCGGAGAGCCTTGCTACGATTGCGGAAAATATGAAGGAAGTGAATCCTACGATGATGACCTGTGTGCCGCGTTTGCTGGAGCGGATTTATGATAAACTGTATGCTGCCGGAAAAAAACAAAAAGGAATCAAGAGAAGCCTTTATTTCTGGGCTTTCAATTTGGCTACTCAATATCAAATAGATGGGACAAGTGCTTGGTATAACAGGAAACTGAAAATAGCAGATAAACTTATTTACTCCAAATGGCGAGCTGTGCTGGGAGGAAACTTCGATATTATTGTTTCGGGTGGTTCTGCTATACAGCCTCACATGGCAGCTTTCTTTTCGGCAATAGGGATGCCCGTATACGAGGGGTATGGTTTGAGTGAAACTTCGCCTGTTATTGCAGTAAGCCAGCGTGGTAAGAACGTACGCAAGTTTGGTACGGTAGGGCCTCCATTGCCGGGTGTCGAGGTGAAAATAGGTGAACGCGACGAAATCCTGTGTCGTGGGCATAATGTGATGAAGGGTTATTATAAAAATCCGGAATTGACCGCCGAGGTTATAGATAAAGACGGGTGGTTTCATACAGGCGATACAGGTAAATTCACTCCCGAAGGACTGCTTATTATTACCGGCCGTCTGAAGAGTATCTTTAAAACGTCTTTTGGTAAATATGTCAATCCTCAGTTGGTCGAATCCAAGTTTGCCGAATCTCCTTTTATTGATAATATAATGGTAGTGGGCGAAAACCAGAAGTTTGCTGCAGCACTTATCGTTCCTGATTTCACGTATCTGAAAGAGTGGAGTAAAGAAAATGGTATTAAATATACTAACCCGGCTGAAATGATACAAAATCCTGAGGTTGTGAAAGTATTTAAAGCCGAAGTGGATAAATACAATCAATTTTTTGGAGATTATGAACAGGTCAGACGTTATAAGCTATTGCCTGACGAATGGACTCAGCAGAATAGTGCGCTTTCTCCTACGCTTAAAGTAAAACGAAATGTAATAGGAGAGAGGTATAAAGACGAAATCGAAAAACTATTTCAATAAAAAATAATACGTTTAAGGAGCCGGCTGATAGCTGGCTTCTTTGTTTTTAGTCAAAAAAAATTTTAGGGTTTGCAATTTTTGTAAGATTTGAGCGACTAATATAGAAAGCAGACGAAAAATGAGTAAAGCGGATATAGAAAAAAAGTTTATAGAAACAATAAAAGAAAATGAGCGGGTTATTTATAAGGTGTGTTTGTTTTATGCTTCAGACGAATTTCCCTTGAATGACTTGTATCAGGAAGTAGTGCTGAATCTATGGGCTGCATTTCCAAAGTTTAAGAATCAAAGTTCTTTTTCCACCTGGATTTACAGGATTGCCCTTAATACTTGTATTTCGGGGATGAGGAGAGAGATGCGACGCCCTAAAGGTAGTGGCTTTTCAAGCGAATTGCAGAATTCATTGATTGAGCCGGAGGATATGGGCGAAGAAATAAAAGAAATGTATCACCTTATTCACAACTTGAAAACAATGGAACGGGCAGTAATTCTGCTTTACCTCGAAGAAAAAAGTTATCAGGAAATAGCTGATATAACAGGCTTGACGGTTAGTAATGTGGCTACAAAACTAAAGCGCTCAAAAGATAAACTAAGAAACAGTTTGAATTAATCACGAAAGAGGTTGTTTATTTGAAATCCTTTTGCAATAAGATTTATTCAAAACTGCTTTTTAAACAAATGTCGAATTATTAAAATCAGAGTATTATGGAAATAGATGAATTAAAAAAAATATGGGTGTCATTAGACCAACAAATTGGGAAACAAAATATTGTGAAAGAAAACATACTTAAAGAAGTTATTCTTGCCAAATCGGATAAAGCGTTAAGCCGGTTGTTGAATTTTGACATTTTTGGATTGGTGTTAACCATAGCTGTAATCCCGTTTTTGTTGTTCGTTCTTTCTCAGGATGTACTTAAACCTGAAATCCTACGCATATTGCTTTGGTTTTTTATTGCTTATATGATAATAGACCTCGTTCCAATGATATGGAGAATGGTTTTGCTGTCGAAAGTGGACTTCTCGAAAGATGTTGCAGGTAATATAAAGAATATCCAGCGTTATAATGTGTTTATCAGGGTGGAGAAAACCATTACTTTTGTTGTGATAATGCCGATACTTATCTTTTATCTTGTTTTTCCTGTTTTTAGTATGAATCTTGAGTTATGGAGGGCAGGTGCTCTTATTGGGGCTTGCCTTGTAACCATTCTCTTTGCTTACTGGCAATATAAGAGGGTATATGATAAAAACATTAGTTCTATGTTGAAAAGCCTTGAAGAGCTAAGGGATTTGAAAGAAGAGTAATGCGTTTATAGCTTTTCATTTATAATGCTTTGGGGATGTCTCAAAAGGGAAAAGAACGCCGCTCGATACTTCGCTTGGCGTAGCCAAACGAACAAGTTCGAGCGGCGTTCAAAAAAGACTTTTTAGCCCCTTTTTTTATTAACATAGCTTCGTTGCTTTGTTTGCCCAGCTTACTTACTATTTGTATTTTTGTTGAGTGAAAAAAAGGTATTTTCTATATTGCTCCTATAAAGGTACGGCTTATCATGGCTGGCAGGTACAGCCTAATGGTGTGTCGGTGCAGGAGGTGTTAACCGATGCTTTGCGTACAATACTGCGTGCCCCTCATTTGGATATAGTAGGGGCGGGAAGAACTGATACGGGGGTGCATGCTAAAATGATGGTAGCGCACTTTGACGCTAAAATTGTTGATTTTACCCTTAATGACTTATGTGGTAAGTTGAATAGTTTTTTGCCTGCTGATATTGCTGTGGAAAAAATAGCCGAAGTGAAACCGGATGCACATGCCCGGTTTGATGCTGTGTCGCGTAGGTACGAATATCATGTTGTGCTGCAAAAAAAAGTTTTTACAACAGATTTTGCTGCGAGGATTCATCATCCGCTTGATTTTGAAAAAATGAATGAAGCTGCTGCTGTGTTGTATGAGTATCGTGACTTTACAAGTTTCAGCAAGTTGCATACCGATGTAAAAACTAATAATTGCACAATAACGCATGCCCGTTGGGCTAAAGAGGGCGACGAGTGGGTGTTTACAATAGAAGCAGACCGTTTTTTACGCAATATGGTGCGTGCCATTGTTGGGACACTTTTTGAAGTGGGCAGGGGAAAGCTGTCAGTCGAAGGCTTTCGGGCAGTTATTGAAGAGAAAGACCGCTGCAAGGCCGGAACATCTGCGCCCGCTCAAGGCTTGTTTCTTGTAGATGTAAAATATCCGGAAGAAATTTTTAAAACATAGAATTTGTATGAAAGAAAAAACACTGAGGGGGTGGCTCATCTTCTGGACTTTATTTATTAGCGTTGGGGCTTTGGGTGGAGCATTTATGATGTTTTATGATACCTCAGGCGAGGCTTTGGGTATGGCTCCTATGCTTCCGTATTTTCAGGTTTTGCCTTTTGCCGACGTTTTATTCCGTAACTTTTTAATACCGGGCATTGCCTTGTTCTTTGTGAATGGGGTGACGAATCTTATTGCATTTTACTTGTTGATGAAGAAAAATAAATACGGAAGCATCGCGGGTATGTGTTGCGGAATAATTCTGATGCTTTGGATTTGTATTCAGTTCTATATTTTCCCACTGAACTTTATATCTACGATTTATTTCCTTTTTGGAATACTGGAGGTTCTAACGGGCTTTTTGCTATACAACAGAGAAAAGAGCTCGTCTCATTGATTTGTCCTTTTATGTAAGGGTAACCAAAATCTAGAAGATTTATGTCCGTTTGAGATTAAAACTCTTGGTTTAAGACTAGTTAAGTAAAGATATGGATTACTTAACTAATCTTGAACCTTTCATATAAATACTCTTCATTTAAAATCTAAGTTGAATGAAAAAACATCCATATCAGAACGAACGATTAAGCATCATCTCACCTTCTTCATTAAAAATCTTCACGTGAATTTTACGTGGTGTGGATTCTACCCACAAAATGCTTTTATTGTCATTTATTACTATCGGAAACGTATTGTCATACTCGCCCGTCTCAATCAAAGCGTGGCGGTGTGTATGCCCACTAAACATTATATCTATATTGCTATTATTCAGTACCGGCATGAAAAGCCTGTTGACCTCACTCAAACTATGAGCTCCGGGACGGGGAGGTTTCGTAGTGTCCACATTTACCGGATGTCCGCCAAAAGGTGGTATGTGGATAATAACAATACGCTTGCGGGCATTGACAAATTCATCGGTCAAAACAACTTTTTTCAGCCACTCTGCCTGCTCCTCCCTATACTGGTCGAAAGCCGTGATTCCGTAATACTCCCGATGATGGTCGTACTTATCCTCGCCCGAATCCAATACCAGAACAGCCGTTTCGCCATACATATACAACCCATAATACTTACCATCAGGACGCAGCACATACTCCTTAAGCCTGCGGGCTAAAGGGCCCCTGGTTTCGTGGTTTCCTCTGGTGATTATAAACGGTTTTTCGGTAGCAAACTCATCTACCGACACGTCAATAAAACTTGTAAAAGGCTGTTCGGGTTTATAAAAGTAAGTCATTATATCGCCGTTAAGAAAAACAGCATCAGCATCTTTCAGAGGGACATGTGATAATAGTTTTTTATACTTTTCGGAGTTGTCGTGCATATCATTCACTACAACGAAAGCACTTTTTTTAGCCCGGTTATCTACCGTTTTAAAATGATACCATCCCGAAGCAATACTGTCGCCATAAGCAAGGGTATAGGGCTGAAATTTTGTAATTTCTTTCGACACCAAACGGTACTCGTATGATGTATTAGGGGTCAGGCCTGTTATTTCTATCGTATTCATCGTATTATATGCCTCTATAAGCCCATCGTTATATGCACAATACTTTTGAACATTTTCACTTCCTTGTTTGCGTAATTCTACATAAGAAAAGCCTTTGGACGATGTCGTAAAATACACATATGTGCCTGTATCCGTAGTACCCTGCAAATAAGGGCCATGATTAAATACATATTTATTATCTGTATTCTCCGACTCTTGCGCATTAACAAGAGTAAGCGAAAAAAAAGCCATAAAACACAGCAGGATGTTAATTGAGTTTTTCATATTCTTATAAATATTTTTGAATTTAAACGTTATTTTCTATTTTTGCCACTCTTTTTCAACCTACATCAGCAACAACACAATACACTAAAAACAAGAAATACATACTATAATATCCTCTAAAAAAAAGAGAATTAAAATTACTTATTTTAATTCTCAAAAATACATCTTTTTTAAAGGATAAGTTAAACAAAATGTATTTTTCTTTTGTTAGAAGGGCAAAAGAGTAAGAAAATGAATGTAAAAATTAAAACAATAGAAATAATGAAATCAAAAAAAGCTATTTTACTGGGATTAATACTGGTGCTGGCATTTCCTATTGCAGCACAAATTACATCAACTGATGCACAGTTGCGTTCGCAAGAATCTAAAGCTGCAGAAGATGGATGGCATGCCGGAGGAGTAACAACCGTAAACTTCTCACAATTGTATCTGAGCAATTGGGCTGCCGGAGGTGAAAACTCATATTCATTAAACGGATTAGTAAGTTTGTTTGCATCGTACAAGAAAAACTCGCTGACATGGGACAATACATTGGATATGGGTTACGGATTCGTAAATCAATACCAATCGCAAGGATACCGTAAAACTGATGATAAATTTGAATTCAACTCGAAAGTAGGTTACAAGGCGTTCTCCGATTTCTACTATTCCGGTTTATTGAATTTTAAAACTCAGTTTGACAAAGGTTACGACTATAAAGCAGACCCCGAAGCCTTGAACCCTATCTCTAAGTTTTTAGCTCCGGCTTATTTAACGGCTGCATTGGGGCTAAGCTACCAGCCTAACCGTTATTTCAGCGCATTGATAGCACCTGTAACAGGACGTATGACAATAGTAAACGACGAAAATCTTTCGAGCATCGGTGCTTTTGGAGTTGACCCGGGAAGCAAAACAAGAATGGAGTTTGGTGGTTATATCCGTACCATTTACAGCAAAAACGATTTTAAACCGGAGTTTTTAAAAAATGTAACTTTAACCTCTAAACTCGATTTATTTTCGAACTATCTGGATAATCCTCAGTACATCGACGTAAACTGGGAAGTGCTTATATCTCTGAAAGTAAACCGTTTCTTATCGGTGAACCTGAACACTAATCTGGTATATGACTATGACGTTAAATTTGCTGACCCTGATGGCGGAGAGCCTAAAGATAAGGTTCAGTTTAAAGAACTGCTTGGGGTCGGATTCTCACTGAATTTCTAAATACAAGCCTGATATAAAAAAGAGAGGATGTGTCAAAACTACGATTTTGTCACATCCTCTTTTTCTTTAAAGATTTATCTTTTCGTTTCTTTTAAGCCGTTCTCTGGTTATCTTCTTGCCATTTGATTCGTTTTTCCTAGTATATAAATTTAAAACAGTTTCTAATTGTTTGGGGTATTCACGGCGCAAAGTAGCATCGATATACATCAAATAAAAATGCTTGAAGTTTTTGAAACTACTAAAATGATAGAGTATCAATATGGTCATGATCTCACTATCGGACATTTGATGGTTGCGATTTCTCCTTTTTATGTCGGTATTGCAAGGTAATGCCTTATTTTCGTTAACTAATTGTGCATATCCTTTACAAAATTCATTTGCGGCACAAAATACTTCTGTAACTTCGTCTTGGGTAAGTAAGCTCATATTGTTGTATGAGCTTATTGTTTGTCAAACTTAGAGATAACAATTTTATGCTTACTTACCTAATTTTTAATACACTTTTCTTATCTGGAACTCAGGTTATTATTAAAAACAACTTTACATAAATAAAAAACGCTGTAAAAATCTAATTTACAGCGTTTTTATTGTTTTTATTCAGGCTTTGTTTATGCCATTTTATTTGACTTCTTCAAAATCTACATCAGTCACATCATCTTGCGAATTTGCTCCGCCTTGATTTTGTTGTTGTCCTCCGAAATCAGCTCCCGGCTGAGGACCTCCTTGTTGTGCGTTTTGAGCATTATACATTTCCTGACTTGCAGCTTGGAATACTGTATTTAACTCATTAGTTGCAGCATCAATTCCGGCAAGGTCTTGCGCTTTATGGGCTTCTTTCAGCTTGTTCAACGCAGCTTCAATCGGGCCTTTTTTATCTGCAGGAAGTTTGTCGCCAAACTCGTTCAACTGTTTTTCGGTTTGGAAAATCAAACTGTCGGCATGGTTCAATTTGTCGATTTTTTCTTTTTCCTTAGCATCAGCTTCAGCATTGGCAGCAGCTTCGTCTTTCATACGTTTGATTTCTGCATCACTCAGTCCCGAAGAGGCTTCAATACGTATATTTTGTTGTTTACCAGTAGCTTTATCTTTAGCCGAAACGTTCAGGATACCATTCGCGTCAATATCAAATGTCACTTCGATTTGAGGCACTCCACGTGGGGATGGTGGTATTCCGTCCAGATTGAAACGGCCAATGGTTTTATTTTGGTTAGCCATAGGGCGTTCACCTTGTAGAATATGAATTTCTACCGAAGGCTGATTGTCGGCAGCAGTAGTAAACGTTTCAGTTTTCTTAGTAGGTATTGTAGTATTTGCTTCAATCAGTTTAGTCATTACACCACCCATAGTTTCAATACCTAACGAAAGCGGAGTAACATCAAGCAGCAATACATCTTTCACTTCACCTGTCAATACACCACCTTGAATTGCAGCGCCTACAGCAACTACCTCGTCAGGGTTTACACCTTTCGAAGGAGCTTTGCCGAAGAATTTTTCTACCGCCGACTGAATAGCCGGAATACGGGTAGAACCTCCTACCAAGATTACTTCGTCTATATCACCTACGTTAAGTCCTGCACTTTGCAAAGCTGTTTTACAAGGGTTAATCGTGCGTTGCACAAGGTCGTCTACCAGTTGCTCAAATTTAGCACGGGTAAGTGTACGAACCAAGTGGCGTGGCACGCCATCCACAGGCATAATATATGGCAGGTTAATTTCGGTAGAAGTAGTATTCGACAATTCGATTTTAGCTTTTTCAGCAGCTTCTTTCAAACGTTGAAGAGCCATCGGGTCCTTGCTCAAATCAATTCCGCTATTCTCGTTTTTGAACTCGTCAACCAGCCAGTTGATAATGCGTTGGTCAAAGTCGTCACCACCAAGGTGAGTATCACCGTCAGTCGATTTTACTTCGAAAACACCATCGCCCAATTCGAGTACCGATACGTCGTGAGTACCACCACCACAGTCGAATACAACGATTTTCATATCCTTGTTCGATTTGTCGAGACCGTAAGCCAAAGCAGCAGCAGTAGGTTCGTTCACAATACGTTTTACGTTTAGTCCGGCAATTTCGCCTGCTTCTTTCGTAGCTTGGCGTTGCGAGTCGTTAAAATAAGCAGGCACGGTAATTACCGCATCGGTAACTTCAGCACCAAGATAATCTTCGGCTGTTTTTTTCATTTTTTGCAAAATAATAGCCGAAATTTCCTGTGGAGTATAAAGACGTCCGTCGATGTCAACACGTGGAGTATTATTATCGCCTTTCACTACTTTATATGGCACACGGTTTACGTCTCCCTGTACCTGATCCCATGCTTCTCCCATGAAACGTTTGATAGAGAACACGGTTCTTGTTGGATTAGTAATAGCCTGACGCTTAGCAGGGTCACCCACCTTGCGTTCGCCACCATCCAAAAATGCAACAACCGAAGGTGTTGTGCGTTTACCCTCGCTGTTGGAAATAACGATAGGCTCGTTACCTTCCATCACAGCCACACAAGAGTTTGTGGTTCCTAAGTCAATTCCAATAATTTTTCCCATAATTAGTATGTTTTATTTTTATATTATTCGATAGTATTTTTTACTTTAAATCCTTATACTGTTTGTTGTCACAAACAATCTGCACCTCTTTTTACAAACGATATGCCATCCGGAATATGACAGTTTATTTTACGATTCGAATGACAAAAAAGATGTTTTCAGCCTTCAAAATCGCATTTAAAACTGACAAAAGGACAGTTGATGTCATGAAAATTTCATTCTGAACAAAAAACATATACCTTTGTACATCTACAGAGAATCTTTTGTTAAAGTCGTATGTTATAAACAATCTAACCACAAATTAGTTTTTTACACCACAAATATTTTAAAACCCAAGCAGGAAAGCCAATGGCGACAGTTTACTTAGGATTAGGAACCAATCTGGGCAATAAGCGCGAAAACATTGAGAACGCAATTTATTATATATCCCAGCAGATAGGAGAAGTAATATCTATTTCTTCTTTTTTTGAATCTAAACCGTGGGGATTTATGTCTGAAAATGACTTTTTAAATGCAGTTATTTCTGTCACTACTACAATTTCGCCTACTCTGTTGTTGGAAAAAACACAGGAAATAGAGCGGGAAATGGGGCGGAAAACAAAAACAAAAGAAGGTGGTTATTCCGACAGGTTGATTGATATCGACATTCTGTTTTATGACACGCTCGTATTAGACACTCCCAAATTAAAAATCCCGCATCCATTAATTCAGAAGCGGGACTTTGTATTAATTCCGTTAGCAGAAATAGCACCGAACTTAGTCCATCCGGTACTGCAAAAGAGCATACGCGAAATGATTAAAACATTGAATCGTTGAACTGTCAGCAAAACAACTATCAATTAAACGCTCCTACAGTTCACCCGTTTTTCACTTCACATCTGCCGAATGATAATCTTTCAACAGCTCTAATGCTTTGCGGTAATCCTTTTCAAAAACATACACTTTAAGCCCTTCGTCTATATCTTTGAACATTGGGAATAGTTCCACCACCTGTTCCTCGCCCACAAGAGCTTCAATACCATTTCTTTTCAATATCTCACTATCCAAATTAGCATTCGCTATATTTTCGTACGTCTTTAATGCAACAACTTTATCTTCCATAATCCTTATGTGTGTTTTAATTATTACTCTTTGTAAATATAACGATATTTCACGAAAAAATGTTTAAGCTCATGCGAACTTTTATTATTTTTACATCATTAAATACATACACTCACACAACATCTATTACATTGATTCAGAATAAAATATGAAAGTTTACAAATTTGGAGGAGCATCAGTACGCTCGGCAGAAGGGATAAAAAACATAGCAGATATAGTTTCAAAAGAAACTGAAAACCTGTTTATCATCATATCGGCTATGGGAAAAACAACCAATGCGATGGAAATTGTATTGGAGAATTTCATGAAAGCCGACCGCCAAGCAGCACTAAATAAATTGGCCGAAGTAGAGGCATACCACTCCCAAATTGTAGCCGAACTGTTTGAGCAAGATACCGCAGGAACAGAAGTTTTAAAATCTGTTTTCGGCGAAATAAAAGGGCATATCAATACAGGCATTGGCGACGATTACGACCGTTGGTACGATTGTTTAGTGTCGTACGGTGAGGTTATTTCCACTAAAATTATATCTGCCTATCTGAATAAATGTAACGTAAGTAATGCGTGGCTGGATATGCGTGAACTTTTGGTTACGGATAGCAACTACCGCGAAGCAAACGTACGGATGGAAGAATCGCAGGAAAAAATGGAAAAATCTGTCGATTTCAGTAAAAGTAAAATTTACATAGGTCAGGGCTTCATAGGCGCCAATACTCAAGGCAACCCCACCACACTTGGCCGCGAAGGCTCTGACTATTCAGCAGCCGTAGTAGGAAACTTGCTTGATGCCGAAAGCGTAACAATATGGAAAGACGTACCGGGCATTTTGAATGCTGACCCACGCTTGTTTGAGAATACGGTACATATCCCGGAAATGACATATCTTGATGCTGTAGAATTGGCTTACAGCGGGGCACAAATAATACACCCGAAAACCATAAAACCACTACAAAACAAAGAGATACCACTCTATGTTCGTCCCTTTGGCAACCCTGAGGCAAGCGGCTCGGTAATTAAGGCAACGGTAGAAAACCCTAAAGAAGTTCCGGTTCTAATCGTACGGAAAAATCAGGTGCTCGTTACCATACGCCCGCGCGATTTCTCTTTTGTACTCGAAGAAAGCCTGCCTTGGCTCTTTACCATTATACACAAACACAGGCTGAAAGTATCGCTTATTCAGAGTTCGGCTATCAGCATTTCGGTAGGAGTAGACAACACCCGCTATCTGGAAGGTGCATTGGATGAGTTGGCAAATGACTTTAAGGTGTCGTACAACACGGGGATGGAACTGCTCACCATTCGCGGAATAAACCCTGACATCGAAAAAGAAACTACAGCAGGCAGAGAGATATTGCTTTCGCAGCGCACACGGCGAATAGGACGTTTCTTGATGAAAGAAGTTTAGTACATGACAAAAGTTACTCAATATCAATAAACTTTCAAAGTTGTATCTTATTCAGAAAACTTACGACATAATTTACAGTTGCATCAAACCAAGGATTGAAGAACCAGAATGTATGAGGGCTATCGTCAATCTCATGTGTTTCGGAATATATGCCCATACTATCCAGTTTTTGCACCAATTCATCTCTCCCATTATGAAAACGGGGGATAGAGCTATTAATAAAACATACCGGAACCGAGTTGCCCGACACATGAGACAGAGCCGAAGCATCTTCCCAATTACAGGGATTCTCGCTATACGTACCTCCCAGCCAAGTAGCATCCACAGGCATTTTGGTCTTTTCGAGCCTTGCACGTTCAGCCCGTTCAATAGTAGCCTCGTTCAGAAACGTTGATATACCATCAATATTTACTACCGCTCGGATATAGCTGTCTTTATTCGCCGTGCCCACAAGACACGCCAGTTGCCCACCTGCCGAGCAACCCGAAATTACTATCCTGTTTTTATCTATTCCTAATTTTCCTGCATTTGCATACACCCACTTCACAGCATCCTCCACATCCTGTACTCCGGCAGGATATAATGCTTCGGGAATCAACCTGTATTCCACAGGGATACATACAAACCCTTCGCGTGCAATGTGGGTAGCCAAGGGAGTTTGCATCGAAAGGTCGCCCGAATTCCAGCCTCCTCCGTGCACCATGAGCAGTGCAGGATATTCCGCTTCATTATCCGGACGATACACATTCAAGTGAAGGTTTCTACCTTCCCCTGTCTTTTTGTAAACCACTTTCTCCTCAGCATACAAACCTTCAAATACAGGCTTCACTATTTCAATATAGGGTCTTTTCTTTTTTTCCTTTATGTAACTGGAATAAATGGTATAGGAGGTATCACGGGGTACTCCATCAATTAAAACCACCTGAGCCGAAAGAGGCAATGCGATGATTAAAAACAAAAGCAGACAATAGTTCTTCATAACATGTTTTTGAGAAACAAAATTAATAAAATCGCTCCGATTATGATAGTAAAATAAAACAAGACATTAACCGTTATAAATTGTAAAAAATCGCTCATTAATTCGTAAGTCCTCATTTCCAGGCGGATAAAATTACCGTGTTTCAAAAAAGCTTATTATCTTTGTAAAATTGTTTACAAAGCAAAAGCAGTATTAAAGTGGACAAACACGTTTGCCCCGGAATTAAAATTGTAATAAACCGAAATTTGTTTACCTAACCACGTTTTTATTATTTCTATGTTCAAAAAAATTTACTTAGCACTTGCCCTCCTCACGGCAAGTACATCTTTTATAAAAGCGGGCGACCATCTACCCGAACTGAATGTAAGCAAGCTACTACAGGACTATTTAGATTACAAACACCTTTACGACTCAATTAATGTTTACGAAAGGATGCTGAACGATTATTCAGACGACCTGATGGAAGATCATCCGGCCGACGATATTTACCGCAACATCTGGACACGGGAGAGGCTGAATCCGTACAAGATACCGATTGACAGTATTCCCGATTCAATCAGGATTGACTGTCGTAATTTCGTACTGCCTGTTCCGGGAAACATAACTTCACGCTTTGGGGCACGCCGCTACCGCTATCACTATGGCACCGATTTAAAACTGTACGCAGGCGAACCTGTAAAAGCTGCTTTTTCGGGCAAAATCCGTATTATAGATTACGAGCGCAGAGGCTATGGCCACTATGTGGTTATACGCCATAAAAACGGGTTGGAAACTGTATATGCCCACCTTTCAAAAGTATTGGTTGAGCACAACCAGCAAGTGAATGCCGGCGACACAATAGCCTTAGGAGGCAATACGGGACGCTCAACCGGACCACACCTGCATTTTGAAATACGCTATTTGGGCAATGCTATAAATCCGGAAAACATCATTGACTTCAACACCGGAATACTGAAAGAAGACCAATACCTGATTACTAAAAACCAAACTTTTTATTACCAAAAAGAAGTACAAGCCCTGCAAGCTGCGAAATACATCATCGTGCGCAAAGGAGACACCCTGAGCCACATAGCTTCGCGCAACGGCACAAGCGTAAAGCGGATATGCCAGCTAAATAATATGTCGATAAAATCAATTATCCGTCCCGGACAGAAAATCAGAGTAAGGTAAGCGATAATTTATTGATAATAAACAAGACACATGTCCGGTAATCTCCCTCTTTACGACTACCGGATTTTTTCATGATATAAGAAATGAATATATCAGGAGATAATTTTATCACTTTAAAAAATTATTTACTTTTGTACTACAACGTAAAACCATTTTTCTTTCACTTATGAAAAAGATATTTGTAATACTATCAGTCCTTACCATCGTTTTGGCATCGTGCGAAAACAATAAAAAGTTTAAAGTACAAGGCGTGGTTGAGAACGCACAAGGAAAAATGCTGGTATTGGAGCATACAGGAATCGTAAAAACACAGGGCATAGATTCCATGAAAATACTTGCGTCAGGCAAATACACGTTAAAGGCTATGCGCCCTGAATATCCCGACTTCTATCGCCTCCGCATTGAGAATAAAACCATTGCATTTGCAATCGATTCTACCGAAACTGTTACTATAAATGCAAATTTAAACAACTTCGCAACGGATTATACCATCGAGGGGTCGTACGATTCGGAACTAATCAAAGAATTGCGCCTTTCGGTCATCAATATCCAAAATATGATTAACAGCCTGAAGCCCGAAATGGAACAGGACGAACGGATGAAAAAGGTAGATGAAATAGAAGAAGAACTTGAAAAGCACAAAGCGAACGCCCGAAAAATAATTATGCAAAAGCCTGTTTCTACAGCAGCTTATTTTGCATTATACCAACAAATAAACGGACAATACATTTTCTCGCCTTACCTGCAAGAAGACTATCCTTATTGGGCTGCTACGGGCACTGCCTATCATACATTCATGCCGAAATACGACCGTAGCAAGAATATTTACAATTTTGTGTTGGGAGCATTGAAAGAAAAACAAGCAGCCAAACAACAAGAAGCATTAAACCAATTACTCCAAAATCCCACCGCCGGATATATAGATATCGTATTACCGGACAGAAAAGGACAAGAAAAGAAACTATCGGAACTGGAAGGGAAGGTTATACTCATTGATTTCTCCACCTACGAAGCGCCGGAAAGCATCGAATATACTTTTTCGCTACGCGACCTCTATAATAAATATAACAAACGAGGATTCGAAATATATCAGGTTTCTCTGGACCGTAATAAGCTGCTTTGGGAAATTTCTATCGAAAACATCCCTTGGGCTTGCGTACGCGACGAAAACGGGCCAAGCAACCGTTTTGCCTTACTGTACAATGTAAGTAAAATCCCAACCACATTCCTTATGAACAAAAAAGGCGACATTGTTGCACGCGACTTGAATTTCGGACAATTGGATAAAGAAATAGACAAGCTGTTGAAGAGTAAGTAGTGGGTAGCGAGTAGAAAAAACGAGGATTAGGGTAAATAGAGGCTTTATGGCAAAAACATACGAGTATCACATGAAAGTGCGTGATTACGAATGCGACGCACAAGGAGTAGTGAATAATGCGAATTACCTGCATTATTTCGAAGCTACACGCCACGAGATGATGGAGTCGTGCGGGCTGAAACTACGCGACCTGACTGCTGCCAATATCATCCCCCTATTGCGCAATGCAAATGTTAGCTATCGTCATTCGCTGCGTGGCTCGGACGAGTTTATCAGTAAAATATCAATCGAACGCGAGGGGCTTCGCTATTATTTTCTGCAAGAAATCCACCTTGTACCCGATAACACCCTTTGCGCTAAGGCCGAAATAGAAATAGTTTGCCTGATTGACGGGAAAATAGCCAAACCCGATTTATTTGACAAAGCATTTGCAGACTACCTTGTATGGCGGAAAATATGACAGAAGAAGCGTATGTGCATCTGAACGGGCATAGTCTTTTTGTAAAAAAGATTAACAACTGCCCGGACGCCAACGAAAAACCTGTGTTGATATTTCTGCACGACTCATGGGGCTGTACCGAAATGTGGGAAGATTTCCCCGAAAAACTGGTAAAATTAAGCGGCCTGAATGGCTTGGTATACGACAGGCAGGGATATGGCAAATCCTCACCTTTCAATATAACGGCAAGAACCAACAATTACCTGCACGATGAAGCACATGAGCTAATCGACTTATTGAACTTGTGTGGAATAAAAAACGCTGTGCTATACGGACACAGCGACGGAGCAAGCATAGCATTAATAGCTGCCGCACTCTATTCCGACAGGATAAAAGGCTTGCTGCTGGAAGGAGCCCATAGTTTTGTAGAAGAATCGGGAAAAAATGCGGTAAGGCAATCACGCGAGAGGGCAAAGCACTCAAGCCTAATAAAAAGTCTGGAAAAATTTCATGGCGACAAGGCACCGGAACTATTCAGGCTCTGGCACGAAACTTGGCTGAACGACGGATTCGTCACATGGACAATTGTACCGCTATTAAAAGACATCGCATGTCCGGTATTGGCATTTCAGGGAGAAAGCGATGAATTTGGAACTATCAAGCAGCTAAGTGTTTTAGAAAAAGAGATACCATCACCAACCATCATTACCGAAATACCAAAAGCCGCCCACACTCCCCGAAAAGAAGCTGCCGAAGAAACGTTAAAATGGATTGAATCCTATTTCTCACAAAACCAGTTCTTCTGAATTTCCTTTTACATTCACATCTGCCGAGCACACAGCTCCCACCCTCGCACAAAACAAAAAAACAGGATAAATACTTATTTGTTGCTATTTAATGTCTAAAAGTAATTCATTATCTTTGAAGTTCGATTTAAGAACATACAAGCCTCTTGAAAAACAGACTGTTAATAAGTAATTTAACAAAAAAGCAAAACATACAAACTTTACACAAATGAGAAACAACCTTAGTTCTTTAATTACGCTTACACGAATTCCGCGAAAATACTATCAACCGGATGATGTGTTTGAGCTTTCGCGCGTAACACGTTTAGAAAAAATCCCGACCGAAATTTTCGAAACAGAAAAAAAAGGTGCTAAAAAAGTAGCACTTGAAATTGCTGAACTCATCAGAGAGAAACAAGCAGCAGGAGAAAACTGCGTGTTGGGATTGACCAACGGGCAATCGACTACCGGAATATATTCCGAGCTAATCAAAATACACACCGAAGGAGGGCTGAGCTTCAAAAACGTTATTGTATTCAATCTTTTTGAGTATTTCCCTTTAGCAAATAATACGAAGGGCTGCTTTCTGCAAATGAAAGAAAACTTTTTCGACCATGTAGATATTCTGCCCGAAAACATACATACGTTGGATGGCACGATAGATAAATCGGAAATCATAGCCGCATGTGCCGCTTACGAAAAAGAGATAAAAAAAGCCGGTGGAATAGATTATCAACTGCTTGGCATAGGCCGTACAGGCAACATCGGATTCAACGAGCCGGGCACACAGGCAAACTCTGCAACACACCTGATACTGCTCGACAACGCATCGCGCAAAGACGCTGCCGAGCTATTCGGAACATTGGATGCTGTGCCTATCAGTGCCATAACAATGGGTATAGGCACTATACTGAAAGCAAAAAAAATAGTATTGGTGGCATGGGGCGAGCACAAATCTACAGTAATTAAAGACGCTGTAGAATCTCCCGTATCAGAAGCAACTCCGGCATCTTATCTTCAAACACACTCCGATGCAAAAGTCATTATCGACCTCAACGCAGCTGGCGAGCTTACAAGAATAAGTCAGCCTTGGCTGGTTACTTCATGCGAATGGGACGATAAGCTGATTCGCCGTGCTATCGTATGGCTATGCCTGAAAGTAAAGAAACCAATACTGAAACTGACCAACAAAGATTATAACGAGAACGGACTGAGCGAGCTATTAGCTCTGTACGGCTCGGCATACAATGTCAATATAAAAATCTTCAACGATTTACAACACACCATCACAGGATGGCCGGGCGGTAAACCTAATGCTGACGACTCGAACCGCCCCGAACGTGCATTGCCATACCCTAAAAGAGTACTGATTTTCAGTCCGCACCCCGACGATGATGTTATCTCGATGGGAGGCACATTCAAACGCCTTATCGACCAAAACCACGAAGTGCATATTGCATACCAAACTTCGGGCAACATTGCTGTGGCCGACGATGAGGTTATACGCTTTATTGCTTTTCTGAAAGGGTTTAAAGATATGTTTGACAAAGGCAATAAGGTATTGGAAGACAAATACGTTGAATTTAAAGACATACTTTTAGGTAAAAAAGAAGGTGAGCTCGATACACGTGAAATATTGGAACTGAAAGGTTTAATCCGTCGCGGCGAAGCCAAAGCAGCATGTCGCTATGTAGGATTACCGTCGAAAAACATTCACTTCCTTAACCTACCTTTCTACGAAACAGGAACAATACAAAAAGCCCCTATCAGTCAGGCCGATGTAGATATAATCATAAAACTGCTTCAGGAAGTCAAGCCGCACCAAATTTACGTGGCAGGCGACCTTGCCGACCCACACGGAACACACAAAGTGTGTTTGGATGCAGCTTTAGCAGCTATCGACGAACTTAAGGGCGAAGCATGGCTGGACGACTGCCGTATATGGATGTATCGCGGAGCATGGAAAGAATGGGAAATAGACCATATAGAAATGGCTGTGCCTATCAGCCCTGAGGAGTTGCGCAGCAAACGTAACGCTATATTGAAACACCAGTCGCAAATGGAAAGTGCGCCTTTCCTTGGCAACGATGAACGCCTGTTTTGGCAACGCTCCGAAGACCGCAACCGTGCCACTGCCGACCTGTATGCGCAGTTAGGTTTAGCATCTTATGAGGCTATCGAAGCCTTTGTTCAATATATTCCTATTGAATAAGAATGTCTTAACCATAAATTAATTGGATTTTAGGATTGCCTTGATTTCTTTTTAATCAAGGCAATCTTGTAATCAAGAAAATCATATTCAAGACTTACTTTATAGAAAAATAACTTTTCCCTTTAGCCTTTATTTCCGTATTTTTGTAAAAATAAAAATAAACTACTATGAATATAACCGACCGTTTTCTGAAGTATGTAAGCCATCCTACCACTTCGGACGAAAATACAAAGATGACTCCCAGCACTCCGGGACAAATGATATTTGCAAAATATCTGGTTGAAGAACTGACGTCAATCGGGCTTACTGAAATTGATTTAGATAAGAATGGCTACATAATGGCAACATTACCGGCCAACACAGACCAGCAAGTACCCGTTATCGGCTTTATTGCCCACATGGATACAAGCCCCGATATGAGTGGAAAAAACATCAAACCACGTATTGTGAAAGAATATGACGGCAACGATATTTTGCTGAACGAAGATAAACTAATCGTACTGGAAACTGAGAAATACCCCGAAATTCTCCAATACAAAGGGCAGAATATTATCGTAACCGATGGTACTACGCTTTTAGGTGCTGACGATAAAGCCGGCATCGCCGAGATAGTTTCGGCAATGGAGTATCTGATTGTCCACCCCGAAATAAAACACGGTAAAGTACGTATCGGATTCACTCCCGACGAAGAGATAGGACAAGGTGCCGACCATTTTGATGTAAAAAAATTCGGAGCCGAATGGGCTTATACAATGGATGGAAGCGAAATAGGCGAACTGGAGTTTGAAAACTTCAACGCAGCCTCGGCCAAAGTAACTTTCAAAGGGCTGAACGTGCATCCGGGCTATGCAAAACGTAAAATGCGAAATTCAATGCGTATTGCACAACAATATGCTACCATGCTCCCACGCCACGAGACTCCTGAGCACACCGAAGGCTACGAGGGTTTTTATCATCTGGTAGGGATGGAAGGAAAGGTAGAGCAGTCAACACTCAGCTACATTATTCGCGACCACGACCGTGACCGCTTCGAACGCCGCAAAAAAGAAATGCAACACCTTGTAAATAAAATAAATGCTGAATTTGGTGAAGATACCGCCGGCATCGAAATAAAAGACCAGTACTACAATATGCGCGAAAAGGTAGAGCCTGTAATGCACATTGTAGAGTTGGCTAAAAAGTCGATGGAAGAACTGGGTATTAAGCCAAATATCAAACCCATACGCGGCGGTACTGACGGCGCACGCCTTTCGTTCGAAGGGCTTCCGTGTCCCAATATATTTGCAGGAGGACATAATTTTCACGGACGTTTCGAGTACCTGCCTATACCATCGATGGAAAAAGCCATGCAGGTAGTGGTCAAAATAATTGAAAACGTAGCCGCACCCACTAAATGAGGGACTTAGCGATAGGTAAAAACAGGCTCCTGACATTTTGAATAACAAATACAACAAATAAAAGTCTTGACTCTTGGTTCTTGACTCTTGATTCTAAATAAAACAAATGAAAACAACACCATTTACAGAGAAACACATTGCACTTGGTGCAAAAATGCATGAATTTGCAGGTTACAACATGCCCATAGAATATCCTACAGGCATTATCGAAGAACACTTAACCGTACGAAGCGGAGCAGGAGTGTTTGATGTATCGCACATGGGTGAGTTTTGGGTAAAAGGGCCAAAGGCCTTGCCTTTCCTCCAAAAAGTTACAACCAACGACGTATCAAAACTTGCAATAGGAAAAGCACAATACACATGCTTCCCCAACGGGAAAGGCGGTATTGTAGACGACCTGCTGGTATACCGTTACGAAGATGATAAATACCTGCTGGTGGTAAATGCATCGAACATTGAAAAAGACTGGAACTGGTGTGTAAAAAACAATACAGAAGGGGCTGATTTGGAGAATGCGTCGGATAACATGGCGCAGCTTGCAGTGCAAGGCCCAAAGGCAACCGAATTGTTACAAAAACTAACAGCGGTAAACCTCTCGGAAATTCCATATTATAGCTTTAAAGTAGGCGATTTTGCAGGAGTTGACAACGTAATCCTTTCGAACACAGGATACACCGGAGCAGGCGGTTTCGAGTTATATTTCTACCCCGAATACGGAGATAAGATATGGAACGCCCTTTTTGAAACAGGAGAAGAATTTGGGCTGAAACCTATCGGATTAGGCGCACGTGATACACTCCGTCTCGAAAAAGGCTTTGCTCTATACGGAAACGATATTGACGATACTACTTCGCCTCTTGAAGCAGGCTTAGGCTGGATTACCAAATTCGTTGATGGCAAAGACTTTATTGACCGCCCATTTTTGGAAAAGCAAAAGGCAGAAGGCGTAAGCCGCAAACTGATTCGTTTTGAAATGGTGGAGCGCGGAATACCACGCCACGGATACGAGATAGCAAACGGAGAAGGCGAAATTATAGGCAATGTTACATCAGGCACAATGGTTCCGGGTACAAAGTCTTACATTGGTATGGGATATGTAAAAACAGAATATACACAGCCCGACACCAGAATCTATATCGTTATCCGCAACAAAAACATTGAAGCAAAAATAGTTAAGTAACATACATTATTTACTTAAAATTATAATAGCAGGTTTTCTTACAATGGCTTTTTACCTGAAGAAAACCTGCTATTTATTTGGGGCTATTCAGTAAATAGTTTCAAAATAGCATGAGCCAGTTATCAGTTCATGCAATTTTTTTTTAAGAGGTTGTTTAAATTTTACTCGCAAGATAAATTTTGGTGTTTTTTGTGAAAAAGACAGATGTGAAACAATAACAGCTTCTTTGTGAAAAACTTAAACAACCTCTTAGGCTTTCTTTCTCTTATGGAGTGACAATCACTTTCAATGTTCTTTCTTCTAAGCCGATTCTGGCTTTTATGATGTATGCTCCGGCTTCGTTAACGTTCACTTCTGTTAGTCCGTTTGCACGTCCGGAATCAATTATTTTACCCGATACCGAGATTACTTTGTACTCATAGTTTTCTGTACCTTCGATAATGATGGAATAGTTCTTTGTGTACACATTGAGGCCATTACCGGATAGTTGTTCATCGTTTGTAGAGGTTCCTTTTGTAATGCTGATGAGGTTTGTTTTGCAAGCGGTATTGTCTTTCAGGTAAATATATCCTGCGTTGTATATTTCGCAGAATACATTTCCTGCAGGTACTTCGATAAACTGGAACTTAGCATCTTCCACTTCGTCATAGTCTTCTCCCGCTATCAGTTGCTCCTTTTTCGAACCGTTTTGGCGATACCATGTGAATGTAGGATAACGTCCTTTTTCATTATAATAATACCCTACACCTTTTTTGGAAACGTACCATTTGCTCAAGTCAATAACGTCATTGGTAGTGTATGAATCATTTACTGTATATTCAAAAGACTGAGGCATATAAGATACCGTAAAAGTTCCTTCCGGTAAATCGTTCAAAGATATATTGTTATTATAACAATCTACAGAAAAGCCGCTTACGGGATTTGGAGGTAGAATAAGTGATGTTATCTTATTATAAGTACAGTCAAGTTCTTTCAGATTTACATACTTGCTTACATCCAATGTAGTTAATGCTCCTGCCCTACAGGTTAGATTAGTTAATGCTTCAGCATTTTCCGGTAAAACCAATGTAGTGAAATTACTGTTAGCACTACTGTTCTGATTCGATGTTTCTAAGGTGGTGAGTTTGGATAGTTTACTCACATCCAGCCCATTCAGGTAGGTGTAATTACTTATCACTTTTCTTAGTTCATTATCTACTGTGTTTGGCAAAATAAGTTCTGTTAAATTCCCGTTGCTTGAACAATTCAGATTTTCCAGTTTTGTATAGCTGCTCACATCCAGATTTGTGAGGTTGTTGTAACTTACATCTAATGTTTTAAGTTTTTGCGTTTCTGACGGTAAAATTACCGATGTAATTAAGTTGCTGCTGCCTTTGCATTCCAACGTTTCCAACGCGCTTGCTTTGCTAAAGTCAGCCGTACGTAAATACTTCGCATTACTTGATGTACTGAACAGTTTGATTTTTTCGGCATCGCCATACACTTTGATGGTAGTTCCTTTTGGTACTGTACTGAATGTTTCTCCTGTTGTAGTATTTGTAATTGTACGTACATCTTTTACTCCATTACCCCAGTCAATTTTGATTTCAGTATTAGCTTCTGTAGCCGCAAATTTCAATCCTACATTATAGGTAGTAGCTGTGTTTGTAAACAGCATAATCGGGTCTTGAGCCGGAACGATAGTTGCTAAGCTTGTTTTACATTTTTCTCCTCCACTAAGGTCAGGATAGCTTGGGTTGTAAATAACACAATATACTTCTCCTGCCGGAATTGTAGGGAATTGGAATTTAGCATTGTCAACAACCGTGTAATCCGTACCTTCTTCCAATGCCGTAGAACTTCCATCCTTATACCATGTGAAAGTAGGATAACGTCCTGCTTCATCGTAATTGCTTCCGTATCCCTTTTTAGCTACATACCATTCGCTCAAATCGATAATGTCGTTTGTCTCGTACGATTCAGCGAGAGTGTATTTGGCAAACTGCGGATAATAAGATAAATAAGAGAACTGTCCCTCAGGTAATTTATTCAGATGAATATAATTGCTTGAACAATCCAGATTCAGATTTGATTTAGGATTGGCAGGAATGATAATATCTTCTAACTGGCAGAAAGAACAATCTATATACGTCAAATTATTGTATTTGCTTAAATCCAAAATGTTGTTATCCATTTTAACACTACTACATTCCAGATGTTCTAATACATCTGTATTTTCGGGCAGTAAAAAACTTTCTAATTTACTTGCACCCGAAACAATTATTTTTTTGAGCTTTGCGTATTTGCTTACATCCAAGTTTGTAAGTTTCGACAAATAAGCATAGTCTATCTCGTTTAGTTCATTCCCTTCAGCAGGAGGCAGGGTGATTTCTGTTAAATTCGAGTTTCTTGAGCAAATCAATGTTTCCAGCTTTGTATATTTGCTTACATCCAGACTTGTAAGATTGTTGCTGCTTACATCCAGTTTTTTCAGGTTTTGAGTTTCGTCCGGCAGAACTACCGATGTAATTAAGTTGCTGCTGCCTTTGCATTCCAGTGTTTCTAGTCCGCTTGCTTTGCTGAAATCAGCAGTACGAAAATACCGGGCATTATTTGAAATACTGAATAGCTTTATTTTCTGCGCATCGCCATACACTTTGATGGTAGTTCCTTTTGGTGCTGCAGTGAATGTGTTTCCTGTTGTAGTGCTTGTAATTGTACGCACATCTTTTACTCCATTACCCCAGTCAATTTTGATTTCAGTGTTAGCCTCAGTTGCTGCAAATTTCAATCCAATACTGGCAGTAGTGGCTACATTTGTAAATTGCATAATTGGGTCTGTTGCCTGAATGATGGATGTGAGAGTGGTTTTACATTTTTCCTGACCGCTCAGGTTCGGGTAGCTTGCATTATAAATAACACAATATACCTCTCCGGTGGGAATCGTCGGGAATTGGAATTTAGCATTGTCAATAACTGTGTAATCTGTACCTTCTTCCAACGCAGTAGCGCTTCCATCCTTATACCATGTGAAGGTAGGATAACGCCCTGCTTCATCGTAATTGCTTCCGTATCCTTTTTTTGCTACATACCATTTGCTCAAATCGATAATGTCGTTTGTTTCGTACGATTCTTCGATGTCGTATTTGGTGAATTGCGGCATATAATACAGATTTGAGAATTGTCCTTCGGGTAATTTATTCAATGGGATATAATTACTGGAGCAATCAATACTTAGATTTGCTTTTGGACTGGCCGGAATGATAACTTCTTTTAGTTCCGAATACTGGCAATCTACATAGGTCAAATTGCTGTATTTGCTTAAATCCAGAATGTTGTCATTTACTTTACTGCTGGTATATTCCAGATATTCTAATGCATTCCCGTTTTCGGGGAGGGTAAGGTTTTCTATTTTGCTTAGGTATGTTGCTGTGATTTTTTTAAGTTTTGAGCATTTGCTTACATCAAAGTTTGTAAAATTCGACAAACTTCCTAAAACAATTTCTTGCAATTCATTATTTTCTCCGGGAAAGGTTAACGAAGTAAGCAAGCTGATACTTTTGATGTTGATATAAGTCAGGCTTTTGTAATTGCTTAAATCCAACGACGCGATTTTTCCACTGTTTATGGTTATCTTTTGCAGATTTGTTGTTACTGTAGGCAGAACGAGTGTTGTAAGGTTGCTGTTGCTTGTTAGCTCAAGCGTAGCTAATTTGCTCATACCGCTTACATCCAGGTTTGTAAGTTTCGACCAACTTCCTAAAATTATTTCCTGTAGGTTGTTGTTTTCTCCAGGGAGGGTTAATGTGGCGAGTAGGCTGGTACTTTTAATATTTATATAAGTCAGATTCTTGTAATCGCTTAAATCCAACGACGCGATTTTTCCACTGTTTACGGTTATCTTTTGCAGATTTGTTGTTACTGTAGGAAGAACAAGTGTTTCAAGGTAGCTGTTGCTTGTTAGCTCTATTGCGGCTAATTTGCTCATACCGCTTACATCCAGGTTTATAAGCTTCGTCAAACTTCCTAAAATTAGTTCCTGCAGGTTGTTATTTGCTCCAGGAAAGGTTAACGAGGCCAGAAGGCTGTTGCTTTTAATGTTGAGGTAAGTCAGGTTTTTATAATCGGTGAAATCCAATGATGCGATTTTTCCACTGTTTACAGTTACCTTTTGCAGATTTGTGGTTACTGTAGGCAGAACGAGTGTTGCAAGATTGCTATTGCCAGTTAGTAGCTCAATAGTTGCTAATCCGCTCATGTTGCTTGCATCAATGCCTGTAAGCTGTGATACGCTCGACATTTTCAGGTATTTAATCTTTGTGGCATCCCCATATACACTTACCGTGCCTGTCGGGGCTTTCACTATATTTGTAGATGCAGTACCCACAATGTGTTCTACTGTTGTTCCATTACCCCAGTCTACTTGTATGGCTGTGTTATCTTCAGTAGCTTGCAGTACAAAAGTCATATTTGTCTTATTTGTACTGGTGAAGGTATTGCTGATGGTAAGTATTGCATCTTCAGCGTATATTGATACGGTGGATAACAATGCTGCTATAAAGAGTAAAATTTGCTTTTTCATATTTTTCTGAATTTGATGGTTAATAATAGGTAAAAACCGCTCAGGGATAAGTTTTGCACTCACGCCTGAGCGATTTTCATCAAATTAAGGGTTAGGATAAAACTATTTATTAAAAAACTAACGTTTTAGAGTTTAATAATTTTGACTGGTTTGGATTGTGAATCTCCATTCATATTTACGATGTAAATTCCGCTGTTCCAGTCAGATGTATTAATGGTTGTTATATGAGAGTTCAGAATCGTCTCATACACTTTTTTGCCGCTTATATCAAATACTGATATTTCTCCTCCTACATTCTCTGATTCGATAGTAAATTCCTCATTGAATACGGTAGGGTATATGTTGAAGTTGGCTGCTTCTACGCTTTTGTCAGAACTTTCGTAACCAAACTTATGGAATGTAACACTTGGTGCAAGGTAGAAAGACAAACCTTCCAAATCATAGAACGGATATGGTAACTCGTGAAGCGGATACCAGCCTTCTCCTACTTTCAGTTCGGGTGTAGGTGGCTCGTCCGTTTCAGGAATGTATGCGAAAGCCTTTGTGTCGCGATTGGCTTTATAGAAGCAGATGAAACCCATGTAAGTTGCAGATGATTCTTTGAGCGATTCGTCAATCTCTATTGCTACGTAGAATGTACCTTCTACCTCAACAGGGGTGTCAAATGTTATTTTGCAATCCCTTTTTTCTGAAATAACAGAAGTTGTTCCGAATGCTTTGCTCATGGTTGTCTGGTATGATCCAAATACTTTATCAGGATCAGGAACGCCTTCTGCATCTCCATAAATTTTTACGGTTACGGGCTTTGTCCTGTCTTTTGAAGCAACTTTGTATTCATACAGCATGAGCGATACGGCGTTGACGCTGAGTTTTGCACCTTCGGGCATGTCAAATTTTTCGGCAAACGCTTTATAATAACGGTTGAATCCGCTTACATATTCATAACCATTGTTCATCAGGTCTTCAGGACGGTAGAGGGATTTGCCATCTATCTTTTCCTGGTTTGAAATTATTCCTGAAATTTCTTCGCTTCCCAAAACGCATACGTTTACAGTATCTTTATATGTGGCAGAACCATTGAAATTAGTTGCGGTAAGCACGGGTTCATAATACCCGCTTTCGGTATAATAAACCGTAGGGTTCTCTTCTGTGGAACTTGCCGGATTTCCTAATGTTTCCCAACTGTAGCTTGAAGCGTATTTTGACCTATTGATAAACGTAATAGGTTGGTCAGGATATACGTATCTGAAGTAGTTTTTTACGTTGTTGGTAGACGAAGGGTCGCTGGCAGCCGACCAGATTCCTCCGGTGGTTATATAATCAGCTTGTACGGCAGGTGGATTGTCTTCTGCATATACTTCGAAATTGTCGATACAAATACCGTTTGACATACCGTTATCGGTATAAACGTTGAACGCGAAATAATAGATGCCCGACGTTTCGGCTGTAAATTTACATTCGAATTGCGTCCATTCCAGAAATCTTGTTCCTTTTATGTCTTCCAGAACAACGGTTTGCCCTTCTTTGGTTTGTGATGTTCCTACGGTGAATTTTATCTTATCACTCAGATTACCATTTGAAAAACCGGCTGCGTATAGCCAGAAGCTTGTATAGTAGGTTTTTCCGGCCTGCAGATTGAATCCTACGCTGAATGCCCAATCGTTGCGAGGATAGGTAGCATTATTATCCGAAAACTGCAAATAATATGGTTTCGTGTAAGGAACGCAATAAGCGTCGTTCCATGCTCCCATTTTTACGTTCGATTTACTGTCGGCAAGCCATCCGTCAGGTAAGACAGTTCCTTCCGCATAGGTATCAAAGTTTTCGAAATACGGAAGTGTTGCAGTACCTTGTGCTACTACTTTCACTCCTGATACTGTCAAGAGAAAGAAAATTAAGAGGTAAATGCATTTTTTCATAAACGTTAATTTATTAATAATTAATACTATGTTTTTTATTTTGAAAGTATAAACCAGATTTTTTCAGGATCGTCCAGTCGGGTGAACGAAATTTCGTTCGGAATTTTAAGATTATTATAAACCAGCTCATACGGAGCTTCATCAGTGAGGTATAAACGGAAAGTACGGAAATACTCATAATAGAACAGTAGCGCCATCTGGTCACCTACTGCCTCTTCGTCCAATGATAACCTGACCATTCTATTCCCGTCTCCTTCGTATCCGTCTTCCATTGCTTGTTCTTTTGTCAGTGCATAAAATCTCAGATAAAAGTTTGCATTAAAAGCCTGCTTGTCATTCCGCGAGTAACTATATAACGAAAGCAGTTCATATGGGCTTCGCAGGTAAACGAATAGCAGTTGCTCGTTTGCTTTTTTATCAAGGTTTTCTACAATTTCATTCCACAAGCTTGTAAACCGTGTTCCCATCCTTTCCCCATCAAAAAACCAGTTGCCCCTTTTATTTATAAAGGCTTGGTTCAGCGGCATATGGTTTATTTGTGCAGTAACATTCTCGTCTATACATATCAGGTTGGCATTGTTTCCCGACCATTTGAAATGCTGTAACGTCTGGTTGTGAACTTTTACAGGTTCTTTGAACTTTATACCCTCCAGTGTGTATATATATGGCACACCATCAGTTTCAGAGATGTCGCTTGTGGATAGATAGCGACCTATTTCGGCCGATTCGGAAAAAGATATTTTCTCGTTATTTACCTGCAATTCCATGGTAAAACCGGGATTGTATTTTATAATCGTATCCAGTTCTCTCGAAAAGTCCTGCCATGTTTTGTCTTTCGGAAATTTTACCATGTTCATCTTTATTCCATGTTTTTTCCCTTTCAGGCTGATGGTGTCATTATTTGCCGACATGATTATAAATTCATAATCTCCCTCATAGCCCAGCCCGTCGGGCTCAGGGTCGGAAAACTGGTGCAGTATGCGGTTATAGGTATCGAAGCTCAACAGAGGCCCCATATCTGCTTTTAGCGCAAACAGGCTGGTTATCTTTTCGTTGTCTTCTTTTAATATCGGTGTTTCTCCTGTAATGCTCACTTTTCCGTCCTTGCTGAAATTCAGATACAGGTTGAAGCCTCCGAATTTAGTATCGTTCGGGTAGTATTCGAGCAACCAGCCATTTTCGGCAGAGCTTAGGATTTCCAGATATTCTTTTAGAGTATTGTCTATCCTGTCTCCATCCCCGTTCCCGAAAATATCATCTTCCACAAAGGAACATGCGAAAGTGCTGAAAGCTATTAACAGAAGTATTATGTATTTTGCCTTGCTCATTTTCTTTAGTCGTTTAAAATAGATTCAATGTTTTGCGCGCGTCTGCTGATAATGTTACGAAGCTTATGAATATCAATATCCCAGGTGATATTCAGCCATTCCTCTACGATGTCAAATTTTTTCTCAATTTTTTTAGCCCCTTCTTCTCCTGCTTTGTCCAGCATGTTTTGCCAGTATTCGTCGGAGTTTACAAGATACATGGCTATTATTTCCACGAAATCTTCTTGTGGCTCCCTGCTTGCATAAGGTGTTACGAAACCAAGCTTCCATGCCTGTTCTGTAGTTCGGTTTTGCCAGCCTGTAGAGGAGTAATCGGCTGCCGATATGAGGTTAAACTCAACCGGAATTTCTTCGTTCTGGTGAAGAATGTGACTGAACTCGTGGTGCATTGTCTCAAAATAATACTCATTCAGCATTTCTATATCCGTGGGGTCAATGGCGTTTACTTTGTAAAGTATAACCTTTATTCCTCCTTCGGCCGTACCAAGCACTTCAGTTCCCGATGAGGAATTGATAGCCGCCGAACCTACCAACTGTATTACCTTAGGTGCGTATGTGCGCATGAAGTCCTTGTTCACTCCTGTTGCATCAAATAGTTCATCGTAAGCTTCCAGCCACAGGTATTTTATTATCTTAGCCAAGTCCTTCGACTTTTCCATATCAGCCGGAATCAGATTGTAGGTCAGGTCGGCTTCTCCGTCGTCCAGCCTGTATTTGAAGTCGATATTATACTCTTTTACATACGTATTGAGCAACCATTTGTCAAATTCATTTCTTTCCGGTGGATTGGTGTCGAAAATACTTGGGCCAAGTTTTTCTTCCGAGCATCCTATCAGCGAAGTGAATAATATGATTGATATAAAATATGAAAATGCTTTTTTCATCTTGTTTTTATATTAAGTATCCTATTAAAATCTAATGTTATGTGTTTCATTCTCGGTTTATAAGGAAATGATACTTGTAACTTATAAGCTAAATATTTGTAGCTGTTTATCTCGGATTTGCTTCCATACCTGCAGCTATCACAGCCGATGGAATTTGAATCACTCTTCGTAAATCATCTTTCTTCAACACATCATCGTCCTGACCATATATCGCGTGTTTTACTTCAATTCCATAACGTCTTATGTCGAACCAGCGCAAGCCCTCGTGTATAGTTTCGCAACGGCGGAAATGTAGTACACAATGCAGGAAGTTAAGTTGCTTTTCGTCTGCAATTTCAAATTTTGGATTCAATTCGGGTGTCAGTACCGATACCGCAGTGCTGTAGTAATCTTCTATTTTGGTTTCAGTCAGTTCCGGCACTCCGCTTACAGTTCTTTTGTTATACCATGCTGCCAGGTCTTTAGTAGCATTAACATAGTCTTTTTTATGAACGTATGCTTCGGCACGGCATAGCAGGGCTTCGTCGGTAGTGAATACCGTATTCACTATATTGAGAAACCCTGTTCCTGCCACCGGGTCGCTATATTCGATGAGAAGGTTGTATTTCGGAAAATAGGTAACCCTGTCAGTTCCAAAAACTTTTGCTGCCGGATAAAAGTACTCGGAATCTACCCAAGGTCCCGGTCCCCATAGGGTTTCTTCCAGCTTCTTCATATTGTGTGCATATCGGTACCATGTACGATAACCCCAATGGTTGTACGTCCATTGCGAAGCGGCAGGCATCAACAACAGATTGCAAGGCGGATTAGATTGTATGTACTCTATTGCGACATCTTTATTCGATGAGAAACTTAGATAGGATTCGTAATCACGCAACACTTTTTCGGGGTCGTTTCCTATTGCCTTTGTTGCATAAGTGATACACTTATCATAATTTTCATAATACAAGTTGAAGCGTGCTGCAAAGGCATAAGCCGCTTTTTGGTTGAAGTGATACTTTATAGCCGATTTTTTATAGTATGAATCGCTTATCAATGGTAATGCTTCTTCAATGTCGCGGTTTATTCTTTCGTAAACGTCGGCTACCGTTCCTCTTTCGTATTTACCTTCTACAATTTTTTCCGATTCTTCTACATAAGGTATTCCCAAATCGGTAGTGCTGGTTTGCTTATTGTAATGCTGGCTGAAAATGTTGACTAAAATAAAATGAGCATAGGCACGGCATATCAACGCTTCGCCTTTGTGCGGTGAATAATCATCAGGATTGTCAACCGATTCGATAAACTGCAAGGCATGGTTTGCTGCTGCAATTGACTTATAATACAGTTCCCATACAAATTGTGGTGTGTCTTGCTGATTGTCTGTGAAGTTTTCCCATTTATAGCTTTCTTCCACTGTTTTGTTGAAAAAAGTATATAAGGGCCCATTGTCGGTTACGTTATCCGACATGAGTTCTGTCATTTGCACATAAGTGCCGGTAGGGTAGGCCGAAACTAATAACTGGGCTACTTTTTCAGCATTATTCAATTCTGTCCTGTTATCCGGCATTTGGTTGAGGAAACCATCACACGATGTAAACAGGATAGTCGCTGTAATCGAGAGTATATATATAATCTTCTTTTTCATATCTTTTTATAAGCTAACCCTTAATGTTACGGTGAATTGTTTTGGTACAGGGGTAGAAACACCTCCCGAACGGAAAAACTCAGGGTCTTGTCCGTTTAGTTTTTTGTCTGCATACAGCAGGAATAAATTAGTACCCTGCACTTTAAGTTGCAGGCTATTCAGGTTCAAATGTTGTATCCATTCTTTTTTGAAATCGTAACTCAGCGATATTTCTTTCATGCGGATGAATCCCCCGCTTGCTATGCGTATGTCCGAATAGTTGTAGGCATTGTAAGCGTATTTCAGATTTGGTATATCCTTTTCCTGCCTTACGCTGGCTATTACGGGCACGTTTGTTTTCAGTTTGTCGCCCGGCATGCGCCAGCGGTTGTTAAACTCACGCGGCATAGCATCCATATCCGTGTATTTGCTTTTGAATACAGGGTCTAAGCGCACTACATTTCCGAACGAATAGGTGATAAACAGATTAAGACTGAAATTCTTGTACGTAAACAAGTTACCGAAACTACCGTTGATGGTAGGGTCGGTAGGGCCTTCGTATTTTAGAAATCCTTTCTTTTCTATCTCCTGGAAGTCGATATCCGTAATTGTTATTTCGTCGTTTTGGTTAATGAACATAGGTAGCCCGTCTTCGCTTAGTCCAACAAAAGGTATGGAGAAAAGCGAGCGTACGGGGCGGCCTTCCTCTGCATATCCCGCACCGGAAATTAACGCCATTACCCTTGTACGCGAATCGAGTTTGGTAATTTCATTTTCAGAAAATCCGAAAATAAAATCCGTATTCCATTTGAAGTCTTTGGTAACAATGTTTTTTGTGGATAACGTGAACTCTATACCATGCGATTTCATGGAAGCTACGTTTGCATATTTTCCAACTTCACCTCCGGCTCCTTGCGTGAATATAGGGCCTATCAAATCGAAATTGTTACGTGTATAAAAGTCGGTACTTAGGTTAATCCGGTTTTTTAGGAAACCCATATCCGCGCCGATATTAAATTCGTGTTTCTTTTCGTAAGTGAGTTCGCTGTTTTCCAGACTTTCTATTTCCAGTCCCGACTCTTTTACACCTGCAAACGGGCGGAAAGGTGAATAGTTGCGGTAAACCACATGCGAGTTAGTGACAAATGCGGGGCCACGGTCGGCAGTCAAGCTGTATGATGTTTTCAGCGTGAAGTGCGATAATGCAGGGGTAAGCGCCGAGAAGAATTTTTCCTCGTGCATATTCCAAGCCAGGGCCACATTCCACGTAGGCAACCAACGTGCCGCGCGGGATTTACCTAAGCGGTTTGAGCCTTCGTAACGCAGCGTTCCATTTATGGTATATTTACCTTCGTACGAGTAAGTTGCCATGCCGAAAAACGCAAGGTTTCGCGAGTATGTCACATAATTGTAGTAATACTGGTTATTTTGCTCAATTCCTTGTTTGAAAATAAGGTAATCATAAAACGGCACACCACCTTTGTCGTATTGATATCCCCAACCTCTTGAGTAGTATTGTCCACGGTCTACCGAGTTTGCTTCTGTCCCTCCAAACAGCCGTATAAGGTGTGTGTCGTTGATACTGGTGTTGTAATTCATACTTGCACGCAAGTCGTACCCCATCATTTTGTATTCGTTCTTATCAAGAATCCCTCCTTCGGGTAATACTACAACGGGAAGGGCGTTGGCTTCTTCCAGATTTTTGTACAGCAAAGGGTTTTTGTCACGGATAATTGCGTCGCCTGCAGCACGGTAAGCCTCAGCCTGATTCGATTTATCGTGCATGGTATGTTCCTGCGAAGTAGTCTGATACTTTACAGCACCTAAAACACTTGCTTCCAACCCTTTTATGATTTTCCAGTTTAGTTCCCCTTGAAATTTCAGGTCGACAACGTCCAGTTCGATATAATTTCGTTCCAGTTCGCTTTCTATGTTGAAAGGAGCATAATTGCGTGTGTAATATTCCAAGTCGCCCGATTCGTTTCTTAACGCCAATGTACGTGATGTATTCAGGGCATAGCTGTAGGGGTTTATATCGAAGTCGCGGCGTACTTCGCCACTTACTACGTTTACCTCTTGGCTAAGTGTTCCCGGAGCTTTTTGCTTCCGGTACGAGCTATTCGATAGCAATGTCAGTGTCAGGTTTTTAGCCAGATTGAACGATGCGTTTGTATTCGCAGTATAACGGCTCACGGAGCTAGCCTTTGTCCATCCCGGGTCTTGAAATACACTCAACGAAGCGTAATACCTTGCTTTGTCGCTTCCCGAACTGATGCTTATCGCGTGGTTTTGGGTCAGGTTTGTATTGAACAGTTCGTCAAACCAGTCTGTGTTGCGCATTTCGGCTTGTTGCAAATATCGGTTGCGGGCTTCCGGTGTGTTTTCCAGTTCCCATGCTTGTTTTACAGGGTCGTAGGTATTTGTAAGCTGGTACATTTTTCCGTATACTCCACTGTTCGACACACGGTATGAATCAGCAAAATTGAACCAGTTTTTCTGATCCATTTCGTTATATACGCTCATCTGGTCTTGCGAGTTCATGATATTGAAGTCGCGGTAGCTTGGCTTCAGTCGTGTTGTAAATTCTCCGGTGTATGTAATGCGGTTTACGCCTACCTGACCACGTTTTGTGGTTATTACTACCACACCCGCCATTGCTCTGGCTCCATAAATAGAGGTTGCCGAGCCGTCTTTCAGTATCTGAAAACTCTCTATATCATCGGCACTCAATCCGGCAATGGCTGAGCTTATAAGAGTAATCGCATCGCCCGACGATAAGTCGTCCGAGTCAATCTCTACAGCGTCTTCCATAATTACGCCATCCACTACCCATAGCGGTTTCGAACTGCCATATATGGAGGTTGCACCACGTACACGGATTTTTGGAGCAGTACCGAAAGTACCTGATACGTTTTGTACTGAAACTCCGGCAGAGCGTCCCTCAAGCGCACGGCTTACGTCAGGTATCCCGTCCAGACGTGCTTTATCTCCTTTTATATTGTCGCTGGCTCCGGTAAACAAGCGTTTGTCCACAGCCACCATACCTGTTACTACTACTTCTTCCAGTATTTGTGAGTCTGATTTCAGAGTGATTTTCATAGGAGCATCTTTTATGCCTGTCTCCTGTGTCTCCATGCCTATATAAGAGATAACGACACTTTTGGCTCCGTCGGGAACAGCTAAATGAAAATTTCCGTCGAAATCTGTAATTGTACCTACACTCGGAAATTCTTTGAAAAAAACGGTAACCCCCGGCAGCGTTTCACCCGATTCGTCGGTGATAACGCCTGATATTGTTTTCTGCTCCTTTGGCGGGTTGTCTTTCAGTTTGAAAATCTGGATGTATTTGTCCTTTATCTCATAACTCAGGTTTTGCCCTTCCAGAATAACATCCAGTGCTTCGGAAACGCTCTTATCCTTAATTTCTGTTGTAATTTTTTTCTTAAGGTCAATATCGTTTACATTGAACCATAGTGAGTATGAAGTCTGTGATTTTAGTTGTTCAAGGGCATCCTTCACGGTTACATCCTTGAGGTTTAATGTAATGTTCTTTTCCTGAGCCGATATTGTAAACTGGCAGCACCACAGGAAAAGAAGCATAACTCCTGCCTTTACAAGGCTTCTCATGTTTGTTTTATACATCAATATAAAGTTTTATATTTTTCGGAATAGAGTTTTTTACTTTCTTGAAATGACGATTTCGTTCTCTTTGATAGAATAATGCAGATTGTTGTTTTTCGCCATTATTTCGAGAATTTCAGTGATTGTTTCTTCGTTACGGAAATCGCCGTAGAAACGTTCATTTTGCAATGTAGCGTCTTGTACTTCGATTTTTACGTTGTATACACGTTCCAGGTCACGGGTAATCTGGCTTAGCGGTTCTTCATCGAAAAACAGGATATTGCGTAGTGTAACGTGTGGTGTCCGTATAGATGCCTTTACACCTGTTTCTTCGTCTTTTCCTATTATCTCCAACGATTCTGATTTAGGCTCAGTCCATTTAGCATAAGCTAATGCGTCTACTTTTTTTACATTGACTTTTTCTTCTTTTTTGTCGATAAAAGCCTGTTGGTTAGGTTCTAATAGGATAGGTGCCTTCTGGTTTTTAGCATTGGCTACAGTCAGGCTTCCTTCTACCAGAGTAACCCGCGCGCTTTCGTCTTCCAGATAAGACTTGAAGTTAAACTTGGTTCCTAATACATGTACTTTTACTTCGCCCGACTGAACATGAAAAGGCAATGACTCGTTTCTTTCTACATCGAAGTAGCCTTCGCCATCTAATATAACATCACGGTTGCTGCGTCCGAAATTCTCTTTGTAAGAAAGCCGGCTTCCTGAGTTTAGCCATACGGTAGAGCCGTCGGGCAGGATAACTTTGGATTTGGAACCGAAGGGGATTTCTATTGTTTGTGCAAGTTTATTATCGTCCGTACCGGGTTGGAACAGATAGATGGAAACTATGCCTAAGGCAAAAGCAACTACGAATATGGCAGCATAACGTGCCAAATGAGGAAAAATGCGTTTTTGGGTGCTTTTTTCCGTGATGCTTTTTGTTTTTCCTACAAAACGGAAATAGGCTGTTTCTGCTTCACCTTCGAAACGTGATTTGTTTTTGATTATACACAGGCTTTTCTGAAGGGCGTAATAATCGTTGTACTCTTTTTTATTTACGTCGTTGGCATTGTACCATTCTTTTAAATAAATGAGCTCATTCTCAGATATTTTACCTGACAACTGTTTCTCAATAAGCGTGTAAACGTTGTATTTTTGTTCCATGATTTTTTCGGTCTTACTTAAATAAGACGAAAAAAGGAACTATAGGGGGTAGTGGAGAAATTGATTTTTTTTAATAAAAGAGCATGTTTTTGTAAAAAAAAGCATCAGAATGTTATAAAGAGTTGCATTTTTTCTAATAAAAGAAATGAAAATAGATGGCAATGGTTACTGCCAAAAATTCTTTCAATCCGCTGCGAAGAATACCAAGCGCCTGCTTGATATGGTATTTCACCGTATTGATAGAAATGTTGAGTTCTTCCGCTATCTGATTGTACGTTTTATCTTCGTAGCGACTCATCATAAAAACCTTGCGGGTTTCGGGAGGCATAGTGTCGGTTATATCATTTATTTTATTTTGTAACTCCAAAAGTAAAATTCTTTCAAATAGTTCTTCGTCCGGAGTGAAGCAGTCTTTCTCTTGTATTTCATCGTAGTTTACAGCACTTGTTTCGCTTTTGTTTTTTCTGATAAAATCAATGCTCCTGTTTCGTACTGCACGCAAAAGGTAGGATTTGATTGAAACGGATATTTCCAGTTCCTTCCTTTTTTCCCATACATTAAGCATTACATCGTCGGCAATATTGCGGCTGGCGTGGTCGTCCCTCACATACTCATAGGCTACGGCACACATAAGGGCGTAGTAATTGTCGAACAACAATCTGAATGCCTTCATATCGCCCAAACGGATTTTTTCTATGAGTTGTTTGTCTTGCATGAAACTGAAATACCTTTTCTGGAATACTGTTAATAGAAACGGGGATGGGGTTTTTTCTCAAAAACCGAGAGTCTGATAACAAAACGAATGCAAAAGTATGTATTTGATTACAAATTTCTTTAATTTCGGAGAGTTAAAAAATAAAATTCGTATTTTTTTGATTCGTTTGCATTTCAGTTTTGATTTTATTATTTGTTATATCTGCCCGGGTTACATGTCATTAAATTGCATTATCTTTGTCCACCTTTTTTGCTAAAAATATGACTTCGAATAAGAATATATTCAACATAAGCTATCCTATCTTTCTTACGCTTGCGGCTCAGAATATCATTAATGTAACTGATACGGCATTCTTAGGCAGGGTAGGCGAGGTGGAGCTTGGAGCGTCTGCCATTGCGGGCGTTTTTTACATTGCCATTTATACCATTGGGTTTGGATTTAGCCAGGGGGCACAAATACTGATAGGACGCCGCAATGGTGAAAAAAACTATTCGCTCATTGGCCCTATTTTTAATAACGGGTTAGTATTCAATTTTATTTTATCAATTGTCCTGTTTTTTCTGGCATTTTTTTTCATGCCTGGACTGATGAAGTTGCTGGTTAGCTCGGAGCAGATTTACCATGCGTCGCTCGAATATCTCGACTGGCGTATCTATGGCTTTTTCTTTTCGTTTTTCAATGTAATGTTCCGTGCCTTTTATGTAGGCACAACGCGGACACGGGTTTTAACGGTATCAGCTATTATTACGGCAGGCACTAATGTGTTGTTCGATTACCTGCTTATATTTGGTCATGGCGGATTTCCTGAGTTGGGAATGGCAGGGGCAGCAATAGCATCGGTCATAGCCGAAGCAGTTACTTTGTTGTATCTGGTAATATATACATTGGCTTCGGGCAATGTGAAGAGATATAATTTATTCAGGTTTGAAAAGGTAGAAGTAAAAACGGTGAAGCAAATATTGGATTTATCAATATTTATTATGTTTCAGAATTTTATTTCGATATCTACATGGTTCTTTTTCTTTATCTTTATCGAACGTATGGGCGAACGTCCGCTTGCGGCTACAAACGTGGGCAGGAGTATGTATGTGTTGCTGATGATTCCCGGTTCGGCTTTGGCTACCACTACCAATACGCTGGTGAGCAACCTGATAGGTGCGGGATATAAGGATAAGGTAGTTCCGTTTGTTAATAAGATGGTGAGGATTGTGCTCATACTCATTGTGCCTATTATGGCTTTTACATTTATGTTTCCTGAATTGTTTGCACGGATATATACTAACGACGCAGGTTTGATAGCTGCTTCAATTCCTGTTATGAGGGTTGTAGCAGGCGCGGTGATAGTTTGTGCTGTGGGCAGTATTATATTTAACGCCTTGTCGGGAACGGGAAATACCCGCACTGCGTTTGCGATTGAGTTTATAGTGCTGTTCTTTTATTTAGCATATATTTATTATACAGCTATTGTTCATCCTACTACAGTATCGGTGGTATGGTTTTCGGAGTTTGTTTATTGGATTCCGATTGGTGGATTGAGCTATTTATATCTGCTGAAAGGTAATTGGCGGAAGAAAGAAATATAGGGTAATTATTAGTTGTTAATTATTAGTAGGAAGTAATATAAAACGTACATAGATATGAATATAGACCACATTGCTATATGGACTGATGATTTGGAACGGCTCAGGGACTATTATGTCAGCTTTTTTGGTGGTGTATCCAACCAAAAATACGTGAATCCCAAAACGTTGTTTGAAAGCTATTTCATTAGTTTCGGGTCGGGTGCGAGGCTTGAAATTATGAAAATGCCGGAGATTCCAGCTAATCAGAATGACTTGGTGAAACAATATAAGGGGTTGATACATATTGCGTTTGGCGTAGGTACAACGAAAGAAGTGGATGACAAGGCAGAACAGTTGAAAAAAGCAGGTTATCAGATAATAAAAGGGCCGAGAATAACAGGTGATGGGTCGTATGAGATTGAAACACTGGACCCCGATAATAACAGGATTGAGGTAGTTACAAATAATATATAGACAGTCTTAAGTGTATGGCAAAAACAAAATCGGTATACGTTTGTCAGGGTTGTGGTAACGAGTCGCCCAAATGGATTGGGAAATGTCCATCATGCGGCGAGTGGAACACCTATGTGGAGGAGATTATAAGTAAGGCAATCGAGCCGAAAGTGCATATAGCCGGAGTGGAGCTTGTGAAGCAAAAGCCAGTACTGATTTCGGATGTGGAAGCTACAGAAGAGAGCCGGATTGATACGAACAACGGTGAGTTGAACCGTGTGCTGGGAGGTGGGCTGGTATTGGGCTCGCTGGTGCTGATAGGAGGGGAGCCCGGTATAGGTAAGTCTACTTTAGTGTTGCAGGTAGTGCTGAATCTGAAAGGCAAACGGACGTTGTACATTTCGGGCGAGGAGAGTGTGAAGCAGTTGAAACTGCGTGCCGAACGGTTGAAATTTGATAATCCCGATTGTTATATCGTAAGCGAAACTTCGCTTGAGCAAATTTTTGTACACATACAAAATGTACAGCCCGATTTGGTTATAATCGACTCTATTCAAACGGTTTCAACCAGTGCTATCGAATCATCGCCCGGGAGTGTATCGCAGGTGCGTGAATGTGCATCGGCCATTTTGAAATTCTGCAAAACTACGGCGACACCCGTGTTGCTTATAGGGCATATTAATAAGGAAGGAAGCATTGCCGGCCCTAAAGTGTTGGAGCATATTGTGGATACGGTACTCCAGTTCGAGGGCGACCAACATTATATGTACCGTATATTGCGTGCTATAAAGAATCGTTTCGGCAGCACGTCGGAGCTGGGTATTTTCGAGATGCAGCAATCGGGGCTTCGTGAGGTAAGTAATCCTTCGGAGTTACTACTGTCGCAAAATCACGAGGGGCTTAGTGGTGTGGCTATAGCTTCGGCGGTGGAGGGAATCCGTCCTTTCCTTATCGAAGTTCAGGCGTTGGTAAGTTCGGCGGCTTATGGCACTCCTCAGCGTTCGAGCACAGGTTTCGATTTGCGGAGGTTGAATATGCTATTGGCTGTGCTCGAAAAACGTGCCGGATTTAAGCTGGCACAGAAAGATGTATTCCTCAATATTGCAGGCGGACTGAAAGTGAACGACCCGGCTATTGACCTGTCTGTGCTTGCTTCCATATTATCGTCGAATGTGGATGTGGCAATAGAAAAGCATGTATGCATGGCGGGCGAGGTTGGGCTTTCGGGCGAGATACGCCCCATCAACCGTATTGAGCAGCGTATTTTTGAAGCTGAAAAACTGGGATTCAAAAAAATGCTTGTTCCCGATTTTAATATAAAAAGTATTGATTCCCGAAGGTTGAATATAGAACTGATAAGGGTAAAGAAAGTAGAAGAGGCTTTCCGTGTTTTGTTTGCTTGATTACTTTAATTGTTTCCGTTAAATATTTGTTGTAAAAGCATAAAGCCTTTACATTTGCATTCACATTCTTCGAATGAAAATTGAAGAATGAAAATTGAAAAATGAATCTTTCTCTACAAATAACACCTCAGAAAAATGCCTTTACAAACGTTAAAATGTTTGTAAATAGCGTTATTATGTTAGAGAGAGAGAGAGAGAGAGAGAGAGAGAGAGAGAGAGAGAGAGACTAAACTATTTACCATTCACCCATTTATCATTTACTATTTCCGTAAATGGGTATCATTTCTTACCATTCCTTTTTTTCTCTTATTCCATTTTATTTCTTTACTTCCTTTTATTCCCTTACTCCTTTGTTCTTTTATATCCAACTATTATAGGGCGAGAAATTTTTCGCTCCTGCGGTTATTTGTTTTCCCTTGTTTTCTATTCGTTTCATTTAATGAATGTTGGTTGTGTAAAAAGCGTATGCACCTATGCAGATGGGTACATGCGCTTTTTTTGCATAGTTGCTTTCGCTCGCGCGGAGGCTGTTGCACACAGAATACACGGACAAAACGGAATAACACGGATGGATATGAATATATTAAAGAATCAAGAATCAAGAGCCAAGACAAAAGATAGAACAAACAGCAACACCGTAATTATCTCCGTCAAGCGGCTTTCAACCCGCTTGACGGAGATAATGGAAGAGATACCCTTTGTTCAGCGTAGCGTCTCGCTATTGTCGCTGATAGGAGGATAAAATATATAACCAGGCGGAGCTTGGCTTTTAATAGCAGCGTAGCGGGACGCTACGCTGAACAAAGGCGTAAAACGGGTGAGAGGAAAAAGGAATCGAACAAAGTAGTGTACCTACGGCACGCTTGTAATGAGGTGGCTTACACTGTTACCAAACTTAAATCCCTACGGGATATTTTAAAAATAGGAATGATGGATAACAAATGTAGGGGCGAAAAATCTTTCGCCCGATAAGAAAGAAGAAAGCATTATCCGTAAAGCGGACTCGAAGCCGCTATACGGGACGGGAATAAGACCAAACACTTGTAACTCGTAACTATTAACTTGTAACTAAATAATAATTAATAACTAACATTTAATAATTAGAATTATGAACAGACAACGTTTTTCAAAGATTTTCGTAATCTTATTTACAATGCTATTTGTAGCATTAAATGGCATTATTGCCCAAGTAACAATAGGGGCAGATAAAGAACCAGAAAGTTTCTCCGTTTTGGAGATTGTGGGTAATAAAAGTGGACTTCGTTTGCCTCAACTGACAACAACACAAAGAGATGATATGACGAATAGTAATGAGTTTAAAACTTTGGCTGATACGCAGGCCAGAGGGCTTATGATTTACAATTTGGATATAGACTGTATGGAAACATGGAATGGTATAATGTGGCTTTCAAGCTGTGGGGATGCGTTGGCTTCTTCTGTCAATTCCAGTTTTAATATCAAGACCCACCCCGATGAGTTTACGAATATCGCATTATCCAACAACTCTGCTATAACGCTGGAAGTGGAAGCGGAAGACCCTGATGATGAAAGCGCGGTATTTAGCTATCAATGGTATAAACAAACTTTCGAGCAACAAATACAGAATAGCAAGGGGACAAAAATTAATGGAGCTAATAACTCTACGCTATTAGTTGATATAGATAGGAATGTACGTAGTAATACCAGCTATTATTGTGTGGTTTCAAGGGGTTCGGAACAATTAAAAAGTAAGTCGGGGCGGGTTTTAATTGGTGGTTGCGGAGCCTATTTAGGTGCTAACTCTACAGGGTGGAGAGAGTTTCAGTGTCATAATATGGGGGCGAATGTAAATTCGGATCCTTTTACTCCGTCTTCAGCTATTCATGGAGCAAAATATCAATGGGGCACTGCTTTTTTTGCATATAATAGTGAAACAGATCAGGCTGATTGGGGAGCGGCTTCGTCGTGGACTTATCCTGTAACTACTTCGACTTGGACAAGCAACCCATGTACGGCTCAAGGAAATGGCTGGAAAATGATGACGAGAACGGAAGCGGAGGCACTTATTACAAATAATAAAATTAGCTATATAGGGAATGACTGGTCGTACAATAATGGGAATTTTTCTACAGGTACTTATATAGGCGAGTATCTTTTCTTTCCGGCATCAGGAACACGAAATTGGAGTAATGGTCTTCCTTTTTATCGCGGGGGTGTTGCTGGCATATTTACTACCGATACTCAGAGTGGTGACCAAGGAAGAATGTGGCATCTTTGGGTTGGTAAAGATAATATAAAGTTGAATACAGGTTATAAATCGTGGGGTATGACTATTCGCTGCTTGAAATAAGACCTTTGATAAAAAGTCTTACAGGATTCAATACATATAATCCTGTAAGGCTTTTATATGTTTTACTTTTCGGGGATGTTCAAGCTTATTGTGCGGTTGCTGCTGTTATAGCTTCCTAAAATGCCCAGTCCTCCCTTTACATTGCTGTAAATTTGTATCGGCTCGGAGAATAAACCTCCAAAGTCGCTTGATGCTTCTGCCTCACTGCGTGTTTTCAGATATAAATAGTAATCGCGTGAGATGCTTTGCAGTTTGGCCGTAAGTTCGATACGGATAAGTTCCTCCTCCTCTTCTTCGGGGTCGGAATATGGGTTGTAATACATACCATCAGGGTTGGGTTGCTGTTTGCTTTCGTAATAAGAGTAGTAATTAATCGGTATTCTTAGCGAAAAATCTTTTCCATCGTACAGGTCGTCGGCAAATTCGTTATAAGGCTCTATACCTCCTTCGAAATCGAGTAAATCCATTTGGCTGCCTGCCAACGCATCTTTTACATAAAAATAAGCCGGACGAGTTTGTATAGTGCCACCCGAATAGTATTCAGTTATGTTAAGTACCAGCCGATAGTAGTTTTGTATGCCTCCGGGGTCCGAAAATTTCAGGTTTACATCTACAAAGCAGTTGTGATTAATTCCTATCGTATCATACTTGTTGTTTGTAATATACATAAGCGAGGCCGATTTGTTTACCCTGTAGTTGCCGGCTTCCACACTTGTCAAGGAGATTTTTTCTTTTATGTCTGTTGAGGTTTCTATCTGTTCGTAGCCACTGCTCAGTACTTTTATTTTTATTTTTTCTCCCGGAGTTGGGGTGTTATTTCCTTGATAGTAACCATCGGTGGTATAGCGTAATACTTCTTCCGAACCGTTCTCGTATAATATGCTTACCTCAGCGTTTTCTATGTTTTTGAACTGACTGCTTGGGGTGGTAAAGAAATGACTTTCGGACAGATGCACCTTGATGAGCGAATCGGGCGTGAGGAATCCGTTTACTACCAGCATAGGCTCAGTTATTTTTCCTTTGAACTCAATCTCCTGTTCGCATGCGGTAAACAGGCCGCATCCGATAAATAGTGTTATTGCTGTAATTATTATATGTTTTGTTTTCATAATAAGTAGTTGCGAGTTACGAGTTACAAGTTTCATTATCTGATAATTGAGTATGAAATGTATAGGATTGATTTTTTGTAAACAATTCGGTTTTTAGAATTTGAAAGTATAGCTTATAGATGGTATAATAGGAAAAATGGTTATTTGTTTCAGTACTTTGTATTCTATCATTTCATAAGTCCAATAATCTCCTTCGGGCACATATATGGCAGGCCCTTCCGTCTGTTTCGTCCATTGTGTTATCATGAACGGGTTCATCTGGTTATATGCATTGTATATGCTTATATTCCATGTGCGCACTCCACGCTTTTTCTGCTTGTGGAAGTTTATGCCTAAATCCAGCCTGTGGTAGTTGGGGTAACGGTAGTTGTTTCGTTGCTCAATGTGGCTTATGCTTCCTGTACTGCGCCATGGGGAAGCATCGGGTACGGGATAGGCGTAATAATTTTGCAATCCGAGCGTACCGCAGTTGCCTGTGCTGAATACCCATGTTCCGGATATGTCTATCTTGTCGTTGAACTTGTGCGATACAACTACGCTGAGGTCGTGTCTGCGGTCGTACTTGGCGGGAAACTTCAACCCGTTGTTCAATTCCTGACCGGGTCGGTCGAACAGGCGTTCCGATTTCGACCATGTGTAACCCACCCATCCGGTGGTTTTTCCGATGGTTTTTTGTGCCAGCAGTTCTACTCCATACGACCATCCTTGCCCCATGCTTACTTTATCTTCCCAGCCCGAATTGTTGCCAAGGAATGTAGCCCCATCTTTGTATTCGAGCAGATTGCTCATCGACTTGTAATAACCTTCGATTGATAAATCGCATATGTCAAGCAGGTTGTAGAAGAATCCGGCCGAAAACTGGTGCGACTTCATCGGTTCGATGCGCTTGGTTACAGGCACCCACAGGTCGGTCGGCAGGCTTATATTGTTGTTCGACAGCAGGTGAATATACTGGTTCATATAGGCGTATCCCCCTTTGAACGACAGTTTGTCGCTAAGTAGCACACGCATGCTAAGGCGGGGCTGCAACGACTGGTAAAACTCTTTTTGTACATAGAAGTTGGAGTAATGCAGCCCTACGTTGGCTTTTATTATATTACCGATGCTTATGTTGTCTTCGATGTAAAAAGCGCTTTCGTGGGCACGAATATTGTTATCTCCCATTGCCGTATCCAGTTTTTGTTCGTATCCGAAATCATTTTCCTGAATTTTGGCCGATGTCACTCCCGGTTTAAAATTGTGGTTGAAATAGCTTGCTCCGAATTTTATGTCGTGGTTGGGGTTGGGAGTATAATCAAAGTCTACCTTTGCCGAGATGTCTTCTATACCCGATTTGTATTTCATGGTTATGTCGTACGAGTAAGTGTTGTGAGGGTCGTTGTCCAAAATCCCTTTATCTTCCATGCCGATATCCATATTGAACCGGTAGCGTGTGAATGCTCCGGTTACGTTCATAAACAGTTTGTTGTTTATAATATGGTTCCAGCGCAAGGCTGTTATTAAGTTGCCCCAGTCCCAGTCGGTTTTCATCGTAGTGCTTCCGTAGTATGCGTCATCTTCCTTTATGTTGGCATATATGGCATCGTCGCCCATGTAGAAACTAAGGTAGAGGCGGTCTTTGTCCGAAAACTTGTGGCTTACCTTTGCATTTAAATCATAGAAATAGTACCCGGCACGCAGTTTTTCCATACCTTCATTTCCTTCCATATTAGATATGATTTTCAGCAATGGTTGTGCTATAATGTCGAAATAAGTTCTTCGGGCTGAAATGTTGAATGTTGTTTTTTCGTTGAACAGCGGCCCTTCCAGATTTAGTTTTGACGATATAAGCCCGACCGAAACCGTACCTTTTAGTTTTTTGTTGTTGCCGTCGTTCATGCTGATATCCAGTACCGACGATAACCGTCCTCCGAAACGTGCGGGAAATCCGCCTTTGTACAGCGTAACGTTTTTTATGGCATCGGCATTGAATACCGAGAAGAAACCGCCCATGTGGTTTACATTGTACACGGGTATGCCGTCGAGCAGAAATAAATTCTCGTCGGGTCCTCCTCCGCGCACATAAAATCCGGCCGAGCCTTCGGTTCCCGCCTGTACTCCGGGCAGTAATTGCAGGGCTTTTATCACATCAGTTTCGCCAAAAAGCGTGGGCACTGTTTTTATTTGCGATATGGGTATGGTTACCGCACTCATCTGCGAGCCCATCACACCAAGTTCCTGCCGGTTGGCTACCACGGTAACTTCTTTAAGTACGTTGTGTTCTTCAAGTGCAATGTTGATGGTGGTGTCTTTGCTTAGGTTGAATGATATAAGTACAGGCTCGTATCCTACGTATGAATATCTGAGTTGCACGTCGCCCTTTGGTATGGTAAGTGAATAGAATCCGTATGTGTTGCTGACCATGCCTTTAGCCGAATTGTTTTCGAATACGGATGCGCTTATGAGTGTTTCGCTTGTTTTGGCATCGGTAATGTAACCGCTGATGGTATAGCTTTGTGAAAAAATAATGACCGGAAAAAGAAAAATAAGAAAGAAGCTTAAATAAGTTTTTCTCATGTTTGTATTAAGAAGGGTTGTTTTTTTGAGAATTTTTGCAAAAGTAAATAAGTTTTTATTATAACAGGGAAACGTTAATTTTATTTTGCAGACAGTAGGAATAATTGTTTTTTATACCTTGTTGAAACCATGTGTTTAAAAAATAAAATAAAAAAGAGAACTCTTTTGTTAAAAAATTCTCTTTCGTACTATAGAAATCAGTCAGGTTTTCAGTTATTTTATATTGTATAATATCTCGTCCAGCATGAGTGGTATTTCGTCCGGTTCGATGCCGTTTGCTTTCAGGTGTTGGATATCTCCATTAAATGTATCCAGAAATAAAACCCAGTTGTTCTGTTGCAGGGCAAGGCTTTTTACGTAGTATTCAAGTGCTTCTTTTCTCTTACGCCGGCTCCATGCTACGTGTCCTGCGTTCAGATAATCATGTGCAATAGGAGCATCTGCCACCAAAATTTTTTGTGCGTAATAATCAGCTTGTTTCAGATTGCCCGATGCAAATGATGCCCATGCAATAGCCCGCTGAATTTTAATATCATCTTCATTCTCAGTGTCGAGCTTGAAGTAAAGATTAAGCGCTTCTTTATATTTACCCATTTGCATGTATGAATTGGCAATGCGCATCTGTGTAGGCAAGCTGCCCGGATTGAGAAAATCGGCGTGCTGGTAAAACTCCAACGCTTTTTCATGATTGCCTGCAAGGCGATAGCACAATGCAATTTTTTTTATAGTCCAGAGGTCGTCGGGCTGAATGATGTCTGCTTTCAGGTAAGCGTTCAAGGCATCGTTCAAGTGCGAGGTCTTTTGATAGGCATATCCTATTTTCTGGTACAGAGATGCACTCGGTTCCGATTCGTTCAGCAGTTCGTTGAAAAGTTCTAACGCCTGTGGGTATAGTTTTTTTGAGAAATAATACTCTGCTATCCCTGTTTTGAAATTATCATTGGCCGAGAGAATGTCGAATAATGAAGTACGGTGAATAAGGAGCGATGAATTGAACATATCCTCGAAATCGTCTCTTTGCGGATATAGTTTGAAAAAACGGAATATATCCTGAATGTATTGCTTTGATATGTTTTTCGATGCAACATCGGGCGACAGCATGGCTTCGTCTTTCTTCATTTCGTCAATCTGCTCCGACTCTACCTTCAGCGAACTTTTCATCATTTCGCGCTGTGCTTCGGGCATCTGCAAGATGCTCAGGCAGAAAGAATATAGGTCTGAGTCGCACATTATCTGGCTTCCTACAAAGGTAGCAAGAACGTTTCTCTGTTCGTTTTGGAACAAGCGGTTTACTGCCGAATGAGTGGGGTCGAACGGTAAAAACCAGTTGGAAAACTCATTGAAGAAAGGGAAGTTTTTCAGCATCGAGAATGTACTCATATACACGTCGGCTCCTTCCATTTGCATCTCGCTCAGCTCTTGCAGTTTGTCAGTCACTCCGCTATCTTCCAGTATTTCCTGCCATTGCGGGTTGGTTTCTTCCCAGTCGTCGGAGTTTAAAAGATTTTCTATATCTTTATCATTCTTTAGTTTAGGGCTTATCTTGGCTATCTCGGGCAATATCTCTTCCTGTAGCTTTTTCGATATTTTTTCGGTTTCGGTAGTTGCTATAATCTGGGTTATGATATTCCGGAAATTTTCCAACGTATGCTCGTTGTCGGCAAGCAGTACCAACCTGTTACGCACCATAGGAAAATATGGGATAAACTGATTGTATTTTGTTAGTATAAAGCATAACCCCACCAAGGCGCGTTGCTTCACCTGCGGGTTTTCAGACTCGCAGCAGTCAAATAAGAGCATCAGTTTTTCTTCGTCGAACATCCGCCACAGATTCAGGGTAAGCCCCGATACAATCAGGCTTTTTTCCAACAGCCCATCGTATTCTTTATCCATAATGTGGGCAAACAGGTTTTTCTCTTCGTCTTTGTAGGTGGTAGTGAGCCAGTAAATGCCAAATATCTCAGGCAGCAAACTTTCGTAAATTCCTTTAAGACGGTCTATTTCTTGCCTGTGCGATGCTTCGTCTTGCGATATTAATGTTGTTTGAGCATGGGTTTCCTGCAATGTGCTTAATAACTGTTTGAGATTCCTGTATTTTTGCTCGTGAGGGAAGTAGCGTTTCTTTGTGTATTCGTAATTTGATGAATTTTGAATGTATAAGTTTTCCCGTATCTCTTCGGTGAGCAGAAAAAGTTTAGCTATCAGTTTGTTGTATATCGTAATGCGTTCGGGGTCGTCTACACCGTCCACATAATACTGCAGCATATAGCGGTAGTTTTGTTGCAAGTTATCGAAACGTTCGTGCAGTCCCCAGTTTTGCAAATGCTCATTAAGCATTTGTATATTATCAAACGCCTGTTTGAGTTTCCCCAGTAAGAGTAACCGGAGTATCAACTGGTATGATTTTTTTATTTGTGCTATGTCCATACAATGCAGATGAATAAAGTCCTTTACCGAAACAAACAAATAAATTTTCGATTTGTTTTCGACAGGCTCTAAATGAATGTCTTTTTTCTCCGGGAGTTTATTGCACAGAAAATATGCCAATGTTGAGTAATATGCCAAATTGGCAAGTTACGGAATAAATCTGCAAGTATGTGGATGGATATATCTGTCAGGGATGAATGTGGAAAGTGAGTAGTAGATAGCGGGTAGTGAACAGCAAATAACCCGTCAACGACCGATGCCTGTAGAGTGCAGGATTTTTCCTTTATTACTCGCTAATGACTTGTAACTCGTAACCGTCCGAGAAGGACAAGGTAACTTGTAACTGAATATCATCCCATTTTGCTTATTTTACGCAACTTTTCTTCGTCTATGATTTTTAGTTTACGTCCGTCCATTGCGATAATGTGTTCATTTACAAAGCTGGATAGGGTGCGTATTGCGTTCGAGGTTGTCATGTTCGACAGGTTTGCCAAGTCCTCGCGCGAAAGGTATATATTGATAGTGGCACCATCTTCCTCCATACCGTAGCTTTTGCTCAGAAAAAGCAAGGATTCGGCCAGTCTGCCACGTATGTGTTTTTGGGTAAGGTTAACGGTTCTTGAGTCGGAATCGCCTAAATCTGCAGCCAGTTCTTCCAGAAAGCGGAAGCAAAACGCGTTGTTGTGGCGCAGTATCGAAATAAAGACATCTCCTTTTAGCATATAAACAGCGGCAGGCTCAAAAGCTGCCACGTTGGTGTTGTACGTTCCGTTGGCTATCATGGCACGGTAGCCAAATGGCTCGCCCGGTTTCAACATTCTTATGATTTGAGTGCGGCTGCCTACACCTTCTTTGTATACTTTTGCTTTGCCGTTGGCAAGTACCATCATGTGGGTTGGGGTATCTCCCTCGTAGTGGATTACCTCGTTTTTTTTGTAGTACTGTACTGTCGAGTTATTTTTTACAAACCTTCTTTCATCAGGGGTAAGTACATCCCAACCGGTAAAAACTTCTTCGATTGGTTTTAAGTCTGTATATAACTTTTTCACCATAAGAATTTGCTAAAAAATGTCTTATAACAATGTTTTATAGCACAAATTTACTGTTTTTTGTTGATAAACAAGATAAAAATAAAAGAAAATAACAAATAACGTTTTTTTATACATAAATTTTTCAAACCGAATCGTAAATCCGGTTTTGAAAGGGTTGTCGGCAGACAAAAACAATGTAAGTGAGTATGGGAGTTAAAAAGTTTTTATTAAGTATAAAAATTATTGTACATTTGACCCCGTTTAAGAAATGGGGCTATGAAAAGAGTAATATTATTTTTCCTCTTGCTTATCAGTGTGTTGTCTTTGCACTCCCAACCTCTTCCTTTTAGTGACAACGCAGTGGTTAGTTTAATTACCTGTTCGCCAGGAAAAGAGGTTTATGCGCGTTTTGGGCATACGGCTATTCGTATTAACGATCCGGCTACCAATAACGATGTTGTTTTTAACTACGGGATATTCGATTTTAATACAAAGAATTTTTATCTCAAGTTTATAAAAGGGGAAACCGATTATAAACTGGGTGCGTATGATTTCGATAGTTTTCTTCCCGAATATGAAAACAGAAATTCAGCGGTATGGGAGCAAGTTTTAAATCTTAATCAGTCGGAAAAGGAAAAACTGATCCGGTTGTTGCTGATAAACTACGAACCCGAAAACAGGATATACCGTTATAATTTTGTTTTTGACAACTGTTCAACCCGCCCTCGCGACAAAATCATTGAGGCTATTGATGGATATTTGGCATATAAGCTACCTGAGCCGGATGAAACTTTTCGCGAGTTAATAGATAAGTATATTAGCGACGATGCATGGCTTAAATTGGGAATTGATATAATTTTTGGCGATGAAGCTGACAGGAAAGCTACCCGTAGAGAAAGCATGTTCCTTCCCGAAATCTTAATGTCAGAATTTCAGGGGGCTGATATCTGCCCGATTCAGGGAAGTCGGGAGCGTCATCCTTTAGTATCGCAATATAATATACTGGTAGATAAGAAACCGGAGGAAAATAAAAGTTTATCCTTTTTATTCCAACCTTTTAGTGTTTTTACTTTTTTACTTCTTCTATGTGTTCTTTTCTGTTTCAAAAACAGGAGATACCATCGTACACTCAAAGTATTTGATACGGTTTTGTTTTCTTTGGCGGGCTTGGTAGGGTGTGTTATTTTCTTTTTGTCGTTTATTTCAGTTCACCCCCTTGTTAGTAGCAATTTTAATATACTATGGCTTAACCCGTTGCTTATTTTTGCGGCTGTTATGCAATGGTTCAAGACATTGAGGTTTGCAACATTTTGTTTACAGTTGCTTAATTCGGTATTGCTGTTGATAGCGTTGATTTTGTTGATACCTTCATTTCATTATGTCAATATCTCATATTTACCCATCATATTGTTGTTGCTCGTGCGCACGTTGAATTATTTGATTGTAAGGCTGAAAAGAGGAATAAAGGTGGGTAAAACTAAAATCAAATACTCCTTTAAGCGTCATTAAAACTACGCATGATATCATATATAGTAAAAAATCACCGATGATTATCTTATCACCGGTGATTTTTTTATTTCAGTTTAAGCCTTATTATTTCTTATCTTCTTTTCCGAAGGCAGCTTCTACTTCTCTCTTCTTTGCGTCGTGGTCTTTTTTGTTATAACCTTCCACTTCGTCAACCAGTTTTTGTGTTTCTTCCAGAAATTCGGCTTCACACGGGGTACATGTTTCTTTCTTGTCTTTCATATCAGTTTTTTAAATTAAAATGTTAATGCTTTAGATTGTTTACTTATATAACATTTAGATACTGAATTTGTTCTGAAAGAAACATGTGAAGTTATATGATTTTGCTTAAGTCGTACGGAGTTTCCTGATATACAAAATAATTCAGCCAGTTTGTAAACAACAGGTTGGCATGGCTTCTCCATCTTACAAGCGGCTTGTTGTCCGGATTATTATCTACATAATAGTTTCTGGGTATTTCTATCGGCAACCCTTTTTGTAAATCACGCTTATATTCCGTATCCAACGTGTAAGGTGAATATTCAGAATGTCCGGTGACATAAAACTCACGCCCGTTGCGTGCCATAGCCATATACATGCCTGAATCGGGCGATTCGGAAAGTAGCGTCAGCGATGGATTTTTTCGTATATCTTCGCTGCGTATTTCGGTATGACGGCTATGAGGTACATAAAAAATATCGTCGAACCCCCTGAATATAGGGTTTAGTGGCTCTAATACGTTATGCTCAAAAACCCCGAACATTTTTTTGTCGAGCTGATATTTAGGAATGCCATAATGGTAATATAATCCGGCTTGTGCAGCCCAGCAGATATAAAAAGTAGAAGTCACATGCGTACGTGTCCAGTCGAAAATGGTCTTCAATTCTTCCCAATATGTCACTTCCTCAAAATCAAGCTGTTCTACAGGAGCGCCCGTAATAATCATACCATCATAATTGCTCTTTTTTATCTCGTCGAATGTTTTGTAAAACATCAGCATGTGCTCGATAGGAGTATTTTTTGACGTGTGCGTTTCCATTTGCAGAAAATCTATTTCGATTTGCAAAGGAGAGTTTGACAACAGCCGGATTAAGTCCGTTTCGGTTGTTATCTTTAGTGGCATCAGGTTTAGTATTACCAGCTTTAGCGGACGGATATCCTGAATTGATGCCCGCTCCGAATCCATCACGAAAATATTTTCTTCCCGCAGAGTTTCTACCGCAGGTAATTTTTTAGGTATGTTTACTGGCATATTATGTAATTGTCAATTATTAATGTTTAATTATTATTCTTTTTGTACGCCAAGACCCTATGACGCTAAGTTTCTCTTTCAGGCCGCTTTATAGATTAGTAAGTACTTTTACCTTTCTCCTTTTTACTTTTCCCTTAATAATACTTCCGGTAAAGATTCCAATAGTCGCTGCTACCGATAAATGCGGCGAGGAAACCATTTAGCTTTTCAAGCAAATCAGTCGATTCCTTATTTACCGCCCAGCTATAAGGCTGCGATAAGCTAACAGGTATCGACGCGTCGATATTAGAATATTCTTTCGTTAGTTTACGCGATAATTGTTCATGGCAAATAGTGTTCCGTATTTTTCCTTCGGCCACCAGTGCAACCAACTGTTCGGCAGTCAGGTTTTCCAGTTCAACAATATAAATCGTATCTGCTATCTCTTTGGATAAATGCGTTAACCGCATTTTGTGCGGAGAATTGGTCTGGATGTAAATACTATCTCCTGCCAGCTCGTACTGGTGGTTTATCCGTATTTCTTTTCCTTTGTTGAACGACCGTTGCACTAACATTTGCCGCGATGTAAGAAGAGGTATTGAAAACAGTACCGTGTCTATCCATTCGGTTGTTGTGGGGATGAATCGTGCAATTAAATCGTATTTTCCCTTGTTAAGCAGGTCTATGCTCAATGCTAAGTCGTTGGCGGTCGAAATTTTTAGCTCCACGCCAAGCGTGTCGGCAAATATCTTTAAAATTTCGTATTGGAATCCTGAATTTTGCCCCTCACCTATGTTGATGCCCATACTGCTGTTTTCGGATACGATATGGAGTTTGCCCGATTCGATTATCTCATCTAAACTGCGGACATGCGTTGTATCTCCGGCACTTCTTAGAAGTACAGCCAACAAAATGAATCCTATGAACAGGATGCCCGCAATTATATATGTTTTTCTCCCGGATTTCATCGTATGGCAAAGTAAGTTCTGACGTAGCAATAAGGTTTTATTCTCTTTTTTCTAATTATAGAAATTCCATGAAATACCAATCCTGAATACGGCAGGGTTGATAGGGTAGTTGGGCATGGAGAAATAAGGGCCTTTCATAAATAGCTTATTGAAGTGATAATATTTAAGGAAGAACCGCACTTGCTTAAGATGAAAATTCAGATAAGCATTCATTACCGGATAATTTCCTATTTTCATTTTGTCTTGTAGTGTGAATTGTCCCGTAGCAGGCATATAGTCGGGTGCATAGTAAGCCGTATGGTAGCGTACATCTGCTCCGAACTGTACATTCAGTACATCAAACCATTGGTCCAGATAGTATAAATTGTGATACAACGTGAGCGCGGGCAGGGGTAGCAGGTCGGGGTTGGAGCTTACCTGATACACCACGTTGTTCTCGAGATGTATTTTCCCCAGTCTGAAATTTTGTTTCAGATTAGCCGAAAGCAATTGTATGTGCCCTCCAAACTGTTTAGGCATCGCGTCCTTGTCGAAATAAATATAGCCGTTCAGGTTTTCCAGCGATACATTCAGGTTGAAAGCACGCGTGGGTATGGAGAACGTTCCACCTACCTGTGTGCGGTAAATATGGTCGAAATTATTGTTCCACCTGAAATGGTTTGAGCTATATTGCTCCAGAAAAAATGAAGGACTTTCGTTTCGCATGAATCCCTTTGCTATAAGGGCTATGCTGTCGTTCCACAACCGGAAAAAACCTCCCAGCGTACCTTCGATATTAAAATCGCCGATTTGCGGTCCGAGTATATCAAATTCGGCATTTATGTTATATCTGAAACGGGCTCCCCGTTGTTTCGACAGTACTCCACCTATCTTCGTACGGTTGCGGTTGGCATGTTGCACTACCCCCGAATCTACCGTTAAGGTGTACCGTTCCATGTCGTTTTGGATATATGCTGATAGCCCGAACTGCATCCACTTGTTAAACTCCTCCTCGATGCTCACGGCAAATGTATTGGATATGGTTTGCAGTGCGGCAGTATCCTGGGTTAAGGTGCTTGAATAATAGGTGTTCAGATAAAAAGAGGTGTCGGGCGACTGCTCCAGATAACGTTTCCTCTCGTCACTTAGCTTCAATACATGAGTAAAGCGGGTGACCGGAACAAATTCGGTACGGACTGAATCCTCAGAAACCTCAATATCGCGGGTAAATCCCAAGCTGTAATTGTGGTTATATACAAAAGCATTGTACCGGTAGGCTGAGTAGCCGTTTATCCTCACAGGTATGTTTTTGGCATCGTTCAGTTCAGGTTTATGTATATCGTCGGGGTTTGTTATCCCGCCATTTTCGTAGTTGTTCAAGCTGTTGATGATGATAGCTCCCGAAGCACTATAGCGGTCGCCGTCGTAACTGCCGAACAGATTGCCCGACAAGCGTTTGGTAGCTTGCGATTCATATTCTCCTATAGCACGTGTAAAGTCGAGCTTGCCTCCGAAATTGAGCCTTTTATTGGCGTTGGCGGTAAAGAGGAGTTTTACATTATCCTCGTCGCGGAAGTTTGCAAACATCCCTCCCAGATACTCCAGATTGCTGTAAGGCGTTTTAGTGTTGTAATACGTCACGTTTTCGGGGCGTACCACATATGGATAATATGCATCGGCAAAAACAAAGCGTGAACTTGCCGGACGAGAAAAGTATAGCTTGGATTGGATAGGCGACCCCATATTGCCGTTGTACGAATTGGCTATGCTGAAACGGTCTATCGGGTTTGCATCCTGAAAGTTGACATGTGCGGTATCTACAGGTATAGTATCGGCCACAGCAATAGGTGAAACGATATTCCACGTTTTTACATAACGGTTCTTACCTACTGCATGGGCTGCAATGGAAACCAACAGAAAACTGAAAAATAAAAGAAGTGTTTTTTTCAACTTTAGTTTGAAATACTGTTCTTTATTCAAAAAAAAGAAACCGACGGCAAAGATACGAAAATATATTTCATAGAAAGAACTTAAAAGCCGTTAAACCCTGTTACAAAACCATTAAGTGCATCGTATTTATTTGTCGGTGTTTTATTACGCATATAACCCCCTCCTAACCTCCCCGAAGGGGGGGAGGCTTTAAATATGTATGTAGGGGCGAAAAATCTTTTGCCCTAAGTAAGAACGAAGAAAACAAAAGTATAACCCGCAAAGCGGACTTAAAGCCGCTATACGGGACGGGATAATTAGTCCGGTTTGCGCAGATATTTATCTGTGCGTTGCTCGTAAGAGCAAACGATTTGGATATTATGACTGCTTTTTCAAAGCAGGACACGGATTACAAGTCCGCGCCAGCAGAGGAACAAGTTCGAACGGTAATCCGATGCTATTCTAACTGCGGATTTAAAATTCGCAGTTAATGGCTTTCGGATTGCAAATCCGAAAGGACTAAAGAAAGGTTAGTTTTAACTTAGGTTTGCAGCCTGCCAAGTTTACTGTTGCAAACTAACCCAAGGCGACGCTTCGCTCGCCATTGGGCTGAATTAAAACGGGCTTACAGCCTGAAAATGAATCGTTTTCTTTTTAAGTCGATGACATTGGCGGGATGCTACGCCGAACAAAGTTTGCCAACAAAAAAAGTGATTTATAAAAACCTTATTTTTAAATAATAACCTTAGTAATAATTATATTCTGACAACAAAAACCTTATTAGCTTATTTTATCAAGTTATATATTGATTGCTTTTCAAGCAGGACACGGGCTTGGTTTCCGCTATGTCGGAATATTCCACCTGCGGCAGCAATGAAGAAAGTAAAATAGAGTGCAAAATGGTTATTTATGCATTTTTCAATCATTTGATGGAATATTTATAAATTATATTTGCATATATGATAAAATATGCAGAAAAAGTAGTATTTTTGCATCTTCATTCAAATAAATATTCATTTTTATGAAAAATAAGCGGAAAAGATTGCAGATTATATCCGAAATTTTGAAGTCGAATGTAGTTAGCAGTCAGGATGATTTGTTGAGTTTGCTTGCAAAGCAGGATTGCGAGGTTACGCAGGCAACCCTTTCGCGCGATTTGAAACAGTTGAAAGTAGCAAAAACACCGCTTGCCAACGGAACATATAAATATATTTTGCCGCCTGTAAACCAGCCTGTGGTAGAGGGGGGAACTTCCAATTTTTTTTCGGGGGGAACGATTTTGAGTGTGGAGTTTTCAGGTCAGCTTGCTGTAATTAAAACAAAGCCTGGTTATGCCAGCGCCATTGCATGGGATATCGACAACGAGGCTAAATACGAGGTACTGGGAACCATCGCCGGAGACGATACCATTCTTCTTATTCCCCGCGAGGGAATATCGCGGCAGAAGATAATGGAGATACTTAACCTCACTTTTAAGGACGATAAGTAGTTACCACTAATATTGAGGAAAAAGGTAAAAGTGTAAAGTACATTGTAATCTTGAATTTGTAATAATATAAAGGGATATCCCTTTTTTTTAATATTGTATATTAATTTAGAAATGAACATAGAGACTGCCGTTGATAATATAACTGTACAAGTGGCGGACGAGAAACACTTGAAATACGTTGATATCATATTGGACACGATAGCTGCGGCTGCCAAGATAAGGGGAACGGGTATAGCACGCCGCTCACCCGAATATGTTGCCCGCAAAATGGAAGAAGGAAAGGCTATCATAGCCCTTGCGGGTGATGAGTTTGCAGGTTTTTGCTATATCGAAACGTGGGGCAACAAGCAGTTTGTGGCAAACTCAGGTTTGATAGTGGTAGATAAATTCAGGGCACACGGATTGGCAAAACGGATTAAGCGAACGGCTTTTGAACTGTCGCGCAGCCGTTATCCCGATGCCAAGATTTTTGGGCTTACAACAGGGTTGGCGGTAATGAGGATAAATTCCGAACTGGGCTATAAGCCTGTCACGTTTTCCGAACTCACTGATGATGAGGCATTCTGGAAAGGGTGCGAAAGTTGTGTGAACTATGATATATTGCAACGCACCGGACGTAAAATGTGCCTGTGCACCGGAATGCTTTACGACCCTAAAAAGTAGGAAAAAACCGGTGCAGGACAGCAACCAACTGAAAAATAATAAAATAAAATATTGAAAAATGAAAGAAAAAGTAGTTTTGGCGTTTAGCGGAGGTTTGGATACATCGTTTTGCGCAAAATATCTGGCCGAAGAAAAAGGATATGAAGTGTATACCGCTGTGGCAAATACAGGAGGCTTCGGGGCAGAGGAGTTGAAATCAATCGAAGAAAGGGCTTACAAGCTGGGGGCTGTAAAGCATGTAGCTATTGATGTTACAAAGGAGTATTACGAAAAAAGCATAAAATACATGGTTTTCGGTAATGTGCTTCGTAACGGTACTTATCCCATATCGGTTAGCTCGGAACGTATTTTTCAGGCAATGGCTATTATCCGCTATGCGAAAGAAATTGGAGCAGATTATGTGGCTCATGGCAGCACGGGTGCCGGTAACGACCAGGTGCGTTTCGACCTCACCTTTGATGTGCTTGCTCCTGATATTAAGGTGCTGACTCCTACTCGCGATATGATACTTACCCGCGAATATGAAATAGACTACCTGAAACGTCACGGCTACGAGGCAGATTTCAAAAAAATGGAATATTCTATCAACAAAGGATTGTGGGGTACAAGTATAGGCGGTAAGGAAACGCTGAAATCGGAACAAACATTGCCCGAAGAAGCATATCCGAGCCAGGTAGAAAAAACAGGAGAAGAAACCGTTACGATTGAGTTCGAGCAAGGTGAGATTTGTGCGGTGAACGGAAAGAAAAGCAAAGATAAAATAGAACTGATAAACGTGCTGGAGCAAATAGCGTCGAAATACGGTATCGGGCGCGATATGCACATTGGCGATACTATTATCGGTATCAAAGGGCGTGTAGGATTTGAGGCCGCTGCGCCGCTACTGATAATCAATGCGCACAAAATGCTGGAAAAACATACACTTACCAAATGGCAGCAATACTGGAAAGACCAGTTGGGCAACTGGTACGGAATGTTCCTGCACGAAGCGCAATATCTTGAGCCTGTGATGCGCGACATTGAGCAGTTCCTCGAAAGCTCACAACAAAACGTTACAGGAACGGTGTCGGTTAATCTACGTCCTTACAGCTATACGCTGGTGGGAGTTGACAGCCCGTTCGACCTGATGAAGACTGATTTTGGCGAGTATGGTGAAATTAACCGTGCATGGAGTTCGGACGATGTGAAAGGATTTACCAAGATACTGGGCAACCAGATGAAAATATACTACAACGTTCAGAAACGTAATGGTAAAGAGATAGATTAAACACGAAACTTTTTCATAGCTCATAACATTAAGATTGAAAAACACACGTAAGCCTAAAAGAATCTTCGGGAAAAGAAACCGGAGATTCTTTTTTTTGATATTGATAAAATAAGTCGTTTCTTAATGAAAATAACTACTTTTGTTTCTTTATTTCAGATATTTTGAAGCAATATATTTTACTACTCCTTGTTTCTTTGTTGCCTGTGTCTGTGGCTTTTGCACAGGCTGTTGAAACTGTTGATGTCCGTTTGCAGGCCGATAGCGTGATTGAGCGTAGTTATGATATTCAGGAGATAACTGTGGAGCAGAGCAGGAAAGGGGCAAAAATAACAGGCATATCTTCGGGGAAAATAACTCTGCATACCGATGGGGTTAAGTCGCTGCCATCCATACTGGGCAATGTAGACATGCTTAAAGTGCTGGAGCTGACACCCGGAGTACAAACTACAGGCGAAGGAAAATCCAATATTCACATACGGGGAGGCGACCCGGGGCAAACCCTGCTTTTGTACGACAACGTGCCCATTTACTCGCCGGGGCACTTGCTCAATATATTTCCATTGTTCAATTCAGACCATCTTTCGGCGGTAGAACTGGTGAAGGGTGGTGTCGATTCAAAATACAGCAACCTGCTTTCGGGCACGATAAAATCGCTCCCCAAAGAACAAGTTCCACAGAAAAACTCAATACGGGGTAATGTAGGTTTGATTTCGGCTCAGGCAACTGCCGATATTAAGTTTAATGACAAATATGGCATGTACCTGTCGGGGCGTAAAACTTACCTGAACCTGCTTTTGCAGCCTTTTTTGGATGCAACTTTCAACAGGAGTGTAGAAAATAAGATAGAAGATCTCAAATATGATTTTGATGATGTGAATTTAACTTTCGTAGGCAGGTTGTCGGCAAAAAACAAGTTGGTTGTAAACGCTTTCTTTGGACGTGATAAACTACGGCTTATCGAAGATAATATTAATATGAACGGTTTGCTTAATTGGAGCAACCTGCTTGTTTCGGCAAAACTTGAAACACGTTTCAATGATGAGTTAAGGCTGGAACAACAGCTTTTTTATACGGGCTTTAAAAATGACTTTTCCGTTTCGGTATCAGAAATGAGCATTAAGACTTTTTCTGAAATTCAGCGTATAGCTTATCAGGGTAGCATGAATTATAGTTTATGGAGTGTCCCTTTTGCAACAGGGGTAAAGTATCAATACAATGAGTTGTACCCGCAGGATTTTGAAACCCTCACCTCCGATTTTGCATTTCCCGATATATCGTTCGGCAGGAATGACGCACATAATATAACTGCTTTCCTTTCAGCCCGCCTCAATCTGATTCCCCGTTTGACATTAGAGCCGGGGTTGCAATATAATTTTTTTGTTTCGCGGATTGATAAACTTGCTACCCAAAAAGACTTTCACCATGTCGATTTCAGGCTTTTCGGCAAGTATAATATTAATGATGAGCAATTCCTGCGAGGTACGTTGAGCCATAATAGCCAACATGTTATAAAGTTATTCCCTTCCAATTCGGGTTTGCCAACGGATTTTTGGGTTGCAGCTTCGAGCGAGATTAAACCTCAGTATAGCAATGAGTTTTCACTGGGTTATTATCGTACTCTCTCAGATGGGATGTTCGAGTTTTCGGCAGATGTCTATTTTCGGACTATGAAAAATCTGGTAGAGTATAACCAGAATTTTATTGAAGTAGATAATGAAATGTTTAGCCGGCGGGTTTTTACAGGCAATGGTAAGGCGTATGGGGTGGAGTTTATGGTGAAGAAAAACTATGGTAAGTTTACCGGATGGCTGTCGTACTCGCTGGGACGTTCGGAGCGTAAGTTTGCAGATATTGACGACGGGCAGGTTTTTCCTGCCAAGCACGACCGCACACACGACCTGTCTTTTGCCGGAACGTATGTGTTTAATGATAAATGGGATGTATCACTCATCCACGTTCTGGCTACGGGAAATGCCTATACGTCGCCTACTTCGTGGTATTTTGTAAATAACATGCCTGTGAAGGAGTATGGCAAATACAATAATGCCCGTCTTCCGGTTTATAACCGTACTGACGTGGGATTGAATTACTGGTTTAAAAAAGATAATGGAATCAATATATCCATTTATGATGTATTTGCTGTTCACAATCCTATGTATGTAAGTTTGCAGGTGAAGCAGGTGGAAGGAACAAACGATGTGAAAGTACTGATGAAGAAGCGGACACTCTTTACTATTATCCCTTCGATAAGTTGGAAATTTAAATTTTAAGCAGTTATAAGTCATTGTCAGGTGCAGGCACAGTGAGAGAGTATTGAAAACAAAATATAAACAGTGTCCGATAAGGACTCTAAAAAAAGTAAGAAAATTGAAAAAGGCATTAGTAATAATAGATATTCAGAATGATATAACAAAAAACTACAAGGATATCATTGATAATATAAATCAATCTATCGGTTGGGCGGTTGATAATGGTATTCATGTGGTATATATAAGGCACGAAAATTTATCGGACGGTACAAGGACTTTTAAACCCAATACACGTGGGGTTGAGTTAGTTCCGGATTTGAAAATAGTATCAGAAAACATTTTCACCAAATACAAAGGAAACGCGTTAAGCAGTGAGGAGTTCGCCGATTTTGTTGATGCGAACGGAATAGATGAATTTTACATAACAGGCGCAGACGCAATTGCTTGTGTCAAATCCACCTGTTACAACTTGTGCAAAGCAAATTACAGTGTTAATGTCTTATCAGATTGCATTACCAGTTATGATAAGAGGAAGATTGACGAAATGCTTCGTTATTACGAAAGTAAAGGCAGTAAAATAATTAGCCTGAACGACCTGTTATGACAACAGAGAATAATGTAAGGTATTTTGAAAATCGGGAAGATTGGCGGAAGTGGCTGGCTGACAATTTTGAGACTGCCGATGAAGTTTGGTTTGTGTTTCCTCAGAAGTCGGCAGGCAAAAAAAGTATTGCGTACAACGATGCTGTAGAAGAAGCTCTTTGTTTCGAGTGGATTGACAGTACGATAAAGCCGCTTGACGATGAACAACGGATTCAGCGTTTCACGCCCCGAAAGCCTAAAAACACATACTCGCAAGCCAACAAAGAAAGGCTTAAATGGTTGTTAGAGAATAAGAAGATACATCCTAAATTTGAGGATAAAATACGAGATGTATTGTCCGAGCCTTTTGTTTTTCCGGCTGATATAATCGGCAGATTGAAAGAAGATGAAACGGTATGGAAAAACTATCAGCATTTTTCCGACGCATATAAACGTATCCGGATTGCATACATTGAGGCTGCGAGAAAACGACCGCAGGAATTTGAAAAACGATTGAATAACTTTATCAATAAAACGAAAGAGAATAAATTAATAACAGGCTTTGGTGGAATTGAAAAATACTATTAGTCCGGATTATTATAGGGTAAGCACATCAAAACATGCAGATTTACTATTTTATTCTTTCGTAGCCGTAGCTAATTTTTCCGCCTCAGCTGGTGAGCGTTAAGAAATTCAGCGTAA
>NZ_QVMH01000002.1:98003-99211 GCF_010501035.1 Paludibacter sp. 221
GCTTCCTTTTTCAGCTATAGGAAAAAGGAAGAGCCTGTCCGGCTCGAGGACAAAGCAGTAAAGATTGAAGATAACTGTAACTCTCCCTAAATCCCTCTCTCAAAGAGAGGGACTTTGAGGCTAATGAACGGAAGAGCAAAACCTAACAAAACAGACATTTTAAAATGTAATTTTGAAGCGGTGTTATTCTAAAATTATAACTAATTTGATTTTGCCATTATACTTAAGATGAAGAAGCATTATTATATTTTACTTGCATTGCTGCCGGCGTTGGTGTCGTGCGAGTTTGGTGTCAATTTGGATGAAATCCCTTACGAACCTAAAATTGTAGTGGAAGGGCGGATTGAAAACAATACTTATGCGTCGGTTTTACTATCGGTTTCGGCTCCTGTGCTTGGCGAACAGGATACAATAAAGCTGTTGAACCACGTAATAAGGAGTGCAAGGGTTACCGTGTCGGATGGCGAAACTTCGGAGGTGCTTCGTCTGGCTTACAGTCCTGACCACTTGCCGCCTTACGAATACAAGGGGCATGTGATAAGGGGAGAGGTAGGTAAAAACTATTCGTTGAAAATAGAGTATGATAATAAGATAATTACAGCCACCACCCATATACCTGAGCCGGTGGATATAGATGACATCTGGTTCAGGCGTAATAGTGAGAACGATACTACGGGCTATATAGGGGTGAGCTTTAAAAACACCTCCAACCAGTTTTATAGCGTGGCCACCAGTCCGTATTCAGTTAAAGGAGTATTTACCCCCTGCCTGTATGGCAATGTTAACAGCAGCCACTATCCCGCAGGGGAACAAATAGACATGGAATTGAGAAAAGGCCCGTCTATTTATCCCAAGAATAATTTTAAAACCTATTATTTAGCGTCCGATACCATCAGGATTAAACTTTGTACGCAGCCCCGTAGTGCTTACGACTTTTGGACGAGTTACCAGAATGAGATAATAAACACCCAGAATCCGCTGTTCCCTGCCTTCTCCAGCCTGAAATCGAACATAGAGGGTGGGATAGGAATCTGGAGCGGATATGGCAGTGTTACATATGGTGTAATTTTGGCCAAAATAGAAAGGTAAAATTATTTTATATTATATTTTTTTGTTTTACATTTGTTTAAATAATAGAGTTTATATTCAATAGTCTATTATAAAGCTTATTTATAAATCATTATAGTATTAAAAGCTCCCGTAGGGAG
>NZ_QVMH01000002.1:99254-116676 GCF_010501035.1 Paludibacter sp. 221
GTGCATATATTTGAATTTTAATACACAAACTAATATAAAACATTAATAATCAAACATGTAACTTTTTATTGAATATAATCTCTAATAAATAAAAACTCGAAAACTTTATGAAAAAACTATTTTTAATGCCTCTTGTAGCATTATGCTTATTATTTACAGCTTGTAATGGCGGTAATGGTCCTGATAATCCGGATGGTAAATATGACGACTATCCTTACTCAACGCTTACTCCTGAGCAGCAAAAAAGTAAGCTGATTGCAGAGTCGGATGCACTCTTGAATAAAATTTCAGATTTGCCCGATCAAAAAGCAATTAGTTTGATGGAAACGTTTGCCGAGCTTGTTGATATTTCGGAGCCGGATGGAAACCTTCTCATTGATTTTGAAAAAGGATATTTTGAAGTGAATGAGTTTCAGGGCGAATACTCATGGAATGCTACTGTACGTGCATGGGATTTTGCCGATGCTAAAGGGAAGATTGTATTCAATTTCCCATCAACAGTTGAAGGAACTACAAACAATGCTAAGATTGAATTGTCGGGAGTAGGTTCGGATAATATGGAAAATATCAATGGAGATATAATAGAACTTCCGAAAGAACTGAAAGCGGTAATATCCGAAAATGGTTCGGAAGTTGCAAAAATTGAAGTAAAAGCTGAAAATCCTAATATCGCCAATGTTGCCAAATCGGCAAGTGCTAATGCAAGCATCGGCAATTATACTATCGTTGCAAATGCAAGCAAGGATGGTGAAAATAAGGTAAATTCTACAGTTAAATTCTCAAAAGGAAGCGACGTGCTTTTGTCGGGAACTCTGAGCTCTACCATTGATTGGGAATATATCAATGAATATACCTCTGGTAGTGGATATGTAGAAAGAGATACCATGATTAACTTGGATTATCAATCGTTCGAAGTAGATATTACATCGAACTTGGCATTGACAGGATATGTTGATATTAAAAATATGAACAAAGATTTGCGTGCCATTGATAAAAAGTATGAAGACAGGTACGATTCTACTTGGACAGAGGCAAAAGATAAAGCGTGTGCAGAAGAGTGGGTGGCTGCTTATAATAAATATTGTAAGGTTAGGCTTGTTTCCAGATCGGAAAAATATGTCATTGCCGATTTAGCTTTCGGTGTTGAGCCATATGAAAAAACTAAACAGGTATGGGATGACGATAATTGGACTTATGTGGAAGTGCCTGATGGTTACGGCTATGACGTAAAACATATTTTGGTGTTCAATGATAAAACAGAAGTTGATTTTGAGGTGTTCTTCGGAGAAGGTTTTGAAAAAGTGATACAGGCTTGGGAAGATTTTTTTGAAAAATTAGGGCTTGTGTATGAGGAGGATGAACCATCTGATATAACTGATGAAGTAGACTGGAATTAACTGCTCGGCATAAAGATAAAGAAAGGAGTGTTTCGTTTTCGGAAACATTCCTTTTTTTATTCAGGCGGGCTTCCCGCTCCGTTTTGAACTTTAGAAAAAAATGACTATTTTTGCAATCCTCGAAAAAGTAATTTATTAATAAGAAAATATTTTTAATACATGGCAACTACCGCTGACATAAAAAACGGAATGTGTATTGATCTTGATGGGCAGTATTATTTTATCACCGAATTTCTTCATGTGAAACCGGGTAAAGGTGCAGCCTTCGTTCGCACAAAAATGAAGAACGTTGTAACAGGCCGTACACTCGAAAAAACTTTTAATGCAGGAGTAAAAATAGACGAAGTACGTATCGAACGTCGCGAATACCAATATTTGTATCAGGACGATATGGGTTACAACTTTATGAATAATGAAACTTTTGAACAAATACCTGTTGCAAAAGAACAAATTAATGGAGTTGATTTCCTGAAAGAAGGAATGACCGTTGAAGTAGTGGTACATGCCGAATCCGAAACAGTTTTGTTTGTTGACCTTCCGGCACATGTGGCTTTGCAGGTAACATATACCGAGCCGGGTCTGAAGGGAGATACCGCAACAAATGCAACCAAGCCCGCAACGCTCGAAACAGGTGCTACCGTACGTGTTCCCCTGTTTATAAACGAAGGCGAGGTAATTAAAGTAGACACACGCGATGGTTCCTATGTGGAACGTGTAAAATCATAACTCTCGATTATTTTTTTTATTATGAAGTCCGGTAAACATGAATTTGTTTGCCGGACTTCATTTTTTACTATATTTGATGTTTGTATAATTATTTCTTGTCATGCACAAGGATATTTATTGGGCTCACGCAGAGTTGTACTCTGTGTGTTGCTCATAAGAGCAAATTTGGTATACCTGTTTTTCAAACAGGATGTAGGCTACAAGCCTGCGCCAGTCTAAGCTCAAATCGAAAAAACGTCAGAATGCAGTATCGTTATGCTTTTTGCAAAGTAAAATAAAGTTGTTCGTCGGGAAAATAGATAGTATTTGTCGATTTTCGGTTGCTGTATCGGGTATAAAACCTGTATTTTTGTCAAAAATAAAAATTGCAGGCTTGCTGTGCCTCGCAACTTTAAACTGATTATTGTAAAAGCAAATAAAAATGCAAAAATATTATGGAAGATAATAAAATTAAAACTTATCGTAAGCGCACACCGGGCTTTACATTTGGTATTATCCTTGTTTTGTTGGGAATGGTGTTTTTAGCTTTTAATTTCGGCCTGTTTCAGAACGAATGGAAACGTGTGCTATTCTCGTGGCAGATGTTGTTGATTGTAGTGGGTGTAATTACCTTTTTGCATCGTAATTTTTTTAATGGGCTTGTGCTGATTGCTGTCGGAGGATTTTTTATTCTGCCCCGTTTGGCACAGGCAGCACCCGAAGCCTTTTACTGGGTGTCGTATGATTTTACCCGCACTTATTGGCCTGTGTTATTAATTATAGCGGGTATATTAATGCTTTTGCATATTATAATACGGCCTCACCATCACCACAAGGCTGATTATTACTCGTGCTCGGACACCTCCTATACAGGAAAGAAAAACCCCCATCGTACCAATTATAACAGGGGTTTTGACCGCAGTACCGTATTTGGGAATGTTGAAGAAATAATTTTAGACCCTGTTTTTACCGATGGCGAGATTAATGCCGTATTTGGTGGGGTCACGATGGATTTAAGAAAAACCTCGTTGGCTGAGGGAGAAACCCGATTGGAGCTGAATGCCGTATTTGGCGGGATAACTCTTTTTGTTCCTGAAGATTGGCACGTAGAGCTGCATCTGACCAGTGTGTTTGGAGGCTTTAACGACAATCGCATTTTGTCCGACAATATCGACCATTCACGTAAGCTGATTGTTGTAGGAGGATGTGTATTTGGCGGCGGTGAGATAAGAAATTAATTGCTTTTGCAATTTGTATCATTATAATTCAGCATTTTACAATTTAACGTTTACACAAATAGTATGTCGTTTCTGATTGAAAATAGGGAAAGAACATGGCGTTATGCTTTGGTTTGGATTCCATACATACTTTTGCACATGGTTTCGTTAAAGTATCTGTCAGCCACTCTTCCGTTGTGGGCAATTGGTGTAGATGCCTTTGTACATGCCTTGCTGTTTGGGGTATTTGGTGTTTTGCTGTGGAATATGATGCAGTATGGCAATTACGATAAAATACCTGCTTTTCAGCGTACGGTAAACTATAGTGCATTAGCCCTTGTACTTCTTGTTTTGTGGATTGGCTTGGGCTATGGTCTGGCTTATTTGTTTTTTGGAAAAGAATATGCTGTGTGTTTTTTGCCGTTTTTCCCTTTTTATATCTTTGTCGGTATTTTGATTTATTTGCTTCATGTGTTTTATTTCCGCAATTGCTTGTTCCTACAAAAAGTGGAAGAGGAACTTGCTGAACTGGTGCCCGATTTGACGGCTTTGTCCGCATCCGAAGAAAGTGTAGACGAACAGCCTGATGCAAACGTGGAAGTGTTGGAACGGATTGCAGTAAAGTCGGGTGTTAAGATACATGTTATCCTTGTGTCCGAAATTGTATATCTACAGGCCGATGGCGATTATGTAAGGATTTTTACAGAAAACGGTAAATTCCTGAAAGAGCAAACAATGAAATATTTTGAGGAGAATTTGCCTGTAAGCCAGTTTGTACGGGTACATCGCTCGTATATAGTCAACATCGGTTGCATATCACGTGTAGAGCAATACGAAAAGCAAAACCAATTGCTCACATTGAAAAACGGCGATAAAATAAAGGCCAGCATTGCCGGATATAAGAATCTGAGGAAAAAATTAGGACTCTAAAATGGTAAATTATGTTAAAAATCGAATAAATATAGAAAAGGTGTTGTACAACATAAAAAAATGCTTTACATTTGCAATGTGTTTTTCATGGTATTAGATTTAAAGGTTAACTAAGGATTGGGTTGTCGGGACGACAACCTTTCTTTTTTTATATACGTCCCCCCACTTGCGCTTTACAAGATTTAGAAACTGTTTCTTAACCTAAGTTTTTTCTTTCAAAAATATCACTTGTCCCTTTCCTCTGAAAATATTTTCTGTTTTCGCTTTATTATTTCCGAGACATACAAACAAAATATACATTTATTTTATGGAAAAGAAGTCCCGTATTGATGTGGCAGATGTGCTGAGAGGAATTGCAGTGTTAGGAATCGTACTGCTGCACAGTGTCGAACATTTTAATTTTTATTCATATCCTGATACCTCTACACAAAGCCAGTTCCTTAATTTTACCGATAAAATTATTTGGGATGGTCTTTTCTTCACGTTTGGAGGCAAGGCCTATGCTATTTTCGCATTGCTTTTTGGCTTCAGTTTTTTTATTCAGGACGACAACCGCTACAAGAAGGGAGAGGATTTTCGTCCGCGTTTCATGTGGCGGATGGTGTTGTTATTCCTGATAGGTAATATCAATGCAATGTTTTTTACAGGCGAGGTGTTGGTAATGTACTCTTTGGTTGGCTTTGTACTTGTTTTGGTTTGCCGTTTGCCAAGCCGGGTTATCCTTGTTATTGCTACTGTTTTTATGCTTCAGCCTGTGGAGTGGGCTAAATTAATTACAGTTCTTTTCAACCCCGATTATGTTCCACAAGACAGTTTATCAAGTCATTTTTTTGAAAAAGCATACGAAGTACAAGCTAATGGAACGTTTTGGGAGACGCTGAAAATGAACCTGTGGGATGGGCAGTTGGCAAGCCTTACGTGGGCATGGGAGCATGGGCGTATTTTCCAAACAGCCGCATTGTTTATGTATGGTTTGCTTGCAGGCAGAAAAAGATTATTTCTTTATTCGGAAAATAATATGAAAAAATGGCTGGGTACTTTAGGTGTGGCTTTGATTGCCTATTTCCCGTTAGCCGGTTTGAAAAACATGTTTCCTGATTTTATATCGGATAAATCTATTCTTGCGTCGTTAAACTTAATTTTCTCTTCGTACGCTAATTTTGCTTTTATGTCCATTCTCGTGTCCGGTATAGTCTTAGCATTTTATACTTCGCGGTTTTACGGCATATTGATGAAAATAGCCCCTTATGGCCGGATGAGTCTCACTAATTATATTACTCAATCCATTGTTGGCTCTATGTTGTTTTACAATTGGGGATTCGGGTTGCACCAGTATTTGGGAATCACGTATAGCTTTTTGGTTGGTATAGGCTTGTTTATACTTCAGTTTGTATTTTGCCGCTGGTGGCTGAAGAGGTTTACACATGGCCCTCTTGAATATGTATGGAAAAAAGCAACGTGGATTGGAAAGGCATAAAAAACACCTTATCTCGACATCATTATAGTTGTGGTGCTTAAGTTGTTCGTGTACGTTCCGGTTATTTCTTTACCATTTTCATCTTCTACCTCGTACTCGAATGAATAATCATGGCCTGAATTTTCGACCCTGATTTTTCCACGTATTATTTTAGTATGTTCGGTATATCCGTTTTTTGTACTGCAAAGCCAGCTACCATACTCCCGCCCATATTGCCCGTAAAGATATCCCGGCGTTATGGTATAGGGTGTGTACGCATAAGGGTCGGTACTATCCGATATGTTGTAAACGCCTGTGGGGATATTATCTTTTATGGTGGCATCTACATTAAACTCGAACATCAGTACTTCGTTTTTCCCTTCGGCATTATCCCAATCAATACTTACTGTGCCCATATACAGGATGAAACTATTGGAAATACCTGTGGCGTAGGGGTTGTTTAAAAACTCCAGTCTGGCTTGCGTATATGGCTCCGGTATTACGGTGATTTGGCAATATGCTTCCCTGTCTCCTGCGCTTGCAATAATGGTGGTTTTACCCACTCCAATAGCTTTAACAAGACCTTCGGTTACGGTTGCAACCTTATTATCTGCCGACTGCCAATTAATAGCAAATTCGCTTTCGTCTTTCGACGCTTCAAGTATTGCCTCTAATCTGAAGTCTTCACCCACGATTAACGATTTTTCATTCTCGCTTAATGTAAGTTCCTTTATTTCATTCTTACAGGCCGAAAGGGTAAGAATAATACAGAGTATTGCGGATATTTTAATTAAAGCTTTCAAAAGTATTTTCAAATTATTGATACATGTAACAAACATAAACTACTCTTTATTTAGGATGTGTTTTACAAAGTATGCTTCTGCCTGAAAGGCAAAACTTAGTGCAGAAGTCCTGTCTTTCAGACAGAGTTTGTTCTTTGGCTCATCCTCCGCAAGCAGTGTTTTGCTTGCATGCGGTTATGTAAATATTGTCTTTCAGGCAAATAAAAAGAAGAAAGTATTTTCGCCTTTAAACTTTTACCTAAAAATCTTGACTCTTGACTCTTGATTCTTGATTCTTGGTTCTTGGTTCTTGGTTCTTGACTCTTGGTTCTTGGTTCTTGACTCTTGGTTCTATCTCACTGTATTTCAATAATTTTAAGCTCGTCGATACCCAAACGTACTTTCAGCCAATCGTTTAGTTTACGTTCGCGAATAGTGTCTTTGGGGTTAATCCACTCTACAAACAAAGTGGGGATTGTATCCAGTTGGTTAGTTGCAACGTCGGTATAAACCGAATGACGTGATATCGAAAACCGCTTAACGTTCGGGTATTCCACCGCTATCTCGCGGGCAAGCTGTAGGTGGTCTACTCCCGATAATGTCAACTCGTCCAGCTCCTTGTTCAGGCCTGTAATGATTAGGTCTTTTTCCTGTAGCAGTTCATCTTTCCTGTCCAGCAGTTTGCTCAATACGTTTGCCTGTGCATCTATATCCAGCGTTCCCGTTGTTTGCTTTATCGTAAGTTTAGTATTGTTTAATCCATATTCTACCAACCTGTTTTGTAGGCGTTCTATTTGTCGTTGTTCAAGGGTTTTGCCTACCAGCGAAAGCGAAATCTCTTTTTCCTTCGACGAGTAATTGCGCTTTACATTGATAATCTCTATCTCGTCGAATATGTCTTCTTGCTGTATGTCGTGTACGTATCTGATAGCCTGACTGTTGAAGCGGGTTTCGGCCACCATGCCCCACGCCATAAATACACTTGGTACAATAACGATAATAGAAAAAACGGTGATTGTGCGCTTTACCATTTTTTCCCGCTGTGCGTCCACATATTTTCGGCGTGGAAAGCGCATGTAGCGCACCATGACAAATGTAGACAATGCGATGAAGAACGAGTTGATAAAAAACAGGTAAAATGCACCTAAAAAGTAATTGAACTGCCCTGTGGCGAGCCCATATCCCGCGGTACACAATGGGGGCATCAGCGCGGTAGCAATGGCTACTCCTGCTATGATGGTAAATTTTCCCTCTTTGCGCGACGATGCTACGATACCTGCCGCACCTCCGAAAAAGGCAATCATCACGTCGAAAATAGTGGGGGTGGTACGTGCCAATAATTCCGATTGTGCATCGCTTAACGGGCTGATAAGAAAATACGCTGTAGAGGCTACCAAACTAATGACAACCATTACCAACAGGTTTTTGATGGATTTTTTGAGCAGGTCGGAGTCATTAATCCCGATAGACAGCCCTATGCCATTGATAGGACCCATAAGGGGAGAGATGAGCATCGCGCCGATAATGACTGCCGTAGAATTCATGTTCAGCCCGATGGATGCCACGATGATAGCAAAAAACAATATCCAGACATTGGCTCCTTTGAAGTCGATGTCTTTTTTTATCGAGTTTACTGTGGTTTCTACATCGGTATCGGCACTCAGATTTGTTAACCTCCTGACAAAGTGCTGAACACGACGCCAGTATAATGACATTTTTTCTTTGAATAAACCCATAAGGTAGTTACAAGTAATTTAGTTACGAGTTACAAGTAAAAAAATATTGCTTATTACCCAACGTAAAAAGAATAATATCCCATAGGGATTGAAGTTTGGTAAAAAGTGTATTCTTTAATTATAAGCGTGCCGTAGGTACGCTACAGTTATGGATAAACTTACGTACCTACGGCACGCAGGCTTTTTGTGTATTTTTACCAAGCTGTCACTCCTAACAGAGTGTCTATGAGCTGTACAAATCTTATTTTCTGTGCGATAGGGCGTATAGCGGCTTAAAGTCCGCTTTACGCCTAAACTCTTTCAGTTTTTTTTGAATGTCAATTTAAATAATTTGATGCTCATACTCGACAAAAAGTGTCAAGTGTTTTCAATCTGTTATAGGCATTCTTTTGACCTTGTCCGATGAACCGAAAAACAAGTGAAAGGAGCGTAAAAATACTCACTGTTTGAGCGTAGCGAGTTTGAGGATTTTAGCTCCTTGAGCGTAAGTTTTTCGTGTGAAGCGGGCAGAGTCTTGATTTTTTGTTCCTTTTGCATCAAGGCAAAAGGAAGTAGATAGTTTTAGTTAATGGAAATGATTGATTATTAGCAAAATTATTGGCTGTTATTCAATCTTTTCACATACAAAACAACTTCGAAAACCTACATTCTCTCATTTCTATTCAACCACAGTTACCCAACCGTGTGTGTCGGGTTCGTCGCCATATTGAATTGCACGCAGCTTATTATATAGCTTTTCGCTGATAGGGCCCGGTTTGCCGTCTTTTGAGAAAACGTACGATTTTTTATTATCTAAATCGTCGATACGCTCTATCGGGCTGATAACAGCCGCTGTTCCGCATGCTCCGGCTTCTTCAAAAGTGTCAAGCTCTTCTAACGCCACTTCCCGCCGTTCTACTTTCAATCCTAACTCTTCGGCTATTACCATCAGGCTTTTGTTGGTGATAGAGGGTAGGATAGAGCTGGATTTGGGAGTGATATAAGTATTGTTTTTTATGCCAAAGAAATTGGCAGCACCGCACTCGTCAATGTATTTTTTTTCTTTAGCATCCAGATAAAACACATTTGAATATCCCATGTGGTGGGCTTTTTCGCCCGGTACTAAGCTGGCGGCGTAGTTGCCCCCTATTTTGTAAGTACCTGTTCCGAGTGGTGCCGCACGGTCGTACTCACGTGTCACCACGAAGGGCGTAGTCTGGAAACCGCCTTTGAAATAAGGGCCTACCGGAGTTACAAAGATGATAAACTCATATTCGGCTGCAGGTTTAACTCCCACCTGCGGGCTTGTACCGATAAGTAACGGACGGATATAAAGCGATGCTCCCGACTCGTAAGGAGGAACGAAACGTTCGTTCATTTTTACGGCTTGGATGCAGGCTTCTTTGAACTTGTCAGTTGGCATTTCGGCCATTGCGATGCCTTGGCTCGACGATTGCATGCGCTTCGCGTTTTCTTCAATGCGGAATATACGGATTTTTCCATCCTTCCCGCGAAATGCTTTCAACCCTTCAAATGCTTCCTGACCATAATGCAGGCAGGTAGCAGCCATGTGCAGGTTTATTGTTTCGTCGGTATGTGCTTCGAGTTCGCCCCATGCGCCGTTGGTGAATTTGCAACGTATATTATAGTCTGTTTTTATGTAACCGAACGACAGGTTACTCCAATCAATTTCTTTCATAACATTCAGTTTGTTGTATAATTGTTTATATCTATTTTGTTTTTGTACGCTAAGACACGGATTTAATTATTAGTTGTTAATTTTTAATTATTATTCCCGTATAGCGGCTTAAAGTCCGCTTTACGGGTAAGTTCCGTTTGCTTTATTCACCTCACCCCTTGCCCCTCTCCTCAAGGAGAGGGGTTGAGTTACTTCCGGATTGTTATATTGCTATTTATTCACGTTCCTTGTTCTTCTTTCGCCCCCTACAAATTCGATGAGATGACTTTTTGTCTGTTTCTCGTAACCATTGTCCTTTCGGATTTGTAATCAGTCGTGGTCGGAAGGTTTTAGACGTTAAAATAATCCTGATTTTAAGGGCTGTAAGCCCATTTTAATTCAGCCCAATGGCAAGCGAAGCGTCGCCTTGGGTTAAAACAAACAACCACTCTATGCGCTGAAAATGTCGATTAAATGAGAACAGATTCAAACATGTTTAAAATCTGTCGAATGTGAGACATTTATGTAAAGCGCAGGTTAAACTTTAANACAGCCCGCTAAGTTTGCTATTGCAAACCAACCCAAGGCGACGCTTCGCTTTGCCGTTGGGCTGAAATAACCTGCCACTTCGTGGCGAAAAAATCTTCCGACCACTACTGATTTGTAATCCGAAAGTTACTATCTGCGGATTTAAAATCCGCTATTAGGATATCATCGGATTACCGCTCGAACTTGTTCGCACCGCAAAGCGGATTGTTCCATTGGCTTGCCAAGAAATCCGATGAGACGGAGAAAAGAAGTAAGAAGTAAGAGGCAAGTAAGTAACTTTCACCTTTTTCCTTTCACCTTTTTCCTTTTGTCTTGGCTCTTGATTCTTGGCTCTTTAATCTATTTCTCCTTTCTCCTTTTATCTCCTTCTAATACCAATACCGCCTCATTCCCCATATTGAACAGTAAATCGATGATGCTCAGGTTGGGGATAAATCCCAGTTTCTGTTCAAATACCTGGTAATACTTTTTAAAATTAGTTTTCTCGTCACTCTCTTTTTTGGGGTGTATTCTTTCCCTCAAATCTACGATGCCTTCGGCTAAAACAGGCTGATAGGTTTCTGTCAGGATAATGCGGGGCGTTAAGTCCAATAGCTCAAAGGCTTTATCCATTAGCGCATGGTTGAAATCCCACAAAAAAGTCCATTTCTTTTCGTACAACGGCATAAAATCGTCTTTATAGTATTCAAAAAACGGTGTAGAGTTGTACGCCGATTCTATCGAGCGCCAATGCTGCACTTGCCAGTCGTTGTAATAAGATATTTTTACATCGCGTGTAAGCTGTTTTTCCCCGCTTATTTTCTCCACCGGAATAGTTAAGTCCATCGTTCCGTTTGCCGTAGCAATGCGGCAACGGTTGCGGTAAGTCTGCTTCACGTAATTATCGTGATGTTCGAGAAAAATTTTATCCGCTTTCGCCAAAGCCAGATAATATTCCGTAGGAGCCAGATATGCTGTTGTCAGGCAGGCTTGCATCTGCTTCCTCCCCCCTTATCTTTTAGCGTTTTTGAAAAAACGGTTCCAGCGTATTTTGCCTTGGAACAAGCCTTTGTCCTTATCCAGCGATAGCCAAACAAACATCGGGCGTCCTACCACGTGGTCTTCGGGTACGAAGCCCCAGTAGCGCGAATCGGCCGACTTGTGCCTGTTGTCGCCCAACATCCAGTAATAATCCATTTTTACTTTGTAATGGGTAGCCTGTTCGCCGTTGATATAGATAACGCCGTCTTTTATTTCCAGTTTATTTTTTTCGTATGTTGTGATTATACGCTCGTAAATAGGCAGGTTTTCCAGCGTTATTTCAAGCTCATCTCCCTTTTTGGGAATATATAGAGGCCCATAGTTATCTCTGTTCCAGCCATAATCGGCATTGAGCGGATATACATCTCCTCCAAATTCGGCAGGCTCTATTTCTATTTTTACCACGCCACGTGTACGTTTCAGTTTGTCATACGTTTCTTGTGTAAGCGGCAGGTGATATACAGGCTTTCCCTGCTGAAATCCAAAAAATGCAGTTACATCCTGTCTCATGCCATTAGGAAATACTTCATAATCTTCGTTGCTTATCTCCATCTTTTTCAGGAAATCTTTGCTCAGTACAGTTCCGTCGGTCTGTATGAAGTAGTTGTGCTGTATTCCCGGAAATTTGGGTTGTTCTACTCCATTTACATAAATCTGGTTGCTTCGAATCTCGAACGTGTTGCCCGGAAGTCCTACACATCGTTTTACATAATTCTCGCGACGGTCGACAGGGCGGTACACTATTTCTCCGAAGGTTTGTTCGTCATTCCGTACCCGTTCGCGTCCGTAAATTTTACACAGTGTATAGTAATCCGGATTCTGCATTTTGAGTGCTACGGTATCGCCCGTCGGGAAATTGAACACAACTATATCATCCAGCTTTATATCAGTCAGTCCCTTTAAGCGGCGGTATTCCCATTGCGGTTTTTCAATGTAAGATTTGGTGTTGATTATTGGCAAGGTGTGTTGTGCCAATGGAAACGATAGCGGTGTCATGGGTACACGAGGCCCATAGGCGGCTTTGCTAACTGCAAGGAAATCGCCCACCAAAAGCGTTTTTTCGAGCGACGAGGTAGGTATCTGGTAGTTTTGGAACAAGAATGCGAAAATGAAATATACGGCAATAAGTGCAAAAACTATTGCATCTACCCACCCCATAATACTGCGTACAGTCTTGTTTTTAATGTTTTTCCACCAGCCCCACGGCACGTATTTAGTTACAAAAACGTCGAAAAAGAATGGTGTTAACAGCAGCCACCAGAAGTTGTTCACCCAAATGATGAACAATACATAAATAACTACAGCAATGATGCCTTTGACCCATTGTGCGGTAGTAGCCTGTTCGATACGTGCTTTGAGTGATAACTTATCGTTTGTTTTTTCTGAGTCCATATTTTTTTGATATTTATTATCCTAATTTTAAAAGGTCGTTCATTCCCAGAAATCCTTTTTTGCCTGCGGTAAATTCTGCTGCTATAACAGCTCCGAGTGCCAGCCCCTCGCGGTTTTTCGAGTCGTGGGTAATGGTAATGACATCCACATCCGATTCGTATCTTATCGAGTGCATGCCCGGCACTTCGCCTTCGCGTATCGATTTGATAACCAATTCTTCGGGCTTAGTTGCAGCTTCTTTTACCCATGCGGTTTTGCGGTCCATTTTTTCAATGATTCCTTCGGCCAGTGTGATAGCTGTTCCGCTTGGCGCATCCAGTTTATGAATGTGGTGTGCCTCAGTCATTTCCACGCTATAATCCGTAAAATTATTCATCAGGGATGCCAGATATTTGTTTACCGCCATAAATACGTTCACACCTAAACTAAAATTTGATGACCAGAACAGCGTATATCCGTTTTTTTCGACATCGGCTTTCACTTCGGGCAGTTTTTCGCTCCATCCCGTAGTGCCCGACACAACGGGAACTCCGGCCGCAAAGGCTCTTTTGTAATTTTCCAAAGCCACTTTCGGTATTGTAAACTCAATGGCAACGTCCGCACTCCTGAAAGCGTCGGATTCAAAATCGTTTTGATTGTCAATGTCAATTATAGAAACGATTTCGTGACCGCGCTCCTGCGCAATGCGTTCTATCGTTTTCCCCATTTTGCCATATCCTATCAGTGCTATTTTCATAAATTTTTAATTATTAATTTTTAATGTTTAAGCAGGAGCAATGTCTTCGGAGTTTCTCCTTTGGGAATTAATTGTGCTCATGACTTCTTCTAATTGCCTTTAGCTCCTTCTTAATACTGCCCTGTGCCTAACAGTACAAGTGTACATGCCTGTTCCCATCCGATGCCATTGTCCGACAGGAGTTTTTCTAATTCTCCGTTTTCAGTACCTGGGTTGAAGATTACACGCTTTGGTTTCAGCGACAGAATGTAATCGTAGTACTCCGCTTGGTACTTTGCCGACAAATATAGTGTAATTGTATCAATATCTTTAAATTCTTTTTTCTCCGTATCAATCACTTGCCCGAAAATTGTATCCGGGCGTTTGCCTATCAACTCTATTTCGTGCCCGTGCTGCAAGAGCCTTTCGGCTGCCATGTAGGCATAACGTTGTGGGTTCGAGCTTGCGCCTATGATTAATGTTTTTTTCATATTACGTTTTTTTTAAACACGGAGACACGGGGTAATTGTTAATTATTAATGTTTAATTATTATTTTATTCCGTATAGCGGCTTCGAGTCCGCTTTACGGGTAATGTATGTTTTTTCTATTTTCTTTTATCGGGCGAAAATTTTTTCGCCCCTACATTTTTTATTCTCATATTTGGCGCAAGTCTGTGACTTGTTTGTCTCATCGGATTTGCAATCAGTCGTGGTCGGAAAATTTTTTCGCCACGAAGTGGCAGGTTATTTCAGCCCAATGCAACGCGTTGGGTTAAAGTAAACATTTCCATTCTGCGCGCTGAAAGCGCAGGTTAATCTTAACTTGGGCTTACAGCCCGCCAAATTTACTGTTGCAAACTAACCCAAGGCGACGCTTCGCTTTGCCATTGGGCTAAATTAAAACGGGCTTACAGCCCTTAACGTCATGATTTTTCTAATGCTTGAAATCTTCCGACCACGACTAATTTGCAACATATTTGACGCAAGTCTGTGACTTGTGTCGATGTTTCTTTGCAGTTTAAAACTGCATTTATTTTTGGCACAAGTTACGCTACGCTAAACTTGCGCCAGTCAGGGGACGCCTCGCTTTGCCATTGGGCTAAATTAATACGGGCTTACAGCCCTTAACGTCATGATTCTTCTAATGCTTGAAATCTTCCGACCACGACTAATTTGCAATCCGATAAGACCGATAAAATTAGAGTTGTGTTCGTTCAGCAATTCAACAATTTTACATTTATACAACCATAGCTTATCCTTCTCTAAGGTAATCGAAACACTCGAATATCTCGTCTTTCGATGCTGTTTGGTTTATCTTTATTTCGCCTACATCGCTCAGCAAGGTGAAATTAATGTCTTTCGATTCGTTCTTTTTATCGTGCGTCATCAGTTCGTAAAGCGCATCGTACTGCTTGCAGCTAAAATAAAACATTCCATAATACTCTTTTATCAGCGTGCGGAGCCGGAGTATATCCTCTTTGGGGAAGTTGAGTTTTATGTGCGATAAATACAGCTCGCACAAAAGTCCCCATGCAACTGCATATCCGTGCAATACAGGTTCTTCTGTTCTGTACGACAGGCTCTCGAAAGCATGGCCAAAAGTGTGCCCCAGATTCAGAGCCTTGCGTATGCCTTTTTCTTTCGGGTCGGCTGCTACGATGCTTTCTTTTATATCAATGTTTTTCTTTAACAGCGTTTTTAGCTTATTAAAATCAATATGGTTTAAATCAAATGCCAATACTTCGTTCCACGATTCGCGGCTGTCAATCAACGCATGTTTTACCATTTCGGCAAAGCCCGAACGCAGGTTTTTATCGTCGAGGGTTTTGAAAAAATCAACGCTGATAAGCACTGCCTTTGCCGGAGCAAAAACTCCGATTTCGTTTTTCAGCCCCAAAAAATTGATGCCTGTTTTACCTCCGGTAGCAGCATCCACAGCTCCCAGCAAGGTAGTGGAGATATTGATATAATCCATGCCGCGCTTGAAGGTCGATGCCGTAAACCCTCCGATGTCGGTAATCATTCCTCCTCCCAGGTTTATCATCAGCGAAGCCCTTGTAGCTCCGTTGTTTACCATATACTCCCATATGCCGAGTGCCGAGTTTATATTCTTGTTTTCGTCTCCTGCCGCAATCGAAATCACATGACTGTTGCGTAGCTTTTCAGATTCAAACAGTACCGGCAAACAAAGCTCTTTTGTTTTTTCGTCGGTCAGAATAAAAATACTGTCGGCACTTTTTTCGTCAATGAGCTTGTTCAGGTCGGATAATATATTGTTGCTTATTATTGTAGCCAAAGTACTTGTTTGTTTTAAATTCGAATTACAAAGATACTTTTTTTATAAAATATGTGGGTATATTTTAGTAGCAGAATGTTCGTTTTTTATTCAATTTAGTTAATCTCTATAAGTTTTTCGAATCATTAGCACATGAAATTGCGCTGTGGTAGGGGGCGAGGGGGGAGGAGTGAGAGGTAAGGGGTGAGGGGTGAGGGGTGAAGTCTCGTAGAGACGAAAGTTTGGTAATAGCTGTTTCCTGCCCCTTATTGGTGCAAGTTTAGCGAAGCGTAACTTGTGCCTATCAATAAAAATCCCCTTGCTACCGCACGATTGTATCGTGTGGTTTTTTANCAGGCCACATGCCTGCGGTGTCCGATACATCGGACTGTTCCATATGAAAATCTGATTTTTCAAGTCAACATGCTTTTAAAATACCCCTTATTGGCGCAAGTTTAGCGAAGCGTAACTTGTGCCTATCAATAAAAATCCCCTTGCTACCGCACGATTGTATCGTGTGGTTTTTTAATCTTACCACGCGAAAGATTTGCGCGGTAGCAAGGGGGGTAAAAAGGATATGTTATCGTAAGTGTTTGGTTGTCAATGTCAAAAACCTTATTTTTTGTATTAAACCTTAGTAATAGGGATAAAGACCGATAACTTCAACCTTATTAGCTTATTTCTCTGTTATTCAATAAACTAATAAGGTTTAGTTTGATGAGGCATTGAAGTTACTAAGGTTTATTTCTGAAAATAAGGTTTCATTGTCAGGCTAATCTGTTGATAAAAAACATACAACACCAGTATGTTTTAAAAAGTATGCTCCTGCCTGAAAGGCAGTATTTTCATAACCGCATGCAAGCGAAGCGCAGCTTGCGGCAACAGCCCTCTAAATTATACTTTGCTTGAAAGACAGCAGCTTTCAGTCCTGCCTTTCAGGCAGAGGGTGCTTTTTATCTTTCCTCCGCAGGTCACATGCCTGCGGTGTCCGATACATCGGACTGTTCCATATGAAAATATGACTTTTCAAGTTAGCTTGCTTTTAAAATACCCCTTATTGGCGCAAGTTTAGCGAAGCGTAACTTATGCCTATCAATAAAAATTCCCTTGCTACCGCACGATTGTATCGTGTGGTTTTTTAATCTTACCACGCGAAAGATTTGCGCGGTAGCAAGGGGGGTAAAAAGGATATGTTATCGTAAGTGTTTGGTTGTCAATGTCAAAAACCTTATTTTTTGTATTAAACCTTAGTAATAGGGATAAAGACCGATAACTTCAACCTTATTAGCTTATTTCTCTGTTATTCAATAAACTAATAAGGTTTAGTTTGATGAGGCATTGAAGTTACTAAGGTTTATTTCTGAAAATAAGGTTTCATTGTCAGGCTAATCTGTTGATAAAAAACATACAACACCAGTATGTTTTAAAAAGTATGCTCCTGCCTGAAAGGCAGTATTTTCATAACCGCATGCAAGCGAAGCGCAGCTTGCGGCAACAGCCCTCTAAATTATACTTTGCTTGAAAGACAGCAGCTTTCAGTCCTGCCTTTCAGGCAGAGGGTGCTTTTTATCTTTCCTCCGCAGGCCACAT
>NZ_QVMH01000030.1 GCF_010501035.1 Paludibacter sp. 221
TATATAAGCGCACCTGCTCGTAGGCTACTATTGGCGAAACAATAGGTCTAATCTATGTTAGACAGCTACTGGTGTAACTTTCACGTCACACAAACTTATAATCATAGCAGTAAAGTGCAAAACCCTTCTCTATCTGCTGTTTAATGTAATTATTCACCACTGCATAGGATTTACCACTACCGGGAGTACCCAGCACAATAGTAGCCCGGAACGGGTTCACCACGTTTATCCATCCTTTGTGCTGTTTTTTCTTATACCAAAAACGTGATGGAAGATTTACTGAATACTCATTCTCCATCAGGCGGGTTTCCTGCATGAAGCTTTCGTTCTCCAAATTGAAAACATCATCCATCATGTTGTTTTTGAGTAGCCGGGACATCCATACCCCAGCAACCAATAAACATAAATAGCCGCCAGCCATTGACAGGATATAAAAGGTAGCGTTCGCCGAAAGTGGTAATGGCAAATACAGCATCCACCAGTTCAGGAAAAACAGGATAAAACCAATAGCAAGGAAAACGTAAATTTTTGTCCATGTTACCTTTTCTTCCTTCACTCCTTTTGTCCCCAAACAACTCAAAGCAAGAAATATCACTGCAAATACTTTCGTTATCAGGATATGGCTGAACAGCCCTGCGGTTCGCTGAAAGTTTAATAGTATCTTATCGAGTACGCCGATATTGATACCCCAGTTTACTATCGACTGGTAACAAAACCAGTAGATATTGATTACCATAAATAAAATACTGATTGCCCGCATAAAGTCCATGACTTTGGCAAGTCCTCTTAAATCATCTTCATTTTGCATAATTGATTATTTTTTAGATTGTTATTACATCTGCCGTCCGTAACGGCGTTTTTTCTTTTTCTTGGGAGTTGGCGGAGTTTTATCATTCCCAGCCGATGAATCGCTGCCACCGGGCAGGATGCTGAAAAGGCTTCCGATTGTAGATTCCCCGTTTTCAGATTGCTGTTCTGACGGCACGAACGGTTCTGCCGAAGGTGTGAACGGTTCTTTTGGAGCAGCTTGTTTTGTGTATCCCTCGTTTACATGGGATTCTCTAAACAGGTCATTAAATACATTAGCAGAAAATTCCTTTCCTAAACGAGAACCGTTCAGGACGGCTTTGTTTTCGTGGTCGATAAAGGTTACACCATAGATACGCCCTTCTGGGTTTTGCCGGAATACGACTTCAATACCTTTTTCTTTCAGATTTTTTTCAAATTGTTCCTTTGAGCCGGAAGCTTTCAATGCTTCGCTTACCCGACCTTTGATATTGGTTTTCAGTTTACCGTCTTTCCATTTGGTTGCTGCTTGTCCTATCCTGCGTTCCAATGCTTCATAACCGACCGACTTACCCAGCCGGGAAGACTTGATGGGATTACCCAGCTTTTCGCCTTTATCATCGGTTGCGGAATAGACAATACCGTTATAAGCCTTGCCCCGGGTTTCACCTTTAACTTCTTCCGCCCGTACATTATATAATGATAATAGAGTATTAAGTTCCCCGACACTTTGGAACTGGTAAGTGTTTACTACGCCTTTAACCGTATTGGAAAGCTGGTATTTTACATCACCCGCAGCATAATCAACCTTTCGGAACTGGTGGTGTTCCTGCTGTTGTTTCTTTTCGGCAGGATGCAGACCATATTTTGCTTCCAGTTCCCGTGTAATGTCCTTGCTCCGGCGATGTTCAAACTTATCATTCAGTTTTTTGCCGTTCTCGTCCACCCGTAGGGATACGATATGCAGGTGGTGGCGGTCGATGTCTTCATGCTTGTAAACCATGTAGGGCTGATTACCATAGCCCAGTTTATCCATATACTCCTGTGCAATCTCCGATAGTTGTTCATCCGAAAGTTTATCATCCGGGTGCGGATTCAGGGATATATGGATTATGGGCTTTTCGGTTTTGATGTCTTGGGGCAGGTGCATTTCAAAACTTTCCATGCAACGCTGGATATTGAAATTACCGTCTTCACTTTCAAACATCCGGTTGCTGAAAAGCACCTTGCCTTGTTCTTCATCAACCTTATTCTGATTGTATGCCAGCGCACCGAAAAGCGAACTTCCCACATTTATTTTTGCAACCATTTGTCTTCAAATTCCTGCGTGAGTTCGATAATTTTCCGGCTTAATACCACCAGTTCTTCGGTTGCTTTTTCCAATTTATAGAGAAAAGAAAGGGCTTTCTTTTCGGTAAAATTGGTATTCAAAGCCTTTACAATCTGATTATAGTTTACACCGATTGCCCGGAATTGAGCGTAAAAAGTTGTCAGGCGTGTGTAATAATCGACTGCTGCCTTATCAATTTTTATCACTTTGAATGAACCGCCAAAGATTCTTTCTGTGATAAAATGCGCTTTCGTCCGCATACCGGACTGTTCAAAGAGAGCCAAAAAACGGGCATGGTCGGTCGCATTGAAGCTGACCGAATACCGGAAAACTGCCGGGTCTGCCTTTGGCTTTCGTCCTTTGCCACCTGATTGTGGCACATTCGTTTTTTCTTTTCCCATACCATTATTTTTTAAAGGGTTTACGACTTCGGAGTACAACCCATCCCGGCTTGTCTGGGCAAGGGGTTCTAAGCTGCTGAAAGAATTTCAAGCTGCTGAGGACACACCTTGCTATTTGCACGGCGCAAATAAAATCCGTCATGGGACGGATTAGCAGTTAGCCATAAGATGAATGAACTCCGGGAAGCTACCGAACGGATATCTTTTTATCGGTTCAAATAGGATTCCGATGCAAAGTAACAGGGATTAATTATGCTGTGCCATAGCATATTATAGGACAAACGAAGCCATCTAAAGCCATGCGAAGCCACTTTCAAAAACGGACGGTTTTTCTCCATTTATTTGCGGTCAGAATCAGTATTGAAATAGATAAGTAAAGCGGTAAATACCGATGGAAATATCGGAATGAATAAAGACTGTTCTACTGATTTCAAGAAAGCAAGAAATACTGAAATCAATATTTCAAGCTATCAATAAAACAATCTGTCAGGAAGTAAATACTTCCATGTTTCCTTACTGAAATACGGATTGGATTATTGGCAGACTGACAGAATTAAGGAATGATTTAGATATAGAAATGTAGAACTAATTAAACAATGAAGTCATGAAAGAATTTTTTGTAGTTATTAAAAATGAAAACGGGGATTCAATTCCCGAAGCTATTATGGTTGCCATGTGTGAAATACCCCACATTGGAGATTACGTGGTTATTGACGATGAAAACAACATCACAAAAAATGACCAAACGTCATACCTGAACTTTGTTTGCCTTCTGCATCTGCCGGAAAGTGAAACGTCCGGTTTTCGATTTAAGGTCGTTGGAAGAAGTTTTTTTCGCAAGAACGGAGAAGCATCAGTCTGTTTGGAATTACAACATGAACCCGAATTAGCAAATTAAAAATCAAAGAAATGAAAAAAGAAACATTATTTGTAGCCTTCTCCACCCAAAAAGGCGGGGTCGGCAAAACCACTTTCACGGTATTGGTAGCAAGCTATCTCTATTACCTGAAAGGCTACAATGTGGCGGTTGTCGATTGCGACTACCCGCAGCACAGTATCTGTGCCATGCGTAAACGGGACGGTGAGCAGGTAAACAACGATGCCAATTACAAGGTGCTTGCCTTTAACCAATTCAAAGCGTTGGGAAAGAAAGCCTATCCGGTCTTGTGTAGCACTCCCGAAGCTGCCATTAGCACAGCCGAAGAGTTCCTGAAAACAGAGCCGATGGAAATAGATGTAGTCTTTTTCGACCTGCCGGGAACGGTGAACAGCGAAGGTATTATCAGTTCGCTGGCATCTATGGACTACATCTTTACACCGATTACTGCCGACCGGGTGGTACTGGAAAGCAGCCTTTCATTCGCCATGACGGTAAACAACCTGCTGGTACGGAATGAAGCTTACCGGATACAAGGCTTGCACCTGTTTTGGAATCAGGTCGATGGTAGGGAAAAAACAGACCTGTATGGAATTTATGAAAATACTATCGGTGAACTGAAATTACCCCTTATGAAAACTTTTATCCCGGATACTAAACGCTACAAAAAGGAACTGTCCGGTGATAAGACTTCTGTCTTCCGTTCCACACTGTTCCCTGCGGATAAGCGAATGATAAAAGGCAGCAACCTTAAAGAACTGGTCGCTGAAATCGGATACATTATAAAACTATACTAATATGGCAAAACAGGAAAAAGTACAGGTGGATGAAGATTTTATGAAGGAAATCATTTCACAGGGTTTACCCGTGAAACAGGAAATCCCGGCTAAAACAGTAAGTAAAGAACCGGATACACCGGAAGTCCTCGCAGAACCGGAAGTAATACAGGAAACTGTGGAAGAACCTGTCCGGCAACCGGAAGCAAAACCCATCAAGGAAACTACCCGCCGGAAGAAAAGTACCCCTGCCGATTACCGGGAAACTTATTTTCAGAAAATGGAACTTCCCGACCGCCAGCCGATATATGTAAGCCGTTCCACCCATGAAAAATTAATGAAAATAGTAATGGTTATCGGTGAACGCAAAGCGACTGTAAGCAGCTATGTGGAAACAATTATCCTGAATCACTTCGACCAGTATCAGGATGAAATCAATGAACTGTATAAGAAAACTTTTGAAAGCCCGATATGATACTAAAATTAATGATAGCTGGGGTTGTCCTTTACTATCTCGTCCTGTTTTGGTGGTTCAGGAAGGGAAAGGAAAATGCACCTTCCGAAAAGCCTAAGATTCACAAAAACGAAAAGGCTGTCGTTGGAAAAACAACCTTCCGGTTAAGACAAGTAACGCCATCCGAAGACACTGAAAGCCAGTTTTCTAAAGAGGTTGATAATGCTTCTATATTTGCCCCGGCTGATACGGAAGATACCCCGCAGCCGATGGATGTTGAATTTGAAATGAAATATGAAGATGAAGTACTGGAAGACGAACTGGAAGCGGAAGAAATCGCACTTATCACAAGCGGTGAAGGTCAGTCGGCACGGGGTATCTCCTTTGAAGAAATGGCACAGGCGGTACAAGTCGTCAGGCAGCAGGAAGTACCGGAAGAAGAGGAACGGAAAGCCCTGCAAACACTGTCGGTTATGCAACAAACCAACCTGTACGACATAATGATGGAACAGATAAACGGGGGCATGGTACGGGTGGCGGAAATGTTGGGTAAATACGATGCAGTATTTATCGCCCCGCCAAACGAAACCAGCCCCGAAGATTTACAGGCGTTCGATATGAACGACTATATGTAGAACCTTTAAAAACGAATCAGGTATGAAAGAAAAAGATTACGGTTAGCCGGGCTTAACCAGTCAAAAAAGGTCAGAAGACCAACCACAAAAATTCTCAATTATTAATCCCGCCGGAATAGCGGACTATCCACCCGCTTTCCGGCATCATAAAATCAAATTTATAATGAAAAAGAAAATATTTCTTTCCGCAGCCATCGTCTTGGCTGCAACTTCCGCATTTGCACAGGGCAACGGCGTAGGTGGTATTACAGAAGCTACCAACATGGTTACCAGCTATTTTGACCCGGCGACAAAGTTGGTGTATGCCATTGGGGCTGTCGTTGGTTTGATTGGGGGCGTAAAGGTGTATAACAAGTTCAGTTCAGGCGACCCGGATACAAGTAAAACCGCAGCTTCATGGTTTGGGGCTTGTATCTTCCTGATTGTGGCTGCTACCATCCTTCGTTCATTCTTCCTGTAATCATAGGTGTTATGATTAGCTATTCAATTAACAGGGGGATTGGGAAACCTGCGGAGTTCAAAGGACTTCGCAGCCAATACCTGTTCATCTTCGCTGGTGGGTTACTTGCCGTCTTCGTATTGTTCATCATTTTATATATGATAGGTATAAACCAGTGGGTTTGCATTGGGTTCGGGGTCGTAGCGGCTTCGGCTCTTGTGTACTTCACTTTTATGCTGAATGACAAATACGGCACACACGGTCTTATGAAAGTAACCGCCCGCAGAAGCCATCCCCGGTATATCATCAACCGCCGGGCTATCCCCCGATTATTCACTTATAAAAGACAGAAGAACGCATGAGGAATATATTAAAAGCAGCCACGCTGGAAAGCAAATTTCCCCTGCTGGCAGCCGAACACGATTGTATCATCAGTAAGGATGCCGATGTTACGGTGGCGTTCCGGGTGGAACTGCCCGAACTATTCACTGTTACCGGGGTCGAATACGAAGCGATACATTCTGCTTGGCATAAGGCAATCAAGGTATTACCCGATTACAGTATAGTACATAAACAGGACTGGTTTATCAAAGAAAACTATACCCCTGAAATCCAAAAGGATGGGTTAAGTTTCCTGTCCCGTAGTTTTGAACGGCATTTCAATGAAAGACCTTTCCTGAATCATACCTGTTACCTGTTCCTGACAAAAACCACAAAGGAAAGAAGCCGTACCCAAAGTAATTTTAATACGCTTTGCCGGGGTTTCATCATTCCGAAGGAAATTCAGGATAAAGAAACGGTAACGAAGTTTTTGGAATCGGTAGGGCAGTTTGAACGGATTATGAACGATTCGGGATTTATCACCCTTACCCGCCTGAACTCGGACGAGATTACCGGAACGCCGGAAAAGGCTGGGATTATCGAAAAATACTTTTCCCTGTCGCAAAGCGATACGACTACCTTACTGGATATGCAACTGAATCCCGAAGATATGCGTATCGGCGACAATACCTTGTGTTTACATACGCTTTCGGATGTGGAAGACCTGCCGGGTGCGGTTACTACTGATTCACGTTACGAAAAGCTGTCCACCGACCGTAGCGACTGCCGTTTGTCGTTCGCTTCGCCTGTGGGCGTATTGCTTTCCTGTAACCATATCTATAACCAGTATATCTTTATTGACGACCATGCGGAGAACCTGAAACGCTTTGAGAAGCAAGCCCGTAATATGCACTCTCTGTCTAAATACAGCCGTTCCAATCAGGTGAACAAAGAGTGGATAGAAGAATACCTGAACGAAGCGCACAGTCAGGGTTTGACCTCTGTTCGCTGCCATTGCAACGTAATGGCATGGGCGGATGATAAGGAAGAATTAAAGCATATAAAGAATGATGTAGGAAGCCAGCTTGCCTTGATGGAGTGCAAGCCCCGCCACAATACAACGGATACCCCGACCCTTTACTGGGCGGGTATCCCCGGCAATGAAGCCGACTTTCCGGCGGAAGAATCTTTCTTCACATTTATTGAACAGGCTTTGTGTTTCTTCACAGAAGAAACAAACTATCAATCTTCACCTTCGCCATTCGGAATTAAGATGGTGGACAGGCTCACCGGAAAACCGCTTCACATTGATATATCAGACCTTCCGATGAAGAAAGGGATTATCACGAACCGCAATAAGTTCATCTTAGGGCCTTCGGGTTCGGGAAAATCCTTCTTCACCAATCACATGGTACGCCAGTATTACGAACAAGGTACACACGTCCTGTTAGTGGATACCGGAAATTCCTATCAGGGATTATGCGAATTAATCCACCGGAAGACTGGCGGGAAAGATGGCGTGTATTTTACATATACCGAAGATAACCCGATTTCATTTAATCCATTTTATACCGAAGATAATGTCTTCGATATTGAGAAGCGGGAATCCATCAAAACGCTTATCCTGACCTTGTGGAAGCAGGAACATGAAAAGCCCACCGGGGCGGAAAGCGTTGCCTTGTCCAATGCTGTAAGCGACTTTATCAGCCTGATTACACAGGATAAATCCATTGCACCCAGCTTCAATTCTTTTTATGAATTTATCAAAAATGAATACCGGAATAACCTGAACGAACAGAACGTTCGGGAAAAGGATTTCGATATTGATAATTTCCTGTTCGTGTTACAACCTTTCTATAAAGGTGGTGAATACGATTACCTATTGAACTCGGATAAGGAACTGGACTTGTTGAACAAACGCTTCATTGTTTTTGAGGTAGATGCCATCAAGGATAACCCCGTTCTTTTCCCTGTGGTTACAATCATTTTGATGGAAGTTTTTATAAACAAAATGAGGCGTTTAAAGGGCATTCGTAAGATGTTGCTTTTGGAAGAAGCGTGGAAGGCTATCGCCAAAGACAGCATGGCACATTACCTGAAATACCTGTTCAAAACAGTGCGTAAATACTTCGGCGAAGCGGTGGTGGTAACGCAGGAAGTGGACGATATTGTCCATTCTCCCATTGTGAAAGAATCCATCATAACGAACTCCGATTGTAAAATTCTGCTCGACCAGCGCAAATACATGAACAAGTTCGACAGCATACAAGCGATGCTGGGATTGACCGATAAGGAGAAGGCGCAAATACTTTCCATAAACATGGCGAACCATCCGGGACGGAAGTACAAAGAAGTATGGATAGGGCTGGGTGGCGTACAATCGGCTGTGTATGCCACAGAAGTGAGTTTAGAAGAATATTACGCATTTACAACGGAAGAAACTGAAAAACTCGAACTGTTCAAGCTCGCCGAAAGGCTGGACGGCGACCTTGAGTTGGCTATTAAACAGCTTGCCGAAAAGCAAGCGTAATCCTAATTAAAATCAAATCAATATGAAACAAATAAGATTCATCTTCCCGGTGCTTCTGTGTGCTGTCCTGTTGGCTTTGTCTTCCTGTAAGGAAACGAACGCTGACAGATTGAAAGCCATGTGCGGACATTGGGAAAGCGTTACGAACCGACCATCATTCACTGTCTTTGAAAGTGCGGATGGCTATAAAGTAACCATGCAACGAAGAACCCGCAGGGGTGAAACCCGTGCGGAAACCTACCAAATCATAGAAAAGGACGGATACCTGTTTATCGAAACGGGATTTTCGATACTGATAAGTTATGATAGTGAAACCGACCGGATTCTGCTTTCCTCCGGCGGTGAATATGTAAGAAGTAAGAAACAATCAAAAAATTAAAGCGATGAAAACAAAAATAATGATGTTAGCTGTGGCATTTTGCCTGTTCGTAGGTAACGCCAGCGCACAATGGGCGGTAATCGACCCGACAAATTTGGCTCAAGGTATTGTCAATACTACCAAAGAAATTGCACAGACTTCAAAGACTGTCAGTAATACACTGGATACTTTCAAGGAAACTAAAAAATTGTACGACCAAGGCAAGCAATATTATGATGCCTTGAAATCGGTTAACAATTTGGTGAAAGATGCCCGGAAAGTACAAAAAACCGTGCTTCTGCTCGGTGAGATTACGGATATATATGTTACCAACTTTCAGCTAATGTTATCGGATAAGAACTTCCGACCGGAAGAACTCAACGCCATTGCTTTCGGATATTCCAAACTGCTGGAAGAAAGTTCGGATGTATTGACCGAACTTAAAAATGTTGTGAATATCAACGGGCTTTCCATGACCGATGCCGAACGTATGGAACGGATAGACAAAGCATATAATTCCGTATTGAATTACCGGAATTTGGTATCCTACTACACCCGCAAAAATATATCCGTGTCTTACCTGCGGGCAAAGAAAATCAGCGATACCGACCGTGTGATAGCCCTGTATGGAACTGCAAACGATAGATACTGGTAATTATGATATTGTTAGCCGTTGATTGGGGAAACCTGCATGAGATTCTCAAAAATCTCTATGTGGATATGATGCCCCTGTGCAGTAATATGACTGGGGTAGCCAAAGGTGTGGCGGGATTGGGTGCATTGTTCTATGTGGCAGCGAAGGTATGGCAAGCCTTATCGAGAGCCGAACCGATAGACGTGTACCCGCTTTTGCGACCGTTCGCCATTGGTCTGTGCATTATGTTCTTTCCGACTATCGTACTGGGAACGATAAACAGTGTATTATCCCCGGTAGTAAAAGGAACGAATCAAATACTGGAAGGACAGACCTTTGATATGAACAAATACCGGGAACTGAAAGATAAAAAGGAGTATGAAGCCATGCTTCGGAATCCTGAAACCGCTTATCTCGTTTCCGATGAAGAGTTCGACAAACAACTGGATGAACTTGGATGGTCGCCTTCGGATTTGATTACGACAATGGGGATGTATATGGAACGGGCTTCTTACAATATAAAGAAAGCCGTCCGGGACTGGTTTAGGGAATTGCTGGAAATACTCTTTCAGGCTGCTGCCCTTGTCATTGACACGATACGGACGTTCTATTTGATTGTATTAGCCATACTTGGCCCGATTGCTTTTGCAATATCGGTCTATGATGGCTTCCAATCAACCTTAACACAATGGATAACACGCTATGTAAGCGTGTACCTGTGGCTTCCCGTATCGGATTTATTCAGTTCCATTCTTGCCCGGATTCAGGTCTTAATGCTGGAACGTGATTTACAGTTATTGGACGACCCCAGTTTTATACCCGACAGTTCCAATACGGTTTACATCATTTTTATGATTATAGGAATTGTGGGATACTTTACCATCCCGACTGTATCCAACTGGATTATACAGGCTGGCGGATTGGGTGGTATGAACCGGAATCTTTCTAAAACAGCAAGCGGTGGCGGAAACCTTGCGGGTGCAGCAGCAGGGGCAGTAGGTGGGAACATCGCCGGAAAATTAATAAAAAAATAAACAGTAAAAATATGGAGTTTAAAAGTTTAAAGAATATAGAAACCAGTTTCAAGCAAATACGCCTGTTCGGGATTGTATTTGTGTGCCTGTGTGCCGGGATTGTGGGTTATGCCCTTTGGAACTCGTATAGTTTTGCAGAAAAACAGCGTGAAAAAATTTACGTCCTCGATGGGGGTAAATCCCTTATGCTGGCACTTTCGCAGGACTTATCACAGAACCGTCCCGTGGAAGCAAGGGAACACGTTAAGCGTTTCCATGAACTCTTTTTCACCCTTTCTCCGGATAAGAACGCCATTGAATCGAACATACAGCGTTCCTTATACTTGGCGGATAAAAGTGCTTTCAATTACTATAAGGACTTATCCGAAAAGGGGTATTATAACCGTATCATTTCCGGGAACATCAACCAGTCGGTACAGGTGGACAGTGTGATATGCAACTTCGACCACTATCCCTATCAGGAGGCGACCTATGCCCGGCAAATGATTATCCGGGAAAGCAGTGTTACCGAAAGAAGCCTTATTACCCGATGCCGGTTGCTGAACTCCGTTAGGAGTGATAACAACCCGCATGGATTCAGTATTGAAGCCTTTGAGATTACGGAAAATAAAGATTTACAAGTATTAAAACGATAAGGCTATGGTAAAGAAATCATTAACGAACCTGCGGGACTGGATAGACGACAAGCTGCGCTATGCTTGTGGAAGCCTGTCGAAAGATGCCCGGATAATCATTATCATAACCTTTATTCTCGGCGGAAGCATCCTATCTATTTACTGGACGGTTTCTTCCATATATAATATAGGAAAGAAGAGTGCAGAGAAAGAGTTTATGGAGATAAGACACATTGAACGCCTGGAACTGGAACGGAAAGACAGTATAAACCATTATCAATTACAAAAATATGGAACAGAATAAGAATTTGAATCAGGAAACGAGTAACAACAAAGAAGGGAAAGAGAAAAAGCAACTTTCCCCGCAAGAATTACAGAAACGGAAGAAACTTATCATTTTTCCGTTAATGTTCCTTGCTTTTGCTGGATGTATGTGGCTGATATTTGCCCCGTCCTCAAAAGACGAAGTAAAGCCGGACGAAATCGGCGGTTTTAATGCCGATATTCCATTACCCAAAGAAGACGGGATATATAGCGATAAAAAGACGGCTTACGAACAGGAATCCATGAAATCCAAACAGGAAGACCAGATGCGTTCTTTACAGGACTTCGGGTTTACATTGGGTGAAGAAAATAAGGTTACGGATAATTTGAGCCTGACCGCCGACCTGCCGGAAGAACAACCAGCAACGAACAACCGGAGTTACTACGGCAGTTCTTCATCCCGCAATGGTTCTTATGTTCAATCTTCGGCTTATGCCTATCAGGATATAAACCGCCAGTTGGGAAGTTTCTACGAAACGCCCAAAGAAGACCCGGAAAAAGAAGAACTGGAATCCCGGCTGTATGAACGGGAGAATACCCAAAGTACGGCGGACGAACAACTGGCACTACTTGAAAAATCCTATGAATTGGCAGCCAAATACATGAACGGCGGGCAGGAACAGGCAGTGAAACAGGTTACACCTACTGCATCCATACAGGGAAAGGTTCAGGCGTTGCCTGTGCAAGCGGTAACGGAACAAACCGTTTCGGGATTACAAGTACCTATGAGTGATGCGGAGTTTATCGCAGCATATAGCCAGCCCCGGAACTTTGGATTTAATACGGCGGTCGGAACTGGGTCGTTAATGGGAAAGAATACTATTCTTGCCTGTATCCATGAAGACCAGTCGGTAATGGACGGGCAGAATGTCCGGCTTCGCCTGTTAGAGCCGTTACAGGCAGGTCATATCCGTATGCCGAAAAACAGCCTGTTATCAGGAACGGCACGGGTTCAGGGTGAGCGCATGGATATTAATATATCTTCATTGGAATATGAAGGTAATATCATTCCGGTTGAATTGGTGGTCTATGATTCGGACGGGCAAAAAGGTTTATCCGTTCCGTCCTCGCTGGAAATGCAAGCCCTGAACGAAGGTATGGCAAATATCGGGGCTGGGCTTGGCTCAAGTTTTACTGTCAATCAAAATGCGGGGGCTGCCATCGTGTCGGATTTGACAAGGGGTGTTCTGCAAGGCGGTTCGCAATACCTCTCAAAAAAGTTCAGGACGGTAAAAGTAAACCTGAAAGCCGATTATAAAGTAATGTTATACACAAAACAATAATAATAACCACAAAAATTTCTCAATTATTAATCCGCCGGAAAGCGGGCAATCCACCCGCCAACGGCAACTAAAAATCAATTTGTAATGAAAAAGTTAATTATCATGTTCGCACTGGTTATCAGTGCGGTAACGGTCAAAGCGCAAAGCAATGATTTGTTTCAGGGTATTACCCAAAAATTTCCTTACGGGCAGATGGTTACGCCTTATGGCGTTCAGGTAACTTTTGCCAAAACAGTACACATTATCTTCCCTTCCACTGTCAAATATGTGGATTTGGGTTCTAACCATCTTATCGCAGGAAAAGCGGATGGGGCAGAAAATGTTATCCGTGTTAAAGCTGCTACCGAAGGTTTTCCGGGAGAAACCAACTTTTCGGTTATCTGTGAGGACGGCAGTTTTTATTCCTTCAATGCCAAATACGCCAATGAGCCGGAAATGCTGAATATAGAAATGAAAGATTTCCTTGAGAATGAAAGTATAACCGACTATTCCCATACCCGGATGAACATTTACTTCCGTGAACTGGGTAATGAATCGCCGTTGCTGGTAAAGCTGATAATGCAGTCTATTTATAAAAATAACGATAGAGAAATACGCCACTTGGGATGCAAGCGTTTCGGGATACAATTTTTAATCAAGGGAATTTACGTGCATAACGGAATGTTCTATTTCCATACACAGGTGAAGAACTCTTCCAATGTTCCGTTTGATACGGACTTCATTAAATTTAAGGTTGTCGATAAGAAGGTGGCAAAGCGTACCGCTATTCAGGAATCGGTACTTTATCCCGTCCACAGTTTTAACGAAGTGATTACTATAGGCGGAAAATCCACTGTCCGCACGGTCTATACCTTACCAAAGTTCACCATCCCGGACGATAAGATACTGGTGGTAGAGCTGGTCGAAAAGAACGGTGGCCGTCACCAAAATATCCGTATCGAAAGTTCGGATATTGTGAACGCCAGAGTGATTAACGAACTTAAAATCAAGTAAGATGAAAATTTCGAGTAAGAGAGAGCAGAAGCAAAACTTGTTTTGTATTCTGCCGAACGGGAGAAATTTATGCAAGAAATTAATCTGTGTTATAGCAGTGTTGTGTTTGTGCCAGACTTTTAACCTGGCACACGCACAACGTTACCTGCCCGGACAAAAGGGATTCCAACTTACGGGCGGAATGGCGGATGGTTTTAAGAAGCCCGGTGAACCGGAATCGGCATACTATTTCGGTGCTGCGCTTGCCACTTATACCAAAAACGGAAACCGTTGGGTGGTCGGTGCGGAATACTTCAATAAGGAGTATGAATATAAGAATGTAACCGTACCTGTAAGCCAGTTTACGGGCGAAGGCGGGTATTATATCAAAATTCTTTCCGACCGCCGGAAAACGTTCTTTTTGTCCTTCGGGTTGTCGGCTCTTGCCGGATATGAAACAAGCAACTGGGGAGATAAGGAACTATACGATGGTTCTACACTCACGAACAAAGATGCCTTTGTTTATGGTGGGGCTGCTACACTGGAACTGGAAACTTACCTGACGGACAGGGTGGTTTTTCTTATCAATGCCCGTGAACGTGCACTGTTTGGTTCTTCCATCGGGAAGTTCCACACACAATTCGGGGTCGGTTTTAAATTCATAATAAATTAGTGCGATATGAAAAAGATAATCAGAAACATATTAATGGGGGTGTACTTGCTGGGAGCAATGCTGCTGGTGTTTTCTTGTGATGATAAGCTGGATGTTCAGCAGGTTTACCCGTTTACGGTAACAACGATGCCCGTGCAAAAACGTATTAAGATGGGTGAAACGGCAGAAATACGTTTTCAACTTAACCGGGAAGGATATTACGAAGATACCAAGTATTTCATCAGGTATTTTCAACCGGATGGAAAAGGAACGCTACGGATGGCGAACGGGACAGTTTTTCTTCCAAATGATTTATACCCGCTTCCGGGCGAAACGTTCCGCCTGTACTATACATCGGCTTCCACCGACCAACAACAAATTGACATATATATTGAAGACAGCTTCGGACAGGTGGTACAGCTAACGTTTGCCTTTAATAATGAGAACGAGAACGAGAAAGAAGAGCAGAAGGAATAAGAGTCTTTAGGCAACATCTTGAAAAACACTTGACAAGGGATTTTGTTAGGTGTTTTTTTATGGGTATTTTTGCAGAAAATATTTTCACCCCGATAAGATTATGGATAAAAAAGACAATTGGCTTGACAGATTGCTACTGAGTAAATGGTTCTATATAATAATAACACTTTTTTTTGTTTGTGTATTTGCATATATATTTAAGTGGCAGCATTTCTGCTATTGGTTTAATGACGAATATGTAGTTGACAATGAGCTTCTTGGTACATTTGGAGACTTTATAGGAGGTGTATTAGGGACTATATTTGCGTTAATAAGTATTCTTATTTTAATCAGAACTTTTAACCAACAACGAGCAGTAACTGAGAAAAATAAAGAACAAATAGAAAATCAGAGATTCAATGATTTATTCTTTGAATTATTAAGACTATATCAATCTGAAATATCAGAATTATGTGGGCATATTGAGAGAAAACATACTGAAGGTGTCGCTATTATTAATTATAACAACAAAGATTTTTTTGATTTTGAGAAAGAGTTACTCCAAAGAGCATTTAAACCCACAACTTCATATGAAGGAAATATGCAAGAAGCATTAAAGTGGTATATGCTCTTTTACGTTAAACACAGAACAAAAGTAGCTGCTTGTTTCAGAACTCTATACCGAATTTATGACCTACTTGACAAATCAGAGTTAGATGAATCAGTTAAGAAGAATTATTTAAAAATAGTAAGAGCCCAATTAACAGACAGCGAATTATTTTTTATTCGATACAATGGAATGACTTATTATGGGGGAAACTTTATTGGCTATATAAACAAATACAATATATTAAAACATCTTCCAACTTTTGAGTTATTAGAATTCAAGGACTGGTGGAAGGATTTAAATAAGGTTGAACGTATGGGAATTAATATCGTTTTCCATAATAGCACAAGACTTCTTAGACGAATACTGCTAAAAAGGAACTCAGATATTATATTTAGAGCACCGGGAGACGAATTGAAATATAGATTTGAAATAAAAACAAAAAGTAATTATGAAGTAGAGGTAACATTGCAAATTGACAATTCCGAAGAAAACAAAGTTATGGAATATGCTGGTTTTGAAAAATTTGCTCCAAAAAGAATACAGGCTTTATTAGACTGCTACCTTAAGGAAACATTTTTACACTCGAATTTTGAGAAATTCAACAAAAAACAAGACTTGGAATTTTATTCTAATCCTATTATAACAAATAAAAATATATGCATTATTAACAGTGGTGTAAGAAATACAAAAGGCGAAGCATTAAAAGTAAAATAGATTATTTAGGCTTTTTGCTACTTTTTTTCCGCATCAGTTCATGGAAAAAGTAGCGGGCGGAAAATTCCGCCCGTTATATCATTTCTTTTTAGACAGCCATTCATCCCGCCGTTTTCGGCACTCTTCCAGCGTTTTCGCTACCGTAGAGAATAGTTCCCCATCCGTATAGCGATAATCATATTGGAAATATTCTGTTCCCCTGAACGCTCCCGCAATGAACGTTACATATTTTTCCTGTCCCGGCTCTTGGGTCGTGGACACTCCGTTTTTTTTTAGTGATTCCATATATTTACATTAATAAAGTGAGTAATAATGCAATGAAAACCGCAGCTATCAAAAGGCTATACAATACAGATACAAATAACCTCAGGATAAAGCGGATAACAAAAAATGCAACTATCAGTAACAACCATGTACCCGCCGATATGGACAAAAAGTAAGTTACTGAAGCTAATAGTCCCACCCGAAACAATAACCTGAATAAACCGCTTATTTTCACTATAATTTGTTTTGTGGGCGGGTTTCCCCGCCCTGTGAATAATCAGGAAGCCCGGAAAACAAAACTATCTTCAAACCAGTAATCACCCATAAACAGGTCGCGGGCAAACTTTTCGTAATCAAAGTATGTTTTTGCGAACTCCGGTAATTCGTATAACTCTTCTACAATTTCATAGGCGTAATCTTCTTCATCATTATATTTGCCCTGAAAATCGTCCCTGAAAGAAGAAATAAGGTCGTTTGCATCTTCGGTTGAAAGGTCGTGCGAACCGTGATTACACCACACTAAAAATGCTTCCTGCTCATCTTCGCTTAAATCGTCCATTGCATCCCGGATGTCGAAAAAATTGTCTGATAACCAACTTTCGCCGATTAAATTTTCCGGTATATTTTCCCAGTCCTGAAACATATATTCCGGGTCTGCTTCGTCTGCGTGTAACTCCTTGCAAGCTTCGTAAAACTCGTCTTTGTCCGAAAAGTCGGAAAGGTCAAACCACTTGCCCTCGATTGAGCCATCGTTGTACTTTGCATATGTACCTACATAAATCCTTGCTTCGCTTAAACTTGTTGCTTCCATAACTTCTGATTTTTTAGATATATGCGGATTCTTGAGGTGAGGGAGTTGAGTTTCATAACCTTTTTTTCCTGCTTCTCGTAAATCCGACTTTTTTTATATGCGTCTTTCCATCGGGTCGGTCGTTTTCGTTTCATATATGCCGGAAAGTGTAGGCTTTAGTCTTTGCAAGTTTTTGTGGAAAAATACTCTCAAGTGAAACGCAGCAGGAAGATTTTTACATCAAACCCTTTAGGGATTGAACTTTCAAAGACGTTAAGAAGCCGTAAATACTTTTGCATATAGAAATGGAAAGGAATAACCGCCCGATGGAATGACTGCCTATGGGAGTGGTTTACGGCAAAAGAAGTTGGCAAAAAAGCATTAGTTCGGGTAAGTGGAATAAAAAATGGCGGGCTTTGTTGGCTCGCCATCATTAGGTTATCACAATTTGTGATAAGTTATTTTTCTTCATCAGGTATTCTGTATCCTATGGGTTTTCTTGGTTTGGGGTCAGGTTTACTTAATAGCTGGGGTAAAGCTTGGTATATCTCACTGAACTGTGCATCTGTACTTTCTTCCAGTTCCTCAATACGTTTAAGAAGTTCATCATATCCGATAACCATTTGTCGCATCAAGACAAATGCCCGCATAATAGAGATATTAACATCTATTGCTGTTTGGCTTCTCAACACCGTAGAAAGCATTGCTACACCCTGTTCCGTGAAAACCATTGGGCTGACAGAACTGTGTTTTAGGGTTTCGGGGAACTGGTCACAAATTGTGACCAGTTGGTGAAATTCCTCTTTATCCAGTTCAAACATAAAGTCAGAAGGAAAGCGCTGAATGTTACGTTTGACAGCCTGTTTGAGAACCTTTGTCTTTACATTATATAACTCTGCTAAATGGAAGTCCAGCATTACCCTGTATCCCCGGACTTCAAAGATTTTGTTTTGAATGACTTGCAATTCCATATCTATTTATATTTTAATGTTTTAGAATAAAAATCGTTACCTAATTCGTTACCCATTGGTTACCTACTGGAAATAGGTAACTATTGAGCCACTTTTTTATAGATTTTTTCAATACCCGTAAATTGCTCGGAAAGTCCTTTCATATCATCACTAATCTTATTATTAGTAATGCGGGCGTAGATTTGGGTCGTTTCAATATTGGTATGCCCCAGCATTTTAGAAACGGTTTCAATGGGAACTCCTTTACCCAGTGTCGTTGTAGTTGCGAAACTGTGGACATAAAACGATAAATGGAACGAAAATCGGAAAGAGCCTTATAATCAGGTGAGTTACGCCTGTTGTCGTAGGGGTTTACACCTTCGGGTAAGGTGCAAAAAATAGCGTAGATAATCGAAGTTTCTGTCCCTATCCCGTTGCCTATTTTGGGTAACAGGAAGTAGAGGAAAGAAAGTGATTTTATCCAAAGAACGCCAACCTACGAGGGCTTTTCGCTCAAAAGTAAAGGACTTTTCCTTGATTAAGCGGAAACTGTCGTAAGATTATCAGAATCAGGATAACTATGTAGCTTGCCGCTGCATTTTGCATAACGCTAAATAGCTGAATAACAGTTAATTTTACATTATAAAGTAAGCGTTATGAAACAAGCAGTAAAGGTTTCGTTTTACCTGAAAAAAGACGAAGCAAAAGCAGATGGTACATGCCCGGTCATAGGCCGTCTGACAGTCGGAGAAACCTCCGCAAAATTCAGTATGAAATGTTATGCCTCACTATCACTTTGGGATACTGCGGCAGGCCGTCTTCGCGGAAAAAGCAAAGAGGCAAACGAACTAAATGCCAAACTCGACAAGACACGGGTATCGGCTAATGCACATTACAAGGAGCTTGCAGCCCTAAAAGATAATGTTACGGCGCAACAGGTCAAATGTGTCCTGCAAGGTATGGCCGCAAGCCAGGAAACATTAGTCCGTTATTTTGAAAAACATAACGAGAAGTTTGAGCAACGTGTCGGTATAAATCGTGAACCCTCTACGTTTTTTGAATACCAGAATGCCCTCCGGCATCTGAAAAACTTTCTGAAACACAAGTACAATGTTTCAGATATTCCTTTTTCCGCACTCGATATGTCGTTTATCGAATCGTATGATTTTTACCTGCGTGTGGAGATGAAGCGCAAGCCGAACACGATTTTGGGTATTGTTACCCGTATGCGAAAAATGATAAAATACGCTATCTGCGAAGGTATCATAACCGGTGATCCTTTTACCGATTATTCTCCCGAACGTCCGAAGCCTCAGCAGAAGTACCTTACCCGTGCGGAATTGAATAAAATCATGAACACTCCCCTGGATCATCCGAACCGTTACCTCACGCGCGATATGTTCCTGTTTTCGTGCTTCACCGGTTTGGCCTACCGTGATATGCGTAATCTTTCCGAAAAGAATATAGTCGAGGACGAGGATGGTATGCTGTGGATTAAGACCACCCGCCAAAAGACAGGTACTCCCTGTGAAATACCCCTGCTTGAATTACCCATACAGATTATTGAAAAATACCGGGATATGGCCCCGGAGGGGAAACTGCTGTTAATGCTCAGTTGTAAGCGTCTGAACATTAACCTGCAAAAGATCGCAAAAATATGTGGTATTGAACGCAGGCTCGTATTTCATTGCGGCAGGCATACTTACGCCAGCGAAATAACTCTCTCTCAGGGTGTTCCGATGGAAACTGTCAGCCGCATGATGGGGCATAAAGATTTACGTTCAACACGTATCTATGCAAAAGTAACCAACGACAAGATTAACGAGGACATGAGTAAACTGGAAAAGAGAGTAACAAACAAATATAAATTGGCTCAATAGATATGGGAAAAGAGATAAAATCCACAAAACGGCTCCGCAGCACTTTTTCCGTGATGTTTTATATCAATAAAACAAAGATTAAAAAAAGTGGGATGTGTCAAGTCTTGGGTCGGATAACGATAGATACCGGCATCGCCCAGATCGGAACCAAAGTTGAAATTCACCCGGATATATGGGACGGAAAAGCCGGTCGTGCCATTGGAAAAAGTAAACAGGCGCTTGTAGTCAACCGCACCATAGATGCACTGAAAGTAAAGATAGACGGACATTATAACGAACTTGTTGAAAACAGGGGTTTCGTTACTGCCGAGATGGTCAAAAATGCGCTTAACGGTATCGGTCACCGCCCGGAAACGCTTCTCAAATTATTTGAGGAACATAATACGGAGTTTGCCAAACGGGTTGGTGTAAACCGGGTAAAAGAAACGCTTTGGCATTACAACCGCAGCTATGAACTGCTTAAAATGTTTATCAACGAAAAGTTAAAAGCCGAAGATGTTACCTTGCGCAGCCTGACACTAACTTTCATTGATACTTTCGACCTCTATTTACGGGTTGATAGACTATTGGCACAGGCTACCATAGCCGGGCATCTTATCAATCTTAAAAAGATTGTTCGGCGAGCAGTCAGCCAGGGAACAATCAAACGAGATCCGTTTATTACTTTCAATCCGGAACAGCCTCCTAAAAAATGCCGTCATCTGAAAGCCGAAGAAATTGACCGCTTGATGAAAGCCCATATCGAAAACGATAGAGTGCGGCACACACGCGATATGTTCATATTTTCGACCTTTACCGGTCTGGCGCATGTCGATTTGACGAAATTGTCCGAAAAACACCTTATCCGGGAAGATGATGGCAGTCTTTGGATCAGGATAAACCGGAGTAAAACCGGAACGGAAAGTAATATAAAACTTCTCGATATTCCGATTCGCATCATCGAGAAGTACCGTGATGAGCGTAAGGGCGACAGGATATTTAATGTCGCTACCATTGCGGCCATGTGCAGCCATTTTCGTAAGTTGGAGAAATTGTGTGATATTGAGCATATTACATTTCACATGGCTCGACATAATTTCGGAACGCATATAACTCTCTCTGAGGGAGTTCCGATAGAAACGGTTAGCCGGATGATGGGGCATAGCTCCATTTCTACCACCCAGCTATATGCGAAAATCACCGATAAAAAGTTAAGCGAAGACAGTAAACGCTTGTCTGGCCGTATTACGGGCAAATATGCCGTTTTTGAAGACGAAAAGATGCCGGTGGGCATTCGGTTAAACGACAGTTTCAGATTAAATGACAATAGTGTAAACCCCAATAGAAAAAGACAATATAATGGAACGAGGAAAAATAAGAATAGAAAATAATACGGTTCATATAGAACTACATCAAGGAACCATATGGCTTACGCAACACCAGATAGCCGATCTTTTCGGCGTGTTCGTTGCAGCCGTAAACAGTAATATACGGGCTATATTGAAGTCCGAAGTATTGGATATGGATAAAGTTTGCCGGAATCTCAATCACGAGAACGGAATAACGGTATTGTATAATTTGGAGATGATAACCGCACTTGCCTTTCGTGTAAAATCTGAAAATGCAGAGATTTTCAGGCATTGGATAATAACAAAGCGTTCCCAGCCGACAATGTTATTATGGCATAACCCGGATATGCGAATACTTATGAATTAATTGTAAGCAATGCTCAACAAAAAAGCAATCCATTCAGACATGGATTGCTTTTTTATTGGCATCAACCGAACCGTTACAGGTATTCACCGATAGGTTTTTTGTAACCGTCAGCGATCATTTTCTCTATCTGGCTCTCTTTGTAGAGTATTTTGCCACAAACAAGGAAATAAGGGATTTTACCTGCTGACCTGTAATCCTGCAATGTCCGGCGGCTTATTCTTAATCTTTCAGATAATTCTTTATCAGTCAGATAAGTTTCTCCGTTCAAAACTTCCCGGCGCTGGCTCCGGCAGGAATCCAGCCCTTCAACCGCTTTCTCCAACAGTTTGAAGAATGTTACCACATCCTTGTCGGAGTTACTCAACAAACTATTTTTCATAGGGCTTCTCTTTGTTTCGCTGTGAAGATTCCAATAAACGCTCAACATCTTCCGCCTTATAATATATTTTGTGAACGAATTGGGAATAAGGTATGATTTTCTTATCCCGGTAAGACTGAAGTGTTCTTTTGTTGATATTCAATAATCGGCAGACATCTTCGCCGTCCAGCCATTTTTTCAGGCTTTTTCCGTTGACACCATCACACAAGGCTTCCACCTTGTTGGCAACTGTTTCCATTCGGGATAGCATCGAATCGAAAACCCTCTTTTCTATACTTATAATTTCCATATCATAAACTATTTGTATTCCCGGAGAAACAAAAATAGATATTCCAATTTATCTATTTACCGCTCTATTTTTCTATGGCATAGAGTGGCTACCAACTAAATCAGACTGGCAGCTAAGACAGGTCAATCGCCTATAAATTCGGCGGTTGTAGTGATTGTTTTTCATAATAACCAATCACTGATATAGTTTTTTCTACTGTTCCCTCGATATAACGTCTTCCTCATTCTTTGTATGCCTGGTAAGAGCCGGTTTTATTGATGGTTCAGTTGTCAGCAGCAAAGGTGTTTTCGGCGTTTGACGCCCCTGCAAGATCAAGCCGCCGGGCGGTTTTGCAAAAAATCTTCCTCTTTCCCTACGGGCGAGCGTATTTCCTGCAAAAATCTTGACATGGGCTAACACCTACCTTTTTATAGCTCCTGAAACAGAACTCATCATACCGGCTCCGTCACGGCATAAAAAAAAAGTCAGACGTTATGAGAACAATAGAAAAAATACAAAGGAAACAGGAATCTATCAACCTTCCATCCAGCATAAAATTGGTGGTAAAGATAGTAGCGACCGCAGTAGGTTTCTATGTGTGGGGCATCGACTTTATTTGGGTGGTTTTGGGCGTGGTTTTCTGTTGGAATATCCTAAAGGGTATCGCATCCTGCCTTTTCTCTCTCATTGCGCTGATAGGCTTTTTCTGGTTTTTATTCACTTACATTTTTTAATCCCGACAGTTATGAGCAAAGTATTTTTATTAGGAGCAAACAAGGAGATAGACCGAGCCAAACAAGTGGTAGAAGTCAATCAGATTATCCAAATGGAGGGTTACAGCTATGACAGGTATGTAGTGTACGAAGTCTGCCAAAACGATTGGGGCATTGCTTACAAATTGATTAGCCAGCGGACAAAGGAGTTCTATACTACCGACACTATCCGACCATTGAAAGAAAAATTCGGTATCGGTTATTACTATGACAGCGAGAACCCACAATTTATGGACAGTTTCGAGGTCGCATTACTTCTTCAGCAGGCACACGGACAGAAGAAAGCCGAAGACGAAAAAGCCGAGCAGGAAAAAATCAGAGTAGAGCAGGTTAGGGAAATCGGGCGCAAACGTTTTGCCGAGATATTCCCCGAAGATGCACAGGCGGTTATCGTAGCACGGTTAAGACAAAACGAGAGCGACAGCTATACCGACTACTACTCATATAGTACACAGCGGACGGTTATCATAGGCTTTTCAAAGCACAAAAGGGACTTATTTTCCGAAATGCGCAAACACGCATCCAACTTTGAGGAAACCGCCTATTTAGCCGAGTTTAACGAAGAGTACGAACACAGGGAAAAGTACAGCATGGGCGACGGTTATTACTTGGGAAAAAGCAAGTATAGCGGTTGGATAATCGAAAAAGAGCCAGTGTATAACCGCGAACGCACGATTGAAGATTTTGCCTACACCGCAGGGGATGAAGACAATATACACCTCAAAAAGACCGATACAACGCCACAAAGCAAGCCGACAGAGGAAAGCACAGGCGGTTGCACATTGGTCGAGTATTCAGCCAAAGCGGTAGCCGTTTTCGGAGATACCAAAGCAATCAAAGATGAACTCAAAACAATGGGCGGACGATTTAACAGTCATCTTACATTTAACGGCAAGAAGTTGGCAGGTTGGATTTTCCCTAAATCCCAAGAGCAACGTTTAGCCTATTATTTCGGATTAAATTAAGTATTCACACGGGGCGGAGCAATTCGCCCCACAAATCCCAAGAACGATGAAAACAGAAAATAAAGCAACCGATTACTTCAAAGTAACAATACAGAGTTATTTGGAACAGAGAGCGCAGACCGATGAACTGTTTGCCCCTGTCTATGCCAAGCCGAACAAGAACATAGATGATTGTATAACCTACATTCTCAATTACGTGCAACAAAGCGGAATATGTGGATTTACAGACGATGAAATTTACTCCCTTGTCCTGCATTACTACGATGAGGATAGTATCGAGGTGGGCAAGCCAATCAACTGCAATGTGGTGGTAAACCACGCCATTATTCTGACTGATGAAGAAAAGGCACAGGCACGGCAAAAAGCCATTCAGAAAGTACAGGACGAAGCCTATGCCAAAACGAAACAGGGTAACGCCAAGCTGAAAGCCAAGCAACCCGAAGTCAATAATATCCCCAACCTATTCAATTTTTGAGCTATGAAACCGCAGAATAAATTCCAAAAACAAGTAGTAGAAGCGAGTAGAACCCTACCGAAACTCACGAAAGAGCAAATACAATGGGGTTGTGAGAACGGTATCGACCATATCGGGCGCAGAACCGATAAGGGAGTGATAACTTGTACTAAATGCGGTCATTCGTGGCAGGGAGCAGGGTATTTGGTTGCCACCCTAACGGAATGCAAATGCCCGAACTGTAACACCAAACTAACGGTAGATACTACCAAGAAACGGACATTCAACGCTCGTTACTACATGACGGTAGTAACCGCCCATGCAGGTTATCAAGTATTGCGTTCTGTAATGTTATTCTGTTCGGTAAAGGTCGGAGAAACGCCTAAATACGATTATTCGGAAGTTATGCAACGGTGGATTGCCCCCAACGGAAAGCATTGCACATTCGCAAAACTTCGTCAGACAATGGGTACTTGCTACTATGATGCGTGGATATTCCACACCGATTTAGAACTGCGCACAGAAAAGAGCAACCCGTATTCGGAATGCGTATATGACCGTATCTTCACAGGCGTTGTCTACCCACAACAGAAACTAATCCCCGAACTGAAAAGAACAGGCTACAAAAAGGGATTATACGGACAAAAGCCGTTAGACCTGTTCCGCACCCTGTTGACTGACAGCCGAGCCGAAACACTGATGAAGACAGGATACACCAAGCTATTAAAGCGTATCATGGACAGCGGTTGGAAGAATATCGACAAGTATTGGCAATCCGTCCGCATCTGCATCCGAAACGGCTACAAAATCAATGATGCAACGCTTTGGTGCGATTATATAGATAATATCCGTTTCTTCGGCAAAGACCTGTATAACGCCAAATATGTATGCCCGACAGACCTCAAAGCCGAGCATGACCGATATATGCTAAAGAAAGCCAAAGCCGATGCACAAGCGGAGTTGAAAAAGCAACTTGAAAAAGATACTGTTGTAAAAAACAATTTTTTCAAATAAACAATTTGTTTGTCATTAATAATTTATTTCAATTATTTTCTACCTTTGTTCAT